>NZ_JGVW01000071.1 GCF_000687455.2 Burkholderia sp. lig30
GCGGCGACGCGTCGTCGGCGCGCGCGCGCAGCGCCGCGACGATCGCGTCGCGCGCATCCGGCGCGAGCTGCCCGGCCGGCGCACGCAGCGCGTTGCCGAGGCCGACCGCCAGGTTCCGCAGCCAGCACGCGTAGCCGATGCGGCGGATCGCGCTGCCCTGCATCCGCTCGTCGAATTCCTGCGCGCTCCAGCCGAACAGCTCGACGAGCGTCGCGCGGTCCAGCCCGTGCCGCACGTCGAAGTCGGCCACCGGTGCGGCCTGCGCGAACTTGTTCCACGGACAGACGAGCTGGCAGTCGTCGCAGCCGTACACACGGTTACCGATCATCGGGCGCAGCGGCTCCGGGATGCTGCCTTTCAGCTCGATCGTCAGATACGAGATGCAGCGCCGCGCATCGACGCGGTACGGCGCGACGATCGCGCCCGTCGGGCACGCGGCGATGCAGCGCGTGCAGCTGCCGCAGTGCGCGCCCGGCGTCTCCGGCGCCGCGCCGGGCGCGGTCTGCGCATCGGTCGGCAGCGGAATGTCGACGTAGATCTCGCCGAGGAAGAACAGCGAACCCGCATCGCGCTGCAGCAGCAGCGTGTGCTTGCCGCGCCAGCCGACGCCCGCCTTCTGCGCGAGCTCGACTTCGAGCACCGGCGCGGAATCGGTGAACACGCGGTAGCCGAATGCGCCGATCTCGCGCTCGATGCGCTCGGCGAGGGTCTGCAGGCGGTTTCGCAACACCTTGTGATAATCGCGGCCGCGCGCGTAGATCGACACGACCGCCGCCTGCGGATCGTCGAGCCGGGCGCGCTCCAGCGCGCGCCAGTCGGGCTGTGGCACGCCATCCGCAGGTGCGCCGGCCGCGAGCGTTTCGCCCGGCAGATAGGCGAGCCGCGCCGAGATCACGCGTCGCGTACCGGCCACAAGTTCGGCCGGGCGCGCGCGTTTCACCCCATGTTTCGCCATATAATCCATCTCGCCGTGGCATCCGGCTTCCAGCCAGGCGGCGAGCCCCGCTTCGGCATCCGAGAGATCGGTGTCGCTGATGCCGATCGCCCCGAAACCCAATTCGCGCCCCCACGCCTTGATGCGCGCCGCGAGCGCCGCCAGCGCCGCATCGTCGAGGACGCACGGCGCCATGCCTTCGCGTTGTGTCGAAGGCGTGTCGGTAACGGCGATTTCCGGTAATCGGTTCATCGCACTATTTTACGAGAATGCCAGCCACGCCCACTCCTTCTCGCCACGTTCCCACGCTGCCCGCACCGCTCGCGGAACGCGTGATCGCGCTCGCCGACGAAACGGCGACCGATGCGTTCGGCGAACGCTTCGCGCATGCGCTCGACGCGGCACGCGCCGCGCTGGCCCGCGAGCGCGCGTTCAACGGCTTGCAGATCCAGCTCGTCGGCGACCTGGGCGCGGGCAAGACCACGCTCGTGCGCGCGATCCTGCGCGGCCTCGGCCACCGCGGCCGCGTGCGCAGCCCGACCTACACGCTCGTCGAGCCGTACGCGCTCGAACGCAGCGACGGGGAACTCGAGGTCTATCACTTCGATCTGTACCGTTTCAACGATCCGGCCGAGTGGGCCGATGCCGGCTTTCGCGAGTATTTCAATTCGAGCGCGATCTGCCTCGTCGAATGGCCGCAACAGGCGGGCACGCTGCTCGGCGTGCCGGATCTCGTCTTCTCGCTCGACGTGGACGGCGACGGCCGCGCCCTCACCGCCCGCGCGTACAGCGCATCAGGAAAGGCATGTCTCGAAAGATGTTGATCAAACCGTTCCGCTCGATCGAATCGGCGGCCACCGCGACGCATAACTGGCGGCGCCGGCAGATCCTGTGCGCGGGCGCGTCGACGCTGGTGCTCGGCCTCGCGGTGCCGCGGCTCGCACGCGCGACGTCGGTGCTCGGCGTGCGCGTGTGGCCGGCGCGCGATTACACGCGCGTGACGATCGAATCGGACCAGCCGCTGCAGAACAATCAACAGCTGCTGCAAGGGCCCGATCGGCTCGTCGTCGACCTGAACGGGCTCGATCTCGATCAGGCGCTGCGCGATCTCGTGTCGAAGATCGCGCCGAACGATCCGCAGATCCAGTCGGTGCGCGTCGGCCAGTATCAGCCGCACGTCGTGCGGATGGTGTTCGACCTGAAGGGCTCGGTGAAGCCGCAGGTGTTCACGCTGCCGCCCGTCGGCACCTACCGTTACCGGCTCGTGTTCGACCTGTATCCGGCCGTCGCGCCCGATCCGCTGACGGAGCTGATCACGCAGACGGAGCGCAAGGAGCAGCAGTTCAACGAAGCGACGCGCGCGCAGCAGGTGCAGCCGCCGACGGCGCTCGCCGGCCCGGCCGCGCCACCCGTGCCGGGCGCCGCGGGCGCGGACAACAGCGACGCGTTCTTCCAGCGCTTCGCGCAGAACGCGCCCGCGCCGCGCAAGCCTGCGGCGGCCGGCAATCCGCCCGCCACGGCCGCGAAGCCCGCGGTCAAGCTGCCGCCCGTCGTCGCGCGCAAGGACGACGGCGAAGACGGCGACACCTACGCATTCACCGCGCCGAAGCCCGGCAAGGGCGGCACCGTGCGCCTGCTGACGGTCGCGATCGACCCGGGCCACGGCGGCGAGGACCCCGGCGCGATCGGCGGCGGCGGCACCTACGAAAAACACGTCGCGCTCGACATCGCGAAGCGGCTGCGCGCGAAGATCGACGCCGCGCCGAACATGCGCGCGATGATGACGCGCGACGCCGACTTCTTCGTGCCGCTCAACGTGCGCGTGCAGAAGGCACGCCGGGTCGGCGCCGACCTGTTCGTGTCGATCCACGCGGACGCGTTCACGACGCCGGAGGCGCGCGGTTCGTCGGTGTTCGCGCTGTCGGATCACGGCGCGTCGAGTGTCGCGGCCCGCTGGCTCGCGAACAAGGAAAACGCGTCGGACCTGATCGGCGGCATCAACATCAAGACGCAGGACGCCGCGGTCACGCGCGCGCTGTTCGACATGTCGACCACCGCGCAGATCCGCGATTCGCTGCGCTACGGCGACTACGTGCTGAAGGAAGTAGGCGGCATCAACAAGCTGCACAAGGGCTCGGTCGAGCAGGCCGGGTTCGCGGTGCTGAAAGCGCCCGACATCCCGTCGATCCTCGTCGAGACGGCGTTCATCAGCAACCCGGAGGAGGAGCGCAAGCTCAACGACGACAGCTATCGCGACCAGATGGCCGACGCGATCTTCCGCGGCATCAAGCGCTATTTCTCGGCGAACCCGCCGCTCGCGAAGAACCGCATGGCGTGACGCGCGGCGGCCCCGATCCGCGCATCGCCGCGCGGATCGGGATCACGACGCCGATGCGAAGCGCCGCATCAGCCTGCCGCCGAGTATGTTGACGGCAAGCCCGCCCATCACGAGCGCCGCGCCGGCCAGTTGCGCGCGCGTCAGATGCTCGTCGAGCAGCAGCGACGACGACGCCAGCCCGACGATCGGCACCAGCAGCGAAAACTGCGCGACCTGCGCGGCCGGATAGCGTGACAGCAGGCGGCTCCACAGGCCGTAGCCGAGCAGCGTCGCGACGAACGCGAGATAGACGACCGCGAACACCGACGCGCCCGTCAGCGCGCCGAGCGCGCTCGCGATGCGCTGCGGCCCTTCGAACCACAGCGACAGCAGCAGGAACGGCACCGGCGGCACGAGGCTCGCCCACACGACGAGCGACACCAGATCGGCCTGACCGACCTTCTTCGTCAGGATGTTGCCGAGCGCCCACATCGCGGCCGCGCAGAGGGTGAGCAGGAAGCCGGCCAGCGTCATCGCGCGCCCGCCCTGCGCCGCGATCACGACGAGCCCGGTCGCGGCGATCGCGAGGCCGACGAGGTTCTGCACGCGCAGCCGCTCGCCGAGAAACGCCATCGCGAACACCAGCGTGAAGAACGCCTGCGACTGCAGCACGAGCGACGCGAGCCCCGCCGGCATCCCGACGTACATCCCGGTAAACAGGAAAACGAACTGGCCGAGCTGGATCGTCGCCCCGTACAGCACCAGAAGCCGCCAGGAGATCCGCGGACGGCGCACGAAGAACACGGCCGGGACCGCCGCGAGGATGAAGCGCAACGCGCCGAGCAGCATCGGCGGCATGCCGTGCAGGCCAACCTTGATCACGACGAAGTTCACGCCCCACGCGAGGATCACCACCAGCGCCAGCAGCAAGTCCTTCGGGGCCATCTTCGTCTCCCTGGTTCGTTGTCTCGAGATCGGGCAGTCTACCGGGGAATGGCGGGCGTTTCAGAAATCCGCGCGGGCGGCATGGAATCCCGGCGCGCGACGCGGCACCGGCGCCAGTACAATGAGCCGCACCCTGGCCGCATTCAGCCGCCCCGCATCCGACAGGAGACTCGCGATGTCCGTCGCCATCAAAGCCCTGCTGAAGCCGCACCTGCGCGACATCGGCAACCTCCAGGTCCGCCGCACGCTGCCCGCGATGGCGGCCCGCCTCGTCGGTCCGTTCATCTTCTTCGATCACATGGGGCCGGCTGCGCTGCCCGCCGGCACCGGCCTCGACGTGCGCCCGCACCCGCACATCGGGCTCGCCACCGTCACCTATCTGTTCGAGGGCGCGATCCTGCACCGCGACAGCCTCGGCTCGCTGCAGGAGATCGTGCCCGGCGACGTCAACTGGATGACGGCCGGGCGCGGCATCGTCCATTCCGAGCGCACCCCGGCCGCGCTGCGCGAGCGCGGCCACACCGTCCACGGCATCCAGACCTGGGTCGCGCTGCCGCTCGCGCACGAGACCGACGCGCCGTCGTTCGAGCACCACGCCGCGGCCACGTTGCCGAAGCTGACCGAAGGCGGCGTATCGCTGACCGTGATCGCCGGCGATGCGTTCGGGCTGCGCTCGCCCGTCACGACCTTCTCGCGCACGCTGTACGTCGCCGCCGAATTCGCGGCCGGCAGCCGCCTCGTGCTCGACGCGGAGCACGAGGAGCGCGCGGTCTATCTGGTCGAAGGCACGCTGTCGATCGACGGCACACCGCTCGACGCGACGCAGATGGCGGTGCTCGCGCCCGGCGTCGCGGTCACGCTGGCGAGCGAAACCGGCGCGCGCGCGATGCTGCTCGGCGGCGCGACGCTCGACGGCGAACGCTTCATCGAATGGAACTTCGTCGCGAGCAGCCGCGACGCGATCGAGCGCGCCAAACAGGCGTGGACGCTGCAGGAAATGGGCCAGGTGCCCGGCGAAACCGAATGGGTGCCGCTGCCCGAACGCAAGCCGCGTTGAAAAACGACGATCCGTCCCCATCCTGACGACATTCGAACCCAAGAGAACGCCATGGACACCACGCTTGCCACTTTCGAGAAAGACGTCATCGAGGCGTCACTGGACCTGCCCGTGCTGGTCGACTTCTGGGCGCCGTGGTGCGGCCCCTGCAAGACGCTCGGCCCGTTGCTGGAGAAGCTCGAAAGCGATTACGCGGGCCGCTGGAAGCTCGTCAAGGTCAACGTCGACGAGAACCAGGAGCTGGCCGCCCACTTCCAGACGCGCAGCATTCCGCACGTGATCGCGTTTGCCGACGGGCGCCCGGTCGACCAGTTCGTCGGCGTGCTGCCCGAAGGCCAGTTGCGCGCGTTCCTCGACCGGCTGCTGCCCGCGCCCGAGGAAGCCGAGCGGCGCGCCGCGCAGTTCGCGCTGGAGCAGGCGCGCGTCGACGACGCGCTCGAACACCTGCAGGCCGCGCTCGCGCTGAACCCCGGCTACGACATGGCCCGGCTCGACCTGATCGAGCTGCTGCTCGCGCACAACCACGTCGACGCCGCGCGCGACGAGGCGGCGCGCCTGTCTGCGCAGACGACGCAAAGCGGCGATCCGCGCTACCAGGCGATCGTGACCCGTTTCGAGGCGCTCGACGCGACCGCCGACCTGCCGCCGACGGACGCGCTCGAGGCGCGCATCGCCGACAATCCCGCCGACCTCGACGCGCGCTTCGACCTCGCGCAGAGCCTGATCGCGCGGCGCGCTTACGAAGGGGCGCTCGAGCAGCTGCTGGAGATCGTCAAGCGCGACCGCGCGTTCGGCGACGACCTCGGCCGCAAGACGATGATCTCGGTGTTCGAACTGGCCGGCGACCGCCCGGAGCTGGTGTCCGCCTGGCGGCGCAAGCTTGGCATGGCGCTTCACTGACCGGCGCGGCGCCCGGAGGAAGCCTCCGTCGGGGACGACCGGCGGCGCACGTTCGCAGCGCCGCCATTGGCGTGTATTGACGCGGGCAGGCCCGGGATGCGCGTGGCGGCGATCAGCCGGCCGCGCGCGCCGCGATCGCCCGCAGCGCATGCGCGGCGGCCGCGAAGCCGAAGCTCGCCGTCACGCACACGCTCGAGCCGAAGCCGGCGCAGTTGAGGCCGGCGACGTGCGCGGCGGCGGACGGCTCCTCGCCGTCCTCGATATCGCAGGCGGCCGCTTCCGGGTAGATCAGCGGCTCGTCCGAGTAGACCGCGGCGACCTTGAAGCGCGCCTTCGGCCCGCGCGGAAAGCCGTGCAGCTTGCGCAGCTGCGCGCGTACCTTCGACAGCAGCGGATCCTGGATCGTCAGCGCGAGATCGTCGATTCGGATGCGCGTCGGATCGAGCTGGCCGCCCGCGCCGCCCACCGTGACGAGCGGCTGGCCGTGCTCGACGCACCAGGCGATCAGCGCGACCTTGGTGCGTACGCTGTCGATCGCGTCGATCACGTAGTCGAAGCCGCCGCCGAACAGTGCGTCGAAATTGTCCGGTTCCGCGAAATCCTCGACCCGGTTCACGCGGCAGGCGGGATCGATGAGCGCGATGCGCTCGGCCATCGCATCGACCTTCGGCTTGCCGTAATTGCCGTCGTGCGCGTGGATCTGCCGGTTCGTGTTGCTTTCGGCAACATTGTCGAGGTCGATCAGCGTCAGCTCGCCCACCGCGCTGCGCGCGAGCGCCTCCGCCGTCCACGAGCCGACGCCGCCGATCCCGACCACCGCGACGCGCGCGCGCTCGAACGCGGCAAGCGCGGGCGCCCCGTACAGGCGGGCGATGCCGCCGAAACGCCGGGCGCGATCCACGTCAAACTGATTCGATGGGCTCGGAGTAAGATCGGGACTCATCGAGGTAGCGTCGGTGGCGGACATGGCGGCAAGAAAAACGAAAGTCGTACAGCCCTCTATTCTGCCTGATCGCCGCCCGCCTCACGCACCGATGCCACACACGATTCTTCCTCCTTCGCTATACTCAATCCAGATTGAAGCGTTCGCATAACATGACGACACTTGCCGATCTCCGCATCAACTACTCCCGCGCTTCGCTCGACGAAGCCGAGGCCGCCCCGTCCCCCTTCGCCCAGTTCGACCGCTGGTTCAAGGAGGCGCTCGCCGCCAAGCTGCCCGAACCGAACACGATGACGCTCGCGACCGTCGGCGACGACGGCCGTCCGTCCGCGCGCATCGTGCTGATCAAGGCCGTCGACGACCGCGGCTTCGTGTTCTTCACGAACTACGAAAGCCGCAAGGGTCGCGATCTCGACGCGAATCCGCACGCCGCGCTGCTCTTCTACTGGATCGAGCTGGAGCGCCAGGTACGTATCGAGGGCCACATCGAGAAAACGACCGACGAGGAAAGCGACCGCTATTTCGCGTCGCGCCCGCTCGGCTCGCGGATCGGCGCGTGGGCGTCCGAGCAGAGCACGGTGATCGACAGCCGCGCGACGCTCGAGGCGCGCGAAAAGGACGTCAGCGCGCGGTTCGGCGACAACCCGCCGCGCCCGCCGCACTGGGGCGGTTACCGCCTCGTGCCCGACTCGCTCGAATTCTGGCAGGGCCGCCCGTCGCGGCTGCACGACAGGCTGCTCTATACGCGCGACGACACCGCGCCGCACGGCTGGACGATCTCCCGGCTCTCGCCCTGATCGCCGCCGTTCCGTTCCACCCCGCGCGCCATACGCATTTCGTGTTGCATCCGGGCGCCCGCCTCGCAAGCGGGCGCCGGTCAGGAATCCTGGCTGTATTCGTTTCAACGAACGACGGAGACTCCAAATGTTCTGGGAAAAGAAACTGGCACAGTGGGTGAACGACGTGCGGGCAAAAGCGAACGTGCCGGCACGGCTCGTGTTGTGGAACGGCGATCAACTCGATTTCGGCACGTTCGCGGCGCCACAGGTGACGCTGAAGGTCAACACGGCGGCCGCGCTGCCGCTGCTGCTCGAACCGAGCCTCGACAATCTCGGCGAGGCATACGTGAAGGGCAAGATCGACATCGAGGGCAAGCTCTCGGACATCATCAACGTCAGCTACTCGCTTGCGCGCAGCACGATGACGAGCGCGGGCAAGCTCGCCCGCGTGCGGCGCTACTTCACGCACACGAAGAGCTCGGACAAGAAGGCGATCCAGTACCACTACGACGTCTCGAACGACTTCTACCGGCTCTGGCTCGACGAGAACATGGTCTATTCGTGCGCGTACTTCGAACGCGGCGACGAAGACCTCGCCACCGCGCAGGTCAAGAAGATCGACCACATCCTGACCAAGATCCAGCTCGAGCCGGGCCAGCGCCTGCTCGACATCGGCTGCGGCTGGGGCGCGCTCGTGCTGCGCGCCGCGGGAAAATTCGGCGCGCGCTGCGTCGGCGTGACGCTGTCGCAGAACCAGTTCGACCTCGCGACCGAGCGCGTGAGGGCGGCCGGCCTGCAGGACCAGATCGAGATCCGGCTGCAGGACTACCGCGACGTGCAGGGCCAGTTCGACCGCATCACGAGCGTCGGGATGTTCGAGCACGTCGGCCGCAAGAACCTGCCGCTCTATTTCGCGCGCATCCGCGAGCTGCTCGCCGACAACGGCGTCGCGTTGAACCACGGCATCACGTCGACCGACGCGGAAAGCGGCGAGACGGCACTCGGCGGCGGCGAGTTCATCGACCGTTACGTGTTCCCGGACGGCGAGCTGCCGCACATCAGCCTCGCGCTCGAAGCCGCGCAGCGCGGCGGGCTCGAGGCGGTTGACGTCGAAAGCCTGCGGCGGCACTATGCGCGCACGCTCGACATCTGGACCGAAAACTTCGAGGCGACCGCCGAAGCGGCCAGAAAGCTCGTCGACGACGAAAAATTCCGCATCTGGCGCGTGTATCTGGCCGGCTGCGCATTTGCGTTCGAGCACGACGACGTGTCGATCTATCAGATCGTGTGCCGCAAGGCCGGGCGCAGCGCGACGACGCTGTCGTGGTCGCGGCGCTACATGTACGAACACGCGCTGCCGCGCTAGGCGGCGCCTCGAGCACGGCAGAGATGGGTAACGGCAGGACGCGGCGCAATGCGCCGCCCGGGCGGCAACGCGGCGAGACGCACAGCGCACGCTCAGACGCCCAATTCGATCTGTTCGGCGCGGCGCCGGATGACGCGACCAGCGCATCCGGTGGGCCGGACGCCCCGCTCCAGCCGCCGCCATCGGCGCAATCCGCGCATGCGCCGCAGCCGGCGCAACGCGCGCGCGAGCACCGCGCGCCATCGGACGGACATTCCCATCACGCCCACCGCGCGGCCCGCGTCGCGCCGCCGCCCGCCGATGCGCAATCGAACGGCACGCTGTGGGACGACCCCGCGCCGCCGCCCGCTCGCACCAGGCGCCGCCGCAGTGTGGCGCCCGCGCCGGTCGCGCCCGACGTCGCCGCAGCCGCGGCGGGGCTCCCGCCGAACCTGCGGCTCGGCACGTCGTCATGGTTCTTCCCCGGCTGGGACGGCATCGTCTACGACGGCGAATACGCGCAGCCGGCACTGTCGCGCGACGGGCTCGCCGCCTACGCCACGCATCCGCTGCTGAGGAGCGTCAGCCTCGACCGCTCGTTCTACGCGCCGCTGTCGGTGGCCGACTACCTGCGCTATGCACAGCAGGTGCCGGACGACTTCCGCTTCGTCGTGAAGGCGCCGGCGTCGGTCACGGATGCGGTCGTGCGCGGCCGGCGCGGCGAGCCGTCCGGGCCGAACCCGACGTTCCTCGACGCGCAGCTCGCCACCGACACGTTCGTGCGGCCATGCCTGGACGGGCTCGGCATCAAGGCCGGCGTGCTGGTGTTCCAGTTTTCACCGATGCTCGACGCGCTGCTTGCCGACCCCGCCGCGCTGACCGACCGGCTGGGCGCGTTCCTCGCGGCGCTGCCGCCGCTGCCGCCCGGGCCGGACGGCCCGCGCTACGCGGTCGAGATCCGCGACGCTTGCCTGCTCACGCCCCGCTTCATCCGCGCGCTGGCCGCCGCGGGCACGCGCTACTGCGTCGGCCTGCACGCGCGGATGCCCGAGCCGTTGCGGCAGGCGGCCGCGCTCGCGCTGCTCGACGGCGACGCCCCCGGCCCGCTGATTGTGCGCTGGAGCCTGCACGGCGGCTTCAAGTACGAACAGGCGAAGGCGAAGTACGAGCCGTTCGACCGCCTGGTCGACGAGGACCCGCACACGCGCGCGGCGCTCGCCGAGCTGGCCGCGCGCTACGCGCTGGCCGGCCAGCCGGTGTTCATCACGATCAACAACAAGGCCGAAGGCTCCGCGCCGCTGTCGTGCATCGCGCTCGCGCGCGAGATTGCCGCCGCGTGCGCGCAGCCGGACGACAACGCGGCGTGAGCCCGCCGCGCGTCACGCGCCGCGCGACTTGAGGCGGTGCGCGAACTTCTGGCGGAATTTCGCGAGCTTCGGCCCGATCACGACCGCGCAATAGCCCTGCCCCGGATTGCGTGCGTAGTAATTCTGGTGATACGCCTCGGCCGGCCAGTAGTTGCCGTTCAGCGGCTCGACCTGCGTGACGATCGGGCTCGCGTAGAGGCGCTCGGCCTCGAGCGCGCGGATCACGTCGAGCGCGATGTCGCGCTGCGCGTCAGAATGGGTGAACACGACCGACCGGTATTGCGTGCCGACGTCGTTGCCCTGCCGATCGAGCTGGGTCGGGTCGTGCGTCGCGAAGAAGATCTCGAGGATCTCGCGGTAGCCGATGCGCGCCGGGTCGAACGTCACCTGCACGACCTCGGCGTGGCCGGTGCCGCCATCGCACACGTCGTGGTAGCCGGGTTCGCGCGTATGGCCGCCCGCGTAGCCGGATTCGACGGCCGTCACGCCGTCGACGTCCAGAAAGACCGCCTCCTGGCACCAGAAACATCCGCCGCCCAACGTTGCAATATCAACCATATCAATCATCATTAAATCAACGTGTTACGTAAAATTAGAAAGGCCAAAAATTCACCCATGATGGGCAAATCATGGTGAAATTTGCCCATCAATTCGCCCATAGGATGATTGGAATTTATGGCTTCCCCCAAGATTCGCGACATCCAGACAGTCGAGTATACAAACGCAGACGGACAGGAGGTCGAGAAGTATCGTGTGCGGATCGTTCGGAAGGATTTCAAGGCGGACCGCTATTTCGATGACTTCGATGAAGCCACAGAATTCCTCGCCCTCAGCAAGGCGAAAAAGGGGAAGGAGATCATCTTCAAGATCACCGAAGAAGAACGGGTCAAAAAGCTGGCTGAGCAGACGCAGGAGTCGCGCACTACCGACTACAGCTTCGGTCACTTCTGTCAGCAATACATCGAGCAATGCGTGCTGACGCGCCCCGACGACACCGAACTGCAGCGACGCAACCGTGCGAACATTCTGTCGTTCCTTAAGACGATCCAGAATACGAGTATCCCCACTCGCTATCTCTCGCCATCGGAAAAGCAGGAAATGGGGCTGGAAGCAGATACCGTCGTCAAGGTGTTCATGAAAGGGTTTGATGGCCGGCAGATCAGACTTTTACCGGGTCAGCATCGTGTGCGCGGGAACTGAGCGTCACCGCGATTGAAGAGGTGAGGATCATCAGGAAGCCAATGAAATTCTGAATATTGATCGTTTCAAAGAGAAACAACACGGACATTGACACACCGAATATGGGTGTCAGGCACAGCAGGATGGCTGACAGACTTGTTGGGATGTACCGCATCCCCAGTAGATAGAAGTAGAACGACAAGCCGTACGACAGTGCGCCGGACGAGAGCGAATAGACGTTGAACTGTGCTCGTTCGAATGAAAGACCGCCAGTTACCACCAGATAACCCCACACAAGCAGCATGCAGAAGCTCAACTGCCAGAAAAGAAGCGCCTCAGGGCTGCTATCTCCAACGATGATTCGCGACGACAACGTGACGTATGCAGCTGCGAAAAGTGTTCCCAGCAAGACCAATCCATCGCCAGAATTTATCGATATTCCGGAGAAAATACTTTCCTTCGTCGTCACAAGCACCGCACCAAGTGTGGCCAACGCCCCCCAGATGAGTACTCTGGATGAGACCCGGTCCCGGAAAATGAGAAACGCCAGTCCGATGATCATCAGCCCCTCCATCGCCTGAAGGATAGTGGCGTTGATTGCGCTTGTCCTGCCCAGTCCAATCAGGACGAGGTAGAACGCCACACCGGGCTCCAAGACGCCGAGCCAGCCATGCTTCAGCTCTCTTGTCGATAGCTTTCTGCCGAGCACGACAAGAAGAAGAACGCATCCCCATGCAGCGAGAAGCTGGATCGCAAACAGCGTTGCCGCGTCAGCGGTACGAAGGCTGTGCTTGCTCAGAACCATGCCGCCGCCCCAACAGAGCGTCGCCAGTACCGTCAACGCGATGCCCTTACGTTCCTTCCTTCGCATGATCATGGTCATCAGTAGATAAGCTCCGGCGAATTGACCGCACGAATTGGCGGGAACGGATTGAAGTAGATCGCCTCGTTGTCCACCGGATATCCATGGAACATTCCGAAATCGATTGAGCCGAGTTCGTACTGGCGCGCCGTGAAGTACTCGATCGTCAGCCACCTCCAATCCTCGACGGTCGGATCGCCAAGTGTGGTTGGTACCTCCGTCAGGTACTGCGGAATCAGGATGTCAGTGTGGTAACGCGCGGTGTAGTTTGCAATCGAGAAGTTCTCGGGGACCGTCGACGGGCGCTGTCCGAACGGACACGTATTCTTCGGGTCGATGTTGTGCCAGCTCGTCGTGGCTTCGTCTGACACACTGACGCCACCGTTACCGATTGATTGCCACGCAAGCCGACGAATATCCTCGACGGCTTCGTCGACGTCCTTGAACACGCCCCTGGTTACCAGGTTGTTGGCGTAGTGCCCGACTGCATTGGCAGAGACCACCGCGCCGCCCGGAATGCGCCGGTCGTGGTTCGATGTAAGGTGGGCCGTGGTGTGGAAGAAGTTGATGCCGGCCTTGAAGAGGTAGAGCTTCTCTCCGACTTTCAGCGGGGCGGCCTCGGTGTAAATAACGTCTGGCTGAATTGGTCCAAACTCGTGAAAAATCAGATCCGAAAATCGGGTGAAAATTTCCAGAAGATGACTGGACGGCGGAATACGGCTCAGCTTCTCGACGCACAAAAAATAGAGCACCGCCTCGCTTTCACCTCGCGCACACTCGTTTTTCCAGTCGCGCCGGCGTTGCCGCAGATACTGCTTGAGATACTCATCGCCCCTCGCAATATCTTGTTCATCGACGATAACGACAGAGATCTGAATCCCCCGCTTTTTCGACGAACCGAGCCGGCCTAGAATACACGGCTGAAATTTCCTCGCCCACGTAAAGAGAATCTCCTTCCTTTTGGCCTTGTCCGTCGTCGAAAACAGATGGCGGTTAGCCTCATCAATGTCCGGTCCATACGAAGCGTGTTTGCCTTCCTGGCACGGTGCAGCGTCGATCAGCTCAAACAGTTGCATAGGTTCTCCAGGTTGCGTGGCAAAAGGCAATACGCCTCCCCACCGTCCGGTCCGGACAGTGCGCAAGAAGTGAAAGCTTTGCTAAGCTAGTTAGGGAGCAAGCGGTGGCGCACCAGAACACATAGAACGGCAGGCGCTCTGAGGTACCCTAGGGAGGGCGGGGGAAATCGCGAGTCGCGAGATCATCAAACTCTCCGCTTAGGCAACCCCGGAACTACCCTGACGCCTAGGTAGTTCTGCGGTAAATTTGGGCGGCGCAATATATGTGCGTCGTACATACACATGTTAAT
The DNA here is from genome assembly GCF_000687455.2 of Burkholderia sp. lig30. Taxonomy (GTDB): domain Bacteria; phylum Pseudomonadota; class Gammaproteobacteria; order Burkholderiales; family Burkholderiaceae; genus Burkholderia. The sequence goes on from NZ_JGVW01000071.1 coordinate 13,995, forward strand.
TCAGCCTTTATGGAAAAGCAACGACTCGACAACATGCTTGGCGCGGTTTCGCTGGCGCTTATGGATCGGCTGCGGGGGGCGATCTCGTCCGCCACGGAGCAAAGCGAGACCGCAGTGTTTGCTCTGGTGCTTTTAAGCCAGCGCCCTGCCGTAACCATCGACGTACTGGCGAAGCAGCTTGCGCTCGCCCACTCCACGGTGGTGCGGCTGGTCGATCGGTTAGATGAGGGCGGCTACGTCGAACGAAACTCAGGTGCCGACCGGCGTGCAGTGTTTTTGTCGCTCACCCCGGCCGGGAAGGATCTAGCGAACGTCGTCCTCGATGCGCGTCGAAAGGCAATCGGAGCCCTGACTGAGCGGTTGCCTGAAGCCACGCAAATTGCTTTGACAGCGATCTGCGAACAGCTTCTTGACCAAATGTCGGCTGACGCGTTGACTTCCATCCGGAATTGCCGGCTGTGTGACGAAAAGGCGTGTAACCTCGAACGCTGCCCCGTTGAAAACCGGTATCGACATCAGGTTAGCTGACCCTGGGCGTAATGACGAAGCTCGCCTTCGACAGATTGCAATTGTTCCCATCGGATGACTCGCAGCTTCGGAAGTGGCTTTGTTGCACAAAACCCTGCTGCAGGGGGTAGGCTTGCGGGATGAGTGAAAGCAAGCGCCCTCGTGGCAAGTACAAGACGACGAACTGGGCGGCGTACAACGCCGCGCTCAAGACTCGCGGGTCATTGACCGTTTGGCTGAACAAGGACCTGCAGTGGTCCGCCCCGGCCAGCGGCAAGCGAGGGCGTCCGAGGAAGTTCTCGGACACTGCCATCCAGTTTTGCCTGAGCCTCAAATGCCTGTTTGGTCTGGCACTGCGCCAGAGCCTGGGGATGGTGGAAAGCTTGCTGCGCCTGGGTATCGATGCCCAGACGCTGGAAATCCGCGCCATCGAGGTTACCGATAACCGCATCGGCGATGCGCCCATGCTGCCCGAACTGCTCAGTCAAATTCCAGAGGATGAGCCCATTGCCAGTGTGGGCGGTGATGGTGCCTACGATACAAAAGCGTGTCATGCGGCCATCGCCCGGCGTAACGCACACGCCCTCATTCCACCGCGCAAGCATGCGCGGGCGTGGAAGAGCACGGAAGCGGGGGCGGCATCGCGCAACGAAGCCCTGCGCGCATGCCAATGCCTGGGTCGAACGATATGGAAGAAGTGGAGTGGCTACCACCGGCGCAGCCTGGTAGAGACCAGGATGTACTGCTTTAAGCGTCTGGGCGAGCGCGTGATGGCCAGGACGTTTGAGCGTCAGGTGGCGGAGCTGCATGTGCGTGTAGCCCTGCTCAACTGCTTCACCCAACTCGGACGGCCGCAGACCGTGGCTATGGCATAAATCGGTCTGGGGTGGGGGCTATGCCGTCCTGGACGTCTTTTGTGCAACAAAGCCATCGTGCGGCGCGCCGCACGCCCTGCGCGAACGCCGCCGCGCCGGGGATCGGCCCGGCCGGCGCGATTCCGCTAAAATCGGGACCATTCGCCCCATTTACAGATGACCGCCTTGCCGCCTCTCGTCCGCTCCGCCCGCCCCGTCCGTTGCGCCCGCCGCGCGCGCCTGCCGCACGTTTCGCCCCGGATGGCCGCCCGATGACCCGCGCCAGCCCGCCGAACTTCGATTCCGCCGCGTTCCGGGACGCGCTCGGCCAGTTCGCGACCGGCGTGACCGTCATCACGACGCGCGCGCCGTCCGGACAACTGATCGGCATCACCGCCAGCTCGTTCAACTCGGTATCGCTGAACCCGCCGCTCGTGTTGTGGAGCCTCGCGCACAAATCGGCGTCGACGCCGGTGTTCCGCGGCAACAGCCATTACGTGATCAACGTGCTGGCGGCGTCGCAACTCGATCTGTGCAAGCGCTTCGCGACCTACAAGGGCGATCGCTTCGAAGGAATCGCGCACGCGGCCGGCGACTCCGGCATGCCGGTGCTCGACGGCGCGCTCGCGTGGTTCGAGTGCCACAACCGCAGCCGCTACGACGAAGGCGACCACGTGATCTTCGTCGGCGAAGTCGAGCGCTGCGGCGTGCATCCTGACGCCGCCGGCGTCGCCCCGCTCGTGTTCCACGGCGGCGGCTTCCACAGCCTCACATCACTTTGATCGCCCCCGTGCGCGCCAGTGCCACCGGCGCGCCCGCCTCGTCCTTCAGCGTCTGCAGCACGATGTTCGAACGGATGTCCATCACGCCCGGCGCCTTGTAAAGACGGTTCAGCACGAAATCTGAATAGTGCTTGAGGTTGTGCGCGAGCACCCGCAGCAGGTAGTGGCTCTCGCCCGTCACCACGAACGCGCCGACCACCTCCGGCCATTCGCGCAGCGCCTCGGCGAAGCGCTCGTGCCATTGCGTCTGCTCGTTGCGCATCGACACCTGCACGAACGCCTCCAGCTCGAACCCAAGCTTCTCGCGGCTCAGGCAGGCGCGGTAGTGTTCGATCACCCCCTGCTCTTCCAGTAGCCGCATCCGCCGCAGACACGCCGACGGCGACAGTGAAATTCGTTCAGCCAGATCCAAGTTGCTGATACGGCCCTCCTCCTGCAGGACGGCGAGAATCCGGCAGTCGGTGGCATCGAGCGTAATCGCATGCATTTCTGGTCTCCGTTTTCCCTCTGATTCGAATTATCTGTCAATTCGGCCGTTTGTCCATGTCTATTTCGCAAGCACTTTCTGCGAGCGTCCACCTATCATGCGAAGCATCGATTCACCGTTTCGCAACAGCATGGACAAGCTCTGGGACATCTCGCCGCCGGTCGATCCCGCCACCCCCGTGTGGCCGGGCGACACGCCGGTTTCGGTCGAACGCGTGTGGCGCATCGAGGCCGGCTCGCCCGTCAACGTCGCGCGGCTGACGCTGTCGCCCCATACCGGCGCGCACACCGATGCGCCGCTCCATTACGACGTCGACGGCGCGCCGATCGGCGCGGTGCCGCTCGACACCTATCTCGGCCCGTGCCGCGTGATCCCGTGCATCGGCGCATCGCCCGTCGTGCGGCCCGAACACCTGTCGGGCGCGCTCGACGGCATCCCGCCGCGCGTGCTGCTGCGCACCTGCGAGCAGGCCAGCGTCGCGCAATGGGACCCGCATTTCTGCGCGGTCGCGCCGGACACCGTCGATCTGCTCGCCGCGCACGGCGTGCGGCTGATCGGCATCGACACGCCGTCGCTCGACCCGCAGGACTCGAAGACGATGGACGCGCACCGCCGCATCCGTGCGCACGAGATGGCGATCCTCGAAGGCATCGTGCTCGACGACGTGCCGGCGGGCGACTACGAGCTGATTGCGCTGCCGCTCAAGCTCACGACGCTCGATGCAAGCCCGGTGCGCGCGGTGCTGCGCGCGCTGCCCGCCGCCCCCCTCTGACTCACTGACCCACCCCGCTCATCATGATCAAGACCCGTGAAGACGCGCTCGCACTCGATCGCGACGACCCGCTCGCCCCGCTGCGCGAACAGTTCGCGCTGCCCGAAGGCGTGATCTACCTCGACGGCAATTCGCTCGGCGCGCAGCCGCGCGCGTCCGCCGCCCGCGCGCAAGCCGTGATCGGCGCCGAATGGGGCGAAGGCCTGATCCGCAGCTGGAACACGGCCGGCTGGTTCGCGCTGCCGCGCCGCCTCGGCAACAAGCTCGCGCCGCTGATCGGCAGCGCTCAGGACGAGATCGTCGTCACCGATACGATCTCGATCAACCTGTTCAAGCTCCTGTCGGCGATGCTGCGCCACCAGGCGCGGCACGCGCCGGCGCGCCGCGTGATCGTGTCGGAGCGCTCGAACTTCCCGACCGACCTGTACATCGCGCAGGGCCTGATCGAGCAGCTCGGCGGCGACTACGAACTGCGCCTGATCGACGACCCGGCCGACCTGCCCGGCGCGATCGGCGAGGACACCGCCGTCGCGATGATCACGCACGTGAACTACCGCACCGGCTACATGCACGACATGGCGGCCGTCACGCAACTCGTCCAGCAGGCCGGCGCGCTGATGCTGTGGGATCTCGCGCACTCGGCAGGCGCGGTGCCGGTCGACCTGAACGGCGCGCATGCGGACGGCGCGGTCGGCTGCACCTACAAGTACCTGAACGGCGGCCCCGGCTCGCCCGCGTTCGTCTGGGTGCCGGCACGCCACCACGCGCGCTTCGCGCAGCCGCTGTCGGGCTGGTGGGGCCATCGCGCGCCGTTCGCGATGCAGCCCGGGTTCGCCCCCGATCCCGGCATCGCGCGCTTCCTGTGCGGCACCCAGCCGATCGTGTCGATGTCGATGGTCGAATGCGGCCTCGACGTGTTCCTGCAGACCGACATGCCCGCGATCCGCCGCAAGTCGCTCGCGCTGACCGATGCGTTCATCGCGCTCGTCGAGTCGCGCTGCGAAGGCCACGCGCTGAAGCTCGTCACGCCGCGCGCGCATCACCAGCGCGGCTCGCAGGCGAGCTTCGAGCATCCGCACGGCTACGAAGTGATGCAGGCGCTGATCGCGCGCGGCGTGATCGGCGACTACCGCGAGCCGCACGTGCTGCGCTTCGGCTTCACGCCGCTCTATACCCGCTACGTCGACGCGTGGGACGCCGTCGAGACGCTGCGCGACATCCTCGACAGCGGTGCGTGGCGAGCGCCCGAGTTCGCCAGCCGGTCCGCGGTGACCTGATCGTCCGTGCCGGCGCGCGGCACGCGCGCCGGACAAAGCGCCATTCATTTCTGGGAGACAAGTCGTGAATTCTGGTCATATGCAGCCCCCCGGCGACGACGCGCCGGCAGGCTGTCCGTTCTCGGGCACGCGTGCGCAGCACGAAGCGTCGCACGTGCCGGGCGAAGCCGGCGAAACCGCCGCCTGGCACGACGCGCAGCTCGATTTCTCGAAATCGATGAGCTACGGCGACTACCTGTCGCTGAACACGATCCTGAACGCGCAGCATCCGCTGTCGCCGGATCACAACGAGATGCTGTTCATCATCCAGCATCAGACGAGCGAGCTGTGGATGAAGCTCGCGCTGTTCGAACTGCACGCCGCGCTCGACGCGGTCCATCGCGACGCGCTGCCGCCCGCGTTCAAGATGCTCGCGCGCGTGTCGCGCATCTTCGAGCAGCTCGTGCAGGCGTGGAACGTGCTCGCGACGATGACGCCGTCCGAATACTCGGCGATGCGGCCGTACCTCGGCCAGTCGTCGGGCTTCCAGTCGTATCAGTATCGCCAGCTCGAATTCATGCTCGGCAACAAGAATCCGCAGATGTTGCACCCGCACGCGCATCGCCCGGACCTCCTCGCGCAGGTGCGTGCGACGCTCGAGGCGCCGTCGCTGTACGACGAGGTGATTCGCCTTCTGGCGCGGCGCGGCTTCCCGATCGCGCCGGCGCGGCTCGAACGCGACTGGACGCAGCCGACGCAGCACGACGAATCGGTCGAAGCCGCGTGGCTCGAGGTGTACCGCCACCCGCAGCAGCACTGGGAGCTGTACGAGATGGCCGAGGAACTGGTCGATCTCGAGGACGCATTCCGCCAGTGGCGCTTCCGGCACATGACCACCGTCGAGCGGATCATCGGCTTCAAGCAGGGCACCGGCGGCACGAGCGGCGCGCCGTACCTGCGCAAGATGCTCGACGTCGTGCTGTTCCCCGAGCTCTGGCACGTGCGCACGACCCTGTAAGCCGCCATCGTCCGCCCGTACGCCGTCCCGGCGGCGGGCGGGCCGCCACGGCGCACGGGGACGTGCGCACGCGAACGATACGTTATATCATCACGACTCGTTCGCTCCACCGCATTGCGCCATGGCTACCTCATCGTCAATCGCCGACCGCCTGTCCCGCGCCGACGCGTTCGCCGCCGAGCACGGCCTCGCATGGACGCCGCTGCGCCGGCAGGTCTACGAGCGCGTGCTCGCCGCGCAGCGCCCGATCGGCGCTTACGACCTGCTCGCCGAACTCGAGCCGCAGCGCGGCCGGGTGCCGCCCACGACCGTCTATCGCGCGCTGGATTTCCTCGTCGAGCACGGCCTCATCCACCGGATCGAGTCGAAGAACGCGTTTTTCGCGTGCTGCGAGATCGGCCAGCCGCATGAAGGCCAGTTCCTGATCTGCGAATCGTGCGGCGAAACCGTCGAGATTCCCGGCGGAGAGCTGGCGAAGCAGCTGTCCGCGAGCCCGCCTGCGCATGGCTTCGAGGTCCACCATCAGGTCGTCGAGCTGAGCGGCCTGTGCGGACACTGCAAGACCCGGCCCGCACGGGGCTGACGCTGCCGCGCGGCCGCCGCGCCGCCCCATCCACACAAGGACATTCATGACCCTCGCCCCGATGCGCGCCCTGTCGCGTCCGTTCCGCTGGCTTGCCGCCGGCCTCGCCGCGCTGTCGCTCGCCGCGCCGGCATTCGTCCAGGCCGCGCCCGTCAACGTCGTCGCCGCCGAGAATTTCTACGGCGACGTCGCCGCCCAGATCGGCGGCGGCCGCGTCGCGGTGACGAGCATCCTCAGCAATCCCGACCAGGACCCGCACCTGTTCGAGGCCAGCCCGAAAACCGCGCGCGCATTGCAGCAGGCGAAGGTCGTGATCTACAACGGCGCCGATTACGATCCGTGGATGGGCAAGCTGCTCGCGGCGTCGAAGCAGGCCGGGCGCGCGACGATCGTCGCCGCCGATCTCGTCGGCAAGCGCGCGGGCGACAACCCGCACCTCTGGTACGACCCGGAGACGATGCCCGCCGCCGCACGCGCGATCGCCGCCGAGCTGGGCCGCGCCGACCCCGCGCACAAGGGCGAATACGACGCGAACCTCGGCAGGTTCATCGCATCGCTGAAGCCGATCGACGACAAGGTCGCCGCGCTGCGCGCACGCTACAAGGGCGCATCGGTGACCGCGACCGAGCCGGTCGCCGGCTATCTGGCCGCCGCGATCGGTCTCGACATGCGCAACCAGCGCTTCCAGCTCGCGACGATGAACAACACCGAGGCAAGCGCACAGGACGTCGCCGCATTCGAGAACGACCTGCGGAATAAGCAGGTGCGCGTGCTGATCTACAACAGCCAGGCCGAGGCGCCGATGACGAAGCGCATGCTGAAGATCGCGCGCGACGCGGGCGTGCCTGCCGTGAGCGTCACCGAGACGCAGCCGGCCGGCAAGACCTTCCAGCAATGGATGCTCGGCGAGGTCGACGCGCTCGGCAACGCGCTGTCGGCAGGCAAGCCATGAACGCCGCGTCTCACGCGCTCGCGCTCGATCACGTCACGCTCGAACTGGGCGGGCGCACGATCCTGCGCGACGTCACCTTCGCGATCGAGCAGGGCGAATTCGTCGGCGTGCTCGGGCCGAACGGCGCGGGCAAGACCACGCTGATGCGCGCGATCCTCGGCCTCGTGCCGACCGCGGGCGGCTCGCTGCGTGTCGCCGGCGAGCCGGTCGCGCGGGGCAACCCGTCGATCGGCTACATGCCGCAGATCCGCAGCGCGCTCGCGGGCCGGCGCGTGCGCGGCTACGACTTCGTCGCGATGGCGGCCGACGGGCATCGCTGGGGGCTGCCGCACGCCAGCGACGCGACGCGCCGCGACGTCGACCGCGTGCTGGATCTGGTCGGCGGCACGGCGCTCGCGCGCCGGCCGCTGTCGGAATTGTCGGGCGGCGAACGGCAGCGCCTGCTGCTCGCGCAGTGCCTGCTCGGCAGCCCGAAGCTGCTGCTGCTCGACGAGCCGCTCATCAGCCTCGATCCGAGCCACCAGCGCGGCGTCGTCGAACTGGTGCGCCGCGTGCAGCGCGAGCTCGGCATCACCGTGCTGTTCTCCGCGCACGAGCTGAATCCGCTGCTCAACGCGCTCGACCGCGTACTGTATCTCGGCAACGGGGTCGCGGCGCTCGGCACCGTCGACGAGGTGATCACGAAGCCGGTGCTGTCGCGCCTGTATGGCTCGCCGATCGACGTGATGCGCGTCAACGGCCGGATCTTCGTGATGTCGGGCGACGTGGAAGTCGAGAAACACGACCACGAGCACGAAGGCGACGACGATCACGCGCATGGCGGCGGCCACGGCCATCACCACCACGGCCACGCGCATCCTCACGACAGCGGACACGCACACGATGTTTGAATACGACTTCATGATCAACGCCTTCGCGGCGTCCGGGATCGTCGCGGTGCTCGCGGGCATCGTCGGCTATTTCCTGGTGCTGCGCGGGCAGACCTTCGCCGGCCACGCGCTGTCGCACGTCGGCTTCACCGGCGCGACGGGGGCCGTGCTGCTCGGCATCTCGCCGATCTGGGGGATGGTCGGCTTCACGCTCGCGGCGGGCATCGGCATGGGGGCGCTCGGCGAGCGGCTCGCGGGGCGCGACGTCGCGATCGGCGTGATCCTGTCGGGCGCGCTCGGCTGCGGCCTGTTGTTCCTGCATTTCTACACGTCGTTCGCGACGCAGGTGACGGCGCTGCTGTTCGGCAACGTGCTGGCCGTGAGCCACGCGACGCTCGTCACGCTCGCCGCGATCGGCGCGGTGAGTCTCGCCGCGCTCGCGACGATGGCGCGTCCGCTGCTGTTCGCGTCGCTGCAGCCGGAGCTGGCCGAGGCGAAGGGCGTGTCGCTGCGCGCCGTGTCGATGCTGTTCCTCGCCGTGTGCGCGCTCGCGGTCGCGGCCTGCACGCAGATCGTCGGGGTGCTGCTCGTGTTCACGCTGCTGGTGGGCCCGGCTGCGGCCGCGCAGAACGTGACGACGCGGCTCGGCGCGGGCGTCGCGCTCGCGGCGCTGTTCGCGCTCGGCGAGGCGTGGCTCGGCATCGTGCTCGCCTATTACACGGACTGGCCGACGAGTTTCTGGATTACCGCGTTGTCGGCGGCGGTGTATGGGACGAGTCTGGCGGGAAAGCTGCGAAGCTAGCCGCGCCGCCCGGCGATACGAGCGGCGCGGCAATCCGGTGCGTTATCCCGCCAGCACCCGCGCATGATGCGCGACGTGGTCCTCGATGAACGACTGGATGAAGTAATACCCGTGGTCGTAGCGTAGATGCCGGCGCAGCGTCAGCGGCTGCCCGGCCGCTTCGCACGCCACCTCGAACACCTCGGGATTCAACTGCGTCGTCAGGAACTGATCCGCGAGCCCCTGATCGATCAGGATGCCTTCCGCGAACTTCCGCGCATCCGCGCGCGCCACCAGCTCGCTCGCGTCATAGCGCTTCCACGTTGCGCGGTCGGCGCCCAGATACCCGGAAAACGCCTTCTCGCCCCACGGGCAGCGCATCGGCGCGGCGATCGGCGCGAACGCCGACACCGAGCGGAACACGTCCGGATTGCGCAGTGCGAGCACGAGCGCGCCGTGCCCGCCCATCGAATGCCCGAAGATGCCGAGCCGCGCGCCGTCGATCGGCAGCTCGGCGGACACCGTCGTGCGCAACTCGTCAGTCACGTACGAATACATCCGGTAATGCGTCGACCATGGCGCCTCGATCGCGTCGACGTAGAAGCCCGCGCCGACGCCGAAATCCCACGCGTCGGTCTCGCCCGGCACGCCCGCGCCGCGCGGGCTCGTGTCGGGCGCGACGAGCGCGAGGCCGTGCTGCGCCGCGTACTGCTGCGCGCCCGCCTTGATCGCGAAGGTTTCCTCGGTACAGGTCAGGCCCGCCAGATAGAACAGCGCCGGCACGCGGCCGTGCGCCGCCTGCGGCGGCAGGTACACCGAGAACTTCATCGGCAGGCCGATCGTCTTCGAGTCATGCCGGTAAAAGCGCTGCTCACCGCCGAGGCAAGCATGTGACGAAACAAGTTCAAGCATCGCTGTCCTCATGCAAAGCTGTCGATCGGTTGTCGACCGAACTTGGCGCTTTAGCGCTTAGTTCGGTCCCATGCAAAGCTGTTGGCGCTTTAGCGCTTACGCCGATCCCATGCAAGGCTGCCGATCAGAGTTGGCGCTTCAACGCTTACTCTGATTCCATGCAAGGCCCGATCAGTACAGCACGACCGAGCGGATCGATTCGCCCTTCTTCATCAGGTCGAAGCCTTCGTTGATCCGATCGAGCGGCAGCGTGTGCGTGATCAGGTCGTCGATGTTGATCTTGCCTTCCATGTACCAGTCGACGATCTTCGGCACGTCGGTGCGGCCGCGCGCGCCGCCGAACGCCGAGCCCTTCCACTCGCGGCCCGTCACCAGCTGGAACGGCCGCGTGCTGATCTCCTCGCCCGCCGCCGCGACGCCGATGATGAACGACTGGCCCCAGCCCTTGTGCGTGCACTCGAGCGCCTGGCGCATCACCTTCACGTTGCCGATGCACTCGAACGAATAGTCCGCGCCGCCGTCCGTCAGCTGCACGATGTGGTCGACCACGTTCTCGACCTCGTTCGGGTTGATGAAGTGCGTCATGCCGAACTTCTTCGCCAGGTCGACGCGCTTCGGGTTGATGTCGACGCCGATGATCTTGTCGGCGCCGACCATTCTCGCGCCCTGGATCACGTTCAGGCCGATCCCGCCGAGACCGAACACGACGACGTTCGCGCCCGCCTCGACCTTGGCCGAGTAGACCACCGCGCCGACGCCCGTCGTCACGCCGCAGCCGATGTAGCAGATCTTGTCGAACGGCGCGTCCTCGCGCACCTTCGCCACCGCGATTTCCGGCACCACGATGTAGTTCGAGAACGTCGACGTGCCCATGTAGTGGAACAGCGGCTTGCCGTCGAGCGAGAAGCGCGACGTCGCATCCGGCATCAGCCCCTTGCCCTGCGTCGCGCGGATTTTCTGGCACAGGTTCGTCTTGCGCGACAGGCAGAACTTGCACTCGCGGCATTCCGGCGTGTACAGCGGGATCACGTGGTCGCCTTTTCGCACCGTGCCGACCCCCGGACCGACGTCGACGACGACGCCCGCACCTTCATGGCCGAGGATCGCCGGGAAGATCCCTTCTGGATCGGCGCCCGACAGCGTGTAGTAGTCGGTGTGGCAAATGCCCGTCGCCTTCACTTCGATCAGCACTTCGCCCGCGCGCGGCCCTTCGAGATCGACTTCCTCGATCGTCAGCGGGGCGCCGGCCTTCCATGCAATCGCGGCTTTCGTCTTCATCGTGTGGCTCCTATCAAGTGTGTCGACGCGCGTTAGCGCTTCAGCGCTTGCTCGCGTCCCCATGCAAAGCTGACATGGCCGCGCCGCGCGTCTTCGCGCACGGCGTGGCGAAATGAAATCGCGCTCGCCATGATGGCGGTTTCACGCGCGCGCCGCGTGCGCGAAACAGCCGTCGCATTGCCCAAATGCGTCATCGGTGACGCCGGCAACGCAACGCGACAAGTGCCAGAGTTTAAACGCCCGCCGTGAACCATGCATCGACTCGCGCGTACAAGTCGTCGAAGCGTGCGCGGCGCGCATCGAGCGCCGGATCGTCGCGCGGCGCCGCGGCAGGCGACGCCGCTGGCGCCAGCGCGCGCAGGCCGTCCTCGCGCCAATGTCCCACCGCGCAGCCCGCGATCAGCGCGGCGCCTCGTGCCGCCGCATTCGGGCAATCGACCGCGTCGAGCGATGCGCCGAGCGCGTCGGCGAGCAACTGCCGCCAGCGCGGTTCGAGCGAGCCGCCGCCCGCGAGCCGGAGCGCCGCGACCGGCATGCGCGTCGCGGCGCCGCTCGCCGCGCGCCTGTCGGCCAAACCCGCACTCGCCGGCCGATCGCCCGCCGCGCCTTCACCGGACGCGCATGCGATTTCCTCAGCCACGTCCGCCGCGCGTATCGCGTCGAGCCCGGCGCGCAGCGCGAACGCGACGCCTTCGAATGCCGCGCGCATCATCGCGCCGCGGGTGTCGCCGAGCCCGAGGCCGAGCCAGCCGCCGCGCGCGTCCGGGTTCATCCACGGCGAACGCTCGCCCGTCAGATAAGGCAGGAAGCTGAGCCGCCCGGACAGCGGCTGCGCGAACGCGTCGTCGTAGGCCGCAGGCCAGTCCGGATAGCCGAGCCAGCCGCGCACCGTTTCGAGCGCAAGCCCGACGTTCTGCATCGCCGCCATCGTGTAGTACGCGCCGCCCGTCGCCGCGCGATAGCGATGCAGGCCACGGCGCGCTGTCGGCAGGCGCTCGGCGAGCACGACGATCTGCCCGCCGCTGCCGGTCGTCAGCAACGCGTCGCCGTCGGCAAACAGGCCGCTGCCGAGCGCCGCGCACGCGGTATCCGCCGCGCCGGTCGCAAGCGGCACGCCGGCCGGCAGGCCGAGCGACTGCGCGGCGTGCGCGCCGAGCGCCCCGCACACCGCCGTCGACGCGCGCACCGGCGCGAACAGATCGCGGCGCAGGCCGAATGCGTCGAGCAGCGTGGCATCCCATTCGCCGGCGGGCGTCGCGAGCGCGGTCGCGCACGCATCGCTCGGATCGGCCGCGATCTCGCCACCGAGCGCGACGCGCAGCCAGTCCTTCGGCTGCACCGCCCAGCGCGCGGCGCGCAACGCCGCCGGCTCGTGCGCGGCGAGCCAGCGCATCAGCGGGCCGGCCATCCCCGGCGCGACCGGGTTCGGCGCATCGGGCCAGTCTCCGGCATCGGCGAGCCTGGCCGCGCGCGTGTCGGGCCAGAGCAGCGCCGGCCGCACCGGCTGGCCGCACGCGTCGATCAGCACGACGCCGTGCATCTGCCCCGCGCATCCGATCGCCCGCACTTGCGCCCGCTCGTCGGCGGGCAGGCGCGCGGCGGCGCGCACGAGTGCCTGCCACCAGGTGTCGGGCGCGGTTTCCGCCCAGCCGGGCTGCGGCGATGACAGCGCATACGGCTCGCTCGCGACCGCCCGTTCGACGCCGCGCGCGTCGAGCGTCACGAGTTTCACCGAGCCGGTGCCGAGATCGATGCCAAGCAGGCGCATTTGAGAGAGTCGTCCGGAAACAGAAAGACAAATGATATCGGGACGCGCACGCCGCGCCCGATTCGTCCCCGGAAACGCGTGTTCGCGGGGGTCGGCCTACGGACTAATCCGCCGGGTGATGTTCCGGATGCCGATTCGCGATCACGCGGATTCGGCGGCACCGTCCATGAAGCGGCGGATAGGTGGCGCGCGGCGTGAACGCAAAAAAACGCCACGGACAGCCAGAATCCGTGGCGTTTTCGTTCAAAGCGCCTGCGCGCGGCAAAAACCGCACGCGGCGCGGCGGCAGGCCGACTCAGCCGGCCGTCGCGGCCTTCGACGCAGGCGTGGCAGCCTTGCCGTAGTCCACCGGCTGGTCGGCCGGACGCGGCGTCTCGCCGGCCCGCTCGACCCAGCCGCCGCCCAGCGCCCGGTACAGATCGACGAGGTTGGTCCAGCGCGCAAGACGCGCGGTGATCAGCGTCTGCTGCGCCGAATACAGGTCGGTCTGCGCGGTCAGCACCGACAGGTAGCTGTCGACGCCGTTCTTGTAGCGCAGGTCCGACAGATCGTAGCGGCGCTGCTGCGCGTGCTCGTTGCGCTCGAGCGCGGCGATCTGCTGGTCGTAGGTGCCGCGCGCGGCGAGCCCGTCCGACACTTCGCGGAACGCCGACTGGATCGCCTTCTCGTAGTTCGCGATTTCGATCCGCTTCTGCACGTTTGCGAGATCCAGGTTCGCGAGGTTCGCGCCGCCCTCGAAGATCGGCATCGCGATCTGCGGCGCGAACGACCACGCCGCCGTGCCGGCCCTGAACAGGTCGCCGAGCGTCGGGCTCGCGGTGCCGAATGCGCCCGTCAGCGAGATGCGCGGGAAGAATGCCGCGCGCGCCGCGCCGATGTTCGCGTTGGCCGCGCGCAGGGTCTGCTCCGCCTCCATGATGTCCGGACGGCGCGTCAGCAGATCCGACGGCAGCCCGGCCGGAACGTCGGTCAGGAAATTCTGCGCGTCGAGCGGCAGCCCGGCCGGCAGATCCTCCGGCAACGGTTCGCCGACGAGCAGCACCAGCCCATTGAGCGCCTGCGCCCGCAGGCGCGCCTGCGACTGCTGGTTCGCCAGCGCGGTCTCGACGACCGTCTGCGCCTGGCGCAGATCGAGCTCCGAACCGGTGCCGTTGTCGAACTTCAGCTTCGTCAGGTCGTACGACGCCTGTGCGACCCTCAGCGTGTCCTCGGTGACCGACAGCAGATCGTCGTACGCGAGCACCGTCAGGTACTGGTCCGCGACCTGCGACACGAGCGAGATCTCGGCAGCCTTGCGTGCCTGCGCGGTCGCGAAATACTTCGCGAGCGCCTGGTCCTTCAGGCTCTGGATTCGGCCGAACAGGTCGAGCTCCCACGACGCGGACAGACCCACGTTGTAGACGCGCGTGATCGTCGGCGCACCGGTCGTCGACACGCCCGCCGGATAGCGCTGGATCGTGCCGCTGCCGACGCCGCTGAGCGTCGGCATCAGGTCGGCGCGCGTAATCTGGTACTGCGCGCGCGCGGCCGCGACGTTCAGCACCGCAACCCGCAGGTCGCGGTTGTTCTTCAGCGCGATCTCGATCAGGTGCTGCAGGCGCGGATCGACGAAGAACTCGCGCCAGCCGATGTCGGCGGCGGCCTGGCCGTTCGCGCTGCGCGCGCCGGCCGTGGCGGCCGGCTGCGTCGCGTAGACACCGCCCGACGGGAACGCCCCCGCGACGGGCGCCGCGGGCCGCTCGTAGTGCGGCGCCATCGTGCAGCCCGTGGCGAACAGCGCGACCGCCATTGCAGTCAAAGCGTGTTTTTGCATCATCACTGTCCCTTCTTCTCGTCGTCGTGGCCGCCCTTCTCCGCCTGATGCAGGTGATCGTGCGCGAGACGCAGCGCCTCGTCGACGTCTTCCTTCTCGCCGCTGAAGATCGCGCGAATCTTCACGAAGAACATCGGGATCATGAAGATCGCGAGGAACGTCGCCGTGATCATCCCGCCGATCACGCCGGTGCCGATCGCGTGCTGGCTGGCCGAGCCTGCGCCATTGCTGATCGCCAGCGGCAGCACGCCGAGGATGAACGCGAGCGACGTCATCAGGATCGGTCGCAGACGCAGGCGCGCCGCTTCGAGCGCGGCCTCGATCGGCCCCATCTTCTCCGACTGCTGCAGCTCGCGCGCGAACTCGACGATCAGGATCGCGTTCTTCGCGGACAGGCCCACCGTGGTCAGCAGGCCGACCTGGAAGAACACGTCGTTCTCGAGGCCGCGCATCGTCGCGGCGAGCAGCGCGCCGATCACGCCGAGCGGCACCACCATGATCACCGAGAACGGGATCGACCAGCTTTCATACAGCGCCGCGAGACACAGGAACACGACGAGGATCGAGATCGCGTACAGGATCGGCGCCTGCGAGCCCGACTGGATTTCCTGGAACGACAGGCCCGTCCACGAATAGCCGATGCCGTTCGGCAGCTTTTCCGCGAGCTTCTCCATCGCCGCCATCGCCTGGCCGGTACTCTTGCCCGGCGCGGCCTGGCCCTGGATTTCCATCGCCGAGATGCCGTTGTAACGCTCGAGCTTCGGCGAACCGTACGTCCAGTGGCCGGTCGCGAACGCGCTGAACGGCACCATCCCGCCCGATCCGTTGCGCACGTACCAGATGTTCAGGTCGTCCGGCGTCATGCGGAACGGCGCGTCGGACTGCACATAGACCTTCTTGATCCGGCCGTCGATGTCGAGGAAGTTGTTCACGTACTTCGACGCCCACGCGATCGAGAACGTCTGGTCGATCGCCGATGCCGTCACGCCGAGCGCGTTCGCCTTCTCGCGGTCGATGTCGACCTTGTACTGCGGCGTGTCGTTCAGGCCGTTCGGGCGCACGCCCTGCAGCGTCGGATCCTTCGCGGCCATCATCAGCAGCTGGTTGCGCGCCGCCATCAGCCCGTCGTGGCCGAGACCCGCGTTGTCCGTCAGCTCGAAGTCGAAGCCGGCGGCGGTGCCGAGTTCCGGAATCGACGGCGGGTTGAACGGAATCACGATCGCGTCCTTGTAGCCTGCGTAGCGACCGAACATCCGGCCGATCAGCGCCTGGACCTTCTGGTTCGCGTGCTGACGCGCCGCGTAGTCCTTCAGGCGGACGAACACGAGGCCCGAGTTCTGGCCACGGCCCGCGAAGCTGAAGCCGTTCACCGTGAACGCGGAATCGACGATCTCCTTCTCGTCCGTCAGCAGGTAGTCGGTGATGTTCGCGAGCGTCTTCGCGGTCGTCTCCTGCGTCGAGCCGGACGGCGTCTGCACGATCACGAACATCAGGCCCTGGTCCTCGTCCGGCAGGAACGACTTCGGCAGGCGCACGAACAGCAGGCCGACCGCGACGATCACGACCAGATAGATGATGAGCCAGCGGCCCGAACGCTTGATCACGTGGTGCACGCCGACGTGATACTTGTCGCGGCTCTGGTTGAACGTACGGTTGAACCAGCCGAAGAAGCCCGTCTTCGCCTCGTGATGCCCCTGCGGAATCGGCTTGAGGATCGTCGCGCACAGCGCCGGCGTCAGAATCAGCGCGACCAGCACCGACAGCACCATCGCCGACACGATCGTCAGCGAGAACTGACGGTAGATCGCGCCGACCGAGCCGCCCGAGAACGCCACCGGCACGAACACCGCCGACAGCACGAGCGCGACGCCGACCAGCGCGCCGGTGATCTGGCCCATCGCCTTGCGGGTCGCTTCCCGAGGCGACAATCCCTCTTCCGCCATCACCCGCTCGACGTTCTCGACGACCACGATCGCGTCGTCCACCAGCAGGCCGATCGCGAGCACGAGGCCGAACATCGACAGCGTGTTGATCGAGAAGCCGACGAGCGACATGACCGCGAAGGTGCCGAGCAGCACGACCGGCACCGCGATCGTCGGGATGATCGTCGCCCGCAGGTTCTGCAGGAACAGATACATCACGAGGAACACGAGCACGATGCCTTCGAGCAGCGTCTTGACCACTTCCTCGATCGACAGGCGCACGAACGGCGTCGTGTCATACGGATACTGGACGACCAGGCCGTGCGGGAAATACTTCGACAGCTGGTCGATCTGCGCGCGCACCGCCTTCGCGGTCGAGAGCGCGTTCGCGTTGGTCGCGAGCTGGATGCCCAGCGCCGCGCTCGGCTTGCCGTTGTACTTCGTGTCGAAGTTGTAGTTCTCGGCGCCGCGGTCGATCTTCGCGACATCCTTCAGGCGCACCTGCGAGCCGTCCTGGTTCACCTTCAGCAGGATGTTGCCGAACTGCTCGGGCGTCTGCAGCAGCGTCGATTCGGTGATCGTCGCCTGCAGCACGGTGCCGGGCTTCGCCGGCGTGCCGCCGATCTGGCCGCCCGCGATCTGCACGTTCTGCGCGCTGATCGCGCTCGACACGTCCTCCGGCGTCAGGCTGTAGTTGGTCAGGCGGGTCGGATCGAGCCAGATCCGCATCGCGTACTGCGAGCCGAACAGCGTGACCGTGCCGACGCCATTGAGCCGGCTGATCGGATCCTTCACGTGCGACGCGACGTAGTTCGCGAGGTCGTAGCGGTTCATGCTGCCGTCTTCGGAGACGAACGCGAGCACGAGCAGGAAGCTGCTGCTCGACTTCGTCACCGACAGGCCGAGCTGCTGCACCACCTGCGGCAGGATCGGCGTCGCGAGCGACAGCTTGTTCTGCACCTGGACCTGCGCGATGTCCGGGTTGGTGCCCGGCGCGAACGTGAGCGTGATCGTCGCCGTACCCGAATCGTCACTCGTCGACGACATGTACAGGAAGTTGTCGAGACCGCTCATCTGCTGCTCGATCACCTGCGTCACCGTGTCTTCCACCGTCTTCGCGGAAGCGCCCGGGTAGTTCGCGGTGATCTGGATCGATGGCGGCGCGATCGTCGGATACTGGGCGATCGGCAGCGTGAAGATCGACGCGACGCCGGCCAGCATCAGAATGATGGCGATCACCCACGCGAAGATCGGGCGATCGATAAAGAACTTTGCCATGAAACAGGCTCCCTGTTATTGCGCGCCCGACGCGGCGGCGGACGATCCCGCGGCGGGCGATCCCGCGGCGGGCGATCCCGCGGCGGGCGATCCCGCGGCGGCGCTCGCCGGCGCGCTCGACGCCGTCGCGGCCGATGCGGCGGCCGGCGCGGCCGCGGCGGCAGCACCCGATGCGGCATCAGGCGCCGGCGCGAGCTTGGCCGGCACCGTCTTCACGGTCGCGCCCGGACGCACCTTGTCGATCCCCTGGACGATCACGCGGTCGCCCGGCTGCAGGCCACCCTCGACGATCCAGTTCTGACCCTGCATGCCGGTCGTCGTCAGCGTGCGCGGCGCCACCTTGTTGTCGGCACCGACCACCAGCGCGACCGGCTGGCCCTTCTGATCGTGCGATACGCCGATCAGCGGCACGAGGAACGCGTTGTCGTTGACGCCCTCTTCGATGCGCGCGCGCACGAACATGCCCGGCAGCAGCACGCGCTTCGGGTTCGGGAAGATCGCGCGGATCGTCACCGAGCCGGTCGACTGGTCGACCGTCACGTCGGAGAACTGCAGCTTGCCCGGCTCGGCATACGGCTTGCCGTCCTCGAGGATCAGCGTGACCTTCGCGGCGCCCGGGCCGCTCGTCTTGAGGCGGCCGCTCTGCACCGCCTGGCGCAGCTTCAGCCCGTCGAGGCTCGACTGCGTCAGGTCGACGTAGACCGGATCGAGTTGCTGGACGGTCGACATCAGCGTCGCCTGGCTTGCCTGCACGTACGCGCCCGGCGTGACCTGCGAGATGCCGACACGGCCGGTGATCGGCGACACCACATCGGTATAGCCGAGGTTGATCTGCGCGCTGTCGACGGCGGCCTTGCCCGCCGCGACATCCGCGGCGGCCTGGCCCTGCGCGGCGACGGCGTTGTCGTAGTCCTGCTTGCTGATCGCGTTCGCGGCAACCAGCACCTTGTAGCGCGCGACGAGCGCGTCCTGCGTGGCGAGATTCGCCTTCGCCTTCGCGAGCGACGCCTTCGCGCTGTTCAGCGTGGCGATGTACGGCGCCGGGTCGATCTTGTAGAGACGCTGGCCCGCCTTCACGTCGCTGCCTTCGACGAACTCGCGGCGCTGCACGATGCCGTCGACCCGCGCGCGCACCTGCGCGACGAGGAACGCACTGGTGCGGCCCGGCAGTTCGGTGAAGACCGGCACGGATTGCGGCTGGACGGTGACGACGCCGACTTCCGGCGTTTGCGGCGGCGGAGCCGAATCTTTTTTCCCGCACGCGGCCAGGAAAACGGCGGCCGTCGCGACAGTGAGTAAGCGGTATGGAACCCGTTCGACGCGCATGGAGCGACCTCTGTGTATAACCATTGGAATTGGTGCAACGCTCCACGGGAGCACGGCACGGATGCGCCTCGCGGCGCAAGATCGAACACCTGAATTGCGGGACTGCTAATACAGCAAGCGGCACTCGACTACCGTGCCGGCGAGACGCCGCGACATGCGGCAGATACTTTGGCGGGAATCAGCAGAGTGGGACTTTAACTGATTGCCCCGTGGGCGGTTCGATCGTAGGGTGCTATTGTATATACATTCAAGGATGTATGTAAAAGCCCTTCTGCCCTGTCGACCACCTTGTCTTACGAAATATTACCGATTGCAAGCATAGCGGGTTTGGGCAGCGACGGCGAGCGATACAGACCTTATTATTCCGTCCCACCGATTGATCACCCCGGGCCTTTCCATGGTCAGACGCACCAAGGAGGAGGCGCTTGCCACGCGCAACCGCATCCTCGACGCCGCCGAACACGTCTTCTTCGAAAAAGGCGTGTCGCACACTTCGCTCGCGGACATCGCCCAGCATGCGGGCGTGACGCGCGGCGCAATCTACTGGCATTTCGCGAACAAGAGCGAGCTGTTCGACGCGATGTTCGATCGCGTGCTGCTGCCGATCGACGAACTGAAAAAGGCACCGGCCGACGCACCGCGCGCCGACCCGCTCGGCAACGTGCGGACGATCCTGATCTGGTGCCTGCTCGGCGTCGCGCGCGATCCGCAGCTGCGGCGGGTGTTCAGCATCCTGTTCATGAAGTGCGAATACGTCGCGGACATGGAAGCGCTGCTGCAGCGCAACCGCACGGGGATGAGCGAAGCACTGCACAACATCGAGGCCGACCTCGCCGCGGCCGTCGCGCTCAAGCAGCTGCCGGAGCGGCTCGACACCTGGCGCGCGACGCTGATGCTGCACACGCTCGTCAGCGGCTTCGTGCGCGACATGCTGATGCTGCCCGACGAGATCGACGCCGAGCAGCATGCGGTAAAGCTCGTCGACGGCTGCGTCGACATGCTGCGCTACAGCCCGGCGATGCTGAAGGATCCCGATTGACCCTCGACTGATCTTCGACTGCCCCGCCAGCCGTGCCGCCCCGGCTTGCGGCGCCGGCCACGCTTGCTGGCGGCCGGCGCGGCGGCGTCAGGCCGCCATCGCCCGGCGCTCGCGCGCCCGCCGGTTCGACCCGATCACCGTATCGCGCGTGGGCAGCGCGCCGCCTGCGAGTCCCGCGATCCACGTCCCGGTCGTCATCACGGTCGCGAAATTCGACTGCATCACCACCGTGAACGCGCGATGGATTTCTTCCGCGCTAGCCGCTCCCGCGGCGTTTTCGTATGGCAACGCGCCCGTCGCATCGACGAGATATTCGACCGTCAGTCCCGCATGGGCGGCGTGGTACACCGTCGACGCGTTGCAGTTGTGCGTCATGTAGCCGGCGACCGTCAGCGTGTCGATGCCGTGCGCATCGAGCCAGGCGGCGAGATCGGTGCCCGCGAACGCGCTCGCCAGCGATTTTTCGATCCGGTGCGCATACGGACGCGACGCGACGACCGGATGCAGCGCGACGCCGTCGCTCCCCGGCGCGAAGATCGGCGCGCCGGCCGGCGCCACGTGCTCGACGACGATCACCGGCACGCCGGCTGCGTTCGCGGCGTCGATCGCGCGCCCGATGTTCGCGAGCGAAACGTCGATGGGCGGATACTCGATCGGCAGATTGCCCGTCACGTATTCGTTCTGGACGTCGATCACGATGAGGGCACGGCGGGAAACGGCATTCGGCATGGCAGGCTCCTGGTCCGGTGTCGCCCGGGCCTCCCCGGGCCGCCTCGCCCCGCCCCGGAAGGAGGCGGCCAGCGACGCGATGCGATGCATTGTCGGGCGGGCCGGCCGCCCGCGACAGTGGCCCGATTGTCATTAATCGATAAAATCGGGCCAACCGATTCCCGGAGCCTGCGATGTCCCCCGCCCCCGCTTCACCGTGGCCGCCTGCGCCCCCTGTCGTCGCCGTGGTCGCGTTCGACCGCATCAGCCCGTTCCACCTGTCGGTGCCATGCGTCGTGTTCGGCGAAGATCGGGAGGCGGCCGGGCTGCCCGTGTTCGATTTCCGCGTCTGCGCGGCCGACCCCGCCCCGATCGCGACGACGGGCGGCTTCACGATCGATGCCCCGCACGGCCTCGATGCGCTGGCCGACGCGCAGATCGTCATCGTCCCGACCTGGCGCGACCCGGCGGAAACTCCGCCCGCTGCCCTGCTCGACGCGCTGCGCGCGCCCGCCGCCCGCGGCGCGCACATCGTCGGACTGTGCCTCGGCGCGTACGTACTCGCGGCCGCCGGGCTGCTCGACGGCCGACGCGCCACGACGCACTGGGCATGGGCGGACGATTTCGCGCGGCGCTTTCCGCGCGTGAGGCTCGATCCGGATGTGCTGTATGTCGACGACGGCAACCTGACGACGTCTGCCGGCACCGCTGCAGGCCTCGACTGCTGCCTGCACGTGCTGCGCGGGCGCTACGGCACCGACGCCGCCAACCGGATCGCGCGGCGGCTCGTGATTCCGCCGCATCGCCAGGGCGGGCAGGCGCAGTTCGTCGAACAGCCGGTCGCCGCGAACCCGCGCGACGCACGCCTCGCGGCCCTCCTCGACTGGGTACGCGCGCATCTCGACACCGCGCACAGTGTCGATTCGCTCGCGACGCGCGTGCTGATGAGCCGGCGCACGTTCACGCGCCACTTTCGGCAGGCGACCGGCACCAGTGTCGCGGCATGGCTCCAGGCCGAGCGGCTGGCGCGCGCGCAGCATCTGCTCGAAACGACCGGGCAGTCGATCGACGCGATCGCCCAGGCGGCCGGATACGGCTCGACGGCTTCGCTGCGCCAGCATTTCGCGAGCGCGCTCGGCACGTCGCCGTCGGCCTATCGGCGGGAGTTTCGTGGCGCCGCCAACCTGCGCGGCTGAACGCCGCCGCCCGACGGTGCCGGGCGGCGGCCGGAGAAAGGACGGGCGGTCAGCCGATGTTGAACCAGCGCGCCGCGTAGAGCAGCAGCGCCACCACGACGATCATCGCCGCCCATGCCCAGACGGGCACCGGATTGGATTCCCGATGATGCAGCGCGCTCGCCGCGCGGCCGGTCAGCGCGCCGCCGAGGTGGTGCGGCGGGGAACGTTTCGCGGCGCCCGTCAGCGGCGCCGGCCGCAGGAACACGTGCTGCCGGCGCGGCTGGCCGCTGCGCGCGCGATTCGGCGCGAGGCCGTGCTTGGCCTGCACCACCTCGCAGAACTCGCCGAAGAAATCGTCGACCCATTCGTGCAGCGCATGCTCGATCTGGCGGGCCGGCAGCTCGGCGAGCGGCCCGGTCGCGGTCGCCCACACCGTGTACTCGATGCGGGTCGCGTCCGCGCCCGGCGCGTCCGGACGCAGCACGACGTCGATCTGGCCGCGCAGCGCGCCGATGCCATCGGCGCGCGCCTTGAAGTTCAGGGTCCGCTGCGTCTGCGCGTCGCCGGACGCATCGGCGTCGTGGCGCGCCACGTGCGCGCGCACGTCGTAGCGCGCGCGCAGCGGGCCGAGCGGCACGGTCAGCGTGAGCGCGTACTCGCCATGCGCGAGCCGTATCAGCGATTCGCAATGATCGAAACTCGCGCGCAGCAGCGCGAGATCCTGTAGCGCCTCCCGGACAACCGACGGCGCAAGCGGGATGCGTAACGCGTCGTTCAGTTCCATGATGTCTCCCCGATGAACGCTCGCCGCGTCAGGATGTCTCGATGATCCTGTCCACCCGCGCGGCATCGAAGGCGACATAGCATGCGAGCGCATGTGCCGCCTCGACCGGTTCCTCGTAACTCCATGCGGCGTTCTCGACGACGCCGTCTTCGGTCTGCAAGTCGAAATGACACGCCTGCCCCTTGAGCGCGCAGACGGTCTTCAAGCCCGACGACACGAGCCGGTGCATGTTGACGTCTGCGCGGGGCAGATAATGGACGTCCGGCAGGCCCGTCTCGCGCACCGTCAGCGCCCCGTGCGAATCGGCGTACGTGATGCCCTGATGGATCACGCGCACGCGATGGCGGTTCGGCACGATTTCGATACGAGAGTCGGTGGCGGACATCGTTCTCCCCTGCGGGCGGCCCGAATGCCAGCGAGGGCCGCATCAAGACGAAAAAGCCACGGCCCGAAGACCGTGGCTTCATTATCGGCGAAACTCGCACGAATTGCGCATCCGTCGTGCGCTTGTTGCGCGCGCCACGCGAACACCTCCGTCGCGGCCCTTCGCCGGCACGGCGCCGCCGCGCCCGGCCGGATCAGCTCAGGTCGACCGGGACGAAGATCTGCGCGTTGTCGCGCTGGATCAGGAGCGCCAGGCTGTTGCCCGCCCCCTTCACCGCGTCGCGCAGTTGCTCGGGGCTCGTCACCGGCCGGCCGTTCACCGCGAGAATCACGTCGCCCGGCTGGATGCCGGCGCTCGCCGCCGGGCCGCTCGCCTGCTGCACGAGCAACCCGTGCGACAGCGACGCCGTACTGCGCTCCTGCGGCGACAGCGGGCGGACCGCGACGCCGAGGCGGCCCTGCTCGACGGGGCCGCCGTCGCTTGCCGCCGCCTTGCCGTCGGCGAGCGTGCCGAGCGTCACGCTGACCGACTTCTTGGCCTTGTCGCGCCAGATCTGCAGATCGGCCCTGGAGCCCGGCTTCAGGTTCGCGATCTGCGACGGCAGCGTCGTCGAATCGCCGACCGGCGTGCCGTTCACCGACAGGATCACGTCGCCCGGCTGCAGGCCGGCCTTCGCCGCCGGCCCGCTCGGGTCGACCGAGCTGACGAGCGCGCCGTCGGGTTTCGCCAGGCCGAACGAGCTGGCGAGCGTCTGGTTCATCCCCTGCACCGCGACGCCGAGGCGCCCGCGGCTCACGTGGCCCGTCTTCACGAGCTCGTCCTTCACCTTCATCGCCTCGTTGATCGGGATCGCGAACGACAGCCCCTGGAAGCCGCCGGTTTGCGAATAGATCATCGAGTTGATGCCGATCACCTCGCCCTGCAGGTTGAACAGCGGGCCGCCGGAGTTGCCGGGATTGACCGGCACGTCGGTCTGGATGAACGGCGTGTAGTTCTCGTCGGGCAGCGCGCGCGACTTCGCGCTGATGATGCCGGAGGTCACGGTGTTGTCGAAGCCGTACGGCGAGCCGATTGCCACGACCCACTGGCCGACCTTGCTTTGCGCCGGATCGCCGATCTTCACGGTCGGCAGGTCGTTCGCGTCGATCTTCAGCACCGCGACGTCGGACTGCTTGTCCGCGCCGACCACCTTCGCCTTGTATTCGCGCTTGTCGGTCAGCTTGACGGTGACCACGTTCGCGCCGTCGACCACGTGCGCATTCGTCAGAATATAGCCGTCGGTGCTGGTGATGAAGCCCGAGCCGAGGCTCGCGCTCGGCTGGTCGTCCGGCTGCGCGCCGCCGCCCATGCCGGGGATCTGCCCGTAGAAGTGCCGGAAGAACTGGTAGAACGGATCGCCCGGATCGACCGGGATCTGCGGCACGCGCTGCGCGACCTGCTTCACGACGTGCTTCGCGCTGATATTGACGACCGCCGGGCCGTAAGTCTCGACCAGCCCGGAAAAATCCGGAATGCCGGTCTTGGCGGCGGCTTCGGCCGGCATCAGCGCTGCTGCTGCGGCCGGCGCGATGATCTGCGGCTCCGCATGGCGCGTGCCCGCGACATAGCCGGCGGCCAACGCAGCCGCCACGGCAACCGCCACTGCACCGCGCGCCAGGAATCGGGTATTCATCGCTTGACCTCCTCGTTCATTACACCGCAGCGTAACGGCGCTGACTTAAAGGAGGCTTAACCCGCCTTAAACCGGGCTTAAGCACCGGATCGGGGCCAGTTTGCGCGAACGACGGACCGTTCCGCGGGCGCGGAACGCGCGCTGCCGGGCGAAGGCGTTCAAACGGCAGCCGGCGCCTCGTCGGCCGGCACCTCGGCTTCCCGGAACACCACGCTGACGAGAAGGCCGCCCGCCGCCGCTTCGCCGAGCGACACAGTCGCGCCCTGCTGCGCCGCGACGCGCTTGACGATCGCAAGCCCGAGGCCGCTGCCCGACACGTCGGTGCGCCCGCGCGCGGAGCTGTCCCGGTAGAAGCGGTCGAACACCCGCTCGCGCTCGCCGGGCGGAATCCCCGGCCCGCTGTCGCCGATCTGCACGCATGCGCGGCCAGCCGCGTCGCGCGTCAGCGACACGTCGATGCGACCGCCTTCCGGCGTGTACTTGACCGCATTGTCGAGCAGGTTGCCGAACATCACGCGCAACGCGGCCACGTCGGCGACGACCGCCGCGGGCCGCGCGTCCTCGAAGCCGAGATCGATGCGGCGGCGCTGCGCGAGCGGCGCATGCGCGGCCACGCATTCGGCGAGCAGCGCCTGCAGGTCGATCCGCTCGCGCACCGTGCCGCCGTCCGGCTCGGCCCGCGCGAGCGCGAGCAGCTGCTCGGCGAGGCGCGTCGCGCGCGTCACGCCGCTTTGCAGATCGGCGAGCGCCTCGCGGCGCGTATCGTCGTCTTTCGCGCGCGCGACGAGCTGCGCCTGGATCTGCACGGCCGCGAGCGGCGTGCGCAATTCGTGCGCGGCGTCGGCGACGAACGCCTTCTGCGTGTCGAGCGCGGCCGACAGGCGCGCGAGCAGGCGGTTCAGCGCGCGCACGAGCGGCTGCACCTCGAGCGGCAGCGGCGCGTCGGCCAGCGGATCGAGCGCCTCGGGCCGGCGTGCCTCGACCGCGCGCGTCACGCGGCGCAGCGGCGCGAGCCCGCGCCCGACGATCACCCACACCGCGGCGCCGAGGAACGGCAACAGCACGATCAGCGGCCACAGCGTGCGCAGCGCGACGTTCGCCGCGAGCCGGTTGCGCACCGACACCGGCTGCGCAAGCTGCACGACGTTGTCACCGACGATCGCGCCATAGACGCGCCATTCGCCGCGATCCGTGTGCTCGGTCGAGAAGCCCAGCTCGGCGCGCGGCGCGATCGGCGCGCGCGGATGCGAGAAATACATCAGCACGCCGTTGCGGTTCCAGATCTGGATCACGATGCCCTCGTCGCCGTTGGTGCGCGAGCCGAACACCTGCGAGAACGGCTCGGACGGCAGCGCGGCGGCGATTTCCTGCAGCTGATAGTCGAACAGCTCGTTCGCCTCGGCGAGCGCCTGCCGGTAAATCAGCCAGCCGGCCACGCCGACGCCCGCGACCACGATCGCCAGCAGCCAGATCAGCAATTGATGACGGATGGACCTCACGCGTCAGACTTCCTTGACGACCATGTAGCCGAGCCCGCGCACGTTGCGGATCAGGTCGGAGCCGAGCTTCTTGCGCAGCGCGTGGATGTAGACCTCGACCGCGTTGCTGCCGATCTCCTCGCCCCAGCCGTACATCTTCTCCTCGAGCTGGCTCTTCGACAGCACCGCACCCGGCCGGGCGAGCAGCGCCTCGAGCAGCGCGAACTCTCGCGCCGACAGCGCAACGGGCGCGCCGTCGAGCGTCACCTGGTGCGACGCCGGGTCGAGCGTCAGCCCGCCGTGGCGGATCAGCGACTCGCTGCGCCCCGCCTGGCGGCGCATCAGCGCGCGCATCCGCGCGCCCAGTTCGTCGAGGTCGAACGGCTTGACGAGATAGTCGTCCGCGCCCGCGTCGAGCCCCTTCACGCGGTCTGCGATCGCGTCGCGCGCGGTGACGATCAACACCGGCAGCGACAGCCCGCGCGCGCGCAGCGCGCGCAGCACCTCGATGCCGTCGCGCTTCGGCAAGCCCAGATCGAGCAGCAGCAGGTCATACGCCTCGCCGCCGAGCGCGGTCAGCGCCGCGTCGCCATCCTGCACCCAGTCGACCGCGAAACCGTCGGCGCGCAGCGCCTTGCGTACGCCTTCGGCGATCATCCGGTCGTCTTCGACAAGCAAAATCCGCATCCTGGTCCGCGTCCATCGAGCGAGTCAAACATGCTGGCCATTGTAGCGCCGCCGCCGGAGCCGGCGGCCAGGCGCGGCCAATTTCATCGGACCTGGCCGCGCTTGTCTCTACAATGTGCGCTTCGCGCCACGCGCACTCCGTCAGACCCCGCTTTTCCGTCACCCGTCACATGCCGATTTTCGCCCCCGCCGTCCGGTTCGCGCCCCGCGCCCGGCTGTGCCTGCGCGCCGCCGCCGTCCTCGTCGCCTCCGCCACGCTCGCCTTCGCGCCGCCCGCGCAAGCCCGCAAGAAGGTCAAGCCGCCAGTCGCCACCGCCGCCGCGCGCGCGGAGCTGCCCGCGAGCGTGCTCGGCGCGCTGCAGCGCGCGAAGGTGCCCGCGTCGGCCATCAGCGTCGTCGTCGAGCGGATCGGCGCCCCGGCGCCGATCGTCGCGTGGAACGCGGACCGCCCGATGCTGCCGGCGTCGACGATGAAACTCGTCACCACCTACGCCGGCCTGTCGATGCTCGGCCCCGACTACCGCTGGCGCACCAGCGCCTACGCGGACGGCACGCTGGACCCGGACGGCACGCTGCACGGCAACCTCTACGTCAAGGGCACCGGCGACCCGAAGCTCGTGCCCGAGGAACTGATCGACCTGGTCGACAAGATCCGCAAGGCGGGCATTCGCCGCATCGACGGCGGCCTCGTGCTCGACAAGAGCTATTTCGCGGCGTCCACGCGCGATCTGCCGCCGTTCGACGACGACGCGAGCGCGCCGTACAACGTCGGCCCCGATCCGCTGATGTACGCGTTCAAGGCGCTGTCGTTCACGGTGACGCCGGGCGAGGACGGCAAGGTCGCCGTCGACGTGCTGCCGGCGCTGTCGAACCTGTCGGTCGACAACCAGCTCGTCGAAGGCAACGGCTCGTGCGGCGCGGCCGCCGCCGCCGCGCGCCCGGCGCTGGCGACGGGCGCCAGCGGCACGCTGACCGCGTCGTTCGCGGGCGACTATCCGCTGCGCTGCGGCCCGCGCACGACCAATCTCGCGATCCTCGACCACAGCACGTTCTTCACGCGCGGCTTCCTCGCGCTGTGGCAGCAGGCGGGCGGCACCTTCGACGGCGCGATCAGCGAAGGCAAGGTGCCGGGGAACGCGCGCCCGGTCGCCGTGCATCACGGCCCGGTGCTCGCGAGCGTCGTCTACGACATCAACAAGTTCAGCAACAACGTGATGGCGCGCAACCTGTTCCTCTCCATCGGCGCCGCCGCGGGCAAGCCGCCCGCGACGACCGAGCAGTCGAGCCTGGCGATCCACGCGTTCCTGCAGAAAAGCGGCATCCCGATGCCCGATCTCGCGCTCGACAACGGCTCGGGCCTGTCGCGCGACGAGCACGTGAGCGCGCTGTCGCTCGCGGCGCTCCTGCAGGCGGCCAACGCGAGCCCCGTCGGGCAGGTGTTCATCGATTCGCTGCCGATCGCCGGCATCGACGGGACGATGAAGAACCGCCTCACCAACGCGCCGGTGCTCGGCAACGCGCACATCAAGACCGGCACGCTGCGCGACGTGCGCGCGATCGCCGG
This sequence comes from Burkholderia sp. lig30, assembly GCF_000687455.2. Lineage (GTDB taxonomy): Bacteria > Pseudomonadota > Gammaproteobacteria > Burkholderiales > Burkholderiaceae > Burkholderia. The sequence continues at coordinate 42,648 of NZ_JGVW01000071.1, forward strand.
CTACGTCGCGGGCGCGGACGGCTCGAGCTACGTCGTCGTCAGCTTCATCAACGACGATCACGCGGAGGCCGCGCGCGCCGCGCACGACAGCCTGCTCGAATGGGTTTACGCGGGCGCGCGCTGAGCGTCGAAGCGGGGCCCGGGCGCCCCGCCCCCCGCCACGCGGGTTCGGTGGAAACCCGGTCCTCAGAGGGAACCCTCTACGCTCGTCTCTCGCGTGCCGCGTCGTGATTGCGTAGGCTGTCGAGCTGACCCGGGAACGACCACCGGGCGCGCTGCCCGGTCACAAGATTCGCCAGGGGACAGGAGAGGAGACACCATCATGCGATTCGACGTCGAATGGCTGCTGCTCGCGCTCGCGCCCGTTTTCCTGATGTGCATCGGCTGGGAAGCATGGCACTTCGCGCGCACGCGCGCGCAGGATCGCGTCTACGGCTGGCGGGATACGCTGTGCAACGCGGCGCTCGCACTGATGCACCAGGGCGCGGACAAGATCGCGTGGCTGTTCGTGATCCCGTTGTACGCGTACTGTTACCAGCACTACAGATTGCTCACCTGGCACGACACCTGGCTGTCGTTCGTCGTTCTGTTCGTCGCGCAGGATCTGCTTTATTACGTCTTCCATCGGGCGAGCCACCGCGTGCGCTGGCTGTGGGCCGCACACGTCGTGCACCACTCGTCCGAGCGGATGAATTTCTCGACCGCGATGCGCCAGAGCCTCATGTATCCGGTGGCCGGCATGTGGGCGTTCTGGCTGCCGCTCGCCTTCCTCGGCTTTCCCCCGCAGCAGATCGTCGGCATCGTGCTCGTCAACCTCGCGTTCCAGTTCTTCGTCCATACGCAGGCGATCGGCAAGCTCGGCTGGCTCGAATACGTGCTCAACACGCCGTCGATCCATCGCGCGCATCACGCGCGCAACCCGCGCTACATCGATCGCAACTATGCGGGCGTGCTGGTGATCTGGGATCGCCTGTTCGGCAGCTTCGTCGAGGAAACGCAGGACGATCCGCCGGATTACGGGATCGTCGAGCCGCTCGGCTCGAACAATCCGCTCGTCGCGACGTTCCACGAATGGTTTTCGATGGCGGCCGACGCGTGGCGTGTCGCCGGCTGGCGCAACAAGCTGCGCGCAGTGTTCGGCCCGCCCGAATGGGCGAGCGCGTATCACGCGCGCGCCGCCGGCGGCGGCGCGGCGAGCGGACATGGCGCCGCGCCCCTCGCCACATCGCGAGGCGAACGCTAGCGGATGTTCACGCTCATGACGGGCTTGCGCCGGCGGTCAGGCCGGCCGCGGTGCGACAGGCGCCGCGATGCTACCCCTGCGCCTCGAACGCGGCCGCTGCCCGGCCGAGCCGGTCGTTGACCGCGATCCACTCGACGGTGTCCGGCAGCTTTTCGATGAGGATGCGCGCCACCTGAGCGCGGTCGAGCGTGCGCAGCATCCCGTACAGGTCGCGCGCGTACGCCTGCGGATCTTCCGGCGCGGCGACGAAATGCACGCCGTCCGCCTGCGCCCAGCGGCCCGCGCG
>NZ_JGVW01000072.1 GCF_000687455.2 Burkholderia sp. lig30
GGGTTTGCCGAACGCTTACGTACCGACCGCCCGCACCGACAATAAACCAAAAAATTGCCCAGAGCATCGGCAATGCAAGTCGTCCGCCTACCGCCAACGCCAGGATGACCGAGGCTTGGTCAATGACGGTCGAAATTGCGAGTCGTGTGTGCGACGGAGCAGGCATAAATCGCACGGTAAGGTACGTGACAACACTAAATGCGACGTAAAATAAAAAAGCGGCGACCATCGCATTGGCCGCTGCCGTCGGATGAACTATGGCCACAATGCCATAGACGACGAGCCATAGCGGACTCAGTATCATTCGCAGCAGCGCTTGCTCCATCTCGGGCTGATGCTGATATTTCCCCAAGAATGATTGCCACGTTTTGGCATCCGACGTACCCACAGTCGTCGATTCGTTATCGTTCGTCGTAGCGTTGTGCATTTTTTTTGGCGGCTCGTGGCCTTTCGATGCCGCTTCTACGTTGTCTAGCTGAAGCGTGAGGGCGGGCAAATTCGGTGCCTGTCTATTACTCTCCGACGATTTTCACTCGCTATCGTCTCTCAAACCGAGCATCAAAGCCTGCCGCACCGGCACAACCACGTGCGCCTGCGGTCAGCCTCTTGACGATGTTCGGAGTGCGTGAGTGCACAACTTAATGCTCCGAATTTCCCGCAGGAATCCTGGCGGGCAGCCCATCGTACACTTTAACTGGCGATTAAGAACAGTGTATTTCAATCCTCGCAGGCAAGAAAAAAGCCCGCGCTCGGCGGGCCGAAAGCTGGAGGAGACAACGAGACTGCGCTTTGAGTGTATGACCTCGGCAGGGCACCGGTATGAGGGTATACGTGTGTTCTTGGCAAACTAGCGCCAGCGGCGCGGCTAGATACTATCGTCCTTCTCCTGACCGGCGTGATGAATCTACGCGCCTACGCAAGTGAGTTCGGCTTTGCTCGAAGGCACGAGGTCATCAGTGGATGACGAAGGCGGATGTCAGCAGACAAGGAAGTAATCCTGGATTGCAGTAAGGTTTTTGGGGTGTGTATGTCACGTCATGACATACTTTACGCTCTCTCAGGTTCTGGCAATGGCCCTCGGATTTGGCCAGAATCTTTTTGGCCGGCACCTCGTGGTGTCCGGCCTTTTTTCAGTCATCGTCTGGTCACGGTTCCAGAGAGCTCCCGCCCAATTCACCGGATTTCCGGTATGTATCGAAGTGCGGTTCTGCCACCTCGCTGCTATCGGCATCGACGAAACGTAGCGAGGATGCGGTGATAGCGGCGCTGGAGCACATCCCAATCGGCCTATAGGGGCGTATCGACCTCGGGAAACCCCTGCACGTGCCCGGCAGTCCTCAATACCCGATTCGCTCAAACAGATGGCTTGATGCATCCACTACCGACTTTGCCTCCGTCGCGTGCAGCCTGTTTGCTTGGATAAGTGCGTACCGCGCGTGAGCCAATCCTGCGCCGTACGCTTGCTGAGCCAATCGAACCGCATGGCAGAGAAGCCGCTGCGCGTACCAGTTCAGCAAATCGGCGCGCTATTCCATTTCGCCCGGTAGCGCATGGGCTGACAGCACAACATCCTGCCCCCATCAGCAGGGACAACCGCCCCCACAATCGGACCAGCGCCGCATCGGAAAATGCGCCATGACGGCATCGCTGTCAATGACCGTAGTCATGCAATAATTTGTGGAGAAAATTGGCGATATGGTGCAATAGAAAAATTAAATTAATTTAAACGTTTGCTTGTTCAACGAGCACAGCTCAAGCACTGTTAAACTTTGTCAAATTACCGTTAACCCGAACAAACGGTTGGTGTTGCTCAACTTCCCATCGACGCGTCAAGAGCGCGAAAGGTACTTGAAGGGTAGTCGCCGTTTGCCGAAATAGAGCAGCGGCGATTTCAACGCCGACAGAATCAGACGACGTACCGCTTTTGCTCACTCGCTAGAAGTGTCATCGACGGAGTCGAACGTTGCCGGCCGACGACGATAATTCGGCTGCCTATTAGGTGAATTTTCGTCCATGACCGCATCCATTGCCGAATGTATCGAAAGACAGCTGCTGCGTCCCGCGTTCCAGCCCATTGGCGCGCTCACTTCGGGTAACGTTATCGCTTTCGAGGCGCTGATTCGTGGGCCGGCGGGAACGTCCCTGGAGAGCGCAGCGGCATTGTTCGAACGTGCGCAGCTCGAGAGCGCCGCACTCGAGTTGGAGCGTGGCGCCGCGCAAATAGCGCTCACCGCATTCGGGCAAGCGCGGCTGCCAGGCAAGCTCTTTGTGAACTTCAGCGCAGACGCCATCCGCGAACTCGCTGAGCGTCGAGACGAGCTGCTTGCACATCTCTCAACGCTGCAGTTGAGCTCGGACCGTATCGTCATCGAGCTGACCGAGCAAGCGGCCATCGGTGACTTGAGCACCCTCGCGGCTGCCGTCAGCCACTTGCGAGCATCGGGGATGCAGCTCGCACTCGACAACTACGGTTCAGGCAACGCCAATCTGACGTCGTGGAAAGGTTTGAGGCCGGACTACATCAAGATTGCCCGCGCAATTGTTGATGGCGCGGGCAAGTCGCCGGTTCGCATCGAAGTGTTGCGCGCACTGCGCCAAATTGCAGAAGCTGCTCACACTCAGCTCATCGCCGAAGGAATTGAGAACGCAGAAGACCTGATGGCTTGTCGCGACTTAAGAATTGCCTATGGTCAAGGATTCTTTCTGGGCCGGCCAAAATGGGAGCCGGTTGAACACCTGGAGGAGGCCGCACGCTCTGTGATTCGCGACAGGGCGATAACCGTATTTCCGGACGCCACTTCGCAGACCACACGCGCCTTCTCGGTGGGGAAGCTGGTTACCATCGCCCCAACGTTGTCGCCCGATGCGACCAACAATCACGCGTTCGACCTGCTGACGCAATGCCCTGACCTGCACGCGGTTGCCATTGTCGAGGGCGGAAAGCCGGTTGGGTTGCTCAATCGTCGTGCTTTTCAGAATGCCTATGCGCGTCCGTTCCACCGGGAAATCTATGGCCGGAAGAGCTGTATGGCATATGCCAACTTGTCGCCCGTGATGGTCGAGAAGTCGGCCACGACGGATGACTTGGCCGAACTGTTGACGAATGATGACCAGCGGTATCTCGCGGAAGGCGTGATTGTCGTCGAAGACGGTCAATATGTCGGAGTGGCCACGGGAGAATCGCTGGTGCGGGCAGTCACTGAGGTTCGCATCGAGGCGGCGCGGTATGCCAACCCGCTTACCTCGCTGCCAGGGAATATTCCCATCGACATGCACATCAAGCGGCTGGTCGAACGCGGTGCTCCATTTCGAGCGTGCTATTGCGACCTGAACAACTTCAAGCCCTTCAATGACCAATACGGTTACTGGAAGGGAGACGAAATGCTAAAGCTCGCCGCATCCATTCTCAAGGAAGCCTGCGACCCGCGCCGGGATTTCCTCGGCCACATCGGCGGCGACGATTTCCTGATTTTCTATCAGAGCGAAGACTGGGAGTCACGGCTTCGGACTGCAATGCAGCGTTTCAATGAAGGCGTCAGGCAACTGTATACGCCTGCCGACATCAAGGCAGGAGGCATACATGCGGAAGACCGCCACGGCGACCTGCGCTTCTATCCGTTTGTGACCCTTGCCGTGGGTGTGGTGCCGGTCTCTGCGGGACTGGATGTTGATGGTGATGCGATTGCGTCACTCGCTGCAATCGCCAAGCGCGAAGCCAAAAAATCGGACGACAGCTTCCATGTTGCCGACTGTCCTCGTAGTGCCGCTTGCTGCGAGGTTCCGTCCACCTGTTGTAGCTGAGGGCCGGCGCGCCTAGATGGTGCCCAGGCGGACAACTTCAGACAATATGCGTGACATCGGTCAGCGATAGGCTGTTTCAATTTGCTCGCGCACGAGAAGTCGCATCTAATTGAACCTCTACTGTCCGGATACCGCGCATGGGAGGGCATCATGGCTCAGCACAATACGGAAGAACTCGTCCGAGCAATTGCAGCAGACCTGCATACGCCAACCGAAACCGTGTCCAAGATGTTTTCGGACGTGTGGACCGAATTCAGCGACGGTGCAACCATCACGGACTATCTTCCCTTGTTAGTCGCGCGACGCGTCCGTGAAAATCTGCGCTCTAATCCGCCAGACCGCCACTGAGTCGCCCGCCCACTTCGCGGGGCAAGTCAAACGACTGCCATGAGCGTGTTCTACGCTTCCCAGACAGGATGAAGCTGGTAGAGGCGTGCGTTAGCCGTTGGGGGCAGGCCACCGTGGTCTCCTCGCGGCAGGTCAAGATTTCCGCTTCAAGGAGCGAGCCATGAGCGATGTCGCGAAGAGACCCGAGGCTGTGGCGCAAAAGGCGGGGACCGATTTCATGGTCGCGCTATGGGCCACATCGTTCGATTGCCTCGAAAGGCTAGTGACGGCCAATGCGCGGTTTGCTGAATCATCCCTCTTGGCCAGTCACGACGCGCGAACCCTAGTCGGGGCAGCAACGCAGGCACATGCGTCACACCGACAGCTCGCCAATCACGCACTGCAGACCATCGACGGGATTCAGTCCTATTGGTCCGACGTTCGCGATTTGATGTGGGGAGCGCACGCCAAATTCATCGCCGCCGGGGAGGCGCTGCTTGCGCAACACCAATTCGATGCGCTCGATTTCATCGACCGGTTGAGAGAAACGACCGCTGCAGGCGGTCAAATCACCATGACGGCGTGGGGCGCGCTGTTGCGCCCCGCAAATACGAGCACGGCGACAGAGCACGAAATCCCGAACGGTGCCGCGAAACCGGTGCCGCATCGTAAAGCCGGCCATGCCAAGCTCGAGACGCCGGCAGACGACCCGCGCGCTTGATGGCGCACCTTGACGCGCCCACCGGTATGTTGGCGCGATGTCAGAGAGCGACCGAAGGGCTGCCAGATTATCTCGGTAACACCCCAACCATCGGCGTATCACCGGACTATCGGGCCGCCCGCAGCATCTCGTAGGCCCGGTGAATGCGGTGTTTCTTCTGGTCTTGCAAGTAGGCAATAGCTTCGTCGACGGCATCGGGCTGGCCGAATCGGGATGCGCATTCACGCAGCAACGCTTCGCTGGCGACGATGTCGTTCAGCGCGCCCAGTTCGTCCTGAGCATCCTTTAATCGCTCAATCGTTGCTTGATGGCTGACGCCGAGGACGGGCGAGAAAAATTCGAGCAAGTACCGCAACTTCTTTCCCGTAATCCGGACGTCGTGAAGCGCCGCGTAGCCGGACACTTCATGCGAGGTGGCACGTTTTACGCACTTTTCCAGGGCTTTTTCGGCCAGTTTCACCCGGTCCTTGGCGAATTCCGCCAACGGCGGCTTCGAGGCGGCAGAAGCCAGCTGACCGTTGGCGCTGTCCATTGCGCGTTCCAGTATTTCCTTAAGGCCGGCTTCCTGGATGGTGCGGCAACTGAACGAAACCGCTTCGCGACGACGGTCGTCCACACACGTCAGCAACGAAGTGCGTGGGTGCCGGGCCGATTCGTATGCGACGAGCAGTTCGCGCACGATATCCCAGTCGCGCGTTTTGCCGGCAGCGGCCGCGAGCACTTTGAATTGGTCTCGCCAACGCTCGGCATCGGTCTCGTCGAGCAGGGGGCGGTAGGCCCACCAGAGCGACCGCAACCGTCGCAGCGCAACACGCAGCTTGTGAAATACCTCTGGGTCGGCGTGCGAATCGACCTGGTCCGCCCGCCGCACAGCCTCCTGGGCGGTCGCGGTGGCCAATAGCAGAAACGCCTCGTCAACGGATGTGCCCGGCTTCTCCAGGCCCGAAAGCTGGCGGGCGGAGGACAGATGTCGGCAGGACGTTTCGTTCGATTCCCGCCCTGCCGGGCTCGCAGATGGCTGATTCATCGCGTGACCTTCCAGTAACTGGAAAGAGTGAGAAACGTGGAACAGCATCCAATGAGAAAGCCCACCGGCACTTGATGAGCGTCAAGCGCCCCTTTTACTTGGCCATGGAATCGGGGGCGAACCGGAGGTACGCGGGACGCCAGTTCATCCTCAAACACGGAATTCGAGCGCCTTCAATGACCCGAACAAGCGATGCCCGTCAATTCCGGCACGAATCTGGCGCGCCGGCGAGAGGGGGTAGGCCCATTCGGAAAAAGTCCCGCGAATTCCCCGGATTACGGCCCCAATTTACTGCTTATTGCCTTCACCTACCTGACAGTTTGACGAGGTAACTGTGTCCGTTGATTCGCGGAGCAGCGCCCACGACGTGTATTTAACTGTTTGGTGGCCGAAGAATGCTCCTGTCTTTTCCAACCAGGCTCCAGCCACTGTCCGCCGTGCTATTCGGATTTTCTTCCAGAAGCCACCACGTGCCGCACACGGAGCATCGATAGAAGGCGACCTTCACCCGTGCGCTGAACATTGGGCGATGCTTCCGGGCCTGACCGTCCTGAACCAAAGTGGGATGAGCATTGCCATTCGGCCCGGATTGAAGCAATTCTTCACATGCTTTGCAGTGCATTAGATGTTGTCGTGTCACCAAGTTGACACATTTTATATGTGCGCTCGCAATTGGTGTGGCACTTAATGCAGTTTTCGGTTGTTGAGGGCGCCGGCGCTCGGTAGAGGGTGGCGGAGTTTGGCTTAGGAGCCTGCGTCAACAGGTACCGGCGCGTCGGTTGAACCGGGCAACATGGGTCGAAGCATGTTCGCAATTGCGTCCTCGGAGACCGCTGCGCTGTACAGGAAACCCTGGCCTTCGACGCAGCCGTGCTTGATGAGAAAGCGCCGATGAATATCGAGCTCCACGCCTTCTGCGACCACATCGAATTTCAACGCGTTGGCGATTGCGATGACGGCAACCGTCAGCGCCTCGTAACCGGTGTCGCGGCCGATTTCCTGGACGAACGCCCGGTCAATCTTGACACGGTCGATACTGAAGCGTTTCAGGTAGCTCAAGCTTGAGTAACCGGTGCCGAAGTCATCAATTGCGATTTTCACGCCAAGCTCGCGCAAGTCGCGCAACACCCGCGCTACCGCCTCGGCATTGCGCATGAGTGCGCCTTCCGTCACTTCGAGTTCAAGCATTTCCGCCGGCCAGTCGGCGTCGTCCAGCGCGGAGCGCACGATGTTCAACAGGTCGGAATGCTCCAGTTGGAGCGGCGAAACGTTGACCGACACCCGGATGGGCGCCTGGCCCGCGTCGCGCCATTGCCCAGCCTGCAGGCACGCCGTGCGCAGCACCCATTCACCGATGTCCCGAATCATTCCCGTTTCTTCGGCGACAGGGATGAATACGGCAGGCGATACGTTGCCAAGCTCAGCGTCATGCCAACGCAGCAAGGCCTCGACGCCCACGACACGCCCGGTCATCATGTCAATCTGGGGCTGATAGGCTACCCGCAAGCCCTGGGCCTTGACCGTTTGTCTCAACCGGGTCGAAAGCTGCAGTTTCTCGGCGGCTGCACGATGCAACTCCGGTCGGTAGAACTGGTAGCCGTTTCGTCCATTCGCCTTCGCCAGGTACATTGCCGCATCCGCGTTTCGTATCAAGGTGTCGGCATCCTCTCCGTCGAGCGGATAAGTGCTGATGCCAATACTGGCTTCGATATACAGCTCCTGCTCGTCCACATGAAATGGCTCGGCCATCCCGGCAATCAGTCTGTCGAGCATCGGTATCAACTGTCCATCCTTCAACGGCTCGACAACGATGAGGAACTCGTCTCCGCCGTAACGCGCGACCAGGTCTCCGGAGCGTACCAGTCGCTGCAAGCGTTTCGCGACGCGCACCAGAAGCGCGTCGCCTACGCGGTGGCCGAGCGAATCATTGACCTCCTTGAAGCGGTCGAGGTCGAGAAAGAGCACTGATACCTGGTCATCGCTCCCGGCAGCACGCCGAATCATCTCCGTCAGGCGCTCGTCGAGATGAGTGCGGTTTGGCAGGTCAGTCAATGCGTCGTACCGCGCCTGATGCTGCAGGCGAGTCTGATATTCGACCAATGCCGTGACGTCGCTCATGACACAGACATGGTGAGTGACCGCGCCACTCTCGTCGCGCACCGGGGCGCCGAGGACATTGACCCAAAACTGTTCACCACTTTTGCGTGTACAGAACAGCGTGACGTTCGCTTCGGTGTTGCTGTCCATGGCCTGGCGCACGTGCTCCCACGTCTGCGCCTCACCTGCCCCCCCAAAGAGCGTATTGCAGTCGGCACCGGCTACGTCTGACGGCGAATAGCCGGTGATGCGTTCGAAGGCCCGGTTCGCGAACGTCACGATATGACGGTCATCCCGTCGTTCCGCGATGATAATTCCGTTGATGCTTGCGTCTATCGCCCTGGCTTGCAGGCGCAGAGCCAACTCGGCATTGCGTCGGGCCGTGATGTTTTCGTACGCGATAAGTACGCCAGTGATGGCGCCGCTCTGGTCTTTCAGCGGCAACTTGGTTTCCGAAATCCAGACTTCCGAGCCATCGACGGCAACCGCCGCACGTTCATAGTGCTTTTTGGTCACTCGGCCACGCATCACGCGCGCATCTTCATTCAGGACCTCCTGCGGGTCGTCACCCCAGTGCAACTCCCAGTCGGTCAGACCAATCAAGGCACTTCGGGACGGCAGCCCCGCATCCCGCGCATAAATCTCATTGCCGCCGGCATAGCGATGGTCGGCGTCTTTCCATGCAATGCCCTGCGGAATATGGTCGAGTACATACTCGAGGGTTTGCTTCGACTTGAACAACTCTGCCGTGGCCATCGTCTCGGTGGTGACATCCACCATGACAGCCATGGTGGACGGGGAACCTTCGAATTCCACGTTCAGGTAATGAACGTCCATCGAGCGACGTTCCCCCGCCTTCGTCTGATGCACCCATACGCCGATTGACTGCGTTTCGCCGTAGACCCCTTCAGGTTTCGATGCGCGAGCGTCGGTCAGGCGTGCGAGCTCATCTGCCGGGCACACATCCCGCATCGACATGTTCAATAACTCAGATTCGGAATAGCCGAATGCACGTAACGCAGCACCATTGACGGCAACGATGCCCAGAGAGGCATCGTCAAATATCCAGATAGGCAATGGATGTTCGTCAAAGAATCGCTGGTACTTCGCCCGAGACGTGTCGGCCGAGTGCAGGGCTGTTCTCAGTTTACGTGAGATGAGCGAGTTCCAGCGAATCAGTGCAAGCAGCAGAATCGACGCCGTCGCACCGCAGACCAGTACGGCATCCGTGACCCATTTTGCATCCGATGAGGACTTGCCTACAGTGGAGCCAATGGTGGCGTCGGCCGCCAACGTCCCCAAACATCCGGGCTTGCCAAAGAGTCGATAGGTGACGCCGTCGCTCGTCTTCGCGCGCATCACTTGACGGTTGGATGAGGCGAGAACCTCCATCGTTCTGCTGTATCGATGCGGTTGTCTCCAAGGGGAGTCGATGTGCGACAGCTCCTCGGAAGCATGCATCTTCCGCGAAGCGACTATTGTATACGTTTACGCAGTATATGTTTGTAAAGTATACGTTTGCGAAGTAGACGGAAAGGTCATGTTGCGCCAACCTCCGGGCCATGACCGAAACCGACAGCAAAGACATCGACCCGTACCTCCGACGCCGGCTGGCAGAACATGTCCGGCGCCTGCGCTCGGAAAAAGGCATCTCCCAGGAAGCGCTCAGCGTCCAGTGCGGCTTCCACCGAACGTATGTGAGCCATATCGAACGGGCTGCGACTAACATTACGCTTGACAACCTGCAAAAGCTCGCCTCTGGGCTCGGGGTAGACCCAGCGGAGTTACTTGGCCGTTAGGCGAGTCGTGAGTTCAGCTCGAGTGAGCTCGTCGAAATTGCTTGCTGGTGATGGGTTTCGGGTTCTCGGCAGAGAACGTTGTGTCGACTTCTCACGCGTAACAAGAACCGCTGCACCGGCGGCGCTCATACAAATGCCGTGTACCGAGTCCCGGCAACGCCGAACCTCCGGCTCCTTCGTGGCAAACAAGGCATGTCCCAAGAAAAACTTGCGGACCGTGCTGGCTTGCATCGCACTCAGGTCAGCGCAATCGAGCGCGGACGGTCGAACGTCATGGTCGACACTCTTGTATCGTTGGCCCCCCCGCTCGGCGTCGATTCGGTGGAGTTGATTATTGAGCGGGACGAAGAACCGGTGCCGAGGAAGGGGACCGCAAGAAGACGCGGGATAAGCGAGCTGGTGAGTAGGCGCGCAAACGGCTGGCACCGGTCGGCTGAATCGTAAAGTGGTGGATGCGACCTCGTGTCGAAATGGCCTGACGGTGGACTCCCGGTATCGCATCAATCCAACGGGCGAGACCCGCAAAAGTCGAAAAGTTCAGAAACGACTTGAAATTCTCGTTAGGAGCCGGTCGTGCCACTTCCCCGTGTGCACAACTCTGCTGCCCACACCAAAAGGTGTGGACAGCCGCCCTGCGGGCGGTTCCAGAGTTGCACACACTCGAACGTCTGACGCGCCGGCTTCGCCGGCTTGCCCCATTTATAAAAAAAGCACTGCAACCGTTGCCCGTAATTTCACGCTAGAAAGCGAACAGAGTCACAAAACCACTTGCTGTACCAGTTCCTGCCGAACGTCGCGAAGCGCGAGATCTCGTTGTGTCTGTACATCCGCAGCAATGACGTCGGGCTCGGCACGCCGTTCAACCTGACCGAAGGGGCCGCGCTGCTGTCGCTCGTCGGCCGCCTGACCGGCTACACGCCGCGCTGGTTCACCTACTTCATCGGTGATGCGCACATCTACGAGAACCAGCTCGACATGCTGCAGCAGCAGCTCGCGCGCGAGCCTTACGAGAGCCCGCGGCTCGCGATCGACGCGCGCGTGCCGGACTATGCGCAGACCGGCGTGTATGCGCCGGAGTGGCTGGAAAAGGTGGAGCCCACGGACTTCTCGCTCGTCGGCTATCGCCATCACGAGCCGCTGACCGCGCCGATGGCGGTCTGATCGCGCGTGCCGGCGCAGCGCGGCCGGCGATCCGCTGCATGCCGCGACGCGGCCCGATCGGCGTAAGCCGGCCGGGCCGCTTTTTCATGCGCCGGACCGGTTATTCGTGGTGCCGGTTCGCGTGGCTGTCGTCGTGCGCGGCTGGCGGAGGCGGTGTGGCTGGCGCGTGCTGTTGCGGCGGCGGTGGCGGCGGCGCAAGGCGTGGCGGTGGCGGTGGCGGCGCGGGGCGTGGTTGCGGCGGTGGTTGCGGCGGTGGTTGCGGCGCGGGGCGCGGCTCCACCCGGGGCGCCTGCATCTGCGGCCGGGGTTCCATGCGCGGCGCCTGAACTTGAGGTTGCGGCTGCGGGCGCGGCGCTTCATGAACAACCGGCGGCCGGTATTCGTTGTTCACGCGGGGCGGCGCATATTCCTGACGCGGGGCCGGCGCCGTGTACTCGGCGTGCGGGCGGGGTATCGGCGCGGCGGATTCCGGGCGCGGCTGCGGCTGAGGCGCCGGCGCGCTGTAGTCCGGACGAGGCTGCGGCCAGGTACGCATCGCGGGTGCTGCGCCGGCCTCGCGTGCGACCGGCGCAACCTGCATGCGTCCTTGAGGCGGGGGCGCGGCGTCCGGGTGCGGCATTGTCGCGTCGCGCGCACGCGGTGGTGGTGCGGCCGGTGCGGCCGGAGGCGCGGCTGGCGGCAAGCCGGACGGCCTCGTTGCCGGCTGTTGCCGGTCAAGCGGCGGGTGGGGTTGCATCCACGCCGGCGCGGAACGCGCGTCACCGCGGAGGGCGGGCGCGTCACCCGGAGACGGCGGGCGCGGCACGCCGCGCTCCTGCACGATGGCCGGGCGCGTTGCGCCGCCGTTCGCGGGCTGCCGTGCGTCCGGCATCGCGCCGCTCATCGGGCCGCTTGTGCCGGGAGCTGCGCCGTTCATTGGCCGGGCGCCATTCGGTATTTCGCCGGTCGCGGGCCGGGGCACGTTCGACGCGGCGCCGAGGCCGGGCTGCGGTGCGCCAGGCAGCCCGGCGTGCGCGCCGCCGGGCTGACCTTCGCGCGGCGCATGCGACGGCTGCATGACCGGGCCGTGTGGATTGACGAGCTGCACGTTGCGCATCGCCCAGCCGCCGGCCTGCGGATTACCGGGCACACGCACCGGGCGCGGCGTGTAGTCGGGCGGCGGCGTCGTCTTGACCACGGGGGCGCCCGCGCCGGGCACCTGCCTGCCTTGCCGGGCGAGGTGCGCGGCCGCCTCGTCGCGATAGGCGGGCGGCACGGCCGGATTGCGGGTCGCGACGACCGGCCGCTGCGCGACGACGGCCGGCGGCTGGTACGCGGCGGCGCGCAAGCCGCTCGTGAAGCTCTGGCGCACCGGCGCGATGCCCGGCGTGCCGGGCGACACGCGCGCACTGCGCCACTGTTGCGGATCGACGTGCTGCGAGAAGTGCGCGACCGGCTGGCCGTGCACGAACGCGGTGGCGGGGATCGCGGTGATCGCGCCGGGCGCGCGGTAGTTGACGTAGGTGTTGTGGATGTTGGTGATGTTCACGTTGTTCACCACCACGGTCCGGTTGACGCGGTCGTAGTAGTGCGGGCTCCAGCCGCCCCAGCCCGGCCGCCAGGGCTCGCCCGGGCCGAGCGGGAACCACGCGACGCCGGCCGCGGCCGCGCCGCCCACCGCGAGGCTCACGCTCCAGTCGGCGCCGTCGTCGCCTCCGCCCACGAATGCGACGAGCGCCGGCGCGTAGACCGGGGGCGCGCTGACGACGAGCGGGCCGGGCACCCAGGCCCAGCTGTCGTCGACGTATGCCCAGCGACCGTAGTGGTACGGCGCGAAGCCCCACGGCTCGTCGTCGACCCACGTCCAGCCCCAGGGCGCCTGCCAGATCCAGTGCCCCGTGTGGTACGGCGCCCAGTCCGACGGAACGTCGTTCGGCACCCACATCGCACCGTAGGCCGGGTCCTCGCGCCAGGTGCCGTTCACGTCGAGATCCTGATAGCCCGGGATGTCGCGCGACACGTAGCGGGCCGACACCGAGCGGTCCTCGGCCGCGTCGCGGCCCGCCGCCCACCGGTCGAACGGATCGTAGCCGGGGGCGGGCGACTGCTGCGCGACCTGCAGGCCGGTGCCGGTGAACGTGACCTGCTGGCCGGGCGACAGCGGGAACTGGCCGGCGTCGCCGTAGACGGTCGCGCTGCCGCGCCGCACCGTCACCGTCGTGCTGGCGCCGTCCGGCGCAACGTCGACGCGATAATCTCCGGGCGCGTCGATGCCGAGCGCGAGGTTCGGCGTGTCGATTTCGTATGACGTGCCGGGCGGCAACGCGCGCACATGCGTCGACAGCGTGCCGAGGCCGATCTTGAGTTGCGTCGTCGCGTCGTCGAGGTTCAGGATCGACAGGCTCGTCGATTCGCCGAGCCGCACCGCGGTCGAGCCGATGTGCAGCTCCGAGTGCGCGCGCGTGTCGTTCCAGAGTTGGTCGCCGGTCGTGAGCGGCCGGTTAACGGCCGCGTACGACCAGCTGTCGGTGCCGGCCGGCTCGGTCGTCACCGCGCCGGACAGGAAATTGAGCCGTGCGATGCGTCCGGGCGGATCGCCGCCCGGCTGCCGGGCAGCCGCATACGGCGGGCTCCCGGACGATTGCGCGAAGGCGGGAGGCAAGGCGGCCAGCACGGCGAACGCGAGCAGCGTGAAGCGGGTGGTGCGCTTGAGGGAGAACAGGGGGGCCATGATGAGCGTCTTCGTCTCGTGATCGCGGCGCGTCGATTCGTGCCGCTGAACTCACTCTATCCGTTCGGCCTGTTTCCGGAACCGGTGTTTTGTAAGGCGGGACGCCCACCGTGTAACAAATCTTGTCCGCGAACCGGCGCGTGTCGCGACGGTTCGGCACACGACGCACGGCCGATCGTGCACCGCCGTCGCTGCCGCGGTGGCTGAGCGGTGGCGGTCCGTGCCCATGCTCACGCGCTGCGACGCGATGCCGCAGCCCGCCGTATAATCGCCGCATCATACCAATCCCCGCGCAGCCTGGAGCCAAGATGTCCGTCTCGTCCCCCGCCCCCCTCGATCGCACCGAAACCGTATTCCGTTTCCTCGCCGAGCCTACGTCCGTGAATTTCGGCGGCAAGGTGCACGGCGGCGCGCTGATGAAATGGATCGACGAGGTCGCCTACGCATGCGCGGCGGTATGGTCGAGCCGTTATTGCGTGACGGTCAGCGTCGGCAACATCCGCTTCCAGCGGCCGATCCTCGTCGGCAACCTGGTCGAGCTGAAGGCGCGTGTCGTGGCCACTGGCCGCACCAGCATGCACATCCACGTGTCCGTGCACGCCGGCGACCCGAAGGGTGGCGTGCTGCGCCAGACGACCGACTGCCTCGTGGTGTTCGTCGCGGTCGACGAGAACGGCAACCCGGTGCCGGTGCCGCCGTTCGTGCCCGAGACCGACGAGCAGAAGCGCCTCGCGAAATACGCGGGGGACGTGCGCGCGGCGCTCGACAAGATCGTCGAGCTGAAGCCGGAGGAAGTCGCGAAGGGCGAAGTCTGACGCGCGCTGCGCGTTGTTGCCGCCGGGACGAAGCCCGGCGCCGCGCGTTGATCTCGTGAAGGTGCGCCGACGCGTGTTCGTGTGCGTTGCCGGCATGTTGCGCGCGCCGATGTCCGCCGCCGGCGCGCGTGTCAGCCGTCAGCGCGAGCCGGTCATCTGTTCCGGACGCACCCACGCATCGAATTCGGCGTCGGTCAGATAGCCGAGCGCGAGCGCCGCGGCCTTCAGCGTCGTGCCTTCCTTGTGCGCCTTCTTCGCGATCTGCGCGGACTTGTCGTAGCCGATGTGCGGATTGAGCGCCGTCACGAGCATCAGCGATTCGTTCAGCAGCGCGTCGATGCGCGCGCGGTTCGGCTCGATGCCCACCGCGCAGTGGTCGTTGAAGCTCTGCGCGCCGTCGGCGAGCAGCCGCACCGACTGCAGCACGTTGTGCGCGATCATCGGCCGGAACACGTTCAGCTCGAAATTCCCGCTCGCGCCGCCGACGTTGACCGCGACGTCGTTGCCGAACACCTGGCAGCACAGCATCGTCACAGCCTCGGACTGGGTCGGATTCACCTTGCCCGGCATGATCGAGCTGCCCGGCTCGTTCTCCGGGATCGACAGTTCGCCCAGCCCGCAACGCGGCCCGCTCGCGAGCCAGCGCACGTCGTTGGCGATCTTCATCAGGCCGGCCGCGACGGTCTTCAGTGCGCCGTGCGCGAACACCAGCGCGTCGGCTGCGGCCATCACCTCGAACTTGCTCGCCGCGGTCACGAACGGCAGCTGCGTCAGGCGGCCGATTTCGTCTGCGACCCGCACCGCGAATTCCGGATGCGCATTCAGCCCCGTGCCGACCGCGGTGCCGCCCAGCGCCAGCTCATATAAATGCGGCAGCGCCGATTCGACGTGGCGGATGCCCTGGTCGAGCTGCGCGACATAGCCGGAGAATTCCTGGCCGAGCGTGAGCGGCGTCGCATCCTGCAGATGCGTGCGGCCGATCTTCACGATGTCCGCGAACGCGCGTGCCTTGCCGTCGAGCGTCGTGCGCAGCGTGCGCAGCGCGGGCAGCAGATGGCCGACGATCGCGCACGCGGCCGCGACGTGCATCGCGGTCGGGAACACGTCGTTCGACGACTGGCCTCGGTTCACGTCGTCGTTCGGGTGGATCTTGCGCGCCTCGCCGCGCACGCCGCCCAGAAGCTCGCTCGCGCGGTTCGCGATCACCTCGTTGAGGTTCATGTTGGTCTGCGTGCCGGAGCCGGTCTGCCAGACGGCGAGCGGGAATTCGCGCGGATGCTGGCCGGCGATGATCTCGTCGGCCGCGGCGATGATCGCGCCGGCCTTGTCCTCGGCCAGCACGCCGAGCGACTGGTTCACCGCCGCCGCCGCGCGCTTGACGATCGCAAGCGCGTGAATCAGCTCCGGCGCCTGCTTTTCGGTCGAGATCCGGAAGTTCTGCAGCGAGCGCTCCGTCTGCGCGCCCCAGAGCCGGGCGGCGGGTACGGCGATCTCGCCGAACGTGTCGCGTTCCATCCGAACTGCTTCGTTCATGATGCACTCCTTCGTGAGAGAGGAAGGGCCGCGCATGCGCGGCAGCGGGTGTATCGGGGGAAAGCAGTCGCGCCGCTCGCGCGCGGCGTCTTCAACGGACAAGCATAGCGCCGCCGGCGGATTCGCGGCGGCCCGCGCTCACGCGCGCGCGGCGAGCGACGCGCTCTTGCGGTGGAACCGCCACGCCATCAGCGCGGCGACGCTCGCGAGCCCGGCGGCCAGGCCCCACCAGAGGCCGCGCGCGCCGAGGCCCGCGTGAAACGCGAGCCAGTAGCCAGTCGGAAAGCCGATGCCCCAGTAGCCGAAGGTCGCGGCGATCATCGGGATGCGGGTGTCCTTCAGGCCCCGCAGGCAGCCCGAGCCGACCGTCTGCATGCCGTCGACGATCTGGAACACCGCGGCGATGCCGAGCAGCGACGCGGCGAGCGCGACGGTGGCGGCGTTGGCCGGATCGTCGAGGTTCAGGTAGAGGCTGACGATCGCACGAGGCGCGGCGATCATCACGAGGCCGGACAGCGACATGAACGCGACGCCGAGCCCGAGCGCGACGAAGCCGGCGTGCCGCGCGGCCACGGGCGCGCCGGCGCCGACCCAGTAGCCGACCCGGACGTTGGCCGCCTGGCCGATCGCGAGCGGCACCATGAACGAGACCGACGCGACGTTCAGTGCGATCTGGTGCGCGGCGAGCGAGGTTTGCCCGAGCACGCCGACCGTCAGGCCGGTGGCGAGGAACAGCGTCGCTTCGACCCCGTAGGTGATCGCGACCGGCCAGCCGATGCCGAGCAGCTCGCCCATCAGCGGCAGCTTCGGGCGCGCGGCGGTCACGAAGTGCCGGAAGCGCGTGCGGCTGTGCAGCAGCCAGACGAGCGCGAGCGCGGTGAGCCAGATCGTGATCGTGGTGGCGACCGCCGAGCCGAGAAAGCCGAGGCGCGGCAGGCCGAACGCGCCGTGGATCAGCCCGTAGTTGAGCACCGCATTGATGCCGACGCTGCCGATCGAGACCCACAGCAGCCGGCGCGCGGCGCCGATCGCGGGCAGGAACGCGCGCATCAGGCCGACGCCGATCAGGCTGCCGAGCGCCGCGAAGCGCAGCACGTCCGAGTATTGGCCGACGTCGCGCGCGAGCGTCGGCGGCTCGTGGAACAGCAGCAGCATCGGCTCGGCCAGCGACAGCGCGACGATCGCGGGGATCGCGAGCAGCAGCGACAGCGCGAAGCCGGTCCAGTAGATGTGCGGCACGCGATGGTCGGCCTGTGCGCCGCGCGCGTGCGCGACGCTGACGCTGACCGACGACAGCACGCCTTGCAGCACCGTCACGACGACGAAGAACAGGTTCGCGCCGAGGCCGCCCGCCGCGAGCGCGTCGGGGCCGAGCGAGCCGAGCAGGATGGTGTCCGTGACGCTCATCGCCATTTGCGAGAGCTGCGCAATCGCGAGCGGGGCCGCGAGGCGCGCGGTGTCGGCGGCGTGACGGGAGAGCGACGGCGGCGTGGCGGCCGTCCGCGTGAGACCGGAATGCGACATGCGATGGGCTTGCGCGGGTGCCGGCCCGCGCTGTGGTTATTTTGAGAGAAAGCTAGCTTACGGTTTTCCGCGCACGCTGTCGATCAAGCGCCCGATGGCCCTGTCGCCGGGAGGGGCGGCTACGCGTCGTGCACCGCGATGCGCGTGTCGCCGAGCAGCACCACCTGGCCCGCGCGGATCTTGCAGGTCTTGCGAAGCTCGACCGCGCCGTCGACTTTCACCGCGCCGGACGCGACGATCATCTTCGCGGAACCGCCGCTGTCGGCGAGGCCGGTGATCTTGAGAAGGTTGTGCAACTCGACGAATTCGCCGGTCAGCGTGAAATCCAGATTGGGCATGACGCAAAGGGTGCGCGGGGCGCGAGACAAATCGTTTCGCATCATACGGCACGGCGGGCCGGTACGCGAGCGCGGTGGGGGCGGCGCGGGGGGCAGTCGGTCACGCGCGGACGGCCGGAGGTGTAAGCGAGTGTGAGCGATTCGTCAGCAAATGAAACGTCGGGTAACAGTCTGCGAGATTCGCGAACCGGCGGCGCAGCGGCCGGGTCTCTAGCCATACCTGCCGCATGTTGCGGCGGGGCAGGCGGCGGCCCGTGTTCCAGCGGGCCGCGCCAACAACTTCCAAGAGGAGCTTAGCGATGTCCAGGATTCATACGATGCTGATCGGTGCCGCGCTGGCGGCGTTCGCCACCTCGGCTGCCTTCGCGCAGACTGCCCAGACGGGCGCGCAGGGTTCGCTGGGCGCCGGCGCGCACGTTCAGACGCCGGTCGGCGGCGTGGGCGCGCAAGCGCAGGCGGGCGCGGGCGCCGATGCGTCCGGCAACGACGCCGGTGCCGCTACGGATGCGGTGAAGGACGGCGCATCGGCGACCACGCACGCGGCGAAGAAGCACGTCAAGCACGCGTCGAGCGCGGCGAAGCACCACACTGCGGCGGCGAAGGCGAAGACTGGCGAAGCGCTCGACGGCGCGGCGTCGGTGCAGGGTGGCGCGGCGGCCGGCGCGAACGGTGCGGCGCAGGCGCCAGGCGCCGCGCAATAAGTGCCGAAGCCGGTGCCGGCATGACGGTTCGCCCCGGAAGGCCCGTCGTGCCGGCGGCGGCTCGGCAACGGCCCGGTTCGCGTCAGGCGGACCGGGCCGTTTCGCATGCGCGGGCCGTCAGGGCCGGCGCTGCTGCTGCGTGCCCGGCCGGGCCGGCACGCTCGTGAACATGCTGCGCAGCCAGGAGGCGAGGCGCGCGAAGACGTCATCCGGCTCGTCGACGAAGATTTCCGGCTTCAGGAGCCGAAGGTATTCCATGATCTGCTGCGCTTCGGGCTTCTGGAACGAGCCGTGCGCGAGTCCCAGCCGCAGCAGGCCACGCAACTCGCCGAGCTTGTCGCGCGCGGTGCTGCCCGAGCTCATCTCGCATGCGAGCTTGGCTTCGTAGATCCGCTGGCGCAGCGATTCGGCGAGCCGCCACGCGGGCGTCTGCATCCGCTCCTCGAGCGTCTGGATATCCAGCACCGCGCTCTTGATCTGCGCGGCGAGGGGATCGACGAGCTCCTCCTCGCCCTGTGCCTCGGAGACGATTGCCCGCGCCCAGTCGCGGCACGCCTTCGCGAGTTCGTCCGGCGTCCATTCGGAGCGCGACGCGAAGCCGAAGCCGAATTCGCCGGCTTGCCGCATCAGGATGGCGACGACGTCCGGAAATTCCTTGTCGAGCGCGCGCTTCGCCCATGCGTACTGGCCGCCTTGCAGCATCCGCTGCACGGCGTGCTCGGTGAGCGGCACCATGTTGTCCAGCAGCTTGGCGCGCAGGAAGTCTTCGAACGACGGCGTCGCGAAATGCGGGTCGAGCTTCTGCGAGACGCGCACGAACGCGTCGTAATCCTTGCGCAGCGACTCAACAGTGTCGTCCTTGAGGGAAAGAGTGATCTGGCCCATGAATCGTCTCGATGGCGGCCCGGGTCTGCCGGATGCCGACGGATCGCCCGCCGGCGGCGCGGGGACGCGCCGGGCATGCGAGACGGGCCAGTGCGCCCGCAATCGTCGACAGACCGGAAGTCGCCAAGGCTGATGGCGGGTCTTCAATCGTTTATCGGCGGCGCGGCGCGAAACTTGAGCGGCGCGCGCACGGGCGGACATTCGGGGGCGCTGGCCCGGCCCGCGGACGTCGGAACGTCAGGACCTCAGGACCTCCGGACGTCAGGCCGGCAGCCAGCCGTGCGGCAGCACGATACCCTGCCAGAAGAAGAACACCGCGAGCCCGGCGGCGATGGTCACGAGCGGGCGGCGCGTCGCGGCCGACACCAGCACGGCGGCCAGCGCGCCGACGAGCTGCGGATTGCGCCAGGTCAGCTCGGCCGCGCCGCCGTGCGGCGAGACGGTCATCGGCACGATGATCGCGGTGAGCACCGTCACCGGCACGAAGCCGAGCGCGGTGCGCACGAGCGGCGGGAATGTCAGGCGCTCGCCGAACAGGAACAGCGTGGTGCGAATCGCGTAGGTGATGATGGCCATGCCGGCGATCAGAAGCGCGTAGCTCACGAGGCGGCCTCCGTGCGCGATCCGGCGCGCGAGCGGTCGTAAAGCGTCAGCGCGACGCCGACCGCGACGCCGGCGGCGACCGCGCCGAGCAGGCCGAGCTTGTACGGCCAGGCTTGCCAGAACCAGGCGAGGGTGCCGGCCGTCGCGGCGGCCGCGAAATAGCGCAGCGTCCCGAGCTGCGGGACGACGATCGCGATGAAGGTGGCCGCCATCGCGAAATCGAGACCGAGGGACTGGAGCCCCGGGAACGCCGCGCCGAACCACAGGCCGGCGATCGTCCAGAGCTGCCAGTTCAGGTACATCGCGACGCCGGAACCGAAGAAATAGTGCGGCCCGATCGTGCCGGGCGGGAAATGCCGGTAGTGCGTGTACGCGACGGCGAACACCTCGTCCGTCAGCAGCGCGCCGAGCGTCGCGCGCCAGCGAAGCGGCAGGTGGGCGACGTACGGCGCGAGCGTGGCGCTGTACAGCAGGTGCCGCAGATTGACGATCAGCGTGGTCGCGAGCACGACGGCGAAACTCGCGCCGCCCGCGATCAGGCCGAGCGCGATGAACTGCGCGGAACCGGCGAAGACGGCGACGGACATCAGCGCGCCATGCCAGCCCGTGAGCGGGCCGGCCGTGACCAGCGTGCCGAAGATCACGCCGAACGGCGCCGCGCCGACCATCATCGGGATCGTGTCGCGCGCGCCGTCGAGCCACTCGTTCAGTGGGCGGCGGGGGGACGGGTTGGACGGGTGATTCAAGAACTGCTCCTCCATGAGACATGGAGGATAGCCCCCGGAGGCGCGCGCGGCTTGTACGTTCTTGCGCCGAATGCGGGATTTTTCGTGGCGGCTACGATCGCGTGCGCGCGCCCGGCTCGTTGCGGAGTCGCGTTGCCGATGCGCGGCGCTCGAAGGCAGGGGGGATGGCCGTATCGGCATGGGCGCAGCCGGCACGCCAATCCGCGTCAGCGCGCCTGCCAGCGCCCGGGCGGCACGCCGAACATGCGCTTGAAATGCCGGGTGAAATGACTCTGGTCGACGAAGCCGCTCGCCGCTGCGACGTCGGCGACGGGCACGCCGGCACGCAGTGGCGCGAGCGCGCGCTGCAGCCGCAACTGGTTGCGCCATGCATGCGGCGGCATGCCGGTCGTGCGCGAGAAGAGGCGCGCCGCGTGGAACGGCGACAGGCCGGCCGCCTGCGCGACCTCGTCGAGCGTTACTGCGTTCGTCAGGTCCGCGGCGAGCCGCGCCTGCATCGCTTCGACGCGCGGCTCGTCGGTGGCAAGCGGGGGTGGCCGCGGATGCGTGTCGGCGTGGCGGACGATCAGCGTCGAGAACGCATCGAGCATGGCGGTCTGCGCGGCGAGGGGATCGTAGATTCGCCGCGCGCCGCCAACGGCCGCGTCGGCCACCGTTGGCCCATGTTCGTGCTCGTGCGACGCCGCCGCCCGCTCGCTGCCGGCTTCCATCAGCCGGTGCGCATGCGCGACGCGCGCGGCGAGGTCCGGATCGCGGATCACGTCCGGTGGAAACCACGGGGCGTCCTGCGGGTGGCCGGTGATTGCGCGCGCGAGCGAGCGGATGAATTCGACCGGCACGTAGCTGACCCGGTAGCGCCAGCCGTCGTCGGTCGCGCGCGAGCCGGTATGCACTTCGCCGGGATTGATCACGGGCACGGTGCCCGTCTCCGCGACGTAGCCGGTGCCGCGACAGGTGTAGCGCTCGGCACCTGCCTCGATGACGGGGATCGTGTACGCGTCGTGCCAGTGTGGCGCGAACGCATGGTCGCGATAGGTGGCCGTGACGAGATCAGCGCCCGGCAGGAGCGGGGTGCGCCAGTAGCGGGCGGAGTCTCGGGAGCGGGCGGCGGGCATGGCGGGGCGCGGAAACGGTCGGGCCGATAGTGTAGACCGGCGCGCGGCCGGCCCGCTTACTTGACCGGGATCGGCGTGTCGGCGGGCACCGGCACCGCGGTGACGCTGTTCTTCGGGCTGCCGCTGACGACCCGGTCGCTGTAGGTCAGGTAGACGAGCGTGTTGCGCTTCCTGTCGACGATGCGCACCACGTGCAGCGTCTTGAAGACGAACGACATCCGCTCGCTGAACACGTCGCTCTGCTGCCTGAGCGGCTCGCCGAAGCGGATCGCGCCGACCTGCCGGCAGGCGATCGATGCTTCGGTCGGATCTTCGGCGAGGCCGAGCGAGCCCTTGATGCCGCCGGTGCGCGCGCGCGACACGTAGCAGGTCACGCCGGCGACGAGCGGATCGTCATAGGCCTCGACGACCACGCGGTCGGAGCCCGTCAGGTGGAAATTGGTGTTGACGCTGCCGACGTCCTCCGCGTGCGCGAGCGGCGCGACGGCCAGCGCCGCGAGGACGGGGAGGGGCGACACGGCGGTCATGAGGCGGCTCTTCATCGGCGGGTCGGAAGCGAGGTCTGCGGGAGACAGACTCTAGCACGCGCGCGGCGGCATGCCGGAAAAACAAAAGGCCCGTCGAATGACGGGCCTTTCGCTGTTTGGCTCCCCGACCTGGGCTCGAACCAGGGACCTACGGATTAACAGTCCGGCGCTCTACCGACTGAGCTATCGGGGAATAAAAACGGTTCTGCGTCTGTCTACCATGTAAAAACCCGTCCAGCGGGCTTTTGCATTTTTTTGGCTCCCCGACCTGGGCTCGAACCAGGGACCTACGGATTAACAGTCCGGCGCTCTACCAACTGAGCTATCGGGGAACAAACAGCAGAGAAACGAGATTTTATTGGGTGTTGGCTAGCCTGTCAACACCTTTGATGCGTGGCCGCTCACTTTTTCGGGCGCGCGGCCGTGCGATCAGCGCTCGAGCAGGTGCAGCTTGTCCTGCACGTCCTTCCACTCGTCCGCGTCGGCCGGCGCCGGCTTCGTCTTCGTGATCGACGGCCAGGATTTCGCCAGCTCCGCGTTCAGCGCGGTGAACTGCTGCTGGTCGCCCGGAACGTCTTCTTCGGCATAGATCGCATTGGTCGGGCACTCGGCCACGCACACCGCGCAGTCGATGCACTCGTCCGGATCGATGGCGAGAAAGTTGGGACCTTCACGGAAGCAATCCACCGGGCACACATCGACGCAGTCCGTGTATTTGCACTTGATGCAGCCTTCGGTCACAACGTGAGTCATTCAAAACGCTCCTGCTTGGCGGTGTATATGGGGTGGCGTGGGCGCCAAAACGCGCATTGTAACTGATGAGCAAAACCCGTCTATCACACTCGGCTTTTCGGCTTATACCGTTTCGTGATTAGTTTATGGCCGCAGGCGTCAGCGACGGCCATCCGGATGGTCCGGCACGCATTCGGGTAACATGGCCGCAGGCCGGGCGGCGCGCGGTGCGCCGAGTCCTGCCCCGATTCTGGCGGTTCCGCAATCA
Source organism: Burkholderia sp. lig30 (assembly GCF_000687455.2). GTDB lineage: Bacteria > Pseudomonadota > Gammaproteobacteria > Burkholderiales > Burkholderiaceae > Burkholderia. The sequence goes on from NZ_JGVW01000072.1 coordinate 23,431, forward strand.
TGATCATCACTTCGCTGCTCGACACCGACCTGTACAAATTCACGATGATGCAGGTCGTCCTGCATCACTTTCCGGCCGCAAGCGTCGAGTACCGCTTCAAGTGCCGCACGCCGGGCATCGATCTCGTGCCGTACATCAACGAGATCCGCGACGAGGTGCGCGGCCTGTGCGCGCTGCGCTTTTCCGACGACGAGCTCGACTACCTGCGCCGCATGCGCTTCATCAAGAGCGATTTCGTCGATTTCCTCGCGCTCTTCCACCTGAACGAGAAATACATCTCGATCGCGCCGTCGCCGAACGGCAACGGCGAGATCGACATCGCGATCAGGGGGCCGTGGCTGCATACGATCCTGTTCGAGATCCCGGTGCTCGCGATCGTCAACCAGGTCTACTTCCGCAACACGCAGCGCGATCCCGACTACGGCGAGGGTCGCGAGCGGCTGCGCGAGAAGATCGCGCTGCTCGGCGCGCGTCCCGAATTCGCCGACTGCAAGATCGCCGATTACGGCACGCGGCGGCGCTTCTCGAAGGAGTGGCACGAGGAGGTCGCGCTCACGCTGCGCGACGGCCTCGGCCCGCAGTTCGCCGGCACCAGCAACGTGCTCTATGCGATGAAGCACGGCATCACGCCGCTCGGCACGATGGCGCACGAGTACCTGCAGGCATGCCAGGCGCTCGGCCCGAGACTGCGCGACTCGCAGACCTACGGCCTCGAGATGTGGGCGAAGGAATACCGCGGCGACCTCGGCATCGCGCTGTCGGACGTCTACGGGATGGATGCGTTCCTGCGCGACTTCGACATGTACTTCTGCAAGCTGTTCGACGGCGCGCGCCACGACTCGGGCAACCCGTTCGAGTGGGGCGAGCGGATGATCCGGCATTACGAGGAGAACCGCTGCGACCCGCGCACCAAGGTGCTGGTGTTCTCCGACGCGCTCGACATCCCGAAGGTCATGCAGCTCTACGAACGGTTCCGCGGGCGCTGCAAGCTCGCGTTCGGGGTCGGCACCAACCTGACCAACGACCTCGGCTACGTGCCGCTGCAGATCGTCATCAAGATGGTTCGCTGCAACGGCCAGCCGGTCGCGAAGCTGTCCGATTCCCCGGGCAAGAGCATGTGCGACGACAAGGCGTATCTCGCCTATCTGCGCCAGGTGTTCGGCATCGCGCAGCCGGCCGACGACGCGTCGCAGTAATCGCCCGCCGGCCGCCTGGCCGAGGGTGTGCGCGGGGAGGGCGGCCGGTATAATCCGGGCGGTATCGTTGGCCAACGTCACAAGGATCGTTCCATGGACACTTCCGCCGCCCGTCGCAACATCCTGGCGCGCATCCGTGCGGCGCAGGGGCGCACGGCCGAACCCGACGCTGCGGAGCGCGACAGTGCCGCCGATTACGTGGCCCGTCGTCCACAAGGGCCGCGCCCGCCATCGCCCGCCGATCTCGTCGCGTGGTTCGTCGACGAGGCCACCCAACTCTCGACCACGGTCGACGAAGTCGCGACCCTCGACGACGCGCCCGCCGCAGCGGCGCGTTACCTGTCCGCGCACGGCCTGCCCACGCGGGCGGCCGCATGGCGCACGCTGGCCGGCCTCGACTGGGCGCAGGCCGGCCTCGATGTCGAATTCCGCAAGCCCGGCGACGGCGATCTCGTCTGCGTTACCGGCGTTTTTTGCGCGACGGCGGAAACCGGATCGTTGGTTCTGCTGTCTAGTCCCGATACCTATGCGTCGGCCGGCCTGCTGCCGGAGACGCATATCGCAATCGTGCCCGCGTCGCGGATCGTCGCCGGCCACGAAGATGCGTTCGCGCTGATCCGCTCGGAGCGTGGCGAGCTGCCGCGCGCGGTCAACTTCGTGTCCGGCCCGTCGCGCACGGGCGACATCGAGCAAACCATCGTGCTGGGTGCGCACGGCCCGTATCGCGTGCACGCGATCGTCGTGCGCGGCGCGTGACGCGTTAGGCGCCTGCACCCGCCGCATCTCGAAAGGAAGTCACCATGAAACGACATGCCGCCTGGGCGGGCATGGCGTCGGGGGCTGCGCTTGGCGCGGCTCCCGCGCTCGCGTCGGCCGCGACACTCGACGGCGCCACCCTGTCCGCACTCTGGGGTGTCCCGTTCGCCGGGGTCCTGTTGTCCATCGCGCTGTTCCCGCTCGCCGCGCCGGTGTTCTGGCATCACCACTTCGGCAAGATCGCGGCCGCGTGGGCGACCGCGTTCCTGATCCCGTTCGCCGCCGTGTTCGGCGCCGGCACCGCGTTCGGCACGCTCGTGCATGCGCTGCTCGACGAGTACATCCCGTTCATCGTGCTGCTGACGGCGCTGTACACGGTGGCGGGCGGCATCTGCGTGAACGGCAACCTGCACGGCACGCCGCGCCTCAACACCGCCATCCTCGCGCTCGGCACGGTGCTCGCGAGCGTGATGGGCACGACCGGCGCGGCGATGCTGCTGATCCGGCCGCTGCTGCGTGCGAACGACAACCGCAAGCACGTCGTGCACGTCGTGATCTTCTTCATCTTCCTCGTCGCGAACGCGGGCGGCTCGCTGTCGCCGCTCGGCGATCCGCCGCTGTTCCTCGGCTTCCTGAACGGCGTGAGCTTCTTCTGGACGACCGCGCATCTCGCGCTGCCGATGCTGTTCATCTGTGCGGTGCTGCTGACGGTGTTCTACCTGCTCGACACGCATTTCTACCGGACGGGCGGCGAGGCGCGTCCGGCCGCCCTCGACCCGACGCCCGACGACGCCGCGCTGTCGATCGACGGCAAGATCAACTTCGTGCTGCTCGCCGCGGTGATCGCGCTCGTGCTGATGAGCGGCATCTGGAAGCCCGGTGTCACATTCGATGTGTGGGGCACGCGCGTCGCGCTGCAGAACGTCGTTCGCGACGCGGCGCTCGTCGGCGTCACGTTCGCGTCGCTCGCACTCACGCCGCGCTCCGCGCGCGAGGGCAACGCGTTCAACTGGGCGCCGATCGAGGAGGTCGCGAAGCTGTTCGCGGGCATCTTCGTGACGATCGCGCCGGTGATCGTGATCCTGCGTGCGGGCGCCGACGGCGCGTTCGCGACGATCGTCCATCTTGTCACCGGGCCGGACGGCAAGCCGGTCGATGCGATGTACTTCTGGGCGACCGGCCTGCTGTCGTCGTTCCTCGACAACGCGCCGACTTACCTGGTGTTCTTCAACCTCGCGGGCGGCGACGCGGTGTCGCTGATGACCACGGGGGCGACGACGCTCGCCGCGATTTCCGCGGGCGCGGTGTTCATGGGCGCGAACAGCTACATCGGCAATGCGCCGAACTTCATGGTGAAGGCGATCGCCGAGTCGCGCGGCGTGAAGATGCCGAGCTTCTTCGCGTATGTCGGCTGGGCGGTGGCCGTGCTGGTGCCGGTATTCCTGCTGACGACGTGGATATTCTTCCCGGCGTAAGCTGGCGATTTTCAACGATGGGCATGCGGCACATCGCGCGATGCGCGCCGCATGCGGGACAGGGAGAGGATGATGCAGAAGATCCTGGTTGCGCGGGCGATCTTTCCGGACGTGGTCGAACGGCTCAGGCAGCATTTCGACGTCGACTGGAACAACGGCGACGCGCTCGCGCCCGATGCGCTCGCCGCGCGGCTCGCCGACAAGGATGGCGCGCTGACCGCGGGCGACCCGATCGGCGCGTCGACGCTGGCGGCCGCGCCCCGGCTGCGCGTCGTGTCGAACATGGCCGTTGGCTACAACAACTTCGACATGGCCGCGTTCAACGCGGCGAACGTGCTTGGCACCAATACGCCGGACGTGCTGAACGAATCCACCGCCGATTTCGGCTGGGCGCTGATGATGGCCGCCGCGCGCCGCATCTCGGAGTCCGAGCACTGGCTGCGCGCCGGGCGCTGGCAGAAGTGGGAATACGACGGCTTTCTCGGCAGTGACGTGCATGGCGCGACGCTCGGCATCATCGGCATGGGCCGCATCGGCCAGGCGCTCGCGCGGCGCGCGCGCGGCTTCGACATGCAGGTGATCTACCACAACCGCTCGCGGGTCGCGCCCGAGATCGAGGCGGCGCTGAATGCCGAATACGTGTCGAAGGAAGCGCTGCTCGCGCGTGCCGATCACGTCGTGCTCGTGCTGCCGTACACGAAGGAAAATCACCACACGATCGGCGCGGCCGAACTCGCACTGATGAAGCCCACCGCGACGCTGACCAACATCGCGCGCGGCGGGATCGTCGACGACGCGGCGCTCGCCGCCGCGCTGCGCGACAAGCGGATCGCCGCGGCGGGCCTCGACGTGTTCGAGGGCGAGCCGAAGCTGAACCCGGCGCTGCTCGACGTGCCGAACGTCGTGCTGACGCCGCACATCGCGAGCGCGACCGAGAAGACGCGCCGCGCGATGGCGAACCTTGCCGCCGACAACCTGATCGCCGCGCTCGGCGAGGGGCCGCGCGCGGGGCGCCCGCCGAATCCGGTCAACCCCGAGGTCATCGGGAAGGCGCGCGCATGACGACGACGTTGTTGATCGCGGCGGTCATCCTGCTGGCCGTCGCGCTGGCGGTGGCGCTCGTCATCGTCGCGCGCGGCGCGGGCCGCAACGACGACGCGGCGCTGCTCGGCGAGCAGATCGAGGACGCGGCGCACGAGCAGGCGCGCGCGTACGAGCGGCTCGAACGCGAGCTGCGCGGCGAGATCGTCGAAAGCTCGCGCGGCTCGCGTACCGAGATGGCGGGCAGCTTCGCGCGGCTGCAGCAGACGCTCGCCGCGCAGCTTACGAGCGTCGCGACCGTGCAGAACAACCAGATCGACGGGTTCGCGCAGCAGCTCGCGAAGCTCGTCGCCGCGAACACGCAGCATTTCGACGCGATGCGCGAGAGCCTGCACCGGCAGGCGCAGCAGGCGCGCGACGAGCAGGGCACGGCGCTCAGGCTGTTCGGCGAGACGCTCAACCGCCAGCTCACCCAGCTCACCGAGGCGAACGACCGGCGCATCGGCGAAGTGCGCGCGACGCTCGAGCAGCGCCTGAAGGAAATCGAGACGAACAACGCGGCCAAGCTCGAGGAAATGCGCCGCACGGTGGACGAGAAGCTGCACGCCACGCTCGAGCAACGGCTCGGCGAATCGTTCAAGCTGGTGTCCGACCGGCTCGAGCAGGTGCATCGCGGGCTCGGCGAGATGCAGACGCTCGCGGCGGGCGTCGGCGACCTGAAGAAGGTGCTGACCAACGTGAAGACGCGCGGCACCTGGGGCGAAGTGCAGCTCGAGGCATTGCTCGAGCAGATGCTGACGCCGGACCAGTACGCGAAGAACGTCGCGACCGTGCCGAAGAGCAGCGAGCGGGTCGAGTTCGCGATCCGCCTGCCGGGGCGTCAGGAGGGTGGCGGCGACGCGCAGCCGGTCTGGCTGCCGATCGACGCGAAATTCCCGCGCGAGGACTATGAGCGGCTGATCGACGCGCAGGAGCGCGCGGATGCGGCTGCGGTCGACGAAGCGGCGCGCGCGCTCGAGGCGCGCGTGCGGGCTGAGGCGCGCACGATCGCCGAGAAGTACGTCGCGCCGCCGCACACGACCGATTTCGCGCTGCTGTTCCTGCCGACCGAGGGCCTGTACGCGGAAATCCTGCGCCGCCCCGGGCTGACCGACCTGCTGCAGCGCGACTATCGCGTGACGGTGGCCGGCCCGACGACGCTGACCGCGCTGCTGAACAGCCTGCAGATGGGGTTCAGGACGCTCGCGATCGAAAAGCGCTCGAGCGAGGTGTGGCAGGTGCTCGGTGCGGTGAAGACGGAGTTCGGCAAGTTCGGCGACGTGCTCGCGCGCACCAAGTCCCAGCTCGAGACGGTCACGCGCTCGATCGAGGCGGCCGAGCAGCGCACGCGCGTGATGAACCGCAAGCTCAAAGAGGTCGAAGCGCTGCCCGGCGACACGGCGGCGGGCCTGCTGGGCGCCGACGGCGCGGACAACGACGACGCGTGATCCGTCTCGCGCGCATGCCGGCCGGCGCGCGTGTGCGAAAAGTGCAAGGGGCGCCGAGGCGCCCCTTGTCGCTGAATGAGCCGCGCGGCCGGCGTCAGCCCGCGAGCGTGGCGAGCGCGTCGCCCGTCACGCGCACGATGCGCCAGTCGGGCATCACGGTCGCGCCCATCTTCTGATAGAAGTCGATCGCCGGCTGGTTCCAGTCGAGCACCGACCATTCGAAACGGGCGCAGCGGCGCTCGACGGCCAGCGCGGCGAGCCGCTTCAGCATCGCCGTGCCGAGGCCGGTGCCGCGCTGCGACGGCTGCACGTAGAGATCTTCCAGATACAGGCCGCGGCGGCCCAGGAAGGTCGAGTAATTGTGGAAGAACAGCGCGTAGCCGACGATCGCGCCGTCGCGCTCGGCGACGAGCGCCTCCGCGGACGGGCGGGGGCCGAACAGTGCGTCGGCGAGGTCGTCCCCGGTGGCGACGAACAGGTGCGTGAGCTTCTCGAAATCGGCCAGTTCGCGCATCAGCGCGAGGATCGCGCCGACATCGCGGGCCTCGGCCGCGCGGAGGGTCGCGGCGCCGCTCATGCTTCCTCCGGCGGGTCGGACAGCACGATCTCGATGCCGCCGAAACGCGACGCGACCCAGTTGTACGCATGGCACGCGATCCACAGCAGCACGAATCCCAGGATCGCGTTCAGCAGCAGCGCGCTCAGGATCGTGCTGAGCTCGACCATCCCGTAGCGGATGTACGCGACGAGAATGCCGAGCAGCACGATCGGCACGCTGAAGGTCAGGTAGACGAGGATCAGCGCCTTGGCGGTCTGCCCCGCGGCGATCGAGGAAATTTGTTTCTTCATGTTCGTATTGCCCCGTAGAAATGTGCTGGGATTGGAATTCAGATCGTGCCGTCGAACGGCAGGATGTCGACCGGCATGCCGGCGTCGATGGCCGCCGCATCGTGCCCGAGCACGATGAAGCAGTTGGCCGCGCTCAGGCCGCTCAGCGACGCGGAGCTTTGCGACCCCGCCGGCGCGACGTGCCAGCGGCCGTCGGCGGCGCGCGTGGCGATGCCGCGCAGATATTCGGTGCGGCCCGGGCGCTTTTTCAGCGCATGCGTGCTGAGCGCCGTGTACATTGCGGGCGATGGCGTCTGTGCGCCGGCCATTGCCAGCAGCGCGGGACGCACGATTGCGTCGAACGTCACGGCGGCCGCGACCGGGTTGCCGGGCAGGCCGAAGAACGGCACGCCGGGCGCTACGGCGCCGCACGCGAGCGGGCGGCCGGGGCGCAGCGCGAGGCTGGCGAACGTGACGTCGCCGAGCCGCGCCATCACGTCGCGCGTGAAATCCGCCTCGCCGGCCGACACGCCGCCCGACGTGACGATCGCATCGGCGCGCGCGGCGGCGTCGCGGACCGCCGCCTCGAGCGCGGCGGGATCGTCCCGCACGATGCCGAGGTCGAGCGGCTCGACGTTCAGGCTGGCGAGCATCGCGAGCAGCATCACGCGATTGCTGTCATAGAGCATGCCGGGAGCGAGCGGCTCGCCCGGTGCGCGCAGCTCGTCGCCGGTGGAGAACACGGCGACGCGCAGGCGGCGGCGGACGGCGATCGCGGCGATGCCGAACGACGCGAGCAGGCCGAGATCCGCGGCGCGCAGGACGCGGCCGGCGGCGAGCGCGCAGGCGCCGCGCGCGAGATCCTCGCCCGCCTTGCGGCAGTTCGCGCCTCGCGGCACGTCGCGCACGGCGAAGCGAATCGTGCCGGCTTGCGCGTCGACGCGCTCCTGCGGAATCACCGTGTCGCATCCGGCCGGCACCGGCGCGCCCGTCATGATGCGGATGCAGCCGCCCGCGGGCACGGCGCCGTCGAAAGGATGGCCGGCGAACGCGGCGCCCGCGATCGCGAGCGTGACGCTGCCGTCGGGCGCGCCGTGCGCCAGTTCGACGCCGTCGAACGCATAGCCGTCCATCGCCGAGTTGTCGTACGCGGGAATGTCGAACGGTGCCTGGACGTCGTGAGCGAGCACCCGGCCGAGCGCGTCGTGCAGCGGCACGGTATCGCACGCGCCGACCGGCACGGCGAAGCGAAGCGCCAGGGCCTGGGCATCGGCGAGCGTCAGCGGCGCATCGTGGCCGGGAGCGGGGCGGGAATCGGACGAGGTCTGCGTGGTCATGAGTCGGGCGGCGCCGCGAGGCGTATCGTGTTCATGGCCGGCATGCCGACAGCGGCGCGCGGGCGCGGCGTCGCATGCGGCGAGCGGCGCGCAGGAAGCGCACGCGGCCCGTCAGCGACGGGCCAGCGCGGCGAGTTCCTGCCAGGAGTTGGCATTGTAAAACGCACGCTCGTCGCGAAACTCGACTTCGACGGTCTTGTGGCGTGCGTACCACGCACGCACCTTGCGCTCGCCCGCCGCGAGCGACGCGGCGAGGTCGTCGGCGAGGGCGGTTCGCAACAGCGCGAAGGTCGGCTGCGGCGCGCGATGCGCGTGTGCGTCGACCGTGACCGCCATCGCGATGTCAGCCTGTTGCGCGTCGAGTGCGGCATGGAGCCGGGCGACCAGCTCGGCCGGCAGGAACGGCGTGTCGCACGGCGCGCACGCGACGAGCGGCGCGCGCGCGGCGCGCATGCCGGCGAGCAGGCCCGCGAGCGGCCCGGGGAAATCCGGCGTCGCGTCCGGCACGACGCGTGCGTGGTACGGCGCGCCCAACTCGGCGTAGCGGTCGAGGTGGCGGTTCGCGCTGACGACGATTTCATCGACTTGCGGCGCGAGGCGGCGCAGCACGTGCAGCGCGAGCGGCGCGTCGTGCAGCGTCTGCAGTCCCTTGTCGGCGCCGTCCATGCGCGTCGCGCGGCCGCCTGCGAGCAGCAGGCCGGTAATGGCGGGAGAGGGGGCGTGAGTCATCGGGCAGGGTTGGCTGGCGGCGTTCAGCCGCCGATGTACGACATTTCGATGCGCTTGCCCGCGGCTTCGGCGGCCTCGGCTGACGTGCCGCCGCGCAGCAGCGAGTAGCGGTCGGTGCGGCGTTGCCAGATCCGTGCGATGGCGGTGGCGATCTCGGCATCGCTCGCGCCGCCGCGTACGAGCGCGCGCAGATCGTGCCCGGCCGTCGCGAAGAGGCACAGGTACAGCTTGCCCTCGGTCGACAGGCGCGCGCGCGTGCAGTCGCCGCAGAACGCCTGCGTGACCGAGGAGATGACGCCGATCTCGCCACCGCCGTCCGCATAGCCCCAGCGCTGCGCGGTTTCGGCGGCACTGTGGGCTTCGAGCGGGACGAGCGGAAATTCCCGATCGATTCGCGCGACGACGTCGGCGGACGGCAGCACCTCGGCCATGTTCCAGCCGTTCGACGTGCCGACGTCCATGTACTCGATGAAGCGCAGCACGACACCCGTGCCGCGAAACCGCCGCGCCATCGGCAGGATCTCGCCGTCGTTCGTGCCGCGCTTGACCACCATGTTGACCTTCACCGGCGCGAGGCCGGCGTCCTGGGCGGCGAAGATGCCGTCGAGCACGTCGGCGCTCGCGAAGTCGGCGTCGTTCATGCGCTTGAACAGCGCGTCGTCGAGCGCGTCGAGGCTCACCGACACGCGTGACAGGCCGGCATCCTTCAGCGCGCGCGCGTTGCGGGCGAGCAGCGAGCCGTTGGTGGTCAGGGTCAGGTCGAGCGGGCGTCCGTCGTGCGTCGTCAGCCGCGCGAGGCGCTCGATCAGGAATTCGAGGTTCTTGCGCAGCAGCGGCTCGCCGCCGGTGATGCGGATCTTCTCGACGCCGTGCGCGACGAACAGGCGCGCGACCCGTTCGATTTCCTCGAAGGTCAGCAGCGCGCTGTGCGGCAGAAATGGATAGTCCTTGTCGAACACCGCGCGCGGCATGCAGTAGACGCAGCGGAAGTTGCAGCGATCCGTCACCGAAATGCGCAGATCGCGCAGCGGCCGCGCGAACGTGTCGCGCAATGTCCCGTCGGGAGTGTGCGCCGCGCCGGAGACGTCCGGAACCGCGCTGACGTCGGCGAGGGGAATGATGCGTCGGGACATGATGATAGAAGTGCGAGCCAGGCTTGTATTTTAGCCGCAGGCATCCGGCTCGGCCGGTGAGCGGAAACCCGGAGCACGGACGAAAAAAATCCCTGCCCGGCGTGGTCCGCCGGGCAGGGATCGGGCTGGTCGTCCGATCAAGGCCCGCCGAGGCGGGCCTTGCGTCGCGTGCGCGACGCGATCAGTGATGCGTTTCGACCTGCTGCATCGGCGTCGAGTCGACCGCCGGCAGCGCCTTGCGCTCGCGCGGCACGCGCGTCGCCTGCGGGAGGTGCGCAGCGGCGTCCTGGGCCGCGCGGAACTTGTCGGCGTCCGTGTTCACCCAGACGAGCCCGGCTTGCTCGAGCACCGTATCGAGGTTCGCCGCCGCCGGTGCGGCCGCGGCCGGCTGCACGCGTTCCGCAACGGGTGCGGGCGCGACGGCTTCGACGGGTGCCGGTTCGGCGTGGGCCGGTTCTGCTTCGACGGCAGGCGCCGGAGCTGCTTCGGCGACAGGAGCCGGCGACGTTTCCGCGATGGCCGGAGCGGCCGGGGCCGGCGTCGGCTCGGCTGCTGCGGCGGGTTGGACCGCGACCTCGGCCGCGACAGGCGCGGCTTCGCCGGCGCGTGCCGATTCAGGCTGCGCGTCGGCGGCAGCCGGCGTGCTTGCCGCAACCGGCTCGACCGTCTCGGCATGCACGGCTTCGGCCACGACGGCGCCAATGGCTGCCACCGCAACCGGTGCGGCCGCGTGGATGGCGGCTTCACCTGCCGTTGCGTGCGCCTCGGACTCCGCGCCCGGCGCGGCGATCGACTCGCCTTCGTCGCCTTCCGCGGCATGGGCGACGAGTGCGCCTTCCTCTTCACGCTCGCGGCGACCGCCACGGCGGCCGCGGCGGCGGCGGCGGCGCTCTTCGCCGTCGCGTGCGGCGGCTTCCGCGTCTGTCATCACTTCGGCGCCGGGCAGGGCCATGTCGTTCTCGACGGCTGGCTCGGCGTGCGGCGCGCTTTCGCCACGGGTGACGGTCTCGAGCGTTGCGGCATGCTGGACCGGCTTGCGGCGCTCGCCGCGCTCACGGCGTTCGCCGCGTTCCTGACGCTCGCCGCGTCCGGCCTCGACGGCTTCCGGCTGCTCGCGCACTTCGCGCGGCTCACGAGCTTCGCGCGGTTCACGGGCCTCACGCGGTTCGCGACCCTCGCGCGGCTCACGGGCCTCACGCGGCTCACGGGCCTCACGCGGTTCGCGACCCTCGCGCGGCTCACGGGCCTCACGCGGTTCACGAGCTTCGCGGGCCTCACGCGGCTCACGACCCTCGCGCGGCTCACGGCCTTCGCGAGCTTCACGACCCTCGCGTGCCTCACGATTGCCGCGGCCTTCACGGCCTTCACGGCCTTCGCGTGCTTCGCGTGCTTCGCGCGGTTCCTTGCCTTCGCGTTCCGGGCGTTGCGGCTGGCCGCCGCGGCCGGCAGCTGCCTGCTCTCGGCCGCCTTGCGGCTGCTGCGTGCCGCCGCGGCGGTTGCGGTTGCGATCACCGCCGCGCTCGGTGCGCTCGGTCTTCTCGGTACGCTCGCGGGCCGGGCGTGCGGCCTGCTCCTTCGCGGGTTCCGGGGCGGGCTGCGGCGCTGCCGGCTGCATGCCGAACAGGTTCTTGATCCAGCCCATGATGCCGCCGCGCGCGGGGGGCGGCGGCGCAACCGGCGCCGGCTCGGGGGCGGCCGGGCGCTGCGGGGCCGGGCTCGGCGCCGGACGCTCCGGCGTGATGCCCTTGACCACGGCTTCCTGCTTCGGCTTCACTTCCGCGGCACGCTTGCTGTAGCCGGTTTCCGACTCCATTTCGCGGGCGGCTTCCTCGGCCATCTTCCACGATGCGCGCGGCTCGTCGAGGCGCGCGTCGTCGTGGCGCAGGCGCTCGAGCTTGTAGTGCGGCGTATCGAGGTGCTTGTTCGGGATCAGCACGACGCCGACCTTGAAGCGCGACTCGATCTTGTTGATTTCCTGACGCTTCTCGTTGAGCAGGAAGGCGGTCACTTCGACCGGCACCTGGCAGTGGATCGCCGCGGTGTTCTCCTTCATCGCCTCTTCCTGAATGATCCGCAGGACCTGCAGCGCGGACGATTCGGTGTCGCGGATGTGGCCGGTACCGTTGCAGCGCGGGCAGGTCACGTGGCTGCCTTCGGACAGTGCCGGGCGCAGCCGCTGGCGCGACAGCTCCATCAGGCCGAAGCGGGAGATCTTGCCCATCTGCACGCGGGCGCGGTCGTGCTTGAGCGCGTCCTTCAGGCGTTGCTCGACCTCGCGCTGGCTCTTCGACGATTCCATGTCGATGAAATCGATCACGATCAGGCCGCCCAGGTCGCGCAGGCGCAGCTGGCGGGCCACTTCGTCGGCCGCCTCGAGGTTCGTGCGGGTCGCCGTTTCCTCGATGTCCGCGCCCTTGGTCGCGCGCGCCGAGTTCACGTCGATCGCGACGAGCGCCTCGGTGTGGTCGATCACGATCGCGCCGCCCGACGGCAGCGGCACCGTGCGCGAGTACGCGGTCTCGATCTGGTGCTCGATCTGGAAGCGGGAAAAGAGGGGCACATCGTCGTGATAACGCTTCACCTTGGAGACGTTATCCGGCATCACGATGTCCATGAATGCGCGGGCCTGATCGTAGATCTCGGTCGTGTCGATCAGGATTTCACCGATGTCCGGCTGGAAATAGTCGCGGATCGCGCGGATCACGAGGCTCGATTCCAGATAGATCAGGATCGGCTGGCCCGGATGGCCGCTTTGCGACGCCGCTTCGATCGCGCGCCAGAGCTGCAGCAGGTAGTTCAGGTCCCACTGCAGTTCCTCGGCGCTGCGGCCGATGCCCGCGGTGCGGGCGATCATGCTCATGCCGTCGGGGATCTGCAGCTGCGCCATCGTCTCGCGCAGCTCCTGGCGCTCGTCGCCCTCGATGCGGCGCGACACGCCGCCGCCGCGCGGGTTGTTCGGCATCAGCACCAGGTAGCGGCCGGCGAGCGAGATGAACGTCGTCAGCGCCGCGCCCTTGTTGCCGCGCTCTTCCTTCTCGACCTGGACGATCAGCTCCTGGCCTTCGCGCAGCGCATCCTGGATGCGCGCCGAGCGCATGTCGATGCCTTCCCGGAAATACTGGCGGGCGACTTCCTTGAACGGCAGGAAGCCGTGGCGATCCTCGCCGTAATTGACGAAGCACGCTTCGAGGGAGGGTTCGATGCGGGTGATGACACCTTTGTAGATGTTGCCTTTGCGCTGTTCGCGGCCGGCGGTCTCGATGTCGATGTCGATGAGCTTCTGCCCATCGACGATGGCGACGCGCAATTCTTCCTGCTGCGTCGCATTGAACAGCATGCGTTTCATGAACGACTCCAGGCGGCTCTGCTGCGGGTGCCTCGCGGGTGTCAGCCGCAAGGGCGGGGTCGACGGCAGGCCGCGCCTTGTTGTGTTGTCACAAGCACGCTGGAGCGAGAACGATGGCGGGAGAATTGCCTGACGGGGCCGGGGCCCGAACGACGGGGCCGGCGGCCATGGGGCACCTGCGAATACGGCTTCAAAGCACGGCGTCGACACTCCGCGCGCTGCAAAAGCGCGCTAAGCCTGTGACCGGGCATTGCCGCCGGCGCGGCGCCATGATTCGTGCGCGGCGCCGTCTGGCGGCAGATGCTGCGGCTGGGCCGCAGCGGGGAGTATCGAATCCAGCCCGACTTTCCCGCCTGGGGTGTTCTTCCCTGGTTTGACGTCGCCAGATCCCGCACTCTTCGCGGGAGAGCATCCGGGCGCACGCCGTAATTTTCGCAACTGGCAGCCCGGCGGGGCGCGCATCGCGCGCCGCCGGGCTGCCCACTGAATTCTTTTCGACCAACATTCCGTTACCGCGGCGTCTTGCCGACCGAATCCGCCTGTGGGCGCGATCCTTGCCTGCTTGCAGACACCGTGCGTGCAACTTGCTGCTTCTCGTTTATACGGGGCGAGCAGCGCGCCCCCGGCGCAAGTAAAATAAGCGTTTGCGCTTGCGCCTCGCTCAGTCCGCCCGGAATCGGCCGATCAGGTCGTCCACCGCGGAAGGCTGGGCAAAATTATATTCAGTATGAAAGAGTTAGGCAAAACATCCCGTAATCCAGTTGCAAGCGGTCAGGTCTCGATGATCGAAATCGACGAGGGCTCGGCCGGTCAGCGGATCGACAATTTCCTGTTGCGCGTCTGCAAAGGCGTGCCGAAAAGCCATATTTACCGGATCCTGAGGAGCGGCGAGGTCCGCGTCAACAAGGGCCGGATCGACGCGCAGTACCGGCTCGCGCTGGGCGACGTCGTGCGCGTGCCGCCGGTGCGCGTGGCGGCCGCCGACCTCGCGCGGGCGGACACGCCGATCGTGCCGCCCGGCCATTTCGACGTGCTGTACGAGGACGACGCGATGGTCGTCATCGACAAGCCGGCCGGCGTCGCGGTGCATGGCGGCAGCGGCGTCGCGTTCGGCGTGATCGAGCAGATGCGCCAGGCGCGCCCGCACGCGAAGTTCCTCGAGCTGGTCCATCGTCTCGACCGCGAGACGTCCGGCATCCTGATGCTCGCGAAAAAGCGCTCGGCGCTCGTCGGCCTGCACGAGCAGATCCGGGAGAACCGGATGGACAAGCGTTACTATGCCTGTGTGCACGGCGAGTGGCTGTCCGACTGGGGCCGCCGCCGCGCGGTGAAGGTGCCGCTTTTCAAGTATTCGACCCCGGAAGGGGAGCGCCGGGTGCGCGTCCAGGACGACGGGTTGCCGTCGCATACCGTGTTCAACCTCGTCGAGCGCTGGCCGGAATACGCGCTCGTCGAAGCGGAACTCAAGACGGGGCGTACCCATCAGATCCGCGTGCATCTCGCGCACCTCGGCCTGCCGATCGTCGGCGACGCCAAGTATGGCGATTTCGCGCTGAACAAGGCGCTGGCGCGCGCGAACGCGCAGCCGTCGCTCAAGCGGATGTTCCTGCACGCACACCGGCTGCGGCTCGCACACCCGCTGACAGGCGAGGCGCTGCAGTTCGACGCGCCGCTGCCGGACGAGTGCCGGCGTTTTCTCGACCAACTGAACGCATTGCGCGACACAGCATGATACGCATGGCTCGACAGCAATTTGACCTGATCGTCTTCGACTGGGACGGCACGCTGATGGATTCGACGGCGCACATCGCCTACAGTATCCAGGCCGCGTGTCGCGATCTCGGTTTGCCCGCGCCGTCCGACGAGGCCGCCCGTTACGTGATCGGGCTCGGCCTGCGCGACGCGCTGCAGATTACCGCTCCGACCCTCGATCCGTCCGACTATCCGCGCCTCGCCGAGCGCTATCGTTACCACTACGTGATCAAGGATCAGCGCATCGAGCTGTTCGCCGGCGTGCGCGAGTTGCTGGTGGAGCTGCGCGACACCGGCTACCTGCTGGCGGTCGCGACCGGCAAGGGGCGGGTCGGGCTGAACCGCGCGCTCGACCAGGCGAAGCTGACGAGCCTGTTCGACGCGACGCGCTGCGCGGACGAGACGTTCTCGAAGCCGCATCCGGCGATGCTGCACGAGTTGACCCGTGAATTGGGGCAGGATCTTGCGCGCACCGTGATGATCGGCGACACGACGCACGACCTGCAGATGGCGGCGAGTGCCGGAGCGGCCGGAGTCGGCGTCGCATACGGCGCGCACTCCGCCGACGCGCTCGCGGCGCTCGAACCGCGCTTCGTCGCGCCCGACGTGGAGGCGCTGGCCGTCTGGCTGCGCGAGCACGCATGAGCGGCGCGACCGGTGTCGCGCCGGTGCGCGTGTGCGCGTCGGACGCGCTGGCCGATGGTGGCGCCGGCGTGCGTGTCGACGCGACGCTGCGCGGCGAGCAGGCGGTCGTGTTTTTCGTGCGCTACGAGGGCCGCGCGTACGGCTATCTGAACCGCTGCGCGCATGTGCCGATGGAACTCGACTGGGCCGAAGGGCAGTTCTTCGAATCGTCCGGCTTATACTTGATGTGCGCGACGCATGGCGCGATTTATGCGCCGGACACCGGCAAATGCGTCGGCGGCCCGTGCCGCGGTGCGCAGTTGCGGCCCGTCGAAGTCGACGAGCGCGACACGCCCGACGGTCGGGCGGTGTTCTGGTCGCCCGACCAGGACCTGCGTCCCGCGACCCCTGACTGACGAAAACAACACATGGCCGATCAACCGATTTCTCCCGATTCCTCTTCCCGTTCCGACAGCTGGGAGCGCGCCGCGCTCGAGCGGATCGCGCTTGCGGCGATCCGGGAGCAGCGCGCGGCGCGGCGCTGGAAGATCTTCTTCCGCTTCGCGTTCCTGGCGGTGCTGCTCGTGCTGGCGTTCGCGGTGATCGATTTGTCGGGCGAGTCGAAGATCTCGACCGGCCGCCACACGGCGCTCGTGACGATCGACGGTGAAATCGCGGCGGGCGGTCAGGCGAATGCGGAGGACATCACGTCCGCGCTCGACGACGCGTTCGACGACGACGGCACGGTGGGTGTCGTGCTGCACATCAACAGCCCGGGCGGCAGCCCGGTGCAGGCCGGCATCGTCTACGACGAGATCCGCCGGCTGCGCGCGAAGTATCCGAAAAAGCCGCTGTACGTGGTCGTCGGCGACATGTGCGCGTCGGGCGGCTACTACATCGCGGCGGCGGCCGACCGGATCTACGTCGACAAGGCCAGCATCGTCGGCTCGATCGGCGTGCTGATGGACGGCTTCGGCTTCACTGGCCTGATGAGCAAGCTCGGCGTCGAGCGGCGCCTGCACACGTCGGGCGAGAACAAGGGCTTTTACGATCCGTTCTCGCCGGAAACGCCGAAGATGGACGCGCACGCGCAGCAGATGCTCGGCCAGGTGCATGCGCAGTTCATCAAGGCCGTGAAGGACGGCCGGGGCGCCCGCCTGCGCGAGACCCCGGACATGTTCAGCGGCCTGTTCTGGACCGGCGAGAAGAGTGTCGAGCTCGGCCTCGCGGACGGCTTCGGCACGACCGACACGGTCGCGCGCGACGTGCTGAAGGCACCCGACCTCGTCGACTACACGGTGAAGGAGAGCCTGAGCAACCGCGTCGCGCGCCGTTTCGGCGCGGCCGTCGGGAACGCCGCGATGAAGGCGCTTTCGTCGGGCGCGCAGGTGAGCCTGCGCTGACGCGCGCCCGCTCCGGGGCGCGCTCGGCGAAGGGTCAGTTCGCGAGCAGCAGGAAGATCGCAGGGCGCTTGTGCAGATCGGGCACCGGCGCCTTTTTCCATTCCGCCACCGTGCGGCTCGCGATCGTCTCGCTCGCGAGCGTCAGGTCGGCCGCGACGCAGATCAGCGTGGACGGCGCGCAGGTCGCGACGAGCGTGTCGAGCATCGCGTGGTTGCGATAGGGTGTCTCGATGAAGATCTGCGTCTGGCGCGCCTTGCGCGAATGCTGCTCGAGCTCGCGCAGGCGTTTCGCGCGCGCGGCGGCGTCGACGGGCAGGTAGCCGTGGAACGCGAAGCTCTGGCCGTTCAGGCCCGACGCCATCAGCGCGAGCAGGATCGAGCTGGGGCCGACGAGCGGCACGACCTTCACGCCGCGCTCGTGCGCGCGGCGCACCAGCAGCGCGCCCGGGTCGGCGACGGCCGGGCAGCCGGCCTCGGACACGAGCCCGGCGTCCGCGCCTGCCAGCACCGGCGCCAGCAGCCGCTCGATCTCGCCCGCCGGCGTGTTGACGTTCAGCTCGCGGATCTCGATCTCCTGGATCGGCCGCGTGGTGCCGATCTTCTTCAGGAATGCGCGGGTCGTCTTCGCGTTCTCGCCGATGTAGTAGCCGAGCGTGCCTGCGCGCGCCTGCACGGCGGCGGGCAGCACCGCGGCCAGCATCGACGCGTCGCCGTCGCCGAGCGTGTTCGGGACGAGGTAGAGGGTGCCGGCCGTCATGCGTGCTCTCCGTGCGCGGCGAACAGCGGATAGCCGGCGGCGCGCAACATCCGTGTGAGCGCGATCAGCGGCAGGCCGACGAGCGCGGTCGGGTCGTCCGAGTCGATCGCGTCGAGCAGCGCGATGCCGAGCCCTTCGGATTTCGCGCTGCCTGCGACGTCGTAGGGCGTCTCGGCGCGCAGGTAGGCGTCGAGCTCGGCCTCGGGCAGCGTGCGAAAGCGCACGCGGGTCACGATGTCCTCGCTCTGCGTCGTGCCGGTGCGGCTGTCGAACAGGCTGAGCGCGCTATGGAATTCGACCTCCCGGCCCTGCATCGCGACGAGCTGCTCGAGCGCGCGCGCATGGGTGCCGGGCTTGCCGATCTGTTGCCCGTCGAAGGTGGCGACCTGGTCGGAGCCGATCACGAGCACGCCGTGCGGCGCGTCGGCGCCGGCGGCGACCGTGCGCGCTTTCGTGGCGGCGAGGCGCAGCGCGGTGGCGGACGGCGATTCGCCCGGCAGCGGCGTCTCGTCGAGGTCAGGCGACACGACGTCGAACGGCACGTGAAGCCGCTCGAGCAGCGAGCGCCGGTAGCGGGAACTGGAGGCGAGAATCAGCCGCGGCGGGCTGGAAACGGTGTCCTGCATGGTCGGAAAGAGTCGGTGAGTCGTAAAAATGCGACGCCGCGGTGCGCGGGCGAGGGCTTTAAGTAATTGACCGGAAAAGATAAAAACGGTATGCTTTCCCGCTTTTCATCGATGGGTTTCGTTCGGCGTACCCGTCGAGTCTTCGGATGTTCTCGGTGCAGAGCCGAACCGACACGCAGGAGCGCACATGAATCCCTCTTCTGGCAAACCTGCAGTTACGCTTGATCCGCACGCGGTCGATCTGTTCGAATTCGCCCGCAGCGGGCGGCAGGCAGCCGGCGCGGTGCGTCTCTCGCAACTGCCGCGCATGTTAAACGAAGTACCGGCGGACGCGCCAGACCGCGACACGGTCTTCACGTGGCAGGCGGAAGGGTTCGTCCAGTCCGAGTTGCAGGACGACGGCACCGACGGGCAGCAGCCGTATCTGCGGCTCGCGCTGCACGGCAGCGCGTGGCTCGAGTGCCAGCGCTGCATGACCCCGTACCAGCAGGCGTTCGACGTCGACATGGTGTACCGCGTCGTCGCCACCGAAGAAGAAGCTGAAGAATTTTCGCTCGAAGACGATGAAGCCGATGTGATCGTGGGCTCACGCCAGTTCGATCTCGTCGACTTGATCGAAGAGGAATTGCTGCTTTCGCTGCCGCTCGTGCCGAAACACGAGGTTTGCCCGGCGGTTCACGAAAGCCTCGTATCGGGCGTGAGCGGTCCCGAGGCCGAAACGGATGACGAATCCGGCGAGGCCGAGGACGAAGGCAAACGGCCGAATCCGTTCGCGGCGCTCGACGCGCTGAAGAAGGGCGGGGACGGCGGCAAGCAACATTAAGCAGTGTGGCGCGGGAAGGCGTTGAGGCCGTGGGGCCAGGGTAGTTAAGCGCCGGATCGGGCTGTGTTAGAATCCGGAAAATTTTTAGGAGTTAGTCATGGCAGTCCAGCAAAACAAGAAGTCGCCGTCGAAGCGCGGCATGCATCGTTCGCACGATTTCCTGACGGCAGCGCCGCTGGCAGTCGAGCCGAGCACGGGTGAAGTGCATCTGCGTCACCACGTCAGCCCGAACGGCTACTATCGCGGCAAGAAAGTCGTCAAGACGAAGAACGACTAAGCGTATCGTCGCGTGTGCCGGGCTTCGGTCGATGGCGTTTCGCGCGACAACGGATTCGCTTGACACTTTCCTGGCTCAACAAAAAGGCGGCATTTCACTGCCGCTTTTTTGTGCCTGAAATTCGTCGCATTCCATGACTGTAAAGCTCACAATCGATTGCATGGGAGGCGACCACGGCCCGTCCGTGACCGTTCCCGCGGCAGTCAAATTCATTCGCTCGCATCCTGATGCGCACCTGATGCTCGTCGGCATCGAAAGCGCGATCCGTGCGCAGCTGAAAAAGTGCAAGGCGCTTGACGACCCGGCGCTGACCGTCGTGTCCGCCACCGAGGTCGTGGCGATGGACGATCCCGTCGAAGTCGCGTTGCGCAAGAAGAAAGATTCGTCGATGCGCGTCGCCCTCAATCAGGTGAAAGAGGGGCAGGCCCAGGCCTGCATCTCGGCCGGCAACACCGGCGCGCTGATGGCCGTTTCCCGCTATGTGCTGAAGACGCTGCCCGGCATCGAGCGGCCCGCGATCGCATTCGCGCTGCCGAACCCGACGGGTTACACGATGATGCTGGACCTCGGCGCGAACGTCGACTGCGAGCCGCAGCACCTGCTGCAGTTCGCGGAGATGGGGCACGCGCTGGTGGCGGCGCTCGAGGGCAAGGAGCGTCCGACGATCGGCCTGCTCAACATCGGCGAAGAGGTCATCAAGGGCAACGAGACGATCAAGCGCGCCGGCGAGCTGCTGCGCGCGAGCACGCTCAATTTCCGCGGCAACGTCGAAGGCAACGACATCTACAAGGGTACCGTCGACGTGATCGTCTGCGACGGCTTCGTCGGCAACGTCGCGCTGAAGACGTCCGAAGGGCTCGCGCAGATGCTGTCCGACATCATCCGCGAGGAATTCGGCCGCTCGCTGCTGTCGAAGCTGATGGCGCTCCTCGCGCTGCCGGTGCTGCTGCGCTTCAAGCGGCGCGTCGATCACCGCCAGTACAACGGCGCGGCGCTGCTCGGCCTGAAGAGCCTCGTGATCAAGAGCCACGGTTCCGCCGACGCTTACGCGTTTGAGTGGGCGATCAAACGCGGGTATGATGCCGTCAAAAACGGCGTGCTGGAGCGTCTCGCGCGCGCCATGGCGGACAATGCGGTACCGCTCGGCGCAGGCGATCACGACGCGCACGGCGCGGGCAGCGCAAGCCCGGCCGCCGGCCAGCCAGCCGAGCCCTCTGCTGCGCTATCCTCTAAAGCATAATGGCCCAATCGACTCTCTATTCCCGCGTGCTCGGCACGGGCAGCTATCTGCCGCCCGACCGCGTCACGAACCAGCAACTCGCCGAACGTCTCGCGAAGGACGGCATCGAGACGAACGACGAGTGGATCGTTGCCCGCACCGGCATCCATGCGCGTCATTTTGCCGCGCAGGACGTCACGACGAGCGACCTCGCGTTCGAAGCGTCGAAGCGCGCGATCGAGGCCGCGGACGTCGATCCGCAATCGATCGACCTGATCATCGTCGCGACTTCGACCCCCGATTTCGTGTTCCCGAGCACCGCCTGCCTGTTGCAGGACAAGCTCGGCATCAAGAGTGGCGGTGCGGCGTTCGACGTGCAGGCCGTGTGTTCCGGCTTCGTGTATGCGCTCGCGATGGCCGACACGCTCATCCGCAGCGGCCAGCACCGCACGGCGCTCGTCGTCGGCGCGGAGACGTTCTCGCGCATTCTCGACTTCAAGGACCGCACGACCTGCGTGCTGTTCGGCGACGGCGCGGGCGCGGTGGTCCTGTCCGCGTCCGAGGAGCCGGGCCTGCTCGGCAGCGCGCTGCATGCGGACGGCAGCTATTCGCGCATCCTGTGCACGCCGGGCAACGTCAATCGCGGCGTGATCGAAGGCAGCGCATTCCTGCAGATGGATGGCCAGGCCGTGTTCAAGCTCGCGGTCAACGTGCTCGAAAAGGTGGCCGTCGAGGCGCTCGCGAAAGCGAACCTCGCCCCCGAGCAGATCGACTGGCTGATTCCGCACCAGGCGAACATCCGCATCATGACAAGCACCTGCCGCAAGCTCGGGCTGCCGCAGGAGCGCATGGTCGTGACGGTCGGCGAGCACGGCAACACGTCGGCCGCGTCGATCCCGCTCGCGCTCGACGTCGCGGTGCGCGACGGCCGCATCAAACGGGGCCAGCACGTGCTGATCGAAGGCGTCGGCGGCGGCTTCACCTGGGGCGCGTCGGTCTTCCGCTTCTGATCCGGGGCACGCGATCCCGACCGGCGCGCGGTTCTCGCGCGCCGTCCAAATCGATTCAATTGGGGACGATATGAAATTTGCGTTCGTTTTTCCGGGGCAGGGCTCGCAGTCGGTCGGCATGCTCAACGCATTCGCCGATCTGGCCGTCGTGCGCGAGACGCTCCAGGAAGCGTCCGACGCGCTGAACCAGGATCTCGGCAAGCTGATCGCCGAAGGTCCGGCCGAAGAACTGAATCTCACGACCAACACCCAGCCGGTGATGCTGACGGCCGCCTACGCATGCTATCGCGCATGGCAGCAGGCGGGCGGCCCGGCGCCGGCGATCGTCGCCGGCCACAGCCTCGGCGAATACACGGCGCTCGTCGCCGCCGGCGCGATCGCGTTCAGCGACGCGGTGCCGCTCGTGCGTTTCCGCGCGCAGGCGATGCAGACCGCGGTGCCGGTCGGCCAGGGCGGCATGGCCGCGATCCTCGGCCTCGACGACGACACGGTCCGCGCAGTGTGCGCGGAAGCTGCGGAAGCGGGCGTCGTCGAAGCGGTCAACTTCAACGCGCCGGCACAGGTCGTGATCGCCGGCGACAAGGCGGCGGTCGAGAAGGCTTGCGAAATCGCGAAGGCGAAGGGCGCGAAGCGCGCGCTGCCGCTGCCGGTGTCGGCGCCGTTCCACTCGTCGCTGCTCAAGCCGGCGTCGGATCAGCTGCGCGACTACCTCGCGGGCGTCGACGTGAAGGCGCCGCAGATCCCGGTCGTCAACAACATCGACGTCGCGGTGGCCAGCGATCCGGCCGCGATCAAGGACGCGCTGGTGCGCCAGGCGGCGGGCCCGGTGCGCTGGGTCGAGTGCGTGAAGCACATCGCCGGCACGGGTGTCACGCACGTGATCGAGTGCGGCCCCGGCAAGGTGCTCGCGGGCCTGACCAAGCGCATCGACGGCAGCCTGACGGGCGCATCGGTGTTCGATCCGGCATCGCTCGACGAAGCGCTCAAGCTGGTCGCCGCGTGACGCGGCGGCGCATTCCTCAAGAAGACGGATACTGGATTCATGGACAAGACTCTCGATAAACAGGTTGCGATCGTGACCGGCGCATCGCGCGGCATCGGCCGGGCGATCGCGCTCGAGCTGGCGCGCCAGGGCGCGACGGTGATCGGTACGGCGACGAGCGAAGCCGGCGCCGCCGCGATTACCGCGGCGTTCGCGGAAGCGGGTGTCACGGGCCGCGGCGCGGTGCTGAACGTCAACGACGCAGCGGCTGCCGAAGCGCTGATCGATGCGGCGGTGAAGGAGTTCGGCGTGCTGAACGTCCTCGTCAACAACGCGGGCATCACGCAGGACCAGCTCGCGATGCGGATGAAGGACGAGGACTGGGACGCGGTGATCGACACCAACCTGAAGTCGGTGTTCCGCCTGTCGCGCGCGGTGCTGCGCCCGATGATGAAGGCCCGTGGCGGCCGCATCATCAACATCACGTCGGTGGTCGGCTCGGCCGGCAACCCCGGCCAGGCGAACTACGCGGCCGCCAAGGCCGGTGTCGCGGGCATGACCCGCGCGCTCGCGCGCGAGATCGGCAGCCGCGGCATCACCGTCAACTGCGTGGCGCCGGGCTTCATCGACACCGACATGACGAAGACGCTGCCGGAAGAGCAGCAGGCCGCGCTCAAGACCCAGATTCCGCTCGGCCGCCTCGGCAGCCCGGAAGACATCGCCCATGCCGTCGCGTTCCTCGCATCGCCGCAGGCCGGTTACATCACCGGCACGACGCTGCACGTGAACGGCGGCATGTACATGTCGTAACGAATTTCGTTTACCATCCGCGCCGTGCCTCGCTTTCAGCGTCGCGGCGCTTGATCCGCCGTAAGGCCAGCGCGCGTTTTTGGCGGCACCAAACCTGATAAAATGCGCGCACTTGTAAATTTGAACTTTCCCTCGGAGGGGTAATGGACAACATCGAACAACGCGTCAAGAAGATCGTCGCCGAGCAACTGGGCGTCGCTGAAGCCGAGATCAAGAACGAAGCTTCGTTCGTGAACGACCTGGGCGCCGACTCCCTCGACACGGTCGAGCTGGTGATGGCTCTGGAAGACGAGTTCGGCATGGAAATCCCGGACGAAGAGGCCGAGAAGATCACGACGGTTCAGCAAGCGATCGACTACGCTCGCGCGAACGTCAAGGCCTAAGCGTCGTCTGCCACTTCCGCATACGCCGCGCTTGACGCGCCATCCTGCCGGCATCGTGGCCGGACAGGCCAACAGCCACATGGCACGCAGGGCTGGTTCCTGTGGCCACTGTGGCTTTTGTTTTAGTCATCCAATGAAAAAGAGGTTACCTTGAGCCGCCGTCGTGTTGTTGTTACAGGCCTTGGGCTGATTTCGCCTGTTGGCAATAATGTTGCCGACGGCTGGGCCAATCTCGTGGCCGGCAAGTCCGGCATCGCTACCGTCACCAAATTCGATCATTCTGCTCTGTCCGTGCATTTCGCCGGCGAGGTCAAGGGCTTCAACGTCGAGGAGTACATCTCGGCCAAGGACGCCCGCCAGATGGATACCTTCATCCATTACGGCATCGCTGCGGGCGCGCAGGCGCTGAAGGACAGCGGCCTGGAAGTGACCGAGGCCAACGCCGAACGTGTCGGCGTGCTGGTCGGCTCCGGCATCGGCGGCCTGCCGATGATCGAGGACACCCACCAGACCTACGTCGATCGCGGTCCGCGCCGGATCTCGCCGTTCTTCGTGCCGGGTTCGATCATCAACATGATCTCGGGCCACCTGAGCATCATGTTCGGCCTGAAGGGCCCGAACCTCGCGGCCGTGACGGCCTGCACCACCGGCCTGCACAGCATCGGCCTCGCCGCGCGCCTGATCCAGGCGGGCGACGCCGACGTGATGGTGGCGGGCGGCGCCGAGTCGACCGTGTCGCCGCTGGGCATCGGCGGTTTCGCCGCGGCGCGCGCGCTGTCGACGCGCAACGACGATCCGGCCACTGCGTCCCGCCCGTGGGACAAGGATCGCGACGGCTTCGTGCTGGGCGAGGGCGCCGGCGTGATGGTGCTCGAAGAGTACGAGTCGGCGAAGGCGCGCGGCGCGAAGATCTACGCGGAAGTCGTGGGCTTCGGCATGAGCGGCGATGCGTACCACATGACCGCGCCCAACATGGACGGCCCGCGCCGCTGCATGGTCGCGGCGCTGCGCGACGCCGGCATCAACGCCGATCAGGTGCAGTACCTGAACGCTCACGGCACGTCCACGCCGCTCGGCGACAAGAACGAGACCGAAGCCATCAAGGCCGCGTTCGGCGATCACGCGCACAAGGTCGTCGTGAACTCCACCAAGTCGATGACCGGTCACCTGCTGGGTGGCGCGGGCGGCCTGGAATCGGTGTTCACGGTGCTGGCGCTGCAACACCAGGTCTCGCCGCCGACCATCAACATCTTCAACCAGGATCCGGAGTGCGATCTGGACTTCTGTGCGAACACCGCGCGTGACATGAAGATCGATGTGGCCGTGAAGAACAATTTCGGCTTCGGCGGGACTAACGGGACGCTGGTCTTCAAGCGCGTCTGAAGCGGAATCGCTTGACGAGTCCTCTCGATGTCGCGGCCGCAGGCCCGCAGCAGATGACGCTGCGGGCCTCGGCCGCGCTTTGCATGGTGCTTGCCGTATTCGTTTGCGCTGCCGCGTGCGCGGTGTACGCTTTCATCGGGCCGCGCGCCTCGACGTTCACCGGTCTGGCCGGTGCCGTCGTGGCGGCTGCGGCGCTTGCGGCGTGCGCACGCCGGGCCTGTGCGCGGCGGGTGCCGGCCGGCTTGCAGGTCGCCGCGGGCGGCGCGCGCGTGACTGCGTTCGGCCGCCGTGGCGAGACGCTGGCCGACGGGCAGGTGCTGGCCTGTACGCACTGGAGCGATCTGCTGCTGGTGCTGACGGTCGGCCGCCGCGGCGGGCGCGCCGTGTCGCTCGTGATCCCGGCCGATGCGCTCGATTCGGCTGTGTTTCGCGCGCTGTCGGTCGTGGGGCGCGGCGCCCGGGCGTGAAGCGCGGTGTGGCCGGCGCGGTGTGGCCGGCGAGGCGTGCCGGGCCGGCGCGAACGGACGGTTACGGATCGTAACTTGAGGCCAGGGCTGGAACGTTACAATAGCGTTCCGCGTTGCATCCCTAGTTAACGGATTTGTCAGGTGAGTGAAAAAGAAATCGATCAGGTACTGGTCGAGCGCGTACAGAAAGGCGACAAGGCGGCGTTCGAACTCCTGGTCTCCAAATACCACCGCAAGATCATTCGGTTGATCTCGCGCCTCGTGCGGGATCCTGCCGAGGTCGAGGATGTGGCCCAGGACGCGTTCATCAAGGCGTATCGCGCGTTGCCGCAGTTTCGCGGCGAATCCGCGTTCTATACGTGGTTGTACCGCATTGCCGTGAACACGGCGAAGAACTACCTTGCGACGCAAGGCCGCCGCGCGCCGACCTCGACCGAGGCGGATGCCGAAGAAGCGGAAACTTTCTCGGACGCAGACCAACTAAGGGATATCAACACGCCTGAGTCGATGTTGATGAGCAAGCAGATTGCCGAGACGGTCAACGCCGCAATGGCCTTGCTGCCTGAGGAACTGCGCACGGCGATCACGCTGCGCGAGATCGAAGGGCTGAGCTACGAGGAAATCGCGGAAATGATGGGCTGTCCGATCGGCACCGTTCGTTCGCGGATTTTCCGCGCGCGCGAGGCCATCGCGGCAAAGTTGCGTCCGCTGCTCGATACGCCCGAAGGCAAGCGCTGGTAAGCGCCGCGGGCGGAGCAGGCCGGACGGGGTCTATTACGAATAGAGTCGTGAGAGCACGACGGGGTGTCAAGATGGGGAGCATCATGGGGTCGGTCAATACGCAGTCGCACGCGTGCTCGCGCGGCGAGCGCCTTTCCGCTCTGGTCGACGGCGAAACGTTCGACGGCCCGGACTACGGGCAGTTTGTGGCTGAGCTCGACCGCGTCGATCGCGCTGCGTGGGCCCATTACCACCTGATCGGCGATGCGCTGCGCTCCGACGAGCTGACGCTCGCGCCGGCGCGCAGCGAATCGTTCATGACGCGCTTGTCGGCGCAGCTCGACAGCGAGCCGCATCTGCTCGCACCGGTCGCCGCGCCCGTCACCCGCAAGCTGCTGGCGCTGCGCCGCCGCGTCGTGCCCGCGTTCGCGGTGGCGGCTGCCGCCGCCACGCTGACGTGGGTCGTCGTGCCGCAGCTGCAGGGCGTGAACGGCCCGGGCGGCGTACAGGTCGCATCGGTCGGCGCACCGGAGCAGAACGGCCTGCAACGCGTGACGGTCGCGCAGGCGCGGTCGCAGCCGGGGCTGCAGGACGTCAACATCATTCGCGACGCGAGTCTCGACCAGTATCTCGAAGCGCACCAGCAATTCGCGCAGCAGCCCGTCGTCACGGGTTCGATGCCGCTGATCCGCGCTGCCGTGACCACGACGCCAGGCCAATAACCCGATGCGGACATTGCGGTTGAATCACACCATCTCCGGATGGAAGCGGCTGCCGGCTCTCCTGCTTTGCGCAGCCGCATTGTTGTCCGTTCAGTCTCTCCAGGCGCGCGCGCAGCAGCCGGACGATCCCGTCGCGACCCGCAAGGCGGCGGCCGACTGGCTCGATCGCATCCAGCAGGCCGCCCAGCAGCAGAATTACGAAGGCACGTTCGTCTATCAGCGTGGCGGATTCGTGCAGTCGTCGCGCATCGCCCACTACGCCGCGCGCGGCGAGGGCGAATTCGAGCGGATCGAGAGCCTCGACGGCAAGCCGCGCAAGCTGCTGCGGCATAACGACGAGCTGTACACCTTCGTACCCGAGCGCAAGCTGTGCGTCGTCGAGCGCCGGCAGGCCCGCGACTCGTTTCCGGCGTTGCTCGGCGCGAGTGGCGAGCACGTGCTGTCCGTCTACGACGCGAAGCTGCTCGGCAAGGACCGTGTGGCCGGGGTCGACGCGCAGGTCGTCGAACTGATGCCGAAGGACGCGTATCGTTTCGCGTACAAGCTGTGGGCCGACGCCCGCACCGGCCTGCTGCTGCGTTCGCAGACGCTCGACGCGGACGACCGCGTGCTCGAGCAGATCGCCTTCTCGCAACTGCAGGTGGGCGCCGCCGCGCCGGGTGAAAAATCGGCGATCGCGACCGGCATGCGCAACCTGAATGGCTGGACGGTCGTCCGGCCGCCCGTCGCGCCGGTCGACATGGTGGCGCAAGGCTGGCAGATAGCGCCTGGCGTGGCCGGCTTCAAGAAGATCCGCGAGGTGCGGCGGCCGATGGCCGCGCGCGATGCGGGCGATCCGCCGATCCCGGTCGACCAGGCCGTGTTCACCGACGGGCTGGCGACGATCTCCGTGTTCATCGAGCCGGCCGAGAAGAACACGCGCAAGGAAGGCGCGGGCAGCACCGGCGCGACCCACGTGCTGGTCAAGCGCCGCGGCGATTTCTGGATCACCGTGCTGGGCGAAGTGCCGCCCGCGACGTTGCAGCAATTCGCGTCTGCCATAGAATACAAGGCTTCCAAGTAACGCTTCCGTTTCCGACATGATGAAACTCACGCTGCGCAAATGGCTGGCCGCTGCGGCGATGGCGGCTTGCCTTCCGTTCGTGCCGCACACCGCGGCCGCGATGCCCGCGGGCGCGGGCCTGCCTGATTTCGCGGATCTCGTCGAAAAGGTCGGCCCGGCCGTGGTCAACATCCGGACGACCGCGAACGTGCCGTCCGCGGCGCGCGGCGTGCTGCCGCCCGGATTCGACAACGGCGACATGTCGGAATTCTTCCGGCGCTTCTTCGGCATTCCGCTGCCGCAGGCGCCCGGCAACCCGAAAAACGCGCCGGCGCCCGACGCCGCGCCGGATACCGAGCAGAACCGTGGCGTCGGCTCCGGCTTCATCCTGTCGGGCGACGGCTACGTGATGACCAACGCGCACGTCGTCGACGACGCGGACACGATCTACGTGACGCTGACCGACAAGCGCGAGTTCAAGGCGAAGCTGGTCGGCGTCGACGAGCGCACTGACGTCGCGGTGGTCAAGATCCAGGCGTCGAACCTGCCGACCGTCGCGATCGGCGATTCGAACAAGGTGCGCGTCGGCGAGTGGGTCGTCGCGATCGGCTCGCCGTTCGGCCTCGACAACACGGTCACGGCCGGCATCGTCAGCGCGAAGGGCCGCAACACCGGCGATTACCTGCCGTTCATCCAGACCGACGTGGCCGTGAACCCGGGCAACTCGGGCGGGCCGCTGATCAACATGCAGGGCGAGGTGATTGGCATCAACTCGCAGATCTACAGCCGCACCGGCGGGTTCATGGGCATTTCGTTCGCGATTCCGATCGACGAGGCGATGCGCGTGGCGGACCAGCTGAAGTCGTCGGGCAAGGTGACGCGCGGCCGCATCGCGGTCGCGATCGGCGAGGTGACGAAGGAAGTCGCCGATTCGATCGGCCTGCCGAAGGCGGAAGGCGCGCTCGTCAGCAGCGTCGAGCCGGGCGGCCCGGCCGACAAGGCGGGCATCCAGCCGGGCGACATCATCCTGAAGTTCAACGGCCGTCCGGTCGAGACCGCGTCGGATCTGCCGCGCATGGTCGGCGACCTGAAGCCGGGCGCGAAGGCGGCCGTCACGGTCTGGCGCAAGGGCCAGGCGCGTGAGCTGCCGATCACGATCGCCGAGACGCCGGTCGATGCGGTCGCGAAGGCCGATCCGCGCAAGAACGCGCCGCAGAAGTCGCGCCAGAGCAATCCGCTCGGCCTGACGGTCAGCGACATTCCGGCGGATCAACTGAAGGCGCTGAAGCTGCGGAACGGCGTGCAGGTCGACGGCGTCGACGGGCCTGCCGCGCGTGCGGGGCTGCAGCGCGGCGACATCGTGCTGCGGGTCGGCGATACCGATATCACGAGCGCGAAGCAGTTCGCCGACGTCACCGCGCAGCTCGATGCGCAAAAGGCGGTCGCGGTGCTGGTGCGGCGCGGCGACACCACGCAGTTCATCCCGATGCGTCCGCGTCAGAGCCAGAAGTGACGCGGCGGCGATGCTGACGCTTTACGGCCGGGGCTGGTGCCATCTGTGCGACGACATGCGCGACGCGCTGGCGCCGGTTGCTGCGGAATTCGGCGTCGCGGTCGAGTATGTCGACATCGATGCCGACGCGGCGCTCGTCGCCCGCTACGACGAGGACGTGCCGGTGCTGCTGCTGGACGGTGCGGAAGTGTGCCGCCACCGCTTCGACGAGGCGCGGTTGCGGTGCGCGCTCGCGGCCCGGCGCTGAAGGCGCGGCGGGCCGGCTGGCAAAATGCCGCCCCGGCCGGGGCTTTTCGGCTAAAATGGGCTGTTTTTTCACCGACTTACAAGGCGTGCTCCGCAGTCGTCGAGCGCGCCTTTTTCGCTTGTTCGGCACTGAATGGATCATATTCGCAATTTCTCGATCATCGCCCACATCGACCATGGCAAGTCGACGCTCGCGGATCGCATCATCCAGGTATGCGGCGGCCTGACCGACCGTGAAATGGAAGCGCAGGTGCTCGACTCGATGGATCTCGAGCGCGAGCGCGGCATCACGATCAAGGCGCAGACTGCTGCGCTGTCGTATCGTGCACGCGACGGCAAGGTGTACAACCTGAACCTGATCGACACACCGGGGCACGTCGACTTCTCGTATGAAGTGAGCCGCTCGCTGTCCGCCTGCGAGGGCGCGCTGCTCGTCGTCGACGCGAGCCAGGGCGTCGAGGCGCAGACGGTCGCGAACTGCTATACGGCGATCGAGCTCGGCGTCGAGGTCGTGCCGGTCCTGAACAAGATCGACCTGCCGGCCGCGAACCCGGAAAACGCGATCGCCGAGATCGAGGACGTGATCGGCATCGACGCGACCGACGCGACGCGCTGCAGCGCGAAGACGGGCCTCGGCGTCGAGGACGTGCTCGAATCGCTGATCGTGAAGGTGCCGCCGCCGAAGGGCGATCCCGACGCGCCGCTGCAGGCGCTCATCATCGACTCGTGGTTTGACAACTACGTCGGCGTCGTGATGCTCGTGCGGATCGTCAACGGCACGCTGCGCCCGAAGGAAAAGATCAAGCTGATGGCGACCGGCGCGCAGTACCCGGTCGAGCACGTCGGCGTGTTCACGCCGAAGTCGCGCAACCTCGAATCGCTGTCGGCCGGGCAGGTGGGCTTCATCATCGCCGGCATCAAGGAACTGACGGCCGCGAAGGTCGGCGACACCGTCACGCACGCGACGAAGGCGGCCGCCGAGCCGCTGCCGGGCTTCAAGGAAGTGAAGCCGCAGGTGTTCGCGGGCCTCTATCCGGTCGAGGCAAACCAGTACGACGCGCTGCGCGAGTCGCTCGAGAAGCTCAAGCTCAACGACGCGTCGCTGCAGTACGAGCCGGAAGTGTCGCAGGCGCTCGGCTTCGGCTTCCGCTGCGGCTTCCTCGGGCTGCTGCACATGGAAATCGTGCAGGAGCGGCTCGAGCGCGAATTCGACATGGATCTCATCACGACCGCGCCGACCGTGGTCTACGAGGTCGTGCAGAGCGACGGTTCCACGATCCGGGTCGAGAACCCGGCGAAGATGCCGGAGCCCGCGAAGATCGCCGAGATCCGCGAGCCGATCGTCACGGTGAACCTGTACATGCCGCAGGACTACGTCGGCTCGGTGATCACGCTGTGCGAACAGAAGCGCGGCTCGCAGATCAACATGCAGTATCACGGCCGCCAGGTGCAGCTCACGTACGAGATCCCGATGGCGGAAATCGTGCTCGACTTCTTCGATCGCCTGAAGTCGGTGTCGCGCGGCTATGCGTCGATGGACTACGAGTTCAAGGAATACCGCTCGTCGGACGTCGTGAAGGTCGACATGCTGATCAACGGCGACAAGGTCGACGCGCTGTCGATCATCGTGCACCGCTCGCAGTCGCAGTATCGCGGCCGCGAAGTCGCGGCGAAGATGCGCGAGATCATCCCGCGCCAGATGTACGACGTGGCGATCCAGGCCGCCGTCGGCGCGCACATCATCGCGCGCGAGAACATCAAGGCGCTGCGCAAGAACGTGCTCGCGAAGTGCTACGGCGGTGACATCACGCGCAAGAAGAAGCTGCTCGAAAAGCAGAAAGAAGGTAAGAAGCGGATGAAGCAGGTGGGTTCGGTCGAGATCCCGCAGGAAGCGTTCCTGGCGATCTTGCGTGTCGAAGACAAATAACAGGACTGATCCTCTATATGAATTTTGCGCTGATTCTTTTTGTGCTCGTCGCGTTGACGGGCGTGGCGTGGGTTGCAGACAAGATGGTGTTCCTGCCGCAGCGGCGGCGGGCGGCGGACGCGGCGATCGAGGAGTTCGACCGCCAGCAGTCGCGTATCGACAAGCGCTTCGCCGACGAAAATGCGCCGCAGACCCGTTCGAAGCTGCGTGACGACAAGCTGCGCCAGCCGTGGTGGCTCGAATACACGGCGAGCTTCTTCCCGGTGATCCTCGCGGTGTTCGTCGTGCGCTCGTTCATCGTCGAGCCGTTCAAGATCCCGTCGGGCTCGATGGTGCCGACGCTGCTGGTCGGCGATTTCATCCTCGTCAACAAGTTCGACTACGGCCTGCGCATGCCGGTCAGCAACACGAAGCTCACGCAGGGCCGTCCGCTCGAGCGTGGCGACGTGGTGGTGTTCCGTTATCCGAAGGACGAGTCGGTCGACTACATCAAGCGCGTGATCGGCCTGCCGGGCGACACGATCGCCTACCAGGACAAGCAGCTGACGATCAACGGCAAGCCGGTGGCCGAGACGGCGATGCCGGACTACTTCGACGAAGAGCGGATGAACTACGCGAAGCAGTTCGAGGAATCGCTCGACGGCCGCACGAACGCGATCCTCAACAATCCGGCAGTGCCGCCGTTCGTGATGGGTGCATACGACTACCCGTATCGCGACAACTGCACGTACAACAGTCGCGGCGTGATCTGCAAGGTGCCGCCGGGCCACTACTTCATGATGGGCGACAACCGCGACAACAGTGCGGACAGCCGCTACTGGGGTTTCGTGCCGGACAAGAACATCGTCGGCCGCGCGTTCTTCATCTGGATGAACTTCAGCGCCCTGAAGCGCATCGGCTCGTTCAACTGATCGGCCGACACACCGGCGGGACGCAGCGCACGGGCCGTGCCGCGTCCCGCCGAAAAAAACCAAGAACCGGCGGACACACCGCCTCGTCACGCCTTTTCGGGGCCGGCAGCGTCGCTTCGACGTAACCGGCGCCCGCGTTATACTCCTGCACATGCCCCTATCTCAGTTGGAAAGCCGGCTGCGCTATGAATTTCGCAATGCGGAATTGCTGCGCCAGGCTTTGACCCATCGCAGTCACAGTGCCACGCACAACGAGCGGCTCGAGTTTCTCGGCGACTCCGTTCTCAATTGCGCGGTGGCCGCCCTTTTGTTCCAGCGTTTCGCCAAGCTGGACGAAGGCGATCTGTCGCGGGTGCGGGCGAATCTCGTCAAGCAGCAGTCACTGTACGAAATCGCTCAGGCCCTGAATATTTCCGACGGGTTGCGGCTTGGTGAGGGCGAGTTGCGCAGCGGCGGATTCCGCCGCCCGTCGATTCTCGCCGACGCGTTCGAGGCGATCATCGGCGCGGTGTTCGTCGACGGCGGCTTCGACGCCGCGCAAGGGGTCATCAAGCGCCTGTACGTGCCGATCCTCGACCATATCGATCCGCGCACGCTTGGCAAGGATGCCAAGACGCTGCTGCAGGAGTACCTGCAGGGCCACAAGATCGCGCTGCCGACCTATACCGTCGTCGCGACGCACGGCGCGGCGCACAATCAGCAGTTCGAAGTCGAGTGCACGGTGCCGAAGCTGGACGTCAAGGTGTCCGGCTCTGGCGCGAGCCGCCGCGCGGCCGAGCAGGCCGCGGCGAAGAAGGCGCTCGACGAGGTGATGGCCGCCGCGCCGATGCTCGGCGCGAAGCCGAAGCGCTCGAAGGGCACGCGCGCGGCGAAGCACGTGGAGCCGGAGATCGTGCCGGGTGTGAAGGGGATTCAGGAAGCGCTCGACTTGCGCTCGCCCGAGCGGAAGGAGCGCGCGGTCGCGCGCGCCGCCGCGAAGGCCGGCGGGGCGGCCGAGCCGGCCGCACGCGCCGGCGAACCGGCGGAGCGGGCGGCGTTGCCGTCGGCGGGCGCGATCCGTCGCGTCGAGCACGGGGCCGACAGGGCCGAACGGAACGCGAAGCCGGCGGCGGACAAGCCGGCCGATAGCGCCGACAGCCTGGCCGGGCGCGTCGATACCGCGCCGCAGGCGGGCGACCAGCCGGCCGAGCGCCCCGACGCGACGCCGCGCGCGGGCGACCAACCGGCCGAACGCAGCGACACTCCGCCGCGCGCCGCGGACAAGCCGGCCGGGCGCAGCGTGCTGCGGGTGCGCGACGTCCCCGCCGAGACGGGCGCTTCGTCGCCCGGCGAACCGGATCCGGCCGCCGCGCACGCGCGGATCGCCGATGCCGGCCACTGAAACGCACATGCACCGTGCCGCGCATCGCGCGGCCGGTTCCGAACCTGTAGTACACACGATATGAACGCTACCGCTCCCACTGGTTTCCGCTGCGGCATGATCGCGATCGTCGGCCGGCCGAACGTCGGCAAGTCGACGCTGATGAATGCGCTCGTCGGCCAGAAAATCAGCATCACGTCGCGCAAGGCGCAGACGACCCGTCATCGCATCACCGGCATCAACACGACCGAAGACGCACAGTTCATCTTCGTCGACACGCCCGGCTTCCAGACCCGTCACAGCACCGCGCTGAACCGCTCGCTGAACCGCACGGTCACGTCGACGCTGACGTCCGTCGACGCGATCCTGTTCGTGATCGAAGCCGGCCGCTTCGGCCCGGACGACCAGCGGGTGCTCGACCTGATTCCGCCCGGCACGCCGACGATCCTGATCGCGAACAAGCTCGACTGCGTCAACGACAAGGCGACGCTGTACCCGTTCATGCAGCAGGTGAGCGCGCTGCGCGAGTTCGCGCAGATCGTGCCGCTGTCCGCGAAGCATCAGGACGACATCCTCCGCCTGATGGAGACGCTCAAGCCGTACCTGCCGGAAGGCGAGCCGATCTACGGCGAGGACGACCTGACCGACCGCAGCTCGCGGTTCCTTGCCGCCGAGATCCTGCGCGAGAAGGTGTTCCGCTGGACCGGCGACGAGTTGCCGTACACGAGCACCGTCATCATCGACAAGTTCGAGGAAGAAGGGCGGCTCAAGCGCATCTTCGCGACGATCCTCGTCGAGCGCGATTCGCACAAGGCGATGGTGATCGGCAAGAAGGGCGCGAAGCTCAAGCAGATCAGCACCGAGGCGCGGATGGACATGGAGAAGCTGTTCGACGGCCCCGTGTACCTGGAAACCTTCGTCAAGGTGAAGAGCGGCTGGGCCGACAACGAAGCGGGGCTTCGTGCCTATGGGTACGAATGACGCGCTGACGTCGACCGAAGACACGGCGGCGCCCGGCGCGGACGATCCGCCGCCGCCGGCCGCGCCGCCCGAGCGGCCGCGCAAGCCGCGCCGCGCGGCCGCGCGCACGTCCGAATTCCGCGTCGCCGAGCAGCCGGCATTCGTGCTGCACAGTTATCCCTATCGTGAAACGAGCCTGATCGTCGACGTGCTGACGCGCGATCACGGCCGGCTCGCGCTCGTCGCGAAAGGCGCGAAGCGCCCGCATTCCGCGCTGCGCGGCGTGCTGCAGACGTTCCAGCCGCTGTTGCTGTCCTGGTCCGGCAAGTCCGAGGTGCGCACGCTGACGGGCGCCGAATGGGTGGGCGGCATGCTGCCGCTCGGCGGTGACGCGCTCCTGTGCGGTTTCTACGTCAACGAACTGCTCGTGAAGTTCTGCGCGCGCGAAGATCCGCAGCCACCGCTGTTCAATCACTACGTGGTGACGCTCACGCGCCTCGCGCACGGCGAGCCCGCAGTGCAGGTGCTGCGTTCGTTCGAGCGCGTGCTGCTGCGCGAGACCGGCTATGCGCTCGCGCTCAACCGCACGGTCGCGCGCCGCGCGGTCGAGCCCGACCGGCAGTACGTGTTCGATCCCGAGCGTGGCGTGCGCGACGCGAGCGGCGAGGTGCCGTCGCACTGGCCGGTGATTGCCGGGCAGACGTTGCTCGACATGGAGCAGGACGATTACCATCGACCCCAGACCGTCGCGCAAAGCAAGACGCTGATGCGCTTTCTGCTCAACACCTATCTCGGCGGCACGCCGCTCGCGACGCGCCAGATCCTGATCGACCTGCAAAACCTATGAGCTTCTTCCTGACTTCGCCCACCGCCATCGACCTCGGCGTCAACATCGATCACGTCGCGACGCTGCGCAACGCGCGCGGCACGCGCTATCCCGATCCGATCCGCGCGGCGCTGGCCGCCGAGGAAGCGGGCGCCGACGCGATCACGCTGCATCTGCGCGAGGATCGCCGGCACATCGTCGATGCGGACGTGCACACGCTGCGGCCGCTGTTGAAGACGCGCATGAATCTCGAATGCGCGGTGACGGCCGAGATGCTCGACATCGCGTGCGCGGTGCGGCCGCACGACGCGTGTCTCGTGCCGGAGAAGCGCGAGGAGCTGACCACCGAAGGCGGGCTCGACGTCGCGGGCCGCTTCGAGGCGGTGCGCGCCGCGTGCAGGCAGCTCGCCGATGCCGGCGTGCGGGTGTCGCTGTTCATCGATCCGGACGATACGCAGATCCGCGCCGCGCAGGAAGCGGGCGCGCCGGTGATCGAACTGCACACGGGCCGCTATGCCGACGCGCACGATGCCGCCGAACAGCAGCGCGAATACGAGCGCATCGTCGCCGGCGTGCAGACGGGCGTGCAGCTCGGCCTGAAGGTCAACGCGGGCCACGGCCTGCACTACACGAACGTCCAGCAGATCGCCGCGATCGACGGCATCGTCGAGCTGAACATCGGCCACGCGATCGTCGCGCATGCGATTTTCGCCGGCTGGGACAACGCGGTGCGGGAAATGAAGGCGATCATGGTCGCGGCCCGCGTCGCGGCGCTGCACGGGGCGCACTGAAGATGCATTGCCTCCACGTTCTCGTCGTTCGCTGCCCCCAAAGGGCGCCGTCAGCCCTCCTGGGGCGGCCCGGCGGGTGCTGACATGGCGATCTACGGCATCGGCACCGACATCGTCCAGTTAAGCCGCGTCGCGGCCGTGCTCGAGCGCACCGGCGGGCGTTTCGCCGACAAGGTGCTGGGGCCGGACGAGCTGCGCGTGTTCCATGCGCGCCGCGCGCGTTCCGAGGCACGCGGCATCGCGTTTCTCGCGACGCGCTTCTCCGCGAAGGAAGCGTTCTCGAAGGCGATCGGGCTCGGGATGCGCTGGCCGATGACGTGGCGCGCGCTGCAAACCCTCAATGCGCCGAGCGGCGAGCCGTACGTCGCCGCGTCCGGCGAACTGGCCGACTGGCTCGCGGCGCGCGGGATCACGGCGCGCGTGACGGTCAGCGACGAGCGCGACTACGCAGTGTCGTTCGTGATCGCCGAGACGCTCGCACCGGCGCCCTGACTCTTCCACTGACAGACTTCTCGCTTCGATGAAACAGACTCCCGGCCCGGTCATGCTCGACATCATCGGCACGACCCTCACGCGCGACGATGCGCGGCGTCTCGCGCATCCGCAAACCGGCGGCGTCATCCTGTTCGCCCGCCATTTCCAGGATCGTGCGCAACTGGTCGCGTTGACCGATGCGATCCGCGCGATTCGCGACGATCTGCTGATCGCCGTCGATCACGAGGGCGGACGCGTGCAGCGCTTTCGCACCGACGGCTTCACGGCGCTGCCCGCGATGCGCCGGCTCGGCGAGCTGTGGGACAAGGACGTGCTGCTGGCGACGAAAGTCGCGACCGCGGTCGGCTATATCCTTGCCGCCGAGCTGCGCGCGTGCGGGATCGACATGAGCTTCACGCCGGTGCTCGATCTCGACTACGGGCATTCGCAGGTGATCGGCGATCGCGCGTTCCATCGTGATCCACGCGTCGTGACGCTGCTCGCGAAGAGTCTCAACCACGGGCTCGCGGTCGCCGGCATGGCGAACTGCGGCAAGCATTTCCCCGGCCACGGATTCGCCGAGGCGGATTCGCACGTCGCGTTGCCCACCGACGACCGTCCGCTCGACGAGATCCTCGCGAACGATGTCGCGCCTTACGACTGGCTCGGCATCGCGCTGTCGGCGGTGATTCCGGCACATGTGATCTACACGCAGGTCGACAGTCAGCCCGCGGGGTTCTCGCGCATCTGGCTACAGGACATCCTGCGTGACCGCCTCGGGTTCACGGGGGCGATCTTCAGCGACGATCTGTCGATGGAGGCGGCGCGCGAAGGCGGCACGCTTACGCAGGCGGCTGAAGCGGCGCTCGCGGCCGGCTGCGACATGGTGCTCGTCTGCAACCAGCCGGACGCGGCGGAGGAGGTGCTGAACGGGCTGAAGGCGCTCCCGTCCGACGAGTCGGCGCGGCGCATCAGGCAGATGCGCGCGCGCGGCAAGGCGCTCAAGTGGGACAAGCTGATGCAGCAGCCGGACTATCTGCGCGCGCAGGCGCTGCTGCAAAGCGCATTCGGTTGAGCGGCGCGGCCGCGCGTCGCGGCTGTCCGCCGCTCAATCCGTCTTCATCCGCTGCAGCTTGTTGTACAGCGTCTTCGGGCTGATGCCGAGCAGCGTCGCGGCGCGGTGGCGCGTGCCGCCGACCGCGTCGAGCGTCGCGCGGATCAGCAGATCCTCGACGTCCGCAAGCGGCGTGCCGACCTTGATCTGCACGCTGCTGCCGTTCAGCGCGGCACCCGCCGCAATGCCGGCTTCGTCCCCGCGCAGCGTCTCGACGAAGTCGCCGGACGCGTCGTAGGCGGCGCGCACCCGCTCCTGCAATTCCCGCACGTTGCCAGGCCATTCGTATGCGAGGCATTCGCGCACGAAGCCGGGTGCCGCGCGCTTGTCGGTCGTGCCGCGGCCGGTCGCGCGTGCGGCGCGGTTCAGCGCGTCGATCAGTGCGTCGGCGATGTGCAGCGCGTCGTCGTCGCGTTCGCGCAGCGGCGGCAGCGCGATCGACGCCGCGCCGAGACGCAGCCACAGATCTTCCCGCAGCGTGCCGTGCGCGACCGCCTCGCGCGCGGGGCGCCGCGTCGTGGCGATCAGCCGGAAATCGACCGGAATCGGGGTGGTGCCGCCGACGCGCATGAAGCTCTGCAAATCGAGCGCATGCAGCAGCGCTTCCTGCAACACGAGCGGCAGTGCGGCGATCTCGTCGAGGAACAGCGTGCCGCCGCCCGCCTGCTCGAACAGGCCCGGCTCGCGCCGCTCGGCGCCGTCGAACGCGCCGCGCTCGTGGCCGAACAGCACGCTGCCGAGCGCGGCACCGTGGCGCTCCGCGTGTGCGAGCGAGCGGCAGTCGAACGCGACGAATGGCCCCTTGCTGCGCCGGCTCAGATCGTGCAGCGTGCGCGCGGCGATCTCCTTGCCGGTGCCGGCCTCGCCGGTCAACAGCACGGTCTCCTCGGTGCGCGCGTTCTGCTCGATCAGGTCGTAGACCTGCTGCATCGCGTCGCTGCGGCCGACCATCGCGCCGAAGCGGCCGAGGCTGCGCAGCGACGCGCGCAGCGACTGGACCTCGTCGATCAGTTCGGACGGGCGCGGAATGCGCGCGAGCAGGCTGCGCAGGCGCGGGATGTTGATCGGCTTGACCAGGTAATCCCAGATGCCGTGGCGCAGGCCCTCGATCGCGCTTTCCACCGTCGCATTGCCCGTCAGTGCGATGACCGGCAGCGAGCCGTCCTGCTGCGGCGGCAGGTGCTGCAGCAGGTCGAAGCCGCTGCCGTCCGGCAGGTTCAGGTCGACGAGCGCGACGTCCGGAATCGAGCGGCCGAGCGCGGCGCGCGCTTCGGCGAGCGACGTCGCCGTATCGACCGAGAAGCCGTCCGCGGCGAGCAGCGCGGCGAGGCCGGACAGGCTATCGGGATCGTCTTCGACAATCAGGGCATGTGGCATGGTGGACGCGTGTCTGCGAGGCGGCGGGACTTCGGCCCAAAGTCTGCCGCCCAATATTGAGATTAATGACGGATTTTATGCTCCGCCGAACGCATGACGCACGTTATTTCTCTGACGTTATAAAAGAGTTACCAAAGATACAAATTGAATGATTTCATCGGCGAAGCGTGGCTCGCCGGTTCACTGCGTTGCCGCCCGGCCTTGTGCGCGTTTTTTGCGCACATAAACAAAAAGCGCCCCGAAGGGCGCTTTTGTCTGGCACGAAATGCGTCCGCGATTATGCGCGGCTGCGATATTCGTTCGTGCGCGTGTCGATTTCGATCTTGTCGCCGGTGCTGCAGAACAGCGGCACCTGCAGTTCGAAACCGGTCGCGAGCTTGGCGTTCTTCAGCACCTTGCCCGACGACGTGTCGCCCTTGACGGCCGGCTCCGTGTAGGTGATTTCGCGCACCAGGATCGTCGGCAGTTCGACCGAGATCGCCTTCTCGTTGTAGAACACGACTTCGCACGTCATGCCGTCTTCGAGGTAGTTGAGCGCGTCGCCCATCATTTCCGCTTCGACTTCGAACTGGTTGTAGTCGGCGTCCATGAACACGTACATCGGATCCGCGAAGTACGAGTAGGTCACTTCCTTGCGGTCGAGCACGACGACGTCGAACTTGTCGTCTGCCTTGTAGACTGATTCCTGGCCCGAGTTGGTCAGCAGGTTCTTCAGCTTCATCTTGACGACGGCGGCGTTGCGGCCCGATTTGTTGTATTCGGTCTTCGAAACGACCCAAGCGTCGTTGCCGACCATCACGACGTTACCTACGCGGAGTTCCTGTGCGGTTTTCATAAAAAAGCGATCCTGTACAAATAAAAAGTGCCTGAGCGTTGCGCAACGGCGGACGGCGCAAGCGGGTTCGTTCCGTGGGCGCCAAAAGCGAGCGCGCTTGCGTGGTCGGCCGTCGGATAACCGCTTATTTTAACTGAGATTTTGCGTATTCGGCCAGATTTCCGGCGAGGTCGCCAGCGGCCGCGAGCGCGCCCGCCCAGCGGGCCGCGTTCGCCCGCAGCGCGTCGCGGTGCTGCCAGAAATCCGCCCAGTCCGGCGTGCCCGCGCCGTTCCACGCATGCCAGAAGCGTTCGAGCGCGCGGCGCGGCGCGTCGGCGAGGCCGGCCGCCAGGTGCGCGAGCGCGGCGTCGAGCTTCGGCAGATGGGCGTCGTCGGCCTGCGGATAGATGTGCCAGACGAACGGCCGGCACGCCCATTGCGCGCGCACGAACGAATCCTCGCCGCGCACGAAGTTGACGTCGCTCGCCCACAGCAGCGGGTCGTAGTCGGCCTGGGGCACGAACGCGAGGCCGTGGGCGGTCAGGTTGCCGGCGCTCGCCCGCGCGTGCGCGCCGAACGACGCGATGCCGAAGAAGCGGGCGACGGCCGCCGACACGCGCCCCTCCGGCACGAGCAGCACGACGGGCGATGCCGCATCGCGCCATTGCGCGAGCAGCGCGTCGACGGCAGGGTTCTCGTACGCGAACAGGCTCACGACGGTTGCGCCCGGCGGGGGGGGCGCGTCGCCGGTCGCTTGCCGCCACCACGCCGCGCGGGCCGCCGGGTCGGCTTCGAACGCCGCGCGGCGGGCGTCGAGGTCGCGCTCCTTGAGCACGCCGCCCGTGCCGGCGGACAGACCCGGGAAGAAAAACGTCTTGACGAGCGGGTAGCGCGGGTGCGGCGACGGCCGCAGATGGAAGTCCGCGACCCAGTCCTCGGCGCTCAGGTATTCGAGGTTGATCCACACCGGCCGCCGCGCGCGGCGCGCCATCGCGGCGAGATACGCGGGCGGCAGTTCGCACGCGAACGCCTCGATCACGACGTCGGCGATCTCGATCGCTTCGCCGGCCTGCGCGTGCCAGTGCTCGATCACGATACCGTCGACCGTCTGCCGCACGGCGTCGGCGCGCACGCCCGGCTGCAGGCGCACGAACGTGTGCAGGTCGTCGACGAACAGCCGCACCTGCCAGCCGTGTTCGTGCGCGAGCTGGCGGGCAAGCCGCCAGCACACGCCGATGTCGCCGAAATTATCGACGACCGCGCAGAAGATGTCGCAGGCAAGCGGTTCGCCCGGCGCTGGCGGCGCGGGCGGGGAGGGCGGACGGGAGGCGGCGTGTGGCATCGAAACGGTCGGGTGGAATGCTCTAAACTGGCGATTCTAATAGACCCGTTCGCGCGCCTCGCGGCGCCCGGATCACGCATGACATCCCCAGACGCCACCGAAGCCCCGTTCGAGCCGAAAAAGATCCTCGCACAACTGCCGCATCTGCCGGGCGTCTACCGCTACTACGA
This sequence comes from Burkholderia sp. lig30, assembly GCF_000687455.2. Classification (GTDB taxonomy): domain Bacteria; phylum Pseudomonadota; class Gammaproteobacteria; order Burkholderiales; family Burkholderiaceae; genus Burkholderia. The sequence goes on from NZ_JGVW01000072.1 coordinate 65,584, forward strand.
CGTGGCGGGCGCCGTGCTGTACGTCGGCAAGGCGCGCGACCTGAAAAAGCGCGTGTCGAGCTATTTCACGAAGACGCAGCTGTCGCCGCGCATCGCGATGATGGTCACGCGCATCGCGCGTGTCGAGACGACCGTCACGCGCTCGGAAGCGGAAGCGCTGCTGCTCGAGAACAACCTCATCAAGGCGCTTGCGCCGCGCTACAACATCCTGTTTCGCGACGACAAGTCGTATCCGTACCTGAAGCTCACCGCGCACCGTTTTCCGCGGATGGCGTACTACCGTGGCGCGGTCGACAGGCAGAACCAGTATTTCGGGCCGTTTCCGAGCGCGTGGGCGGTGCGCGAGAGCATCCAGATCCTGCAGCGCGTGTTCCAGTTGCGTACCTGCGAGGATTCGGTGTTCAACAATCGCACGCGGCCGTGCCTGCTGCATCAGATCGGGCGCTGCACCGCGCCGTGCGTCGGCGCGATTTCCGACGAGGACTACGCGCGCGACGTGTCGAACGCGTCGCGCTTCCTGCTCGGCCGGCAGACCGAAGTGATGAAGGAGCTCGAGCAGAAGATGCACGCGTTCGCCGCGGAGCTGAAGTTCGAGCAGGCGGCGGCGGTGCGCAACCAGATGAGTTCGCTGTCCACTGTGCTGCATCAGCAGGCAATCGACGTGGGCGGCGACAGCGACGTGGACGTGCTTGCCGTCGTCGCGCAGGGCGGGCGCGTGTGCGTGAACCTCGCGATGGTGCGCGGCGGCCGCCACCTCGGCGACAAGGCGTATTTCCCGGCGCACGTCGAGAGCGCGCTGACGCTCGTGGAAGGCGGGATCGGCGACGAAGCGGAGCCGCCGGCCGACGGCCTGTCGAGCGCTGTCGCTGCGGAACCGGCCGGCAGTGAACAGCCGGCTGGCGACACACAGTCGGCCGGTGACGCGCAGCTGGCTGGTGACGCACAGCCCGCCGGCGACGCGCCCGGCGCGCGGGAGGCGGCGGCGTCGATCGAGGCGGAGGTGCTCGACGCGTTCATCGCGCAGCATTACCTCGGCAACCGCGTGCCGCCCGTGCTGGTCGTGAGCCATGCGCCGGCGAGCCGCGACCTGCTCGAGGTGCTGTCCGAGCAGGCGGGCCACAAGGTGTCGCTGGTGCGGCAGCCGCAAGGGCAGCGGCGCGCGTGGCTGTCGATGGCGGAGCAGAACGCGCGGCTCGCGCTCGCGCGCCTGTTGTCGGAGCAGGGCTCGCAGCAGGCCCGCACGCGCATGCTCGCGGACACGCTCGGCCTCGAAGGCGACGACCTCGCGCAACTGCGGATCGAGTGCTTCGACATCAGCCATACGATGGGCGAGGCGACGCAGGCGTCGTGCGTTGTCTATCACCATCACAAGATGCAGTCCGGCGAGTACCGCCGCTACAACATCACCGGCATCACGCCGGGCGACGACTACGCGGCGATGCGCCAGGTGCTCACGCGACGCTACGAGAAGATGGTCGAGCAGGCTGCGCAGGCGGCGTCCGCCGACGACGCGGCCGGCATCGACGGCGAATCGACGCGCGAGGCCGCGGCCGCGAGCCTGCTGCCGAACATCGTGCTGATCGATGGCGGCAAGGGCCAGGTCGAGATCGCGCGGCAGGTGTTCACGGAGCTGGGCCTCGATTGCTCGATGCTGGTGGGCGTCGCGAAGGGCGAGGGGCGCAAGGTCGGGCTGGAGACGCTGGTGTTCGCCGACGGCCGTGCGTCGCTCGAGCTCGGCAAGGAAAGCGCGGCGCTGATGCTGGTCGCGCAGATCCGCGACGAGGCGCACCGCTTTGCGATCACCGGGATGCGCGCGAAGCGCGCGAAGGCTCGCCAGACCTCGCGGCTCGAGGAACTGGAGGGCGTCGGCGCGAAGCGGCGGCAGCGCCTGCTCGCGCGCTTCGGCGGGCTGCGCGGCGTCGTCGCGGCGAGCGTCGACGAACTCGCGAGCGTCGAGGGCATCTCGCACGCGCTCGCCGAGCAGATCTACAGGCAGCTGCACTGACCCGCGCCGCGCGACCGGGCGCTTGCCGGACCCGCGTCCCGGCTTGTGGCAGGGCGGTCGACGCGGCACAATTGCGAATCCTTCATCAGTCCCGGATACCATGCCGTTCAATTTTCCGATTTTCCTGACGTGGGTGCGAATCGTGCTGATTCCGCTCGTCGTCGGCGTGTTCTATCTGCCGGACACGATGATGGGGCCCGGGCACCGCAACCTCGCGGCGGCGCTGATCTTCATCCTGGCCGCGCTGACGGACTGGTTCGACGGCTTCCTGGCGCGCAAGTGGAACCAGACCTCGTCGTTCGGCGCGTTTCTCGATCCGGTCGCGGACAAGCTGATGGTGACGGCGGCGCTGCTGATGCTCGTGCAGCTCACGCGGATCGACGCCGCGATCGCGCTCGTGATCGTCGGCCGCGAGATTGCGATCTCGGCGCTGCGCGAATGGATGGCGCAGATCGGCGCGTCGAAGAGCGTCGCGGTGAATTCGCTCGGCAAGTTCAAGACCGCGTGCCAGATGGTCGCGATCCCGATGCTGCTGTACTACGGCCCGCTCAGCGCGGGTGGCGTGACGATCGACACGCGCGTGTGGGGCGTGTGGCTGATCTATCTCGCCGCGGTGCTGACGATCTGGTCGATGCTCTACTACATGAAGCTCGCGTGGCCGCAAATCCGCGAGCGCAGCGGGGCGTGACGCGGTCGCGAACGAGGTTGCAGAAAGTTTTTAAAAAAAGCTGTAGAAACGCTTGACACCCAGATCTGGTTTCTACATAATCTCATTTCTCCGCTGCACGACAAAACGAACGCAGCGAAGCAGCAGTAAAAAGTAGTGGCAGCAAGGCAGTACCACGCGGGAGTAGCTCAGTTGGTAGAGCGCAACCTTGCCAAGGTTGAGGTCGCGAGTTCGAGACTCGTCTCCCGCTCCAGATTTTTCTGCGGCGTGTTGTACGGCAAGACGCTGCGTGTAGCAGGACAATGCGGGAGTAGCTCAGTTGGTAGAGCGCAACCTTGCCAAGGTTGAGGTCGCGAGTTCGAGACTCGTCTCCCGCTCCAGACAATGGGGAAGCAGCGCTTCCCTTTTTGTTTGATGGGCCATTTGGCCTTCATTCGAATCTGTCGATCGTCACGATGCAATTTTCGCGATGATCGCACAGTCCGCTTTTGGCGCGATAGCAAAGCGGTTATGCAGCGGCCTGCAAAGCCGTTTAGGCCGGTTCGACTCCGGCTCGCGCCTCCAGGTAAGAAGAGAAAAAGCCCCGATCATTCGGGGCTTTTCTTTTTTCCGATTCCTTTTCTTCCAATGCCGGTTCGCCGCGATCGCCGCGTCATCCCGCATGCAGCCGCACTTGCGCCTGCTGCATGCGAGTGCGTATCGCGATTCGTGCGGCGCGCGTCACCGGCCGCGTGTGGCCCAGGCGTGCTGCACGAACACGCGGCACAGCGCTTCCATGCCCTTCGCGTCTTCGTCGTCGAAGCGTGCCGCAACCGGGCTGTCGACATCCCAGACGCCGATCAGCGTGCCGTCGTCGGCGACGAGCGGCACGACGATCTCGGATTCCGACGCCGCGTCGCAGGCGATATGCCCGGGAAACGCGTGGACGTCGCGCACGACCTGGGTCTGGCGCGTCAGCGCCGCCGTGCCGCATACCCCCTTGCCGAGCGCGATCCGCACGCATGCGGGCTTGCCCTGGAACGGGCCGACCACCAGTTCCTGCCCGTCGAAGAAATAGAACCCCGCCCAGTTGAGCCGATCCAGCGAGTGATAGATCAACGCGGAGAAGTTCGCTGCGTTGGCGACGAGGTCGCGCTCGGTTTCGACGAGCGCGCGCGCCTGCTGGACGAGCGCTGCGTAGTGCTCGGCCTTTGACGCATGGGAGGTGTCGGAGAGTGTGAACATGAGGGCAGGTTGGATCGAATGACAGTCAGGGGCGCGCAATGCGCGTTTCGCAGTCTAAAGCAAGTGCGGCCGGCGCGATGCGAATGCCGGATGGGCGATCTCGCGGCACAGCGCATCGAACTGCACGATGCGCCGGCTCGGCTCGGCTCGGCTCGGCTCGGCTTCGGCTGCGGCTTCGGCATGTTCGGCACGTGGCCGGCCGGCGCGAAGCCGCGGTGGCCGACCGCTTGCACGAAGCCGCAGGCCATCGTTCGTCAAATGGAACGCTGAGTGTGATTTTTGCCGTCTACCGGATGAATCGTTCTGCTTCTATATTCATTCCCGTAGCGCGAAACGCGTGTTTCGCCGCCATTTGGAGAGGAAGATGAAGAAGGTTCGGGGTGTCCACAGCGCGCCGCGCATGCATTGGGTCGGCGATGGTTTTCCGGTGCGCTCGATGTTCAGCTACCAAAACCACGGCGCGCAACTGAGCCCGTTCCTGCTGCTCGACTACGCGGGGCCCGCGCAGTTCGAGCCGGCAGCCCGGCCGCGCGGCGTCGGCCAGCATCCGCACCGCGGTTTCGAGACGGTCACGATCGTCTACCACGGTGAAGTCGCCCATCGCGACTCGACGGGCGCGGGCGGCGTGATCGGTCCGGGCGACGTCCAGTGGATGACCGCGGCGGGCGGCGTGCTGCACGAGGAGTTTCACTCGGAGGCGTTCACGCGTCGGGGCGGCATGCTCGAGATGGTGCAGCTGTGGGTGAACCTGCCAGCGCGCGACAAGATGGGCGAGCCGGCCTACCAGACGCTGATGAACGCGGACATCCCGGTCGTCGAACTGCCGGACGGCGCGGGGCGCGCGCGGATCATCGCGGGTGAGCTCGACGGTCGCCGCGGCCCGGCGCGCACGCACACGCCGATCGACGTGTGGGACGTGCGGCTCGCACAGGGCGCGCGCGTGCGGCTCCCGGTCGCCGAAGGGCGTACGCTCGCGGTCGTCGTGCTGCACGGCACGGTGCTGGTGAACGGCGAGACAGTCGCGCGCGAAGCGCAGTTCGTGCAGCTGAGCCGCGACGGCAGCGACGTCGAGATCGAGGCGAACGGCGACGTCACGCTGCTCGTGCTGAGCGGCGAGCCGATCGACGAACCGATCGTCGGCTACGGGCCGTTCGTGATGAACTCGCAAGCGGAAATCCGTCAGGCGGTCGACGACTTCAACAGCGGGCGCTTCGGCAGCATGTCGGCCTGACGTGCGGTCCACCCGGCGGGCGAGGTCTGCCCGCCGGGCGTGGCCGGTGTGTCGTCGCGCGCGCTTCGCGGCATAATCGACGGTCGCGCGCCACGTGGCGCGCCTGATTCAGGACCGCTCATGAACGCACCCACGACCGCCGTCTCCCCGTCCGCCACCGATGCGCTGACGTGGCGCTGGCAGCCCTTCGACGCGTTGTCGGCGCGCGAGGTCTACACGATTCTCGAGGCGCGCAGCGCGGTGTTCGTCGTCGAACAGCAATGCGTGTACCGCGACATCGACGATGCCGACCAGCACGCGTGGCATCTGGCCGCCTACGATGACGCCGGCCGCCTCGCAGGCTACCTGCGCGTGCTGCTGCCGGACGCGCAGGAACCGGACATCCGCATCGGCCGCGTGCTGACGACCGCTGCGTTTCGAGGCGCGGGCCTCGGCAATGCGCTCCTCGCGCGTGCGCTCGACCACATCCGCGCGCAGTGGCCCGGCACGCCGGTCAGCCTGCATGCGCAGGCGCACCTCCAGCGCTTTTACGGCGCGTTCGGCTTTGCGCCGAACTCCGACGTGCACGACGACGACGGCATCCCGCACGTGTGGATGCGCGCCGCGCACGTGTGACGCGGCGGCGCGTGCCGCATCACGTCATCACGGCGTGACGGTGTCGCGGGTGACGGGCGCGGCGCTTTTCCGCGCGGCCACGCGCTCGTCGATCAGCCGCCCGCGCGCCGACAGCCTGAGCCAGTGGCGCAGCGCGATCAGCGCGCCGATCACGCTCATCATCGAACCAGGTATCCACAGCAGCAGCCCGCCGATCTGCTGGTCGCGCAGCGGGCTCAGCCAGGTGAACGCGCGTCCGCAGATCGAGTAGATCGGATACAGCTCGCGCGGGGTGAAGAAGATGAGCGCGCCGAGTGCGATCTGCGGCGGAATTGCCGCGACCACGATCAGGATCCGGCGTCCGGGCGCGAGCCGCGCGGGCGGCGCCGGGCGTGGATCGACGACGAGCCACCAGAACAGCAGGCCGTCGATTACCATGCTCCAGTTCATCAGGCGATACAGGCGCCAGTCGAGCATCGCGACGAAGTGAATTGGCGACAGCAGCCAGAAATAGATCAGGCCGACGAACAGCACGACCGCGACGACCGGATGGAACACCAGATCGAGCGTCGCGCGCACCGGGGCGCACGCGAGCGCGGGGCGCATGAAGCGCTGCCGCCAGCGAAACGGGATGCCGGCGCGGATCGCCGCGCCGGGATACGCGAGCGCGATGAAGAACGGCCCGAGATGATGCAGCACCAGATGCTGCGCGCGATGCATGAAGAACTCGTGCTCGAAGAAATAGTCGAGCCGGGTATGCAGCGCCACGTAAAGCGCGGTCAGCCCGAACCAGAACGAGAACTGTCGCAGCGGCGTGACCTTCGCTTTCTTCGCGCCGCGCGCGAACAGCACCGCGGCAGTCAGCACCGCGACGACCACGGTCGGCGACGGCTCCCACGGTTCGAGCCAGTACAGGAGATTCATCGCGCGCCGTTACTTGACCTGCGCGGGCGACTTGACCGCGAACGGCGTGTCGAGCGTCTCGCCGTCGGAGAACTTCAGGCGCAGGCGCACGGTGTCGCCGGGCTTGATCGCATGCTTCGGTTCCTCGAGCATGAAGTGGTAGCCGCCCGGCGCGATGTCGACCTTGCCGTGCGCGGGGATCGTCAGCTTGTCGACCATCTCCATCTTCTGCGTCGAGCCGTTCGACACGGTCTGGTGCAGCATCGCCATGCCATAGTCGGGGCTGTCGACGTCGACGAGATCGACCGGCTTGTCGCTCGCGTTGACGAGCGTCACGTAGCCGGCGGCGGGCAGCTTGTTCGGCAGCCAGCGTACCCACGGGTTCTGCGCGGCGAGCGCGCCGGCCGCATGGGCGTGCGCGCCGAGCGACAGGGCGGCGAGGAGGGCGAGGGTCTTGAGTTTCATCTTCATGAGTGGGGTCAGGTGGATGAAGCGGGGTCGATGATCCGGCGCACATCGGCGGCGATGGCGTCGGGCGTGTCGCGGTCGGTCGCGAGCAGGCGCGCGTGGCCGTGCGCGTCGAAGATGTAGACGGCCGAGCTGTGCGTCACTTCGTATCCGCCTGACGGATCGCGCTGTTCCATCTGATACGCGACCCGGTAGCGTTTGGCGAGCGACTCGATCGCGCGCGCGGAGCCGGTCAGGCCGCGCGCATGCTCGGCGTCGAACGCGGCGACGTACGACTGCATGGCCTGCGGCGTGTCGCGCGCCGGATCGACCGACACGAACAGGATGCGCACGTCGCGCGCCTGCGGGCCGAGCTTCCCGAGCACTTCCATCAGCCGCGCCATCGTTTCCGGGCACACGTCCGGGCAGTGCGTATAGCCGAAGTAGACGAGCGCGACGTGGCCCTTGAACGCGGCGGCGTCGACCGGCCGGCCGTCGCCGCCCGTCAGCGAGAACGACAGGTCGGGCAGGTGGCCGGTGACGTCGGTCAGGTGCCAGGGCGGCTCGTTGCGCGTGCAGGCGGCGAGCGCAACGGCGACGAGCGCGGCGCCTGCCACGCGCAGCAGGCGCCGGCGCGGTGCGCCCGGCGCGGAAAACGGGAACGGCATCCAGAAGCTCGGTCGGACAGGAATGAGGGGCTTGCCGCGGCGGCAACGGGGGCGGCCGGGCGCGGCTAGCGGATGCGACTGTAACGTACTTTGATCGGGATCGCCCTTTCGAAAGCCGTTCGGCGCGCGCGATCGGGGCAAAATGTCGCAGATGGAGCGGGCGTCGGACGCGCCGCCCGGCATGGCGGATTCGCCCATAAAGGGGCACAGGCGCGGTAAGATGCGCACAATTCCTTCAGTGGCGGCCTTGCGGGCCGTCCAACCGTTCACCGAATCGATGCAATCTGTCCCGGCTTCCCTGTCACTGACCGAAACCGCGTTCTTCTTCGACTTCGACGGCACGCTCGTCGAGCTGGCGCCCACCCCGGACAGCATTCACGTCCCGTCTTCGCTGATCGCGCTGATCGACGAGCTGCGCCGCCTGTCGCACGGGGCGGTCGCGATCCTGTCCGGGCGCGGCATCGACAGCATCGACACCTACCTGAACATGCCCGATCTGCCGATCGCGGGCCTGCACGGCGCGGAGCGCCGCGACGCGAACGGCGACACGCAGCGCGTCGGCTTCAACGACGCGCGCCTGTTGCGCATCGAGCGCGAGCTGGCCGGCGTGGTCGAGCGCCATCCGGGCATGCTGCTCGAGATCAAGGGCGCGGCGGTCGCGCTGCATTACCGCAACGCGCCGGAGTGCGAGCCGGTCGCGCGCGCCGCGACCGAGCGGCTCGTCGCCGACCATGCGGACGCATACGTGCTGCAGCCGGGCAAGATGGTGTTCGAGATCAAGCCGAAGGGTGTCGACAAGGGGCGCGCGCTCGCGGCCTTTCTTGACGAGCCGCCGTTCGCCGGCCGCATGCCGGTGTTCGCCGGCGACGATCTCACCGACGAGAAGGGCTTCGGGGTCGTCAACGCGCATGGCGGACTGTCGATCAAGGTCGGTGCGGGCGAGACGTCGGCACACGCGCGGCTCGAGTCGGTCGATGCGCTGCACGCGCAGCTCGCGCGCTGGCTCGCGGCGGGACGGCCCGTCGCATGAGCCGCCTGATCATCGTTTCGAACCGCGTCGCGCCGATTTCCGAAGGCGAGCCGGCGGCGGGCGGCCTTGCGATCGGCGTGTACGACGCGCTGAAGGAAACCGGCGGCATGTGGTTCGGCTGGAGCGGCGAGGTCGTCGCGTCGGGCGCGCCGCAGATGCGCGTCGAGGAGCACGGCCCGGTGACGTTCGCCACCATCGGTCTGTCGCGGCGCGACTACGACCAGTACTACCGCGGCTTCTCGAACGCGACGCTGTGGCCGGCGTTCCACTATCGCACCGACCTGATCCAGTACGACCGGCACGAATTCGAAGGTTACGGCCGGGTCAACGTGTGGCTCGCGCAGCAGCTCGTGCCGCTGCTGCAGGACGACGACGTGATCTGGGTGCACGACTATCACCTGATCCCGTTCGCGCGCGCGCTGCGCGCGGCCGGCGTGAAGAACCGCATCGGCTTTTTCCTGCACATCCCGTTTCCGGCGGCGCAGGTGCTCGTCAACGTGCCGCCGCACCGCGAGCTCGTCGAGGCGCTGTGCGCGTTCGACCTGCTCGGCTTCCAGACCGGGCCGGACCTGCGCGCGTTTTGCGACTACATCGAGTCCGAGGCTGGCGGGAGCGTCGAGCACGGCGCGCGCACGGCGACCGTGCGCGCGTTCGGCCAGACGTTGCACGCGGCCGCCTATCCGATCGGCGTGTATCCGGACGAGATCGCGTCGCTCGCGCAGGCGGGCGAGCACGGCAAGGCAGTGCGTACGCTCGCCGCATCGCTGCGCGGCCGCCAGCTGATCATGAGCGTCGATCGGCTCGACTACTCGAAGGGGCTCGTCGAGCGTTTTCGCGCGTTCGAAAAGCTGCTCGAGCACGAAACGTCGTTCCGCAATCATGTGTCGTTTCTGCAGATCGCGCCGTCGACGCGCGCGGATCTGCGCGCGTACCAGGACATCCGCGTGCAGCTGGAGGCCGAATCGGGGCGCATCAACGGCCGTTTCGCGGAGCTGGACTGGGCGCCGATCCTCTACATCCACCGGCATTACGACCGGCAGCTGCTCGCCGCGCTGTACCGGCTCGCGCGCGTCGGCTACGTGACGCCGCTGCGCGACGGGATGAATCTCGTCGCCAAGGAATACGTGTCCGCGCAGAACCCGGACGATCCGGGCGTGCTGGTGCTGTCGCGCTTCGCCGGCGCGGCGCGCGAGCTGACCGGCGCGCTGATCGTCAATCCGATCGACATCGGCGGGATGGCCGAGGCGCTGTCGCGGGCGCTGTCGATGCCGCTCGCCGAGCGGCGCGCGCGCTACGAGGACATGATCGCGCAGCTGCGCGAGAACAACGTGTCGGTGTGGCGCGACAATTTCCTGCGCGACCTGCAGGGCGATTAGGGCCCGTTATTAGCGTGAACAGGCCCTAGCGTGAAGCGGGTATGCGGCCGGCGAATGCGCGCCGATCCGCCGCCAGCATGAAAAAAGCCGCAGCGCGGCGATGCGCTGCGGCTTTTTGCCGTTTGCGGCAAGGCGCGCCGGATCAGGCGACGCGCTCGCCGCCCGCCGCGCCGCTGTCGGGCGCGGCATGGTGGCGGCCGTGCTGCTTCGCGAGCAGGTCCCGGTAGAGGCCGGGGCGATTGCGCAGCACGTCGGGGCTGCCGTCGTCGATCACCTTGCCGCTGCTCATCACGATGATCCGGTCGAAGTTGCGCAGCGTCGACAGACGGTGCGCGATCGCGATCACCGTGCGGCCGACCATCAGCCGGTCGAGCGCGCTCTGGATCGCTTCCTCGGACGCGCTGTCGAGCGCCGACGTCGCTTCGTCGAGCAGCAGGATCGGCGCGTTCTTCAGGATCGCGCGCGCGATCGCGATGCGCTGGCGCTGGCCGCCCGACAGCTTGACGCCGCGGTCGCCGACGATCGTGTCGTAACCCTCCGGCATCGCCTCGATGAATTCGGCGCAGCGCGCGTCGCGCGCGGCGGCGAGCACTTCGTCGCGCGTCGCGTCGGGGCGGCCGTATGCGATGTTGTCGTAGATCGAGCGATGCAGCAGCGAGATGTCCTGCGGCACGAGGGCGATCGCATGACGCAGGCTGTCCTGCGTGATCGCCTTGACGTCCTGGCCGTCGACCTTCACGGCGCCGTCCTGGGTGTCGTAGAAGCGTTGCAGCAGCGCGAGGACGGTCGACTTGCCCGCGCCGGACTTGCCGATCAGGCCGACGCGCTGGCCCGGCTCGATGTGGAGCTCGAAGTGGTCGAGGATCGGCCGGCGGTGCGGATACGCGAAGCTCACGCGCTCGAAGTCGACGCGCCCGCCGCCGGGCGCGAGCGGCACCGCGTCCGAGCGGTCCGGCATCCCGTGCGGCTCGAGCAGCGTCTTCACGGCCTCGGCGAGGCGCGCGACGTGCTGGGTGACGTCGACCAGTGCGACCGCGAGGTCGCGCGTGCCGTGCAGGATCGTGAAACCGAGCGAGCTGACGAGCACGATGTCGCCCGACGTCACGCGGCCCTGGTCCCACAGCCACAATGCCCAGCCGAGCAGGCCCGCGGACAGCATCGCGGTGATCACCGCGTGCAGCAGGCGCAGTTTTTCCAGATACAGCAGGCTTTGCTGGCGCGCGTCCATTTCGGCCTTGACCGTCGCGCCGAAGCGTTTCTGCTCGCGCAGCGTCATGCCGAACGCGCGCACGAGGCCCATGTTGCCGATCACGTCGACGAGCTCGCCGTCGACCGCGGCGGCCTTCGCCGCGAACGTGTGATGGCGGGCGGAGCCGCGCCCGGCGAGCCGGAACAGCACGACGGCGAGCACCGCCGAGCAGCCGAACAGGCCCGCCGCCATCAGCGGATTGACGACGATGATCATCAGGATCGCGCCCATCACCGCGATGCACGGCGGCAGCACGTTCCACGCCATCGTGTTCTCCGCCGTGTAGACGGCGTTCGACGTCGCGGTGATGCGGCTCGCGAGGGTGCCGGGCTGCTTTTCGGCGTAGTACGTCGGCGAGTGCCCGCTCAGGTACTGGAACAGGTCGCGGCGCAGGTCGCCCGTGACCGCGACGAACGTATGCGCGGCCACCCAGCCGCCGACGCGCCAGAGCAGGTTGTCGGCGGCGATCAGGCCGACGAGCAGCGCGAACGCGCTCCACAGCGGGCCGGGATGGTGGCGGCCGGCGGCGAGCACGTCGATCAGGTGCTTGATCGCGAATTGCGAGCCGAGCGCGCAGCCGACGGCGGCCAGCACGCTTGCGAGCACGATGAGGTGCGCGAGCGGATGCAGGCGGATGTAGCGGAACAGGAACGCAAGCGGCCGGTGCGCGTAGCTCGACAGCTTCGCGTTGTAGGCGTTGCGCTGGGCAGGGGTGAGAGCTTCCAAAATCGTGCGTGCGGTGAATCGGTGGTTGGGCGTCCCGGCCGGATCGCATGCCGACTTTCGCCCGGACGTAATCCGGCATTGTAAACAAGGCCGTGCGTCGCGCTGTGTCAATCTTGACGCCGGCACGGGGCACGCACGTCATTTTGAGATAAAATCCGGCATCCCGAGCCGCGCCGCATGTGCCGCGCCTGCTGTTCAGCAGGCGGCAGAGTGCAATGACGGCTGCCGGAGCGGCCTTTCACTCTAGATTGGTCTCGATTATCCGGGCGTGGCAAAGTGTTGCCGTTTTGTAACAAAGTAAAGCGATTGAAATGTTGCGCGTCCGATCGGGAATCCCCCTAGATAATCGGCTCCGGGTTCGTCATCGGGAATTTTACGAACCCCTGTCAACGGGTCTTCGCTTCAAACGTTCTATGCCTGTCGCGTCGCTGCTGTCATTTCAGACAGGTTCGACGCCGCCAGCCAGCCGGGCGCCGATCGCCTGATGCGCACCGGGGCCGAATGGCCGGGCTGCCGACCCAATGCTTTGTTAATTGCCGATTTTTTAGGAGTTACACATGCGAATCGCTCAAATCGCTCCGTTGCACGAAGCGGTTCCCCCGAAACTGTACGGCGGTACCGAACGGGTGGTGTCCTATCTGACTGAAGCGCTCGTCGAGATGGGGCATGACGTCACGCTCTTCGCGAGCGGCGATTCGCAAACCTCCGCGAAGCTCGAAGCCGTCTGGCCGCAGGCGCTGCGCCTCGACCCGACGATCCGCGACACGATGGCGCCGCACATGCTGCTGCTCGAGGAAGTGCGCCGCCGCGCGGACGAATTCGACGTGCTGCACTTCCACATCGACTACTATCCGTTCCCGCTGTTCTCGCGCCAGCCGGTGCCGCACCTGACGACGCTGCACGGCCGCCTCGACCTGCCGGAACTGCAGCCGATCTTCAACACGTTCAGCGACGTGCCGGTCGTGTCGATCTCGGACAACCAGCGCATTCCGCTGCCGCAGGCGAACTGGCTGTCGACCGTGTACCACGGCCTGCCGGAGAACCTGCTGAAGCCGATCCCGGACGTGAAGCCGGGCTACCTCGCGTTCCTCGGCCGCATCTCGCCGGAGAAGCGCGTCGACACGGCGATCCGTATCGCCGAGCAGGCCGGCATGCCGATCAAGATCGCCGCGAAGCTCGACAAGGCCGACCGCGCGTACTACGAAGAGAAGATCAAGCCGCTGTTCGCGCTGCCGCACGTCGAGTACATCGGCGAGATCAGCGAAGCGGAGAAAGCCGAATTCCTCGGCAACGCGCACGCGCTGCTGTTCCCGATCGACTGGCCGGAGCCGTTCGGCCTGGTGATGATCGAGGCGATGGCATGCGGCACGCCGGTGATCGCGTTCAAGCGCGGCTCGGTGCCGGAAGTGATCGAGAACGGCGTGTCCGGCTTCGTCGTCGAGGACGAGCTGTCGGCCGTGGCCGCCCTCAAGCGCCTGCACACGCTGCCGCGCGAGCAAGTGCGTGCCGCGTTCGAAGCGCGCTTCTCGTCGAAGGTGATGGCCCGCAACTACGTGAAGGGCTACGAGGAACTGCTGCGCCAGAAGCGCCGCACCGTGCTGCGCGAAGTCGCGGCCGGCTGAGATCCGCCGGCGGCGCTGCCGCCGGACGCGTTCATCTGCGCCCCGCCCGGGTCTGCCGGCGGGGCGTTTTCGCATCTGCGGCGCAATCTGTTGTATCCTCGCCGCGCCCGTCGCCGCGAAAGCCCCCCGAAAGCGGCGAATGGCGCCGGGCAATCATCTGCCGAAGCGGTAATGTCCCTATAATGGCCGTGCCGAAAAATCCGGCACCGGCACGATCATCGATAGGAGAGCAGTCTTGGCGAGAACCAAAACCACGCGCGCGACCCCGGCCCCTGGCGCCGGTGTGATCTTCGCCCTGCGCGCGATCGGTCTCGTCCTGTTCGCCCGCTGGGCGTTCTCGATGTCGGAGATGGGGTATCGCGCGTCGCTGTCGGCAATGGCGTCGTCGCCGCTGGCGTGCGTCTATCTCGTGCTGATGTTCCTGCTGATCGCGCTGCCGGGCGCGGCCGCGCGCGCCGAGCGCCCGTTCCACCCGCTGCCGCAGTGGCTGCGGCAGGCGCTGCGGCTCTTCTCGCTGATCGGTTTCCTGTTCGCCGTCTGGTCGATCGGCATGTTCGCGTGGATGGCCGGCTGGCATCGCGTGCTGCATGCGCTGGCCGCGACCAATGGCTGGCTCGTCGCGTCGCCGGCGCTGTATGCGGCGGTCGTCTGGATCTGTCGGCCGCGCGCGCTGTGGCGCACCAACGTCGCCGCGCGGCGCTTCGCGGTCGGGCGTTTCGCGATCTCGCTCGACACGATGACGCGCACCACGATCGTCTGGATGGAAAGCCGCAAGGTCGGCCAGTACGACGCGCGCGAGCTGTCCGTGCGCTGGCCGGGCCGCGCCGCCGCCGTGACGGGCGACGATCCGCCGGCGCCGCCGCGCGCGGGCTGGTTCAAGCGGCCGAAGGTCGAGTTGCTGTGGGATTCGCCGGCGGCGGTCGGCCATAACCGCCAGATCGTGATGCGGGTGCCGTTGGTGACCGACGGCGACCGCGTGGCCGTGCTCGCACTCGACGCGGCGCTCAAGCAGATCGTCTGACACGCGGCGTACCGCCGTCGGCAGACCCGTCGCACGGCGGAATGCCGCCATCACCTCGCAGGTCGGTTAGCCGATTAGCCGGTTATCACGACAATGAAATCGCGCCGCCTGCCATCATCGGTCGTCGGACGACTTGTGACGCATTATAATGGTCTGACGGCTTTCGCTCGAACCCTCGGATACCCGACACGATCATTCAATCAACAAGGAACCGGCCTCATGTCCGTGCCCACGCTCCCCGTCGTGCCGCGCCGCCGCGCGCGCAGTCTGGCGCAAGATGTCGTCGACGCGCTGACCGCGCAGATCGAAAACGGCGCGCTGCGCCCCGGCGACAAGCTGCCGACCGAAACCGAAGTGATGGCGCAGCAGGGCGTGAGCCGCACGGTCGTGCGCGAGGCGATTTCGCGGATGCAGGCGAGGGGGCTCGTCGAGACGCGCCACGGCATCGGCAGCTTCGTGCTCGAGCCGGCGCGCCGCGACACGCTGGGCATCGACCCGGCGACGATCACGACGCTGCGCGACGTGATCGCCGTGCTGGAGCTGCGCATCAGCGTCGAGAGCGAGTGCGCGAGCCTTGCCGCACAGCGCGCGAACGACGCTGACCTGGCCGCGCTGCGGCGCGCGCTCGATGCGATCGCGGCCGGTTCGGGCGGTGGCCGCGATACCGCGCAACTCGATTACCAGTTCCATCTGCAGATCGCGCAGGCGACCGGCAACCGCTATTTCGTCGACATCATGACGCAGCTCGGCGCGTCGATCATCCCGCGCACGCGAGTGAACTCGGCACGCTTGGCCGGCGACGACCTGGAACGCTACGTCGGCCGCCTGAATCACGAGCACGAGGGCATCTACGAGGCGATCGTGCGTCACGACCCGGAGGCCGCGCGCGCCGCGATGCGTACGCACCTGACCAACAGCCGCGAGCGGCTGCGCCGCGCGCACGAAGCGGCCGAAGCGGAGCGCGAAACGCACGGCGGGTGACGCCGTCCGGCGCGGGCGGCCCCGGATGGCGAGCCCGCACGCGGCAGCGCGATCGCGCATCGCCGGTAATGTCGGTTATCGTACAACGTCGGTGCGCGGCGGGACGGACATCGAGCGGCATCCCCCTGGGGTGAGCCGCGCCGCGACCCGCGTGGCGCGGGCAGCGGCGCGGCGGCGCGCATTGCGCGCGCCGCTGCCGGGTCGGCCCGGAAGGGTCCGTGTATCAGCCCCCCTTCGTCACGATGGTTTTCCACGAACCGCTCTTCACCTGATAGAGCGTCGACATGCCGCTCTTGAGCGAGCCATCGTTCGCGAACGCGATGCGGCCGGTGATGCCTTCGAAGTCGATCTTCTTGAGTGCCGGACGATACTGGCCCGGTTCGGTCGAGCCGGCTGCCTGCATCGCCTTGATCGCGGCCCAGGTCGCGTCGTAGCCGAACTGCGCGTACGACAGGACGTCGACGCCGAAGCGCTTCTTGAAGCGTTGCTCGAAATCCTTGCCCTGCGGCAGCTGGTCGAGCGGGCGACCGTATTCCCAGGCCATCGCGCCTTCGGCGGCAGGGCCGGCGATCTTGATGAACTCGGCGTCACGCACGCCGCCGCCGCCGACGAACTGCGCGTTCAGGCCGAGCTGGCGCATCTGCTTGATAAAGTTCGCGGCAAGCGAATCGAGGCCGCCGAAGAAGATCAGGTCGACGTTCTTGCCCTTGAGGCTCGTGATCTGCGCGCGGAAATCGACCGCCTGGTTGTTGGTGAATTCGCGTGCGACGACCGCGCCGCCGGCCGCCTTGACCGCCTTCTCGAACTCGTCCGCCTCGCCCTGGCCGAACGCGGTGCGGTCGTCGACGATCGCGATGCGCTTCGGCTTCGTCACGTCCACCGCGTACTTGCCCGCGTTGCCGGCGTTCTGGCCGTCGGTCGCGATCACCATGAACATGTTCGCGAGCCCGCGGCTGGCCAGCGTCGGGTTGGTCGCGGCGGGATCGATGACGGGGATGCCCGCCTTGTCGTAGACGACCGACGCGGGAATCGTCGTGCCCGAGTTGAAGTGGCCGACGACGACCGACACGCTCTTGTCGACAAGACTTTGCGCGGCCTGCACGCCGACGCGCGGGTCGGCCTGGTCGTCCTGCACGACGAGTTCGAAGCGGGCCGGCTTGCCGGCGATCTGTACCTTCTGCGCGACGGCGTCGTCGAGCGCGAGCTGGACGCCGTTTTGCAGATCCTTGCCGTAGCCGGCGTTCACGCCGGTCAGCGGCCCGGCGAAGCCGATCTTGACGGCGGTTTCGTCCGCCGCCTGCGCGGCCTGAAGGGCAAGGGTCGAGAGCGCGGATGCGAGCGCGACGGACAGCAGCGACTGGCGAAGATTCATATTCATTCCTCTTGGCGACACCTGCAAATAAGACGGAGCGCGCGTCCGGCAAGCCGGCGCGCATGGCTGACGGGCGGTTTGGCCGCTTCTCGCAATCGGGCGGACTTCCTGGGCCTTCCCAGGACGGCGTCCCGGTCTGACCCGTGATGGCGTCCCGATTGCCTCAATTTATAGGGCGCCAATTTCGACGAGTCTTGTCAATTTTGGACATGTTCGATGCGGATTTCTGCATAGCCGGTCGCGGCCGCGGCCGCTGCGGCATCGCGTCGGGTGATCCCCCACGTGTGCCGCCGACTGTTTCATTTTCGTTGACGATGCTTTTCATTTTGTAATATAAATGCGAACGAGTCGCATTCGTATTAATGAGGTGTCCCGAAACGGGAAGCGAGTCGCCGGACAGCGGGCGGCCGGAACCGCGCGGGGCCGACGACAGGAAGAGGAAACGTCAACGATGATCAGCAGCCGGCCGGGCCGTGCCCGTGTGCACACGCATTGGGGGCGCCCGCTTGCGCGGGCGCTGGTGGCGTCGGGGTGGGCGAGCGCGGGCGGCGCGGAGCAGGTGCTCGCGCCCGTCGAGGTGACGGCGGCGCGCGCCGGCGCGCACAGCTTCGCGCCCGCCGACGTCGGGGTCGGCCCGTATCGCGGCCAGGACATCGTCGACGTGCCGGCGAGTGTCAACGTGGTGACGCGGGCGGTGCTCGACGCGCAGGGCGATCGCGGCCTGTACGACGCGCTGCGCAATGTGCCCGGCGTGAGCCGCCAGCAACTCAACGGGCTCGCGTACGACAACCTGTCGGTGCGCGGCATCCCGCTCGACAACCGCTCGAGCTATCGGATCGACGGCGTGCTGCCGTTCGACAACAATATCGCGATCCCGATGGAGGACAAGGAGCGCGTCGAGGTGCTGAAGGGTGCGTCGGCGTTGTATTACGGCTTCGTGCCGCCGGCGGGCATCGTGAACCTGGTGATGAAGCGCGCGGGCGCGAAGCCTGTGACCCGTCTGACGCTCGGCACCGACACGAACGGCTCCGCGCTCGTGCACGCGGATCTCGGCCGTCGCTTCGGCGCCGACCAGCAGTTCGGCATCCGGATCAACGCGGTCGGCAATCATGTCGAGGCGCCCGTCGACGGCGACCGCGGCCATCGCAACCTGTTCTCGGCCGCGCTCGACTGGCGCGTGACGAACCGGCTGAAGCTGGCGTACGACTTCGAGCAGATCGATCAGCGGATCGTCGAGCAGGCGGGCATCGTGCCGCTCGCCGCGAAGAACGGCGCGATCACGCTGCCCGTGCTGCCCGATCCGTCGCGCCTGCTCGTGCCGGGCGACCAGAAGACCCACGCGTCGGCGACGACGCACCTGCTGCGCGCGGACTATGCGTTCTCGGACGACTGGAGCGCGACGCTGACGGCCGGGCAGTCGACGACCTGGCGCGACCGGCGCCTGTGGATGTTCCAGAAGTACAACGTCGCGACGGGCGCGGGCACGCTGCAGGAAAGCGTGCAGGACGGGCAGCAGTACGAGAACCGGAACCTGCGGCTCGACGTGAACGGCGCGTTCCGCACCGGCTTCGTGTCGCACGACCTGACGCTCGGCGTCGCGCAGAACTGGCTGCACCAGCCGAGTTTCACGACTGACTACTACACCGCGAAACAGAACCTGTACGCGCCCGTCGCCGTCACGTCGCTCACGCCCGCGGGCTCGAAGGACTTCAACGAGCAGAACGTCGTCGACCGCGGCGCGTATGCGTTCGACCGGATGTCGCTGACGCCGCGCCTGGACGTGATCGCCGGCGCGCGCCATGGGCGCTTTCGAAGCACGCAGCTCGGCTCGCCTGCGTCGGCGGTGAGCCGGGTGACGCCGACCGCGAGCGTGATCTACAAGGTGCTGGCGGACACGAGCGTCTATGCGAGCTACGTCGAGGGGCTCGAGTCGGCCGGCACCGCACCCGCGACCGCGGCGAACGCGTACCAGATGTTGCCCGCCGCCGTGAGCCGTCAGCAGGAAATCGGCGTGCGCAGCCGGATCGCCGGCGACGCGCTCGCGTCGCTCGCGTTCTTCAACCTGCGCCGGGCATCGGCGGGAACGGACGCGAACAACGTGTATGCGATCAACGGCAGCGCGCGTTTTCGCGGCGTCGAGTTCTCGCTGCAGGGCGACGTGACGAAGCAGCTTTCGATGCTCGCGTCGGCGGTATGGCTGAACGCACGACAGGTGGACTCGACCGACGCGGCGCTCGTCGGCCGGGTGCCGGAGAACACGCCGCGCGTGATGGCGAGCCTGTTCGCCGAGTACCGGATCGCGGCGGTGCAGGGGCTGTCGCTCAACGGTGGCATCTACTACACCGGGTCGCGCGCGGTGAACAACGCGAACCAGGCATGGATCGGCGGCTATACGCTTTTCACGGCGGGGGCGCGCTATGCGACGACGCTGCTCGGCAAGCGTGCGACGTTCCAGGCCAATCTCGAGAACGCGACCGACAAGCGCTACTGGAGCGCCGCGGGCTCGAACCAGCTCGGCGTCGGGCTGCCGCGCACGCTCGCGCTGTCGTCGACGCTCGAGTTCTGAGCAACTGTCCTCGAGAGTCGAGCGGGATGAAGCGCCGGATTCCAGTCCGAACCGTGTTCGGCGATTGCGTCGAGCGCGTCAGCCGCTGGCGCATGCAGGCGGCGCGGGCGCCGGCCGGCATCCTTCCAGCCCCGGAGGTTCGCGCGGCGGGCGTCAGGAGGTCGCGATCAGCGGGTCGCTCGCGCTCGGGCGGCCGGTCTCGACGTGGCCCGCGAAGCGGCGCAGGAAACCGTCCGGCGTGCCGTCGGTCACGCTGAGGTCGTACCAGCCGTGGCTGCCGCGCAGGTCCCACCCGTCGTCGACCTGCTGGCCGGGCTGCAGGTCGTAGACGCGCGGGCCGCCGCTGCGGTATGCGTTCGTCACCGTCAGCCGCACCGGCGCGGCGCCCGGGTTCGACAGGCGCAGCGTGACATTGCCGTTCGCGGTGTCATGGTCGTAGCGAGCTTCCGGGTGGTGGCGCGCGTGCGTGGCGCCGGACCGGAATGCGCCGCGGAACCGGCACAGAAAGCCGTTCGGGCCGTGCACCGACAGATCGTAGACGCCGGGTGACGGCGATGCCGGCCAGGTGTCGGACAGCTGCTTGCCCGCTTCGACCGTGTACGTCCACGGCCCCGCCGCGCGGTTCGCCGAGTGGACGTTGAATGCCGCGCCCGCTCGGCCGGCATTCGCGAACGTGAGCCTGAACGTGCCGCTCGCGCCGTCGAGGCGGCCGTGCACGAACAGCGCGTACGGCAGCGGCCGGGCGGGGCGCAGGCCCGGCTCCTGTTTCGGCAGCGCCTGCACGGCGGGCGGCACCGGCACGTAGCTCGGGTGCCGGTCGCGGTCGGCGGGCGCGTAGCCGCTCGTGTCCGGCAGCCGCGGCCAGCCCGCGTCGGGATTCGCGAAGTCGAACGCGGACGTCAGGTCGCCGCACACGGCGCGGCGCCACGGCGACACGTTGCCCGCCCGGATCGCGTACTGCGCGCCGAAGCGCGCTTCGATGAATTGCAGCAGCGACGTGTGATCGAAGGTCTGCGAGCACACCCAGCCGCCCTTGCTCCACGGCGACACCACGAGCATCGGCACGCGCGGGCCGAGGCCGCACGGGCCGGCCATGTGGTTCGCGTCGCCAGCGAACGTCTCGCCGGCGGTCGTGACCGTCGACAGGCCGTCGTCGCGCGACGGCGGCGCATACGGCGGCGCGACGTGGTCGAAGAAGCCGTCGTTTTCGTCGTAGGTGATGAAAAGTGCGGTCCTGCTCCACACCTCCGGATTCGACGTCAGCGCGTCGAGCACCTGTTCGATGTACCACGCGCCATAGTTGGCCGGCCAGTTCGGATGCTCCGAATACGCTTCCGGGGAGCAGATCCACGACACCTGCGGCAGCGTGCCGTTCGCGACATCCCGCCGCAGCACGTCGAACAGCGTGCCGCCCGCGCTCACGTTGGTGCCGGTGCGCGCCTTCTCGTAGAGCGGCGAGCCGGGCTGCGCGCGGCGGTACGCGTTGAAGAAGAGCAGCGCGTTGTCGCCGTAGTTGCCGATGTACGGGTTCTGTGTCCAGCCCCACGCGCCCGCCGCATCGAGCCCCATGCCGACGTCCTGGTAGATCTTCCATGACACGCCGGCCTGCTCGAGCACCTCGGGGTAGGTCGTCCAGCCGCAGCCGGACGTGTCGTTGCCGAGCGCCGGGCCGCCGCCCGCGCCGTCGTTGCCGATGCAGCCCGTCCACATGTAGTACCGGTTCGGGTCCGTCGAGCTCGGGATCGAGCAGTGATAGGCGTCGCAGATCGTGAACGCGTCGGCGAGCTGGTAGTGGAACGGGATGTCGCCGCGCCGCAGGTACGCCATCGTCGTCGTGCCCTTGTTCGGCACCCACCGGTCCCAGCGGCCCCGGTTCCATGCCGCGTGCATGTCCTGCCAGCCATGGGGGAGATCCTGCAGGAACTGCATGCCGAGGTCGTCCGCGCCCGGATGGAACGGCAGCAGGCAGGCCGCGCCGTTCGGCTGGTGGAATACCGGCAGGCCGCCAGGCAGCATCAGCGGACGCGGATCGCCGAAACCGCGCACGCCGCGCAACGTGCCGAAGTAATGGTCGAACGAGCGGTTCTCCTGCATCAGGATCACGATGTGCTCGACGTCCCGGATTGTCCCGGTGCGGCGGTTTGCCGGAATCGCGAGCGCGGCGCGGATCGCGGGCGGGAACAGGTTCAGCGCCGCGGCGCCGGCGGCAAGCCGCAGGAAGCCGCGGCGATTCGCGTGGGTCATGTGTCGGTATCGGTGCGGAAGGGAAGGGCGCCGGGCGATGCCGGCCGCGCGCGGGCCACGTTACGCGGCGTCGGTCACCCACGCGCCGAACCACTCGCTCGGGCTGGCGATCTCGTCTTGCGCGGCGACCAGCTCCAGCTCGTAGCGGCGCGCGTCGTAGGTCGCCTTGACGACCGCATGCACGGCCGCGAGCGTGTGCTCGAACGCGGCGCGCACCGAGTCGCCGCGCAGGCGGCGCGCGACGAAGATCGCGCTCGTCAGGTCGCCAACGCCGACCGGATGGCGCGGAAACGCGTAGAGCGGCCGCTGGCCGATCCACGCCTCGGTCTCGGTCACGGCGAGCATGTTGAAGCGGTCGGCCGGGCTGTTGCGGTCGTGCAGGTGCTTGACGAGGATCAGTTTCGGGCCGCGGCGGATCAGCGCGCGGCACGCGTCGACCGCGTCGGCGACCGTCTCGATGTGCCGCCCGGCGAGCTTTTGCAGTTCGGTGTGATTGGGCGCCATGCCGTCGGCGAGCGTGGGCATCTCGTGGACGATGAATTCCTCTACGCCCGGCTCGGGGCGGATGCCGCCCGTCTGGCCCATCGCCGGGTCGCAGAAATACCACGCGTTCGGGTTCATCGCCTTCACCGCGCGCACGATCTCGACGGTCGCCCGCGCCTGCGCGGGCGAGCCGAGAAAGCCCGAGAGCACCGCGTCGCAGCGCTTGAGTGCGCCGATCGCCGCGATGCCGTCGACGAGCTCTTCCATCTTCGCGGCGTCGATCGCGCTGCCGGCCCAGTGGCCGTACTGCATGTGGTTCGACAGCTGAACCGTGTTGAGCGGCCAGACATTGACGCCGAGCCGCTGCATCGGGAACACGGCCGCGCTGTTGCCGGCGTGGCCGTAGATCACGTGCGACTGGATGCTGAGGACGTTTTTCATGGGGCGCTCGCCTGCATGCGGTTCGGGGTCACGTCAAACGATACCCGAGTTCAGCATCCACGAGAAAGCGGCTCGCGCGGGCATGTTGCGACGCCGTCAACGCGTACCGCGTAGAATCCCGTGTGGCACGGGGCTGCCCGCCGCCGCCGTGCGTCACTCGTCATCGTCACCGCCATGCTTCCGATTCGCAAGATGTCGTCCGCTTCGCGCGCCGCCGTGCTCGGCGCGATTCTCGCCGCTTGCGTGGCGCCCTGGGCGGGGGCCGCGTCCCCGGCGCCCGGCGGCAACGAAGGGCCGGCCTACGGCCCGCAACTGGAGGGCTTCGCCTATCCCGCGCCGGTGCATCGCTACGCGTTCGCATCGCAGCGCCAGACCCTCGAGATGACGTACATGGACGTGCATCCCGTGCATCCGAACGGCCGCACGGTGGTGCTGCTGCACGGCAAGAACTTCTGCGCGGCGACCTGGGAGGAGACGATCGCCACGCTCAGCCACGCCGGCTACCGCGTGATCGCGCCGGACCAGATCGGGTTCTGCAAGTCGACGAAGCCGGCGCGCTACCAGTACAGCTTCCAGCAGCTCGCGCACAACACGCACGCGCTGCTCGAATCGCTCGGCATCCGGGCGGCCACGATCGTCGGCCACTCGACCGGCGGCATGCTGGCGATTCGCTACGCGCTGATGTATCCGAACGCGACCGAGCAGCTGGTGCTCGTCAACCCGATCGGCCTGGAGGACTGGAAGGCGCTGGGCGTGCCGCCGCTGTCGGTCGACTACTGGTATGCGCGCGAGCTGAAGACGACTGCCGGCGGGATACGGCGCTACGAGCAGGCGAGCTACTATGCGGGCGAGTGGTCGCCGGCATACGAGCGCTGGGTGCAGATGCTGGCGGGCATGTATCGCGGCCCGGGCAAGGACGCGGTCGCATGGAACTCCGCGCTCGTCTACGACATGATCTTCACGCAGCCGGTCGTCTACGAGCTGGGCGCGATCCGCGTGCCGACGCTGCTGATGATCGGCGACAAGGACACCACCGCGATCGGCAAGGACGTCGCGCCGCCCGACGTGCATGCGAAGCTCGGACATTACGCGGAGCTCGCGAAGCGCACGCAGGCGGCGATTCCGGGCGCCACGCTGGTGGAGTTCGCCGCGCTCGGCCACGCGCCGCAGATACAGGACCCGGCGACGTTCCACAAGGCGCTGCTGGACGGGCTCGCCGCCGTGCATCCGCGCTGACCGGCGCCGTGGCCCGGCGCG
The DNA here is from genome assembly GCF_000687455.2 of Burkholderia sp. lig30. GTDB lineage: Bacteria > Pseudomonadota > Gammaproteobacteria > Burkholderiales > Burkholderiaceae > Burkholderia. The sequence continues at coordinate 89,691 of NZ_JGVW01000072.1, forward strand.
TGGCCAGCGGGTGCTCCGAGGGCAATCAGCGGGCAATCAGCGGGCAATCAGCGGGCAATCAGCGGGCGGCCGGACGCGCGTCGCTCGCCAGATCGTCGCGGATCTCCGCGGCAATCTCGAACGAGCGCAGCCGCGCGGCGTGATCGTGGATCTGCGCGGTGATGATCAGCTCGTCCGCGCCCGTCTGCGCGATCCGGTCGCGCAGTTGCTCGCGCACCGTGTCGCGCGAGCCGACCGCGGCGAACGACAGCGAATGCGCGACGTTCGCGAGTTCCAGCTCGCTCGCGTCGAGCGTGTCGACCGGCGGCGGCAGCTTGCCGGGCGTGCCGCGCCGCAGGTTGATGAATTGTTGCTGCAGCGACGTGAACAGGCGGCGCGCCTCGTCGTCGGTTCCCGCTGCGAACACGTTGACCCCGACCATCGCGTACGGCTTCGGCCATGCGGCGGACGGCCGGTATTGCGCGCGGTACAGTTCGAGCGCGCGTGTCAGGTAGTCCGGCGCGAAATGCGACGCGAACGCGAACGGCAACCCCATCATCGCGGCGAGCTGCGCGCTGAAGAGGCTCGAGCCGAGCAGCCAGACCGGCACGTCGAGCCCCGCGCCGGGCACCGCGCGCACGCGCTGGCCGGACGCCGGCTCGGCGAAATAGCGCAGCAGCTCGGCGACGTCGTCGGGAAACGCGTCGGCGCTGCCGACGAGGTCGCGACGCAGCGCGCGGGCGGTCGTCTGGTCGGTGCCCGGCGCGCGGCCGAGGCCGAGGTCGATGCGGCCGGGATAGAGCGACGCGAGCGTCCCGAACTGTTCGGCGATCACGAGCGGCGCATGGTTCGGCAGCATGATGCCGCCGGAGCCGACCCGGATCGTGCGCGTGCCGCCGGCGACGTGGCCGATCACGACGGCGGTCGCGGCACTCGCGATGCCGGGCATGTTGTGATGCTCGGCCAGCCAGTAGCGGCGGTAGCCCCAGCGCTCGGCATGCTGCGCAAGGTCGAGCGTATTACGGAATGCCTGGGCCGCATCGGCGCCGGCGGGAATCGGGGCAAGATCGAGAACGGAAAATGAAGTCATCGCGGTGAAACCTTCGAACGAGAGGCGCGCGGTGATGCGCGGACGCAACAGATGCCGATAATTTTGCCAAAGGGTTCCGGATCGCGCTGACGCTGCGCGGATACCCCTGCCATCGAAATGGATGCCGCCGCGGCCGATTGCCCCATCCGACGAAGCTGGTTCGATTGTTGCGAAATTTGGTGTAATGATTTGAAAATTACGAATTTTTACGAGAATTTCCTGCGAATGGGGTCGCGCTTACACCAATCCGCGCAAGCTTGCTTCGACGAGGCTGCAATTCGCCTTCATCGCGCTTACGTTCGGGTGAACGAGATTGCACCGGAATGGTTCGCCGCGACATGGATTTGCCGATTTCGCACCAGTGCGTTTCATCGGAGTACCGAGCGCACGATGCCGCACGCTGCTAAAATTCGGCGTTTACCCATATCGTGCTGACGGTTTCCGTTCAATCTTCCTGCGTTTTGCTGAAACGTCACGCGGGGAGCGCCCCGAAAGAGGGGCTTGGCCGCTTTCGTGCACGTTGAGTGCCCCCAATCAGACGCAGCCGGAACAAGGAGTCGGGTCGTGCCCGCGTTCGTCCCAGTCGGATCATCCATCTCTCGCTCAATCGATCGCCGCCGCGGCCCGGCTGCGGGAGGGTGCAGCGCATGACGCCAGGCATCTCCCTCCTCGAGTGGCTGCTGGTCGCGTTCACGCTGGTCGCGGCCGGATATGCGCTTGTCGCGGCGTTCGCGCCGCGTCCGCGCACCCCGCGTACGGCCGCGCGCGACGGCTTCGAGCCG
>NZ_JGVW01000073.1 GCF_000687455.2 Burkholderia sp. lig30
GCACGACAGCCGCTGCTGGTTTCGCGTGCCGTACTTCCACGAATATACGCCCGGCGGGTACGGCTGGCCGCGCGTGGTGTTCGTCGGCAAGAAACGGGTGTCGTGGCTTGGAGTCGATCCGCTGGCGGTCGCGCTCCATATGTTCGATGCGCCACGGACGGCCGTGGCCTGACACGGGCTTAGCGGCCGTGTTGTCCACGGCTATCGGGGACGGCGTGCTGGCGATGATCCGGTACTTCGATCCCCGCAGTACCGGAGCAGTGTTTCGGGTATGGGGCGATCAGATTCTCGACGTCGTCACCAGGGAGCCGATCGAGCGATGGATGTATCGCGGCCGACATGCCGGCTGCTCGCCGCAGCACGGTGACGCTCCGCGGCGACGCGATGTTCCAGCCCGGCGGCGCGTCCGTTCAGGCAGCGATGAATCCGCTGATCTCGAAGATCGCGGGCGAGATCGTCAGGGTGCCGGGCAAGGTAACGGTCCTCGGCTATACCGACAACGTGCCGATCCGCAGCCGCCAATTCGCATCGAATCAGGCGCTGTTGGAAGAGCGGGCGGCCCGAGTCATGCAAATGCTGCAAGCCGCAGGCGTGCCGGCGAGCCGTCTCGAAGTCGCCGGCAAGGGCGACGCCGACCCCGTCGGCGACAACCGCACCGCGCAGGGGCGCGCGCAGAACCGGCGCGTCGAGATCCGCGTCGCACAGTAAGCCGGATTCCGCGCGAAGCCCGACCGAGTGCTGTTCGGGGTCATGCAGTCCGGCGACGACCGGCGCCCCCTCCGCCCGGGGCGGGTGCCTTACTGCCTCGCCTGCAGCTCGCCCCAGCCGGCGAGGATCTCCTGAATGCTGCGCGCGTACGCGTCGCGCTCTTTCGGCGACTCCGAGTGATAGGCACCGATCGCGCGCCACGTATTGCCGTACTTGACCATTTTCTGCTTCAGCAGCCACGCGGCCACGAAGATGTTCACGCACGAATCTCTGAGCGCGCGGTGCGGTATGCCCTGGCGGGCCAGGTCGGAGAAGTGGATGGAATTGATCTGCAACTCGCCGACGTCGATCGAGCCATTGGCGTTCCGGTTGATCGCCGTCGCGTCTCCTTTCGATTCGCGCCACGACACGGCGCGCAGCACGAGCGGATTGACGCCCTGATACGCGCCCGCCCGTTCGAAGCAGTCTTCGGCGTGCGCGGCGGCGCACGCCAGCGACAGGGCCAGCGCCGCGCATGCGGCCCGGATGTGGCGGACATGCCGCGGCGCGCGTGTCGCGGCCGCAGTGCTTTGCATGAACATGAGTCGCTCCCGTGCGAAGGTGGTCGAATTATCTGCAGCGCGCCGCGGTGTTCATCGCGACAACGCTACGTCGAGCTGGTGCTCGATGTCCTTCAGGTACGCGCGCGATGCATCGGACACCACGAGGCGGGCCACGGGGGCGCTGCCGCCGCCGCCACCGCCGCCACCGCCGCCACACTTGCTGCACTCCGCCACGTGCCGTGCCTTTTTTTTCCGCGAGGCCGGCGCCGAGTGCGACAGCGGCTCCTCGTCGTCACCCGACGAAGGGGGCAGCATCGTCAGCGTCGGCAGAGGGGGGTAGACCTTGTCCGCGGAGGCGCCCGACGGTTGCAGCGATGCGACGGTCTGCACCGTGCCTGCCCACGCGGACGTGCCGAGCAGCAGGCCGGCGCTTATTACGAAAATGCGGCGCATGGTGTCAGCTTCCCGATTGCATCGACTTGATCGACACGCTGTACGACTGGTTGCCACCGGCCGTCAGGTTCTCCAGCGTAATCCTCGCCGCGCGCTGCGCGGGCACGCCTTTCCAGATCGCGTGATTGATGTACGGCAAGTCCTGGCCGAGGGCCGTGACCTGCACGATCGTGGGTTGCTTTTGCGCGGCCGCGAGCGAGCCGGCTTTCGCCAGCAGCGCGCTCAGCTGCGGATCGCGTGCGCCGAGCGCGTCGGCGGGGATGTCGAAACGGATGACCTCGCTTGCCCCCGCCGACCGGTCATTTTGCGCGGTGAAGCTCGCCGGCAATTGCGCGCAGCCGGTCACGGCAAGTAGCGCGAAAGAATAGACTGCCCACTTCACATGCAACTCCCAGGATGATCGTGACTACAGGCGCGTTTTCGGCACGATCCCTGCCAACCTTGATAGCGGGGCCGGAAACGTTTGCCAAATAGGAAGACTTACCTCCGGAACCGGGTCTTTGAGGGAATCCGGCACGCCAATCGGCCGCACACGGGTAGTGAAATGACGCAGGCAATTTGCCGCATGGGGCGGACGCTCGCGCGGGGCGCGCGGATGCGCCGACAGGCAGGGTTGCGTAGGGAGATGATTTGCCGGCCAGCCTGCGCATGCCGTGCAATCGTCGTCGAGAGCTGGGCAAGCGGCGCGATCGTGCGCCGGGAAGGACGCCGGCGCGCGTGCGCCGGCGGCATGTGACTTTCGGTCAGGTCAGGCCGCCGCGCGTCGCGCGCGGCGGCGTTAACCCGCCTGAACCTGCACGAGGTTGGGGATCTGCACGTCCGGATTCACGTCGGCGTCGTAGTCGACGCCCGCGATCTCGAACCCGAAGAGGCGCAGGAATTCGGTCTTGTAGCCGGCGAAGTCCGTCAGGTCGTAGAGATTCTCGCTCGTCACCTGATTCCAGCCTGCCAGCACGCGGGCCTGCACCGCCGGATCGAGTTCCTTCTCGTCCGCGCGCAGGCGGTCCTCGTCGTCCAGATGCGGCGCTGCACCGTACAGGCTGTCCCGGTAGAGCCCGTAGACCTGCTCGATGCAGCCTTCGTGCGTGCCGTTCTCCTTCATCGCCTTGAACAGCAGCGACAGGTACAGCGGCATCATCGGAATGGCCGAGCTTGCCTGCGTCACCACCGCCTTCAGCACCGACACGCGCGCATCGCCGCCCGTGCGCGCCAGCTTCTCGCGGATACCGAGCACCTTCGCGTCCAGATCCTTCTTCGCGGCGCCGATCGAGCCGTTCCAGTAGATGTCGTGGGTGATCTTCTCGCCGAGATAGGTGAAGGCGGTCGTTTTCGCGCCATCGGCCAGCACGCCCGCGTCGAGCAGCGCGTCGATCCACATCTGCCAGTCCTCGCCGCCCATCACGGCGACCGTCGCGTCGATTTCCTCCTGCGTCGCGGGCGCCAGCTCGGCTTCCCGGACGACTTCCTTGTCGGTATCGATGCCGCGCAGGCTGACGGCCTTGCCGATGGGCTTCAGCGTCGAATTGAACACCTCGCCGGTGCGCGGATGGATCCGCCTCGGCGCAGCCAGGCTGTAGACGACCAGATCGACCTGGCCAAGATCGCGCTTGATGGCGTCGATCGTCACGCGCTTGACTTCGTCGGAGAACGCGTCGCCGTTGATGGTGCGCGCGTACAGGCCCTGCGCGGCGGCGCGTTTCTCGAACGCGGCGGTGTTGTACCAGCCGGCGGTGCCGGGCTTGCTGTCGCTGCCGGCGCGCTCGAAGCACACCGCGAGGGTGTCGGCGCCGCAGCCGAACGCGGCGGTGATGCGGGCGGCCAGGCCGTACCCGGTGGACCCGCCGATCACCAGCACCTTCTTCGGGCCGTCGGCGACGCGGCCGCGCGCGGCGACGTAGTCGATCTGTTCCCGGACGTTGGCGTCGCACCCGTCAGGGTGGGTCGTGACGCAGATGAACCCGCGCACACGCGGTTTGATGATCATGAAGGCCCCTTGCGTGAAATGACGAAATCGTCGCTTGGCACGAAAAATTGCGTGCATTGTAATGGAAGCGCGAAACGGCCACTGCCGAGCCGCCCCGTCCGCAGCGACGCGGTGTCGGCGGACGGGCGCGGGGCGATGGCGACGGGCTTCTTCGACACACGAGGGGCGTGATGACCTTACCGATCAGTCTGGTGCTGTTCGACATGGAAGGGGTGCTGTCGCATTACGATCGCGGCGCGCGGGTCGACAGCCTGTCGGCGATGACCGGCAAGCCGCCGGACGCCGTGCGCTATGCGATCTGGGGCTCAGGTCTGGAAGCGCGCGCCGACGCCGGCGAACTCACCCCCGACGAGTATCTGGGCGCGCTCGGCGACCTGCTGCGCTGCAGGATCGACCGCGACGCATGGCTGGCTTCCCGCCACGCGTCGATCACCCCGAACGTCGCCACGCTCGCGCTTGCCGCCCGCGTGGCGCAGCGGCACCGCATCGCCGTGCTGACCAACAACAGCCGCCTCGTCACCGATCACCTCGACTACCTGAATCCTCCGGTCGCGCGGCTGTTCGGCGACGACGTGTATGCGTTGGCTGCGTTCGGCGCGGTCAAGCCGGCGGCGCAGGCCTATCTGGGATGCGTCGCGCATCTCGGCGCGGGCCCCGGCGAAACGCTGTTCATCGACGACACCGACGCCAATGTGGCCGGCGCGATCCACGCCGGCCTTCACGGCTACCGGTTCGTCGATGCCGACGCGCTCGAGGCGGAGCTGACACGCCGCCGGCTGATCGAGCGCGGCCGCTGATCGCGCCCGCAGCGAAGGTTCAGGCGGCGTTCAGACTTCGTAGTACGCGCGGCACTCCATTTCGCGCCCGCGCACGACCCGCTTGCCGATCAGCCCGCCGCGCGTCTCGGTGACGACGGTGCGCTGCTTCTCGGCCTGCATATCGTCATAGAAATAGACGACAACCCAGTCGGCCGTCCGCCCCAGCTCGTGCGCGCGCCCGGTGTTCGAGAACAGCGCGGTGAAGTGCCATCCGCCACGCGTCAGATGCAGCACCGGCAGCCATGCCTTGCCCTCCGGATTCAGCCGCTTCGGCGCGATGGTCGGGAGCGCGCTGGCCGCGGCCTTCTCGCGATAGACGCGATCGACGTACAGCAGCAGTTCGACGGGCGGCTCCTCGTTCGGTGCGCTTCGGCTTGGCGGCCCGTGCCAGCGGCGTCTGCGGCTCAGCACCTCGTCGAGCGCCGCGCGAATCCCCGCCGCGCGGCGCGGCCCGACGCCGCCGACGGCTTCGAGCCGGCCGTCGCGCGCGGCGATCTCGAGGTCTTCGAGGGTGTCGATGTGCAGCGTGTCGTGGATGCGCATCGCCAGTCCCGGGCCGATGCCGGGCACGCTCTGGAACGCCGACGTGAAGCCGGCTTCGCCGCGCAGCCGCTCGAGCTGGCGCCAGCGGCCGGTGATCAGTAGCTCGGCGATCGCCTGCGCGATGCCGGTGCCGATGTGCGGCAGCGCGTCCAGCGCGTCGACGCCGCCCGCGTCGAAGAGCACGCGGATGTTCTGATCGAGGGTATCGACCGTGTCGGCGGCGGCACGGTAGGCGCCGGCCCGGAACGGGTTGGCGCCCTGGTCGGCGAGGCGTTGCCCGGCTTCCCGCAGGCACGCGGAGATCTGCCGGTTGTCGTCGAAAGCACGGGTGGGGGACGTCTGCATGGGCGACGGGGCGCGTGTGGGTGCAACCGGTGACGGGAACGGCGCGCGACGCGCTTGCCGGCTCGTTTTGATTGTCCGGGACGCGATCCCCGGAATGTTGACGCGCGTCAACGGCAGGCGATGCGGGCGGCCCGACGCCGGCCGTGGGCGGGTGCCGGCCACACATGCGCGCCGTGCGGCGGTACGCTAGAGGCTGTTTACATCTGGCGCGGCTGTTCTCGTGGCAATGCATGCACGTTCCACGTGTAAACAGCCCCTGGGCACGAATCGTCATTCGCGAGGAGTTGCCATGCAACGAACGCTTCTGATCTGTGGCGTGCTGCTGATCGCGGCGGGCCTCGGCTGGCGATGGCTCGCGCGGACTCCGTTCGGGCGCCTGCCGGGCGACATCCACATCGTCCGCGACGGATTCAGCTTTTACTTTCCGCTCGCGACGTGCGTGCTGGTGTCGGTCGTGCTGACGATCCTGTTCTGGCTGTTCCGGCGATGAGCACGGGGCATGGTGGGGCGCTGGGCGGCTGCGTGCGGCTGTTTCTGTGCGGGGACGTGATGACCGGCCGCGGCATCGACCAGATTCTTCCGCACCCCGGCGATCCGGCGCTGTACGAGCCGGTGTGCCGCTCGGCGCGCGACTACGTGCGGCTCGCCGAGCGCGCGAACGGCCGGCTGCCGCCGCATCGCGACGACGCGTATCCGTGGGGCGACGCGCTTGCGGTGCTCGAGCGCATGCGCCCGGACGCGCGGATCGTCAACCTGGAGACGGCGGTCACAGCGAGCGACGACCGGTGGCCCGGCAAGGGCGTGCTGTACCGGATGCACCCGGACAACATCGGCTGCCTGACGCGAGCGCGGATCGATTGCTGCGTGCTGGCGAACAACCATGTGCTCGACTGGGGGCGTGCCGGCCTCGATGACACTGTCGCCGCGCTTGAGGGGGCGGGCATCCGGCCCGTGGGCGCGGGGCGCGACGCGCAAGCGGCCGCCGCGCCCGCGATCGTCGCGTGCGCGGGCGGGGTGCGGGTGCGGATCGAGGCATTCGGTGCCGCGAGCGCCGGCGTGCCCGACGCGTGGGCCGCGCGTGCATCGCGAAGCGGGGTGAATCTGCTGCCGGATCTCTCGCCGTCCCGCGCGGAGGCGATCGGGCAGCGCATCGCGGCACAGCGGCGCGACACCGGCGACGTGGTCGTGGTGTCGCTGCACTGGGGCGCCAATTGGGGATTCGAGGCCGACAGCGACGAGCGGGCTTTCGCACATCGGCTGATCGACACAGGCGGCGTCGACGTCGTGTACGGCCACTCGTCGCATCATGTCAGAGGAATCGAGCGCTATCGCGAGCGGCTGATCCTTTATGGCTGCGGCGATTTTCTGAACGATTACGAAGGCATCGCCGGCTATCACGCCTATCGGCCCGACCTGGCGCTGATGTATTTTCCGCTCGTCGACGCGGGCAGCGGCGCGTTGCGCGATCTGCAGATGGTGCCGATGCAGGTCCGCCACCTGAGCGTGCGCCGCGCGCCGGACGACGGCGTGTCGTGGCTCGCGGACACGCTCGAACGCGAGAGCGCGGCGTTCGGCACGCACGTGAAACGCGACGAGGCGGGCGTGCTGTCGCTGCGCGACTGACGGGAAGACGGGCCGACGCTCCGTTCCGGCACCCGTCACACCTCGAGAAACGCATGCGCGTCGCAAGCCTGCGCGGCCGCCCGCAATGCCTCGAGCGCGCGCCGCTCGATCTGCCGCACGCGCTCGCGCGACATGCCCGCCCGCTTGGCGATCGCGTCGTAGGTATCCGGCTCGGTGCCGCCGATGCCAAACCGGCGTCGCAGCACGTCGGCCTCGACCGGCGAGACCGACTTCAGGAGCGCCGCGACGCATTCGCGCATGCGCGCATCGGCCAGCGTGTCGAACGGGCTGCGCGACGACTGGTCCTCGATTAGCTCGCCAAGCCCCACGTCCGCGTCGGGCAGCGGCGTGTCGAGCGACACCGGTTCGCCCGGCAGCGAAAGCAGCGCGCGCAGCTTGTCCTCGCGCAACCCGCTTTCCTCCGCGAGCTGCGCATGTGTCGCCTTGCGGCCGGTTCGCTGGCGGATGCGCTGCGAAGTGCGCCGCACGCGGCTCAGGTCGTCGCCGACGTGAACCGGCAGACGAATCGTGCGTGCGCGATCCGCGACCGAGCGCACGATCGCTTGCCGAATCCACCAGGTCGCGTAGGTCGAGAACTTGAAGCCGCGCCGGTATTCGAATTTCTCGATCGCGCGCATCAGGCCGATGTTGCCGTCCTGGACGAGATCGGAGAGTTCCACGCCGCGGTTCGCGTATTTCTTGGCGACCGACAGCACGAGCCGCAGATTGGCTTCCAGCATCTTGCGCGTGGCTTCGTGCACGCGGCGCTGGCCGTCGTGCAGCGCGGCAGACAGCGCATGTTGCGTCTCGCCGCCCGGCGCGTCGTCGTCCGGCGTGGCTGCGTGCGGCAAACGCGCGGCGTGCGCGTGCGCGATGCGGCACGCATGTTCGACGGCCGGCGTGGGCCACGCGATCGTTTCGAGCAGTGTGGCGAGCCGCGAACAGGCGTTTCGGCATCCTTTCGAATCGAGGCCATGCGCGTGCCGTGCGCGCCGCACGGACGCGACACCCTTTCGCAACGCCGCCTGCGTGGCGACCGCGGGCGAGCCGGCGGCGTCATCGGATGCATCGGCCACATCGGTCGCGCCGAGGTGCGCGATCAGCGCGTCGACCGCCTCCGGGCATCCGGCGAGCGCAATCAGGATCTGCCGGCGACCGGCTTCGAGCGCCTGCGCCAGCGCGATCTCGTCTTCGCGGGTGAGCAGCGGCACCGCGTGCATGCGGCGCACGTAGACGGCGAGCGGGTCGGTCGAGGCGCTCGCGCCGCGCGCGATCGCGTCGAGCAGCGTACCGCCGTCGTCGAGCGCGTCTCGGTCGACGTCGACGGGGGCGGCTTCGGCAAACGGCGCGGCCTGCGGCCGCTCGTCGAGCACGGCAATGCCGATGTCCGCAAGCGCGGCGCGCACCGCGTCGAGCGCGTCCGGCGCGCCGCGCTCGGGCGGCAATGCGTCGATGAGATCCGCGTGAATCAGATAGCCCTGCTCGGTGGCCAGCGCCAGCAGCCGGGCGACTGCGTCGAGATGGTTGTCCGCGCGTGGCGCGCGGCATGGCGTGTTCATGTTGCGTGCGGCATTGCCGCCTTGCTGCGTCGGCGGGGGAACCGCCGTTTCCGGCTGCCGGGTCAGTGCGGACGCCCGTCCGCTCCCGCAAGCCTGTCATCCCCAACGTAAGGGCGGCTGCGCCGACTTCAATGGCGCAGCGCCGGGCCTCGTGGCCGAGGCGCGCGACCGCGGTGGATCGGCCACTTGCGTCGCCGGCGCGTTCGCGCCGATCAAAAGCCGCCCGCATTGATCGAGATCGACGAAGCACGAGCCGTGCGGCGCTACGCTCGAATCGCTTGCCTGCCCGGATGGCCCGGCTGTTGCGCGGTTGCCGGGCGACCCCGGAGCAGGAAACAAACGGTAACGGATCATACCGACGTGATACGTGCCGGAGACGTAAGCTAGAAACATGGACGGATGCGAGATGACCGTTCCGACGCATGCTGGAGCATTACATGAACCCGATTTCCACCGCGAGACTCGCCGCTTTCGCTTTGACCGCATTTGCGCTCGGCGGTTGCTATTACACGAGCCCGTACGGCTATGCGCCGTATTACGCGCCCGCGCCCGCGCCGGCGACGCTGTCGCAACGCGAGGCGCCCGTCACGCCGGGCGATACCGCGTCGAGCCCGCCGCCGGTAGAGGCCGCGCCGTCGTACGCGCCCGCGTATGCCGCGCCGGCAGTCGTGCCGTATCCGTACTACCCGTATTCCTACCGCCCGTACTACCCCGGATATTACGATTACTGGGGCTGGCCGCCGGTGTCGATCGGCTTCGGGTTCTGGGGCGGCCATTGGGGCGGCCACGGCGGGCATGGCGACTTCCGCGGCGGCGGACACGGACATTGGGAGGGCGGGCATGGCGGCGGGCACGGCGGTGGCCGCGGGCATTGACCCGCGCGCGGGCCGCGTGGCGCGCGCGCACGCAGCACGCGCCATGACGGCTGCCCGCGGCGGCGATCGCCGTGCGCCGCCGAATCGGGCGGCGCGCGATGCGACCGTTGCGCCGCGCAGGAGGACATCATGAAGAAAGCAATTCTCCGATGCATCCGCATCGGCTTCTTCGGCCTGCTGGTCAGTGCCGGCACGGCGTTCGCGCAAACCGAGGCGTATACCAACAGTCCCGCAAACCTGCGCGCGGGACCGGCGCCGGACTATCCGCTTGTCGCGCAGATTCCCGAGGGGGTGCTCGTTTCCGTGATCGGCTGCCTGAGCGATTACTCGTGGTGCGACGTCGCGCTGCCGAACCTGCGCGGCTGGATCTATGCCGGGCTGCTCAGCTATCCGTACGACGGCGGCGAAGAGCCGCTGCTCGATTATGGCGCGACGATCGGCTTTCCGGTGGTGACGTTCTTCATCGGGTCGTACTGGGATCGCCATTACCGCGACAGGCCGTGGTATCACGACCGCGATCGCTGGATGAACCGTCCGGTGCCCCGCTTCAGGCCGGGCGGCGTGCCGCCGGCAAGCGAGCATCTGCATGGCGGGCGTCCGGAAGGCGGTGCGGGTGGCAGGCCGTTCGACCATGAACGGGGCGGCCGGCCGCAGGGGCCGCAAGGCGGCGTCGGTGTCCAGCCGTTCATGCCGCAAGGCGGCGGTCGGGCACCGGGTCCGCAAGGTGGCGTGGGCGTTCAGCCGCAGGTGCCGCAGGGCGGCGCTCACGTACCGGGGCCGCAAGGCGGTGCGGTGCATGTGCCCTCGGCGACCGCCGGCGGGGCGATCATGGTCGTGCCGTCACCGGGGCGCGGCGGGGGCAGCGGGGGAGGCGGTAGTGGAGGCAGTGGTGGCGGCAGCGCGCATGGCTCCAGCCGGGAAGGCGGCGCGGGCGGCCACGGGATGGAGATGCGGCATGATTGAGCGGACGCCCGGCTCCGGGCGAGCGTATGGCCAGGCGACCTATTTGCGGGACAGCGCGGGGAATTGCGGGTTCGTCACGATCTGCTTGAGCAGTTCCTGCACGGCGGGGCCGAATGCGTCCGCGACGTTCTTGCACGCGCCCGTGGCAGTAAAGCTCGTGCTGAACGGATACTTGACCGAGACCTTGTAGCCCTCGTCCACGGGCGACTTCACGGCCATCGTGATCTGCCAGTACGCAGGGGACACCGAACTGAATCTCAGTTCCTCGATGCGGCCCTCGATCGGGGTGCCCTTTACGTCATAGGCTTGCGCCATCAGGAGTTCTTCCTGGAAGGCGTCCTTGATGTACTGCGACGGCGTCTTGCCCGGCGCCACCTTTACCGGCCCCATCAGACGGCACAGTGGGCTGTCGTCGATGCCCGGCGCCATCCCGATGTCACCAACGCTGACCTTGTTCGACTGCAGGCTCTGCTGGATGGCGATGACGTTAGCGGCTGAGGCCTTGTATGGGATCGAATTCGTCGTCTCGCATCCGGCCAGGAGAACGCCCGCTGCGCAGAGGGCCGCGATGAGAGCAATCTTGCCTTGCGCCATTTTCTTCTTCCAGTTGGGTGAATGGCCTGACGAGAGCCGGCAGACGCTGGAAATGCCCGTCAACATCGGCAACAGTTCGTCACGACGGGATGGACTGCAGCAAATATCACACCGCTTTTCAGCAGAAGCAGGTCCGGCTTTTTGGGAATGATCAGTTTAAAGCCGCCAAGCCGTGTGTACGTGGCACGGAGTACTTCGGCGGGCTGACCACGTCGGCACCCCCCTGCCTCTGCAATCAACTTTATATAGACGCCTTCCAATTGCCAAGGGAACTGGATGTCTGCCAAACAACGAAGGTTGTCGTTTTATCCGGCCAGTGGTGCAGGTCGAACCTGCTGGCCCCGATGGGATTCTGGCTCATCAGCCATTGATCGGCCGCTCTCCTCAAAGCGGCGTTGGGACTTGCCCAAAGACAGCAGCGCACAACGGTCATTCAATAAACGAAATGCGAAGGTCCGCAATGAGTGCGCAAGCGACACCCATGGAAATCCACAAAGAAAAAAAGCCCGGCAAGGCCGGGCTGAAAGCGGGCGACACGTCCGGCAGGCTCTGTATGCCGGCCGGTCACCGCATCGCTTCGCGTGGAGCGATACCGTCAGATCATCCGTTCGAGCACGTCGTCCTTGAAGACGAAGCGGTGCGCGAGCGCCGCGCACGCATGCAGGCCGATCAGGATGACGAGCGCGGTGGCCCATGCGCTGTGCAGCTCGCCGATCGATGCGCCGAGCGAATGGGGCGTGGCGAGCGCGGGCAGGGGAATCCACCCGGCGAGGCCCACCGTCCAGCCGCGGCCGTTCGCGTTCAGCCAGCCGAGCAGCGGCACGGCGACCAGCGACGCGTAGAGCAGCTTGTGCGTCGCGCTCGCGATGAAGGCGAGCGCCGGATGCTGGCGCACCGCGGGGACCTTGCGGCGTGCGCCCGACCACACGAGGCGCGGCACGGCGACCAGCAGCAGCAACACGCCGAGATCGACGTGCAGCAGCATCAGCCCGAGCGGCGACGTCATCGCATCGGCTTCGGGCATCGTCCAGCCGAGCGCGAACTGCACGGCGATCAACACGACCGTGCACCAATGGAACAGGCGGGTCGGCAAGTCATAGCGGGGTGTCTGGCGCACGGTATCGGACATGATCGTCTCGTCGGGACAATGAATGATGGGGGCGGAACGATGCGCGTCGGAACAGGCGTAGCGCAAACGTATCGCGGGTGAGCGCATCATCGGGCAGCCCGCCTTATGGGAACCTTAAGGTGTGCGAGAGAGGGCGGGGCGCGTGCGTGGCGGCGTCAGTGCGCGACGCGACGGCAGGTATTGGCGGGCGTGGGCCGAAGTTTGCCAGGAAACGGCGCCGTTCCCGTGCGCGGCGAGCGGAAACGCAAATGGAAGCGAGAATGAAAAGCAGCTGCGCGTCGCATCGTCCGCGGGCGTCATCACCCGCGGACGATGCCGCCGCGCGTCAGTCGAGCAACGTCAGGATTTCTTCATACAACGGCCGGGGAATCCGCACGCCGTTCGCGATGCTGCGCGCCCGCGCGTCGAAGCGCCGTTGCGACGGCAGCCGCGCGCCTTGCGCGACGATCGCGTCGAGCATGCGTTCGCCGCGCGCGAGCCCGGCGTCGAGCGCGTCGCCGAGGAACAGCTTCGGATCGAGCGCGATCACCAGTTCGCCGTGGCACGGCGTCGCGCCGACGCCTTCGTCGAATTCCATCGACTCCAGGCTCGTCATGTCGCCGATCAGCGCGCCGCCGAGCAATTCGACCATCGCCGCGAGCGCCGAGCCCTTGTGGCCGCCGAACGTGCGCATCGCGCCGTGCAGCGCGGCCTTCGGATCGGTGGTCGGCTGGCCGTCGGCATCGATCGCCCAGTGCGGCGGAATCGGCTTGCCCTGTTTCGCGTGCAGCTCGATGTCGCCGCGCGCGATCGCGCTCGTCGCGAAATCGAACACGAACGGCAGCCCGTCCGGACGCGGCCACGCGAACGCGATCGGGTTGGTGCCGAACACCGGCTTCGCGCCGCCCTCCGGCGCGACCCAGCTATGGCTCGGGTTCATCGCGATGCCGACGAGGCCTTCGGCGGCGATCGCCTCGACTTCCGGCCACAGCGCGGAGAAGTGATAGCAGTGGTTGATCGCCATCGCGGCGATGCCGTGCTGCTTCGCCATCTCGACGAGCACCGGCAGGCCCGTCTCGAAGCTCAGCAGCGAAAACCCGCGATGCGCGTCGACCGAGACGATGCTCGACGACAGCCGGCGCAGCGTCGGCACCGCCTGCGGATCGACCTTGCCCTTGCGCAGCGATCGCACGCAGACGAGCAGCCGGTACACGCCGTGCGAGTGACATTCGTCGCGCTGGCCCTGGGTGATCACGTTCGCGATTGCATGCGCGTGCGCGTCGGACATCCCGTGACGGGTCAGCACGCTGAATGCGAGCGCACGCACGTCGTCGAGCGACAGGACGACTTCCGCCTGATCAGACATGGCGAGCCTCCCGCGGCGCGAGCACGCCGTCGATACGTTGCGGAACGTTCAGCGGGTTGCCGTCGCGGATCGCTTCCGGCAGCAGCGCGGCCGGCAGGTCCTGATATGACACCGGGCGCAGGAAGCGTTCGATCGCGCGCGCGCCGACCGACGTCGTGCGGGTGTCGGAGGTCGCCGGGAACGGCCCGCCATGCACCATCGCGTGACCGACCTCGACGCCCGTGCCGAATCCGTTGACGAGAATGCGTCCCGCCTTGCGTTCGAGCGTCGGCAGCAGCGCGCGGAACAGCGGCGCGTCGTCGGCGCCGAGATGCGCGGCGATCGTCAGTTGCCCTTCGAGCGATTTCAGCACGCGATGCAGCGTGTCGGCGTCCGGGCAGCGCACGATCAGGGAAGCCGGACCGAACACTTCCTCGCGCAGCTCGGCGCGTGCAATGAACGCTTCCGCCGACGTCGCGAACAGCGCGGCGCGGGCCTGATGCGCGTTGCCCGCGACACCTTCGGCGAGCGTGTCGACCGCGGCGTGCGCGCGCAGCTGTGCGACGCCGCCGCAGTAGCTCGCGTGGATCGGCGGCGTGAGCATCGTCGCGGGCGCGGCGGCTTCGACGGCGGCGGCCGCCGCCTGCTCGAACGCGCGCAGCGCGGGGCCGTCGATGCCGAGCACGAGGCCCGGATTGGTGCAGAACTGCCCGGCGCCGAGCGTCAGCGATGCGACGAACTGCTGCGCGATCGTGTCATGCCGCGCGGCGAGCGCGTCGGGCAGCAGCAGCACCGGGTTGATCGAGCTCATTTCCGCATAGACGGGAATCGGCTCGTGGCGCGCGGCCGCGATGTGCATCAGCGCGACGCCGCCGCGGCGCGAGCCGGTGAAGCCGACCGCCTTGATGCGCGGATCCGCGACGAGCGCCTGGCCAACTTCGCGCGACGCGTCGAACAGCAGCGAGAACACGCCGTCGGGCAGCCCGCACTCGCGCACCGCCTGCTGGATCGCGTGGCCGACCAGTTCCGACGTGCCGGGGTGCGCCGAGTGCGCCTTGACGATCACCGGGCAGCCGGCCGCGAGCGCCGACGCGGTATCGCCGCCGGCCACCGAGAACGCGAGCGGGAAATTCGACGCGCCGAACACGGCGACCGGCCCGATCGCGACGTTGCGCAGGCGCAGGTCGACGCGCGGCAGCGGCTTGCGGTCCGGCCGCGCCGGGTCGATCCGCGCGTCGAGGAAGCCGCCGTCGCGCACGACCGACGCGAACAGCCCGAGCTGGCCGACGGTGCGGCCGCGCTCGCCCTCGACGCGTGCGCGCGGCAGGCCCGATTCGGCGACGCAGCGGTCGATCAGCGCGTCGCCGAGCGCGAGGATCTGACGGCCGATCGCGTCCAGAAATGCCGCGCGCGCGTCGAGGCTCGTTTCGCGGTACGTGTCGAATGCCGCGTCGGCGAGCGCGCAGGCGGTTTCCAGGTCGTGCACGCTCGCGCCGCCGAACGCGGGTTCGAGCGGCTCGCCGGTGGCGGCCTCGATGGCACGGAATTCGCCGTTCTGCCCGGACACGGCAGATTGACCGATCAGAAGCTGGCCTGAAATTCGCATGGTTATCCTCAGGATGTGCGGGCCGGGCGTTGCGGTCCCGGCCGTTTGGAAAAAGGGAGCGTGGCGGGCTGTCAGCACTCGTCGTCTTCGAGCTGCAGCTTCTCAGGCCGCACGCCGGTGTTCGCGCCCCAGTAGTAGATGGCGAGCGCGACGAGCGCGACGACGAGCGTGTCGTACGGGTGCGCGAGTTCGCCGGTACCGCCGAAGCCGCCGAAATACGACGCGACGATCATCGCGACGTAGAATGCGATCAGCCAGGCGGACGAGCGCACCTGCTCGGCGAGGCTCAGGTGCGCGGTCGGCACCCAGCGGCGGCAGGCGAGATAGATGACGAACATCACGATCTGCAGGCCGAGCAGCCACGACACGGTGTGCCAGCCGGACCAGTAGACGATCAGCGCGGCGATCACGAACGATGCCGGGCCGGTGATCGCGAACGCGCTCGCGCGGAACGGCCGCGGCAGGTCGGGCGCGTTGCGGCGCAGCGCGGCGACCGACACGGGCGCGACCGCGTAGCTCAGCACGAGCGCGGCCGACACGATGTTGATCAGCGCTTCCCACGACGGGAACGGCATCGTCCAGAACACCGCGAGGCCGAAGGTCAGCCACAGGCCGGCGCGCGGGATGCCCGACGCCTCGTCGACGCGCGTGAAGACCTTGAAGAACGTGCCGGTCTTGGCCCAGCCGTAGACGACGCGCGGCGTCGCGTTCATGTAGATGTTGCCGCAGCCGCTCGGCGAGATCATCGCGTCGGCGACGACCATGTACGCGAGCCAGCCGACGCCGAGCGCCAGCGCGATGTCGCGGTACGGCAGCGAGAATGCCTTGCTGACGTCATGCCAGCCGCCGGCGAGCATGGCGGTCGGAATGCTGCCGAGGAACGCGACCTGCAGCAGCACGTAGATCAGCGTCGACAGCAGGATCGACAGGATCAGCGCGATCGGGATCGTGCGCTGCGGGTTGCGGACCTCGCTCGCGACCGACACGATCGGCGTGAGCCCCAGGTACGCGAAGATGATGCCGCCCGCCGACACGGCCATCTCGATGCCGGGCAGGCCGAACGGCGCGAAGCCCGCGACGGTCAGGTTGGCGGGCTTGAAGAACGTGAACAGCACGCCGATCACCGCGAGCGGCACGACGAACTTGAAGATGCTGATGATGTTGTTCGCCTTCGCGAACGTCTTCACGCTCGAATAGTTCAGGTAGAAGAAGAAACAGAGCAGGGCGGCCTGCACGAGCCAGCCAACGGTGGTCGGATCGCTCGACCCTTCGACGGTCAGGCCCGGAAACCACGCCGCTGCGTACTGGCGCGCGGCGACGACTTCGATCGCGATCAGGCTCGAAAAGGCGATCAGCGTGATGAAGCCCATCAGGTAGCCGAGCAGCGGGCCGTGCGAAAACACCGGGTAGCGCACCACGCCGCCCGCGCGCGGCAGCGCGGCGCCGAGCTCGCAGTAGACGATGCCGAGCAGCAGCACGGCGAACCCGCCGAGCAGCCACGAGAAGATGCCGGCCGGGCCCGCGATGGTCGATACGTGCGATGCGGCGAACAGCCACCCCGATCCGAAAATGGCGCCGAGACCGATGAACGTGAGATCGGTCAGCGACAGCTGCTTCTTGAATTTGCCCTGGCCCGCGTCGGGGTGCGCGGCGCGCGAAAGCGGCATCGATTGTTGGGCATTGCCTTGGCCAGGCATAGGCGTGTCTCCGATGGGAATGTAAGCGCAGGCGAGCCGCGCCCGGGTGGGGTGCGGCGCACGTCTGCCGGCCGGCGACGCCCGGTTCGAACGACCGGGGCGGGCCCGTGGCGGGCCATGCCGAGCCGGAAATGGCGGCGGGGCGAAACGGAAAACCGGCGCCGCGCCGCCGGGGGAGTCGATCAGAGACCGACGTCAGGCAGCGTCGGACGCTCGGCGAGCGCCTTCGCGACGATCGCCTTCACCTCGGCGAGCGTGTCGCCCTGCAGCGCGAGGCGCGGCGGGCGCGTGATCGCGCTGCCGCGGCCGACCAGCTCTTCGCACAGCTTGATGCACTGCACCAGGTCCGGGCGCGCGTCGAGGTGCAGCAGCGGCATGAACCAGCGGTACAGCGCGAGCGCTTCGTCGTAGCGCTTCTGCTTCGCGAGGCGGAACAGCGTCTCGCCTTCCTTCGGGAACGCGTTCGACATGCCCGACACCCAGCCCTCGGCGCCGACCGCGAGGCTCTCGACGACGACGTCGTCGAGGCCCGCGAACAGCACGAAACGGTCGCCGACTGCGTTGCGCAGGTCGATGAAGCGGCGCGTGTCGCCCGACGAATCCTTGAAGCAGACGATGTTCTCGCAATCCTGCAGCGCGATCAGCACGTCCGGCGTCACGTCGTTCTTGTAGATCGGCGGGTTGTTGTAGACCATCACCGGCAGGTCGGTGCTCGTCGCGACCGCGCGGAAGTGCGCGGCGGTCTCGTGCGGCTTCGCCGAGTAGACCAGCGCGGGCATCACCATCACGCCGTCGACGCCGACGCGCTGCGCTTCACGCACGGTGTTGCGCGCGAACTCGGTCGTGAATTCGGCGATGCCGGCGATCACCGGCACCTTGCCGTCGGCTGCGTCGCGCGCCGCTTCGATCACCGCGAGCTTCTCGTTCGTCGACAGCGACGTGTTCTCGCCGACCGTGCCGCAGACGACGAGGCCCGACACGCCGTCCTTCACGAGGTTCTTCACGACGCGGTGCGTGGCATCGATATCGAGGGAAAAGTCGGGCTTGAACTGGGTGCTGACGGCGGGAAAGACCCCGCTCCACTGAATCGCTTTACGGCTCACGGAAAAATCTCCTACGTAGGTGTCGGTCGGCCGACAGGTGTCGGTGTGGTGACCAGTATCGCCGCGCAAACGGCCGCCCGGCTTGAGTCGTTTCCCGGTTCAAAAAGACGAAATCGGCACAATTGCCCAAGGGTGTCCGGGCCGTCCGCAACGCTGTGCCGATTTCGTCGCCGTCCTCATCGAAAACCCACAAGCGGCGGGACGCCGCACAGGGGAAGCTATGCTCCTTTCCACCTATTCCAGACGGCAGATGAAGCACATCCACATCATCGATTCGCACACGGGCGGCGAACCCACGCGCCTCGTCGTGTCCGGTTTTCCCGCGCTGGGCAACGGCTCGATGGCCGAGCGGCGCGAACGGCTCGCGCGCGAGCACGACCGCTGGCGCACCGCGTGCATGCTCGAGCCGCGCGGCAACGACGTGCTGGTCGGCGCGCTGCTGTGCGAGCCGGTCGCGCCCGACGCGGCGGCCGGCGTGATCTTCTTCAACAACACCGGCTATCTCGGCATGTGCGGGCACGGCACGATCGGCCTCGTGCGCACGCTGCATCACATGGGGCGCATCGTGCCGGGCGTGCACAAGATCGAAACCCCCGTCGGCACCGTCGAGGCGACGCTGCACGACGACCTGTCGGTCAGCGTGCGCAACG
Source organism: Burkholderia sp. lig30 (assembly GCF_000687455.2). Taxonomy (GTDB): domain Bacteria; phylum Pseudomonadota; class Gammaproteobacteria; order Burkholderiales; family Burkholderiaceae; genus Burkholderia. The sequence continues at coordinate 18,517 of NZ_JGVW01000073.1, forward strand.
TGCTCGCGTACCGGCATCGCCAGGACGTCGTGGTCGACGTGCCGGGCCACGGCCCGGTGACGGGCGACATCGCATGGGGCGGCAACTGGTTCTTCCTCGTCAGCGGGCACGGCCAGCGCATCGCCGGCGACAACGTCGCGGCGCTGACCGCCTATGCGTCCGCGGTGCGCGCGGGGATCGAGCGGGCCGGCATCACCGGCGCGGACGGCGGCGAGATCGACCATATCGAGCTGTTCGCCGACGATCCCGAGTACGACAGCCGCAACTTCGTGCTGTGCCCGGGCCTCGCGTACGACCGCTCGCCGTGCGGCACCGGCACGAGCGCGAAGCTCGCGTGCCTCGCGGCGGACGGCAAGCTCGCCCCCGGCGAGGTGTGGCGACAGGCGAGCGTGATCGGCAGCACGTTCTCCGCGAGCTACGCGCCGGCGGACGGCGGCATCGTGCCGACGATCCGCGGCAGCGCACACCTGAGCGCGGAAGCGACGCTGCTGATCGACGACAGCGACCCGTTCGCATGGGGCATCGTGTCGTGAGCGGCATGCGGACCGACGCGATCGTGATCGGCGCGGGCATCGTCGGCGCGGCCTGTGCGCACGAGCTGGCGCAGCGCGGGCTGCGCGTGCTGGTGCTCGACGACGCGAGCGGCGGCGCGACCGGCGCCGGCATGGGCCACCTCGTCGCAATGGACGACAACGCCGCCGAGCTCGCGCTCAGCCATTACTCGATCGGGCTGTGGAACGGGCTGCGCGTGCAGATGCCGGACGCGTGCGCGTACCGCAACTGCGGCACGCTCTGGCTCGCGGCCGACGCGCACGAGATGGATCTCGCGCGCGAGAAGCAGGCGACGCTCGCCGGGCGCGGCATCGCGGGCGAGCTGCTCGGCGCGGATGCGCTCGCGGCGCTCGAGCCGATGCTGCGCGCGGGGCTGGGTGGCGCGCTGAAGATTCCGGGCGACGGCATTCTCTATGCGCCCGTGACCGCCAACTGGCTGCTGCATCGCCATACCGGCGTCACGCTGCGCCGCGCGAAGGCGGTCGCCGTCGCGGGCGGCAGCGTGACGCTCGCCGGCGGCGAGATGCTGCGCGCGGAGCGGGTGGTGGTCGCGAACGGCGTCGCCGCGCGGGTGCTGCTGCCCGAATTGCCGCTGCGGCCGAAGAAAGGCCACCTGCTGATTACCGACCGCTATCCGGGGCAGGTGTCGCACCAGCTCGTCGAGCTCGGTTATGCGGCGAGCGCGCACGCGAGCGACGGCACGTCGGTCGCGTTCAACGTGCAGCCGCGCCCGACCGGCCAGCTCCTGATCGGCTCGTCGCGGCAATTCGACACCGAGGACCCCCGTGTCGAGGCGCCCGTGCTCGCGCGCATGCTGCGACGCGCGGTCGGCTATCTGCCGGCGCTCGCGGACCTGAACGGCATCCGCGCATGGACCGGCTTCCGGGCGGCGAGCCCGGACGGGCTGCCGCTGCTCGGCGAGCATCCGGCGCAGCCGGGCCTCTGGCTCGCGGTCGGCCACGAGGGGCTCGGTGTCACGACCGCGCCGGGCAGCGCGCGGCTGCTCGCCGCGCAGATGTTCGGCGAGCGCCCCGAGATCGACGTCGAACCTTATTTGCCGGGACGCTTCCTGTCGGCGTCCCCTGTAGCCGGAGAGCTTGCATGATCATTTATCTGGATCGACGCGCGCTGACCGTGCCCGACGGCGTGACCGTCGCGGCGGCGGTCGCGGGCAGCGGCGACGACACCACGCGCGTGTCGTGCACGGGCGCCGAGCGCGCGCCGTTTTGTGGAATGGGCATTTGCCAGGAATGCAGAATGACGATCGACGGCCGCCGCCGTCTCGCGTGTCAGACGCTGTGCCGCGAAGGCATGCAGGTGGAGCGGACCCGATGAAGCACGCGCATGTCACGGTCGATGTCGCCATCGTCGGGGCCGGCCCGGCCGGCCTGTCCGCCGCGCAGGCGGCCGCGCGCAGCGGCGCGTCGGTCGCGATCGTCGACGACAACCCGCGCGCCGGCGGGCAGATCTGGCGACAGGGGGCGGGCGTCGCTCCGGATGGGACCCGAACCGGCACTGAAGGGTCAACCCGGGGCGCTGAAGGGCCAATCCAGGCCGGAGCTTTGCATGGGACCCGGGTAAGCGCTAAAGCGCCAACTCGGGTCGAAGCTTTGCATGGGACCCGAGTAAGCGCTAAAGCGCCAACTCGGGTCGACACTACAGCCGCCGCGCGCCTCGCGGTGCTGCGACAGCCGAACATCCGCCATTTCGCGGCCACACGCATCGTCGCCGAGCCAAGCCCCGGAACGCTGCTGCTGGAGGACGACGAACGCGCGCTGCTGCTCGAGTACCGGACGCTGATCCTGTGCTGCGGCGCGCGCGAGCTGCTGCTGCCGTTCCCGGGCTGGACGCTGCCGGGCGTCACCGGCGCGGGCGGGCTGCAGGCGCTGATCAAGAACGGCCTCGACGTGCGCGGGCAGCGCACGGTGATCGCGGGCAGCGGGCCGCTGCTGCTGGCGAGCGCGGCGACCGCGCGGCACGCCGGCGCACGCGTGCTGCGCGTGCTGGAGCAGGCGGCGTGGGCGGACGTGGCCGGCTTCGGCGCGGGCCTGTGGCGCTGGCCGTCGAAGCTGGCGCAGGCGGCAGGATTGGTGACGGCCGCGTACCGGCCCGGCTCGCACGTCGTCGAAGCGTTCGGCGACAAGCGGCTCGAAGGCGTGCGGATCAGGCAGGGCGATCGCACGATCGACATCGACTGCGACCGGCTCGCGTGCGGTTTCGGGCTGGTGCCGAACACCGGGCTCGCGAGCCATCTCGGCTGCGCGCTCGACGACGGCGCGGTGGCGGTCGACGCGCAGCAGCGCACAAGCCGCGAAGGGCATTTCGCGGCGGGCGAGTGCACGGGCGTCGGCGGCAGCGAGCTGGCGATGGTCGAAGGCGAGATCGCCGGATGCGCGGCGACCGGGCAGGTGGAGCGGCTCGCCGAGCTGGTCGAGCGGCGCGCGCACTGGCGCGCGTTCGCCGACGCGGTCCGGCAGCGTTTCGCGATCCGCGAGCCGATCCGCGCGCTGGCGCGTCCCGATACGCTGGTGTGCCGCTGCGAGGACGTGCGCTACGACGCGATTGCGAACGCGAGCGGCTGGACGGCGGCGAAACTGCAGACCCGCTGCGGGATGGGCGCGTGCCAGGGGCGCGTGTGCGGCACGGCGGCGCAGGCGCTGTTCGGCTGGGCGCCGCCCGCGCCGCGCTCGCCGCTGGTGCCGGCCCGGGTCGGCACGCTGCTGCTGGACGGCGCCGCCGATCGCGACGCGTGAAGTAGGCGGATCGCAAGCATCCTTTCGGCGATGCTTGCGATCCGGATGCGATTTTCAGCCTCGATCTCGTCGGCCGACGCCTGTGCGTCGCGCTGGCGCTCGACGACCCAGAGGGCGCTGCGGCCTTTCCCGGCCCGTCCTCAACTGCATGCCGGGCGGGCGCGGCGTTGCTGTTCGGCGGCATCGCACGGCGCCCCGCAGCGTCGCAGCGCATCCTCGATCCCGCGTTGAAAGCAGAAAGGAATCCATACGAGTCAGCGAATGGCAAGTGTGCCGTAAGGTGAATTTCATGCGAATTTCATTTCTTTCAAATACAGTCGGAATTAAGTAATTCGTCTGACTTTTTCATGATTTCCCGCCTTGCCCCCGTGCATCAGTCGACACACAAAAATATGACAAGAAACTGCGTCGATTCGAGCATTTCCGCGCAATAAACCATTTCTTAAAATCGGGTCAGGCGCAGATAAAGTCGCGCAAACGATTGCCGTAAACCCCGGTGGAAGGAAGCGAACTTCCATGTATCGGGCGGCTTTCCCTATTGGGGCCGAACGTTTCTGTCAACCTCTTTAGGAGAATTGAATGATCCGCTTCATCCTGTCCTTGTCGCGTGACGAGCGCGGTGTCAGCGCACTCGAGTATTCGGTGCTGGCCGGTATCGTGGTTGTCGCGGTTGCCGCAGCGGGCGCGATCTTCGGCGCCGACACCGGGCTGCCGGGCCTGTTCAAGAGCATGATCGACAAGGTGACGAACGTTCAGACAAACGGCCACTGATCGCAGGCGTGCCGCGCGTGGCGGAAACGCCCGTGCGCGGCGCCTTGCCGTCGGGCGGCGGCTATCACCATGGTGAACATGCTGGACTGGGTCAATCTTGCGGCGAGCGGCGTGCTCGTCGCACTCGCGGTGTCCGATCTGCGTGTCCGGCGCTTGCCGAACGCGATGGTCGCCACGCTTGCCGTGCTGTACGGATTGCATGCGTTCGCCGCCGGCGGGGCGAACGCGCACACATTGAGCGCGCACGCGGCGATGGCCGTCGCCGCAGGCGTGCTGGCCGCGTTGCTTGCCCGCCTCGGGTGGATCGCCGGCGGAGACGTCAAGCTCGCCGCGGCCGTGTTTTTGTGGGCCGGGCCGACGCACGCAATGCCGGTATGGGTCTTGGTTTCCTTCATCGGGTTCGTGGTGGGGCTCGGCGTGCTGGGCGCCGGCGCCGTCATGCGGCTCGATGCGCGCGCATCGCGCCGGGTCGCGTGGCTCGCCCCCGAGCGCGGCGTGCCGTACGGCGTCGCGCTGGCATCGGGCGGCGCGGCCGCGGTCTGGTGGCCCGTCGATGCGATGTCATCTGCCCGTGCAGTCATCGGCCGCGTGTTGATGGCGACCGACAGTCGCGGGTTTCTCGCGTTTGCGCATGGCGTGCAGCGCATCGCCGTTCAACAGGCGGCGCTGTCGTTCGCGCGTCATTTAGGGCTCGCGTAGTAAAGGGAGCGTCGTGTCCAACATTCTCAAACTCGCTGCGCTGGTTCTCGTTGCGGTGCTCGGTGCACTCCTGCTGCGCGCGATGTATGTCGCCGCGTCGCGTCCGCGTCCGTCGGCGCCGCCGCCGATCGAGCACGTCCGGGCCGCGGCCGCCGACCTGCCCGACGGCCTTCTGCTGCGGGACAGCGATCTCGTGTGGAAAAGCGTGCCGCGCAGCGACGTGCCGGCCGGCGCGCTGATCCAGGGGCAGCAGGACGGCGACGACCTGAAGGGCGACCTGCTGCGTCACGCGGTGACCGCAGGCACGCCGCTCCGGCGCGCCGACGTGATCTCGCCCGACGCGCCGGGCTTTCTCGCGGCGGCCCTCAAGCCCGGCATGCGGGCGATTTCGGTCGCGATCGACGACGTGTCGGGCAATGCCGGCCTGATCCAGCCGGGCGACTATGTCGATGTGCTGCTGACGCAGCAGATCGCGTCGCCGAACGCGAGCGCGCTCGCGTCGGATCATGCGGTCGAATCGGAGACGGTCGCCAACCGGGTGCGCGTGCTGGCGGTGGGGTCGGCATTCCAGCGCGCGAAGGACGACGCCGCGCAACCCCAGGCCAATTCGCGCGCGCGCACCGTGACGTTCGAAGTCACGCCGCGCACGACGCAGGTGATCAACGTCGCCGCGCATCTCGGCTCGCTGTCGCTCGCGTTGCGCAGTTTCGCGACCCGTGACCGCCGCCCGCCCGCCGCAGAGGAAAGCACCGAGTCCCTCCCGCCGCCGGTGTGGGCCGGCGACGTGTCGCGCGCGCTGCGCGCGGCCGCGCCCGCGCGGACGGCGTCCGCCCGTGCCGTGGCGAGCCAGGCGCCGGTGATCGTCTATCGCGGCGCGAAAGTCAGCGAGGGCGCCGCAGTCGGCGGTGCGCCGGCAGGCGTGCCCGCGTTGCCGCCGCTGCCGCCGGAGCACGCCGCCGGCGCGGCAGCCCCTTCCGTTTCACCCGGCGCATAGGTGTGCCGACAGGAAAAGATCATGTTGCATGTCCGTGATTCCCTGGCGCGCGCGTGGCTGCGCGCCGCGCCGCTCGCGTTCGCCCGCGCCGCGCTGCTCTGCGCGCTGGCGTTCGGCATTTCACGGCCCGCCGTCGCGGGCCCGGGCACGGTGAGCTCGGTGAACGCGGAGCTTGCCGTGCCGGCCGGCGGCGGCGAGATGCTCCGGCTGCCGGAAGCCGCGGTCGCGGTATTCGTCGCGGACCCGGAGGTGGCCGACGTGCACGTGCCGACGCCGCAGACCGTGTTCGTGCTCGGGAAGAAGGCGGGCACGACCACGCTGTTCGCGCTGGGCCCGAACAACCGGACGATCCTGCGCAAGACCATCGTCGTCTCAGTCGACACGCAGTCGATGCAGCGCATCCTGGACGCGCGTTTCCCGCAACTGCGCCTGACGGTCACCGGCGCGCCCGGCTCGCTGATGGTGTCGGGGAGCGTGCCGAGCGCCGCCGAGGCGGACGCGGTCGTGCAGACCCTGAAGCCGTACCTGCACGCACCGGAAACGCTGGTGAACCGCATGACGCTCACGCGGCCGATCCAGGTCCATCTGCGTGTGCGCATCACCGAGGTCGACCGCAACGTGACGCAGCAGCTCGGCATCAACTGGAGCGCGCTCGGCTCGAACGGCAATTTCGTCGCCGGCCTGTTCAACGGGCGCGCGCTGATCGATCCGGCGTCGAAACTGTTCAACCTGCCGTCCAATGGCGCGTTTTCGGTGCTCGGCGGTTTTCACTCGTCGCACTATTCGATCGACGGCGTGCTCGACGCGCTCGATCAGGAAGGATTGATCTCGATGCTCGCTGAACCGAACCTGACGGCCATGTCGGGCGAGACGGCGAGCTTTCTCGCGGGCGGCGAGTTTCCGATTCCGGTCGCGCAGGACACCAGCGGCGCGATCACCATCGAATTCAAGCCGTATGGCGTGTCGCTCGACTTCACCCCGACCGTGCTGGCCGACAACCGGATCAGCCTGAAGGTGCGCCCGGAGGTCAGCGAGATCGACCCGACCAACAGCGTGACCACCGGCAGCGTCAAGGTGCCGGCGCTCACGGTGCGGCGCGTCGAGACGACGGTCGAGCTGTCCAGCGGGCAGAGCTTTGCGATCGGCGGGTTGCTGCAGAGCAAGACGAGCGACGTGCTCGCGCAGTTTCCCGGGCTCGGCCGGCTGCCGGTGCTCGGCAAGCTGTTCTCGTCGAAGAATTACCTGAACAACAAGTCGGAAGTGGTCGTCATCGTCACGCCGTACGTCGTGCAGCCGGTGGCGGGCGGCCAGTTGCGGGATGCGCTCGACAGCGTGATGCGGCCGAGCGGCGACGTCGAGTACGCGCTGCAGCGCTCGCTCGGGCTCGACCCGTTGTCCGGCTCGGCGCCGCGCCTCGTCGGCGCGGCGGGTTTCGTCTATTGATCGCCTGGGAGGCGCCGATGAAGGGCAGCGTGTTCGAACCGGTTCGCGGGTATGCGGCGCTGATCGTGGCGGCGATCGGCCTCGGCGGGTGCATGTCCGCGCATCCGCCGCTGGGCATGCCCGATGCGTCATCGATCGGCTATGACGCGCGCGGTGGCCGCGCGGTGCCGCCCGCCTGCGCGCCGCTCGACCAGCCGTCGCACATGGCCGATGCGGGCGCCGGCCGGCCGGGCGTCGCGTTTGGCTGCGCGACTTACACGAATCTTGCCGCGATGCTCGCGCGGCCGGCGGATCTGGTGGCGCCGCTGCCGTATGCCGGCGCCGATGCGGGCTACGCGGCGAGCGCGGTTCGCCGCTTCGACGAAGGGAAGGTCAAGGCGCTGAACCCGACCTCGACCACCGCGCCGGTGTCGCACTGAACGGAGAACTGCCTGCGATGGGTGCTTTTGATCTTTCCAGCCCGGCCCGCCGCGCTCGCGCGACGTCCGCCGAACGCTTCATCGCGGTGGTCGCCGACGCGGGCAGCGAAGAGGTGATCCGGAACCTGATCCTCGACCAGGCCATCGAGGGCGCGCACGTCGAGCGCGGCACGCTCGACGACGCGATCGGCCTGATGGGGACGCTCGGGCATTCGCCGCGGCATCTGATCGTCGACCTGTCCGGCGCCGCGATGCCGCTGTCGGACCTGGTGCGTCTTGCGGACGTCTGCGATCCGTCGGTGACGGTGATCGTCGTCGGCGACCACAACGACGTCGGCCTGTACCGGAGCCTGTTGCGCCTCGGCGTGCAGGACTACCTCGTCAAACCGCTGACCGTCGAACTGGTCCAGCGCGCGCTCGCCGCGACGGATTCGGTCGCGGCCACGCGCGCCGGCAAGGCGATCGGCTTCGTCGGCGCGCGCGGCGGGGTCGGCGTGACCACGATCGCGACCGCGCTCGCGCGCCATCTCGCGGACGAGACGCGCCGCCGCATCGCGTACGTCGATCTCGACTTGCATGGCGGCGGCGCGTGTCCGATGCTCGGCGTGACGAGCAACAACGGGCTGGTCGAACTGCTGCAGAACACCCGGCGGCTCGACGCGCAGCTCGTCAACCAGGCGACCGTCGCGCAGAGCGACCGATTGTTCCTGCTGTCGGCCGAGCTGCCGCTCGACAACGATTTCACGCCGCCGCCCGGCGCGGTCGCCGAACTGATCGGCGTGTTGAAACACCATTTCCACTATGTCGTGCTCGACCTGCCCGGGCGCGCAGGCCGGGTCGTCGACGAGGCGCTCGACGCGTGCGCGTCGATCCATGTGGTGACGGACCGCTCGGTTCACGGCGCGCGCGAGGCCGCGCGGCTGTGCCGATTCGTGGAGCGGCGCGCGGCGGACCCGACGGTCTCGCTGCTGATCAACAACGCGCAGCCGCCGGCGCGGGGCCGTGCCGATCCGGCCGACATCGTCCAGGCGCTCGCGCGCGCGTCGGTCCACGAGTTCCCGCATGAGCCGCAGGCGCTCGCGCTCGCGGAAAACCTCGGCGAAGCGATCGCGGATCGTCACCGTTCTGCGTTCGCACAGGCGATCGTCGGGCTGGCTCACGCATTGACGGGTGGCGACGCGAACGCGGGCGCGTCGCCCCAGCCGTGGTACGCGAGGCTCGCGATGAAGTTCAGGAGGGGCTGATGTTCGGCCGCCGCGATACGATTTCCGCCGCGTCGCCGCTGGTCGAGGCTGCGCCCGCACCGGCAGACGAGCCGGGCCTGTCCGCGCGGTCCGGCAACGCGCAGACGGCCGGCCCGGCAGCGCCCGAGGCCCTTGCGGAGCGGGCCTCGGCGCCCGCCGCGCCGGCCGCTGACGGCCACGAGGCGCTGATCCGCTCCGACACCTTCAGGACGATCCGCACGACCGTGTTCTCGTCGATGAACATGTCGGCGGCGCTGGTGATGTCGCGCAGCCAGGTGCGCGAAGGCATCGAGAAGATCGCGGCGGACGTGATCCTGCGCGAGCGGCTCGCGGTCACGCTCGCCGAGCAGACCCTGATCGTCGACGAGATTCTCAACGACATGTTCGGCGTCGGGCCGATCGAGCCGCTGCTGGCCGACGAGAAAGTGACCGACATCCTCGTGAACGGCCCCGACCAGGTCTACGTGGAGCGCGGCGGCCGGCTGGAGCTGACCGCGCTCAAGTTCCGCGACAACGCGCACGTGATCAACGTCGCGCAGCGCATCGCCGCGGCGATCGGCAGGCGGGTGGACGAGAGCAGCCCGATGGTCGACGCGCGCCTCGCCGACGGCAGCCGCGTCAACGTGGTGCTGCCCCCGATCGCGATCCGGGGCGCGTCGATCTCGATCCGCAAGTTCGCGAAACGCAACATCACGCTGGCGCGCATGGCGCAGCAGGGCAATCTGTCGCCCGCGATGGTCGAGGTGCTGAAGATCGCCAGCGCGTGCCGGCTCAATATCGTGATTTCGGGCGGAACGGGCTCGGGCAAGACCACGCTGATGAACGCGCTGTCGCACTTCATCGATGCGGGCGAGCGCGTCGTGACGATCGAGGATGCGGCGGAGCTGCAGCTGCAGCAGCCGCACGTCGTCAGTCTCGAAACGCGGCCGGAGAACAGCGAGGGTCTGGGCGGCGTGTCGCAGCGCGACCTGGTCCGCAACGCGCTGCGGATGCGGCCGGACCGCATCATCCTCGGCGAAACGCGCGGCACCGAAGCGTTCGACGTGCTGCAGGCGATGAACACCGGCCACGACGGCTCGATGACGACGATCCATGCGAACACGCCGCGCGACGCCATCACGCGTCTCGAGAGCATGGTCATGATGGCCAACGGCAACCTGCCGCTCGTGTCGATCCGCCGGCAGATCGCGAGCGCGGTCCACATGATTCTCCAGATCGAGCGGATGCGCGACGGCATGCGACGGGTCACGCGCGTCACCGAGATCGCCGGCATGGAAGGCGACGTCGTGATCACCCAGGACCTGTTTGCGTTTCGCTACGACGCGAGCGCCTTTCAGGAACAGGTGCGCGGCGCGTTCGAGTCGTCGTCGCTGCGGCCGGTGTTTGCGCAGCGCGCGGCGTATTACGGCCTGGAAGACGCGCTGATCGGCGCGATGCAGTCATGACGCCGGCGGACGTGGTCGCGGCGGGCGGCTTTTTCGCGATCGTCGTCGCCGGGCTGATCGTGCGCGCGCTGCGCCAGATGAGACGGCATCGCCCCGGCCCGCGCATCAGGCAGCGCGTCGGCGCGCTGCACGATCAGCGCCGCGCCGCGAAGCCGGAGACGGCGTCGCCGCACCAGCTGTTCAGCCGCGAACTGACCGATCACGGCGCGTTCCTGGCGTGGCTCGACGCGCGCCGCGAGCGCTTGCGAACGGTCGGCGGGCGCGGCGGCGCCCGGTTCGTCGCCGGGGTTTTCCTGCTCACGTTCGTGGTCGCGCTGGTCGTGACGTCCGTCTCGCATCTGCCGGTCTGGGCGTGCGCGCCGATCGACCTGCTGGCGCCGCTGTTCGCGGTGCGCATCGCCTACAACGCGCTGATCGCGCGATTCAGGCAGCGCTTCCTGACGGTGTTCCCCGATACGCTCGACCTGATCATCCGGGCGGTGCGCGCGGGCATTCCGGTCGTGCAGGCGATCGTCACCGCCGGCATCGAGAGTGAGGAGCCGGTGCGCACCACGTTCCGCACGATGGGCGACGGGCTGCGGGTCGGCGCGGAGCTCAAGGACGTGCTCGAACAGGCGGCGCAGCGGCTGCAGCTCGCCGATTTCTCGTTTTTCTCGGTGTGCCTGATATTGCAGCGCGAAACGGGCGGCAACCTGACCGAAACGCTGGAGAACCTGTCCGGCATCATCCGCACCCGGCGCGACATTCGCATGAAGACCAAGGCGCTGACCGCCGAAGGGCGCATCGCCAGCAAGATCATTTCGGCGGTGCCGTTTTCGATCATGGGCTTCCTGTACATCGTCAACCGGCCCTACGTCGCGCTGCTGTTCCACACGCGGGCCGGCCACAAGATCCTGATCCTCGCCGCGGTCCTGCTGACGATCGGCCTCACCGCGATACGAAAGATCGCCAACCTGGATACCTCCCGATGAATACCGCGGACATGACGATCGACGCCGCGCTGTTCGGCCTGCTGGCCGTCGGCCTCGCATGGTTCGTGCGGCGCGCGACGGGCGCTCGCCAGCGTATCGCGCAGCGCGTGCGGCACGGCGTCGCGCGCGCCGCCGCCGAGGATGCGGCGGGCGACGCGGCGGGGAACATGCCGCAGCGGGTCGCGCGTCGCGTGGCGTCGCTCGGCGAGCGGGTGCCCGTGGTCGACGCCAGCCAGCGAATGAAGCTCGCGGCCCGGCTGGCGAGCGCGGGGTTCAGGGAGCGCCGCGCGGTATCGGTGATGGCGGGATTGAAGGTGGTCGGCGGCGCGTGTCTCGCGTTCGGCGCGATCGCCGCGGGCGCGCATCTTCCGCGTGTCGGCGAGTATGTCGTGTTCCGCGTGCTGTTCATGGCCGCCGCGTTCGTGATCGGCATGATGCTGCCCGAGCATGCGCTCGGCATCGTCGTCAGCCGGCGCCAGAAGACGATCGCCGCCTACCTGCCCGACGCGCTCGATTTGCTGGTGATCTGCACGAACGCCGGCAACAGCCTCGTCGTGGCGATCAAGCGGGTGTCGGCCGAGATGCAGTCGATCTGCCCGCCGCTGTCGGATGAATTTTCGGTCGCCGCGGACGAAATGCAGTTCGGCGCCGACAGCGCGGGCGCACTCAACGCGATGGCCGCGCGAATCGGCCTGCCGTCGATGCGCGCGCTCGTGACGACGCTCGTGCAGTCGCAGCAGTACGGCACGCCGATCACGCAGTCGCTGCGCGTGCTGTCGCGCACGGAGCGTTCGACGCAGATCATCGCGCTCGAGGAAAAGGCCGCGAAGCTCGCGGCGAAGATGACGCTGCCGATGATGCTGTTCGTGATGCCGACCGTCGCGCTGATCGCGGCGGGGCCGGCGGTGATCCGGCTCATCGCGGTGTTCCGCAAGTGACGCGGCGCGCGTCGAGCGCCGGCCCATGAGAATGCAGAGGGGAGTTCCATGAAATCGTTGTCCGTATCGTTCCGCTCGTTTGCCGCCGCGCTGGCGGTGCCGGCGCTGCTGTCAGGCCTGCTTGCCGGATGTGCGGGCGGCGGCTTCGACCTGCACCCGCTCGCGTCGCACCCCGGCCACGATGCAGCGAGCGACCTGCGGGTAGCCGAGAGCGCGCTGACCGCCGGGGACACCGAGCTTGCGGTCACGCTCTTCGAGCGCGCGCTGAAGGCCGATCCCCGCTCGATCGGCGCGCAGATCGGGCTGGGCGACGTGATGTACCAGAACAATGATCTGCCCCGCGCGGGCGTGCTGTACGCGCAGGCCGCCGCAGCCGCGCCGGACGATCCGCGCGCGCAGCTCGGGCTCGCACGCGTCGCGCTGCGCGAGCGTCGGCTCGACGACGCGGTGGCGCGCTACGGCCGGCTCGCGGCCGCGTACCCGGACAACCCGGTGGCCGCGGAGGGGCTTGGCACCGCGCTCGATCTGCAGGGGCGGCATGACGAAGCGCAGGCGGTGTATCGCACGGCGCTCGGGCGCCACCCGGAGGCCCAGGGGGTGCGCAACGATCTCGGGCTGTCGTTGATCCTCGCCGGGCAGCCGCGCGAAGGCGCCAACGTGCTGCTCGATATCGCCGCGTTGTCCGGCTCGCCGGCCCAGGCGCGCCAGAATCTCGCGTTCGCGTATGGCGTGCTCGGCAACGACGAAGCGGCGCGGCGCATCCTGCTTGCCGACATGCCGTCCGCTTCGGTCGACGACAACCTGCGGTTCTATGCGCGCGTGCGCGCCGCGTTGCCGGCCGGGGGCGGCGGCGAGGCGGCGCGCGCCGACGCGAAAGCGGGGGAGCGCGGCACGCGCGGCGGAGCGGACAAATGAAGCGTTCAGGGGGATTCGGGCGTCTCGGGTATCTCGGGTATCTCGGGTATCTCGGGTGTCTCGGGTGTCTCGGGTGTCTGGCGAATCTCGGGAATCTCCGGAATCTCGGGCATTTCGAGCGTCTCAGGCATTTCGGGCGTTTGGCGCGCGACGAGCGCGGCGTGGTCGCGCTGGAGTTCGTGCTCGTCTTTCCGTTCATGATCCTGTTGCTGTTCGGGATCGTCGACGCCAGCCTGATCCTGTGCGACAAGGCGGTGATCACGAACGCGAGCCGCGAGGCGGCGCGCGCGGGAATCGTCGTGCGCGTGCCGCAACTGACGCCCGCCGAGGTGACGAGCGTCGCGCTCGCGTACGCGCAGAACAATCTCGTGACGGGCGGCACCGCGACCACGCCGACCGTCACGGTCGACCAGTCGGGCGGCACGTCGCCCGGCAGTCCGCTGAAAGTCACGGTCAGCTACACGTACGACGGCCTGGTCCTCGGTTCCGCGGTCAGCGCGATCACCGGCGCGATCACGCTGACCGCGGTGACGGTGATGAACTATGAGTGAGCACGCCGTGCGAACCGCGTGTCAGCCGCGTCGCGGATCGCGGCCCGCGCCGCATCGGGCCGCGTGCCGCGGACCCCGGCCGGCGCGCGAGCAAGGCTCGGTCGTGCTCTGGTTCCTGCTGATGGTGATCGTGCTGATGACCTTCGGCGCGTTCGCGATCGACGTGCCGCGCGCGTCGACGGTGCGCAACGAGCTGCAGAATGCCGCGGACGCCGCGGCGCTCGCGGGGGCGGCGGCGCTGACGTCGGGCATCAGCGGCCCGGCATGGGCGAACGCGGCGAGCGCGACCGCCGCGGCTGTTTCGCTGAACGCGTCGGACGGCGTGACCTTGTCGAGCGCCAGCGTGCAGACCGGATTCTGGAACGTCGGCGGCTCGCCGTCGACGCTTCAGTCCGAGACGATCACGCCGGGCCTCTATGACGCGCCGGCGGTGCAGGTCACCGTCATGCGCGCGCCGAACCAGAACGGCGGCGCGATCGCGCTGCTGATGGGCGGCTTTCTCGACCTGCTGAGCGCGCCGGGCGGCGCGACCGCGGTCGCAGTGGCCGCGCCGCCGTCGAACGTCGGCACGGGCGGGCTGTTCCCGGTGGTGATCGACCAGTGCGTGCTGAATCTGTACTGGAACGCGCAGACGAACGCGCCGACGATCGATCCGTCGACCGGGCAGCCGTACGAATTCGAGGTCGGCAACGGGCACACCTACGGCGGCAGTTGCTTCGCCGGGCAATGGACGTCGTTCCTGACCAACGCGAACGACGTGCCGACCGTGCGCGGCCTGATCGCCAACGGCAATCCGACGCCGCTGTCGATCGGCGACAGCATCTGGATCCAGCCAGGTGTCAAGGACGCGATTTATCGCGACGTGCCCACGGGCGTCACGGTCATCCTGCCGGTCGCGCAGCAGATCATCAGCAAGACCTACGTGCCGATCGTCGCGTTCGCGGCATTCCGGATCGATGCGTCGGTGGGCGGCAGCGGCAAATATCTGCAGGGGCACTTCGTCGGCGGATTCAGGATTCCGGCCGCGTCGTCGGGCATCGGCCCGAACTACGGCGCGTACGTCGCGCCGCGGCTGGCGTACTGACGGGCTCCGAAGCAGCGCGTCATCAGGCGTCATTCTCCTTTTCCCGCTCGCCGGCCCGCGGCGTCGCGCAGGCCCGCAGGCACTCGATCGCGGTGGCGACCGCCGCGCGGTTCAGGTTGTCGGGGTGCCAGTACATCGACACCGATCCGAAGCCTTCGAGCTGCATCGGCAGGATGCGGAGCGCGTTCAGCTCCGCGAAGCGCCGCGCCGCCCGGTGCGACGCGACGCCGAGCAGGTCGGTGTGGTTGAGCAGCGTGATATTGAGAATCGACGAATTCGATTCGACGCAATGACTCGGCAGCGTGCGCCCGGCTGCCGACAGCGCGGCCTCGAGCGCGGTGCGAACCGGTGTGCCCGGCGGCCAGATGATCCACGAACAGGCGAGCACGTCGTCCCAGTCGAGCGACGTCTTCGCGCCGAGCGGGTGGTCCGGCCGGGCGACGAAATCGATCGGCTCGACGTACAGCGTTTCGACCCGCAACTGCGGATCGTTGTATTCGGGGCTCGAACGGCCGACAACGATGTCGAGCTCGCCGCGCGCCAGTTGCGGCATCAGCTGGTTCATCGTGCTTTCGGTGAGCCGCACCTCGGCGCGTGGCATCTGCTGCAACAGCCGGGACACCGCGATCGGCACGGTGTCCGCCGCCGCGACCCCCGACGTGCCGATCGACACGAGGCCGCTGCCGCCTTCACGCAGCGCCGCCATGTCGTCCCGCGCGACGTCCAGGTGCGCTTCGATCCGGCGCGCGTGCTCGATCAGCGCTTCGCCGTACGGCGTCGGCCGCAGCCCCCGCGCGTGCCGTTCGAACAGCGGCAGGCCGATGTCCTCCTCCAGTTCCTTCAGCCACTTCGACAGCGCCGGCTGCGTCGTCGCGAGCGCCGACGCCGACTGGCTCAGGTTGCCGGTGCCGGCCAGGCTCAGCAGCACCTGCAGGTGCCGCAGCCGAAGGCGGTGGGTCCAGTCCATCGCAGGTTCCTCAAGAGGGTCGAGATATATCCATAAACATATGGATTAGATGATTTTGCCATTTTACCGGGTATGCCTGACTCGAATATAAATCATGCAACGGGTCTATGAACGCGATCCGGGACGTGACCGTAGCGAGCCGACCCCGATCGACCGAATCGAACTTTGTATGGAATCCGGGTAAGCGCTAAAGCGCTAACTCGGGTCGACCGCCTTGCATGGGACCCGAGTAAGCGCTAAAGCGCTAACTCGGGTCGACAGGAGACACAGACACTATGTCAAATCAACATCCGAACGCCTCGCGCGCAGCCTATTACGCGCGAATCGCCGAGCAGCGCCTGACGCCGCTGTGGGAATCGCTGCACAACCTCGTCCCGAAACAACCTCAGCCGAAGGCGCTTCCCGCGATCTGGAAGTACGCGCAGGTGCGCGACCTCGTGATGCAGGCGGGCGACGTGATCAGCGCCGAGGAAGCGGTGCGCCGCGTGCTGGTGCTCGAAAACCCCGGCCTGCCCGGTAAGTCGAGCATGACGCCGAGCCTGTACGCCGGCCTGCAGCTGATCCTGCCCGGCGAAATCGCGCCGAGCCACCGGCATACGCAGTCGGCGCTGCGCTTCATCGTCGAAGGGCGCGGCGCCTGGACCGCGGTGAACGGCGAGCGCACGACGATGCACCCGGGCGACTTCATCATCACGCCGTCGTGGACCTGGCACGACCACGGCAACCCGTCCGTCGAAGCGGGCGGCGAGCCGGTCGTGTGGCTCGACGGCCTGGACATCCCGCTGATCGCGTTCCTTGACGCAGGCTTCGCGGAGAACTACCCGGAAGCGACGCAGCCGATCAGCCGCCCGGAAGGCGACAGCTTCGCGCGCTTCGGCCACAACATGCTGCCGGTGCGCCATCGCGTGACCGATCCGACCTCGCCCGTGTTCAGCTATCCGTACGAACGCAGCCGCGAAGCGCTCGACGCGCTGTACCGCAACGGTGAACTGGATGCGTGGGACGGCGTGAAGCTGCGCTATGTCAACCCGACCACCGGCGGCTGGCCGATGCCGACGATCGCGACCTTCATGCAGTTCCTGCCCGCCGGTTTCCAGGGACGCACCTACCGCAGCACCGACGCGACCGTGTACTGCGTCGTCGAGGGGCGCGGCACCGCGCACGTCGGCGACGACGCGTTCCCGTTCGAGCCGCACGACATCTTCGTCGCGCCGTCGTGGGCGCCGGTGCGGCTCGTGTCGGAGTCGGACAGCGTGCTGTTCAGCTACTCCGACCGGCCGGTGGTGTCCGCGCTCAACCTGCTGCGCGAGGCGCGCGACTGACGCGCAGCGCATCCCGCATCGATTCGTCTTGCGCGCCGTCGCGGCGGCGCGTTTCCTTCTCTTTTCCTGCTGGAGCCGTACCCATCATGACTTTCGTCTTTCCGCCCGAAGCGCCGACCGCGCTGCCCGTCGTCGGCAGCGACGCCAAATTCGCCGTGCGCCGCGTCTATTGCGTCGGCCGCAACTACGCCGCCCATGCGCGCGAGATGGGCTTCGATCCCGATCGCGAGCCGCCGTTCTTCTTCTGCAAGCCGGCCGATTCGGTCGTGCCGGTCGCCTACGGCGAGACGCTCGATCTCGCGTACCCGTCGCAGACGCAGAACTATCACTACGAGGCCGAGCTGGTCGCGGTGATCGGCAAGGGCGGCGCCGACATTCCGCTCGAGCGCGCGCTCGAGCACGTATGGGGCTATGCGGTCGGCCTCGACATGACGCGCCGCGACCTGCAGATGAAGATGCGCGAGATGGGCCGTCCGTGGGAGATCGGCAAGGCATTCGACCGTTCGGCGCCGGTCGGCCCGGTGCATCCGGCGAGCGCCGTCGGCCATTTCGACAACGGCGGCCTGTGGCTGACCGTCAACGGCGAGACGAAGCAGAAGAGCGACGTGTCGCACCTGATCTGGTCGGTCGCCGAGACGATCGCCGATCTGTCGAAGTTCTTCCGTCTGGAACCGGGCGACGTGATCTTCACCGGCACGCCGGAAGGCGTCGGCGCGGTGCGCCCGGGCGACGTGATGAAGGTCGGCGTCGAGCGCCTCGGCGAACTGACGGTGCGTGTGGTGTGACGCGCCGCGTCCTTTTCGGAAGGTGCCATCGTGCAATTGCATAGTTTCTTCAACAGCTCGACGTCGTATCGCGTGCGCATCGCGCTCGCGCTCAAGGGGCTCCCGTACGACACGCTGCCCGTCAACATCCGCACCGGCGAGCATCGCGCGGCGGGCTACGTCGCGGACGTCAACCCGTCGGCGGCGGTGCCCGCGCTCGTCGACGGCGATTTCCGGCTCGGCCAGTCGCTCGCGATCATCGACTATCTCGACCAGACGCATCCCGAGCCGCGCCTGATCCCGCTCGAGCCGCCGTTGCGCGCGCGCGTGCTGGAACTGGCGACGCTGATCGCGTGCGACATCCATCCGGTCAACAACCTGCGCGTGCTGCGCTATCTGGAAAGCGAACTGGGCGTCAGCGCGCAGCAGAAAAGCGCGTGGTACCGCCACTGGGTCGCCGAAGGGATGGCGGGCGTCGAGCGCCTGCTCGAACGCAGCGCGCAAGGACCGTGGTGTTTCGGCGCGCAGCCGACGCTCGCCGACGTGTGCCTCGTGCCGCAGGTCGCGAACGCGCTGCGGATGGAGTGCGACCTGAGCGCCTATCCGCGCAGCCTCGCGGTCTACGCGCACGCGCTGCAGCATCCGGCATTCGACGCGGCGCAACCGCAGCGTCAACCCGATTACATGGCTTGAAGCAGGACAGAACAGGAGACAGACATGAGTGAGACCCAACCAACAGGCCGGCGCGTGCTCGTGATCGGCGGCGGAATCGGCGGGCTGGCGGCGGCGCTGGCGCTCGCGCGCCAGGGCATCCGCGTGCAGTTGCTCGAACAGGCCGCGGAAATCGGCGAGATCGGCGCCGGCATCCAGCTCGGCGCGAACGCGTTCAACGCGCTGGACGCGCTCGGCGTCGGCGAAGCCGCGCGCAGCCGCGCGGTGTTCACCGATTGCCTGCGGCTGATGGACGCGCTCGACGGCAAGGAGATCGTCCGCGTCGATACGGGCGCGCCGTATCGCGCGCGCTTCGGCAATCCGTATGCGGTGATCCACCGCGCGGACATCCATCTTTCGATCTTCGAGGCCGTGCAGCACCATCCGCTGATCCAGTTCCGCACCGACACGCACGTCTGTGCGTTCGAGCAGGATGCGAACGGCGTGACCGTCACCGACCAGCGCGGCGAGCAGTATCGCGCCGACGCGGTGATCGGCTGCGACGGCGTGAAATCGGTGATCCGCAACGCATTGATCGGCGACACGCACCATGTGACCGGCCACGTCGTCTATCGCGCGGTGGTGGACGTCGAAAACATGCCGAAGGATCTGCAGATCAACGCGCCAGTGGTCTGGGCGGGCCCGCATTGCCATCTCGTCCACTATCCGCTGCGCGGCGGGCGGCAATACAACCTCGTCGTCACGTTCCACAGCCGCGAGCAGGAGGAGTGGGGCGTGCGGGACGGCAGCAAGGAGGAAGTGCTGTCGTACTTCGAGGGTATCCATCCGCTGCCGCACCAGATGCTCGACCGGCCGACCTCGTGGAAGCGCTGGGCGACCGCCGACCGCGACCCGGTCGAACGCTGGAGCGACGGCCGCGCGACGGTGCTCGGCGACGCGGCGCACCCGATGACCCAGTATCTCGCGCAAGGCGCCTGCCAGGCGCTCGAGGACGCGGTCACGCTCGGCGCGGCAGTCGCCCGGACCGACGGCGACTTCGCGGCGGCGTTCGCGCTCTACGAGCAGGCGCGGATTCCGCGCACTGCGCGCGTGCTGTATTCGGCGCGCGAAATGGGGCGGATTTATCACGCGAAGGGCGTCGAGCGTCTCGTCCGCAATTCGCTGTGGGTCGGCCGCACGCAGGAGCAGTTCTACGACGCGCTGGCCTGGCTGCATGGCTGGCGCGCGGAAGACTGCCTGAACGGCGTCGCGTGACGTGACATGAACCGGCGAGGCGCGCAGACACAATACAACGCGCGCCCGCCACTCTGGAGGAGACACACCATGGCAGAGACCACGCCCATCGATATCACTGAATGGATCGACCGGCATCGCGTTTCGCCGTTTCAGGCCGCGATCGTCGTCCTGTGCTTTCTGATTGTCGCGATCGACGGCTTCGATACCGCGTCGATCGGCTTCATCGCACCCGTCATTCGCGCGGAGTGGGGGCTGTCGCCGGCGCAGCTCGCGCCGGTGTTCGGCGCGGGGCTCACCGGGCTGATGGCGGGCGCGCTCGTGTTCGGGCCGTTCGGCGACCGCTTCGGCCGCAAGCGCCTGCTGCTCGCGTGCGTGCTGTGCTTCGGTATCGCGAGCGCCGCGTCGGCATGGTCGGGCGGGCTGCACGAACTGATCGCGTGGCGCTTCCTGACCGGCCTCGGGCTCGGCGGCGCGATGCCGAACGCGATCACGCTGACGTCCGAATACTGTCCGTCGCGGCGCCGTTCGTTGCTCGTGACGACGATGTTCTGCGGCTTCACGATCGGCTCCGCGGTGGGCGGGCTCGCCGCCGCCGCGCTGATCGAGCATGACGGCTGGCGCGCGGTGCTGCTGGTCGGCGGGATCGCGCCGCTGCTGCTCGTGCCGCTGCTCGCCTGGCGGCTGCCGGAATCGGTGCGCTATCTGGTGAACACGGGCAAGGAGCCGGCACGGATCGCGGCGATGCTCGCGCGCATCGCGCCGCACGACGTGCCGTCGCACGCGTCGTTCGCCGCGCCGCGCGGCAAGGCTTCCGCTTCGCCGCTGCGCCGCCTGTTCGGCGCGGATCTGCTGCGCGGCACGCTGCTGCTGTGGCTGACGTTCTTCATGAGCCTGCTGGTGATCTACCTGCTGTCGAGCTGGCTGCCGACGCTGTTGCGCACGACCGGCGTGACGCTGCACACGGCCGCGCGCGTGACGGCGATGTTCCAGATCGGCGGCACGGCGGGCGCGATCGCGCTCGGCTGGCTGATGGACCGCTTCGATCCGCATCGCGTGCTCGCCTGCAGCTATGCGGCCGCCGGCGTGTTCGTCGCGGCGATCGGCGCCTGCGCCGCGTCGCCGTGGGGCGCGGCGCTCGTGGTGTTCGCGGCGGGCTTTTGCGTGTCCGGCTCGCAGGTCGGCGCGAATGCGCTGTCCGCCGCGTTCTATCCGACCGAATGCCGGACGACCGGTGTCAGCTGGGCGAACGGAATCGGGCGCAGCGGCTCGGTCGTCGGCTCGATGGCGGGCGGCGCGATACTGTCGACGGGGCTGCCGCTGCAGACGGCGTTTGCGCTTGTCGCCGCGCCGTGCGTGATCGCCGCGCTCGGGGTGTTCGTGCTCGGCTGCGTGCGCGCGAAGGCCGCGCGCGCCGCAGCGGCATCGCTTGCATAAAATATATCAATCAATATAATATTAAAAAATATATTGATTGATGCGATGCCCCCCGATCCTTCTTCCCCATCCCCCAGTCCCGAGCAGATGCGCGCGGCGGCCGAGTCCGCCTGCGCGCTGCTGAAGGTGCTGTCGAATCCGGACCGATTGCTGCTGATGTGCGCGCTGTCGCAAGGCGAGCGCTGCGTGAGCGATCTCGAAGCGCAGCTCGACATCCGTCAGCCGACGCTGTCCCAGCAGCTTGGCGTGCTGCGCGACAATGCGCTCGTGCGCACGCGCCGCGACGGCAAGAACATTCACTATTCGCTCGACAGCGACGCGGCGATAGCCGTGATGGCCGTGTTGTACGAGCAGTTCTGCGGCGCGGCCGCGAAGGAGAAACCGGATGCAGATTGACGCGTTGCATTTCACGCCCGTGCTGTCGCTGGCGGGCGGTGTGCTGATCGGGCTCGCGGCGGCATGGCTCGCGCTGTTCAACGGGCGGGTGGCCGGCATCAGCGGGATTGTCGGCGGCCTGCTGACGCCCCGCGCGGGCGAAACGGGCTGGCGCGCCGCGTTCGTCGCGGGGCTGATCCTCGCGCCGGTCGTCATGCGCGTGGCCGGGGAGGCGACGATGCCGCAGATCGACGCGAGCTGGCCCGCAGTCGGCGTGGCCGGGTTTCTGGTCGGCATCGGCACCCGCTACGCGAGCGGCTGCACGAGCGGGCATGGCGTGTGCGGGCTGTCGCGCGGCTCGGTGCGCTCGCTCGTCGCGACGGCGA
This sequence comes from Burkholderia sp. lig30, assembly GCF_000687455.2. Classification (GTDB taxonomy): domain Bacteria; phylum Pseudomonadota; class Gammaproteobacteria; order Burkholderiales; family Burkholderiaceae; genus Burkholderia. The sequence continues at coordinate 40,452 of NZ_JGVW01000073.1, forward strand.
CGTTCATGGCGGTCGCGTTCGTGACCGTCTTCGTCAAACGCCACGTTCTGGGAGCTTGAGATGGCGGCATGGTTTGCATTCATCGCAGGGCTGGGGTTCGGCTGCGGCCTGATTGTCTCGGGGCTGGCCAACCCGAGGAAAGTCCTCGGCTTTCTGGATCTCGCCGGGGCCTGGGATCCGTCGCTCGCGTTCGTGATGGCGGGCGCGATCGCCGTCGGCACGCTCGCGTTCATGGTCGCAAAGCGCCGCACGCGGTCATGGCTCGGCTTGCCGATGCAACTGCCGACGGCCCGCGCGATCACCGTGCGGCTCGTCGGGGGCAGCGCGCTGTTCGGGCTCGGCTGGGGGCTGGCGGGCATCTGTCCCGGCCCGGCTGTCGTGTCGGTCGGATTCGGCTCGCTCAAGGGCATCGGATTCGTCGTCGCGATGCTCGCCGGCATGGCGGTGTTCGAATGGATCGAGCGGCGCCGCGCCGCGCCCCGCGCAACGGCGGGCGTGATCAGCGAACCGTCACGGACGGACTCGGCGCGCTAGCGGCTGTTCACGATCGTCGCATTCTTCGCGCTCGGCCGCTTTTGGCGGCCAGCGCAAGCCCGTTATGAGCGGGAACGGGCCCTAACGGCCGGCGTGCGACGCGAGGTGCAGGCGGATCAGCCGCAGATAGCGGTCGCCCACCGAATGATCGCGCGGCGGGCCGGACCGTGCCGCATGGCGCAGCGTGGCCGGCACGCTCACGCCGAGATACCGGCAGACGGCGGACAGGTAGGGCTTGCGGGTGTGCCCGAGTTGCCGCGCCGCGCGCTCTACCCGCGCATCGCCCACCTGCGCGCGGAGCCACGCCAGCACCTGGCGGTCGGTGTCGTTGACGATCTTGATCAGATGTTCCATCGCCCACCTCACTGTTTATAAATACAGTGCTGTAAATATAACCAGTATTTTGGGCGGTCGCAAGCAGGATTCGGTATGTCTTTTGGTTAACGTGCCCGGATGTCAGCGCGGCGTGGTTGGCGTGCGCGGTTCGGCCCCGGCGTAGCGCGCGTCGGTCAGCGTACGCAGGAACGCGACGAGGTCGTCGATGTCCGCGTCGCTCATCGCGGGCGGCATGCCGGGGCGGCGGTTCATCGGCGTCGAGTTGACGTTGATGTTGCCGAGACAGGCGGGCGGCACGTCGTCGAACGTTGCCGCGCCGTGATACCAGCGGCGCGGATCGGTCGAGCGCGTGTTGTAGAACGCGACCGCGTCGCGCAGCGACGTGAACACGCCGTTGTGCATGAAGGTCTGTTTCAGCGCGACGTTGCGCAGGCCGGGCGTGCGCAGGTAGCCGCACCATTGGTCCGGGTCGGGCCAGCGCAGCCGGCGCGCGGTGTTGCCCAGCCCGGTGTCGAAATGCCGCCGATCGCGGTTGGCCGGCAGCGCGCGGTTGCGCGGGACCGCGATCGCGTCGTAGCCGAAATCGGTGAACAGCGATCGCTCTGGCCGGCTCGACGTGTCGGACAGCGTGTGGCAACTCATGCAGTTGCCCTTGTCCGGGTTCCTGAACAGCGCGAGACCGCGCATCTCCTGCGGCGTGAGCGGCGTGCGGTCGCGCAGGTATGCGTCGAACCGCGACGTGAACGGCGCCATCTCGTCGCTCTGCAAATACGCTTCGACCGCCAGTCCGAGCCCACGCGTCATCCGTTCGGGATCGCGCAGCACCGCCGGGCCGAAGCGCGCGGCGAGCGCCGGCGCGAGTTCGGTGGCGTCGATCTTGCGCAGCAGCGCCGCGGGCGAGCGATTGTTCATCTCGTCGGGATCGAACAGCGGCCCGCGGATCTGCTCGGCGAGCGTATCGGCGCGGCCATCGCTGAACAGGCCGCCGAACGGCGACGGCATCGGCGCATCGTCATCCTGATAGAAATGGCGGCGCGGCACGTACCGCACGTAAAGCAACGACGGCGCGTTGCGCTGGCTGAAGCGGCCCGGGCGGCTGCCTTCCGGCACGCCGGGGCCGGCGAGCGCGGCGGCCGTCAGCGTCGGCGCGAACGCGCGGCCCGGATCGTGGCACCCGGCGCACGACACGCCGCGCGGCTCCGACAGCCGCGGATCGAAGAAGATGCGGCGGCCGAGCGCGGCGAGCGCAGGGTCGGGCGCGAAGCGCGCGGCGGACGGATCGACCTTCGCCGCGACCTGCGGCGTGCCGTCGCCGATCGTGCCGACCACGCGGGCGGGCGCCGTGCCGGGTAGCAGCACGGTGTCCGCCGTTGTCGCGCGTCGGTCGGCGTGCCGGGCAGCCGCACGTTGTCCGTCGTCGCCGCGTGGTCGGGGAGCGAGCCGGGCAGCGGCACGGCATCCGTCGTCACCGCGCGGGCAGGGGGCGCGCCGGCGGCGAGCAGCGCGAGCGCGGCGCCGGCGCGCGCAATGGCGAGGACCGTGCGAATTGTCCGGCTGGCGCGGCCGGCATGGCCGGCGTAAGGTCCGCCGCGTCGACGCAGCCCGCTCACGGCGCGATGAATCCCGTCTTGTCGCACGCGAGCGTCGTGCCCGACTGGCTGCACGACGCAAGCAGCTTGCCGGCCGCCGAGTACGCGCTGAAGATCCAGCCTGTCTCGGGAGCAGGGCGGCGCTCCATCATCAGGAAGCCGAAGCTGTTGTTGTGCGACAGCCGGTCGATGACCGCACCCGGCGCGGGCGTCAGTCCGGCGGGGAACGGATCGGGCAGCGCGACGTCGAGGTTGTCGCCGCCGTTGCCCGAGACGATCGTCGCCGGATGGCCCGACGCGAAATTGATCGCCTGGAAGTCGTGCACGTGGCCGTGCAGCGCGACGTGGACGCCCGGCGGATAGTAGGCCCGCGCGTTGAGGCTCGACATCACCGATTGCAGCGCGCGGTTGCCCGGCGCGGGCGTGCTGCCCGCGATCGGCGCGAACGCGAGGATCGGATGATGGTTGGTGAAGATCGTCGTCGTCATACCCGGCTTCGACGCGAGCGCGGCGACCGTCTGGAACTGCTTCCGGTAGATCCGGAACTGCGCGTCGGTGGTCTTCAGCGCGGCGCGGCCGACCTTCGCGCTATCGAACACGATCACCTGCGAGCCGCCGCCGAGCGACACCGCGTACGGCTCCGAATAGTTCGCGTCGCCGTCGTTGGCCGGATCGTCGCACGAGCGCGCGTCGCTGTACGGTCGCGGATCGAGGAAGCGGAACCAGCCCTGGCCCGCGCGCGCGCATTCCTCGTGGTTGCCGCGCACGACGACCCACGGCGCCGTCGCGAGCAGCGGCGCCGCGGGGCGGAACAGGTCGGCCTGCCACGCGTCCCAGCCGTAGCCCCACGGGCTGTCCTTGCATCCGGCGATGTCCGGCGGGCAAGCGTTCTCGCGGTAATGGAAGTCGCCGACGTGCAGCACCAGATCGGGCGACAGCTTCGCGATGCTCGCGGCGATTGTCGCGAGCGGCCAGACGGTCGTGTCGCTGCAGGCCTGGAAGGCGTTGTCCGCTTTCTTCATGCGGCAGCCGGTGTCGGCGACGATCGCGATGCGTTGCGGTTGCGCGATCGGCAGCGGCAATGCGCGCCCGGCGACGCTCGCACTGTGCGCGCCGGCGGGCAGCGTCGCCTCGCAGACCGAGACCGGGAAGCTCGACGGCTTCGAGTCCGCCGGGTCGCTCGCGGTCGGGCGCAGCGGCAGCGTCGCGGCGCCCGCGCGCAGCGTCATGCGCGACACGAGGCCGTCGACGACGACCAGCGGGCAGACCGGATCGCCGTTCGATGCCGGCGCGTAATTCGTGATCGCGCGGGCGATCGCCTGATCGGCGTCGCCGATCTCGACCCAGGCGGCCTGGAGGTTGATCGCGGCGCTGGCCGGGTCGACGCGCGTATCGATGCGGGTCGAGCACGCGGAGAGCGCCGCGATGCCCGCGAGGGCGGCGAAGCGCGCGGCAGCGGCGCGGGAAAGGAGTCGTCGCATGAGGGTCACCGTCTGAAAGCCGTCAACGTACGGCATTGTGCATGCAGGAAATGTGAAGGCGACGCGATCGCGCCACCCCCGCGAATCCGGATTCTTGCCGGATCATAAACTGAAGTTCCGACGGGGCGCCGCATGCGCGCCCCGCATCCGGCTCACGTCACTCCATCTCGCCCGCATGCCCCGGCGCGCGATTCAGCAGATGCGTGCGGGTGTCCGCCGCGAGCGATATGTAGCGCTCGTATTGGCGCAGCACGTCGGCGATCACCTCGTCGCCGCGCAGGTACTCGATGTCGTAGCCGAGCCGCCCGTCCTCGAAGAACGTGATGATCCCGTACACGTGCTCGCGCGGCGTCGCGGCCTCGCGGATCACGAACGCGGGCGCGGCCTTGCGCGTCACGCGCGCGCCGTACACGAAGTCGCGCTGCTCGGCGGTCGGTACCGTCAGACGCACCGCGTTCGCGTCGTCGCGCCGCACGTGCGCGTCGACGCCGCTCGCCTGCAGCTCCCGTGCGACCGTCTGCAGCGCGGGCAGCACGGTTTCGGCGACGAACTGGCGGGCCTGCGCGTCGGTCGTCTGGCGCAGGATGTGCGACAGGCGGAGACGCCAGTGCTGGCCGGTCCAGAAGTTCGTCGCGGGCGCCATGTCCTGCGAATAATGCGCGCGGTCCGCGACGAGCCCGCGCCAGAGCCCGTAGCACAGCGCGAGCATGATCAGCGCGACCGGCAGCGCCGCGATCAGCGTCATCGCCTGCAATGCGCCGAGCCCGCCCGCGACGAGCAGCACCGCCGCCGTGACGCCGAGCAGCGCGGCCCAGAACAGGCGCTGCCAGACCGGCGAATGCGGCGCGCCGCGTGTCGCGATCGCGTCGATCACGAACGCGCCCGAATCCGCCGACGTGACGAAGAACACCGCGATCAGCGCGATCGCCGCGATCGACAGCAGCTGCGAGAACGGCAGGTAATCGAAGAAGCGGAACAGCAGCGCGTCGACGCTGGACGCGGTCTGCGCGAGCGCGCCGGCCGCGCCGTGCGCGTCGAGCCAGATCGCGCTGTTGCCGAACACGGTCATCCAGACGAGGTTGAACGCGGTCGGCACGAGCAGCACGCCGATCACGAACTGGCGGATCGTGCGGCCGCGCGAGATGCGCGCGATGAACATGCCGACGAACGGCGACCACGACACCCACCACGCCCAGTAGAGGATCGTCCAGCCGCCGAACCAGCCTTCCTCGCGCGGCGGCGCGTACGCATAGGTGCGGAACGACAGGTCGACGAGGCTCGACAGGTACTGGCCGACGTTGTCGCCGAACGCGCGCAGCAGGAACGACGTCGGGCCGGTCGCGAACACGAACGCGAGCAGCGCGAACGCGATCAGCAGGTTCAGCTCGGACAGGCGCTTCACGCCCTTGTCGAGCCCGGACGCGGCGGACAGGCCCGCCATCAGCACGACCAGCGCGACGAGGCCGATCCGGAACAGGTTGCCGCTCGTGTCCCAGCCCGCGACGGTGTGCAGGCCCGCGCTGATCTGCATCACGCCGTAGCCGAGCGTCGCGGCGATGCCGGCGATCGTGCCGACCAGCGCGAACGCGTCGACCGCATGCCCGATCCAGCCGTCGATGCGCTCGCGCAGTACCGGGTACAGCCCGGAGCGCAGCGTCAGCGGCAGGTTGTAGCGAAAGCCGAAGTACGCGAGCACGAGGCCCATCACGCCGTAGATCGCCCACGCGTGAAAGCCCCAGTGGAAGAACGTCATCAGCATCGCCTCGCGCGCGGCCGACGGCGTGCCGGCGTCGGCCACCGGCGGCTTCAGGAAATGCTGCATCGGCTCGCCGACGCCGAAATACATCAGGCCGATGCCCATGCCGGCCGCGAACAGCATCGCGGTCCATGACAGGAAGCTGAATTCGGGCTCGGCATCGTCGGGGCCGAGCTTGATGTGGCCGAAGTCGCTCGCGGCGATCAGCACGAGGAACACGAGGAACGCGGTGACGGCGAGCACGTAGAACCAGTCGAAGTGCGCGATCACCCATTGCTGGCCGGCGGAGAACAGCGCGCCGGCTTCGCCGGGCCGCAGCGCGCAGACGGCGAGCAATGCGCCGATCACCGCGAGCGACGGCAGCACCACCTGCGGCTTGAACGTCGTGTGTAACGTAGGTCGGGAGTCTGACATGTAGGCATCCGGAAGGGGGCTCCGCGAGCCGGAACGCCGCTCGCCGCGCGTTCGCGCGGCACGCCCTGATGCGGCGGGCTCGGGTCGGAGGACCCGGTGGAAGGACTGCAATGGAGGGCAATGCAGGCAAATCAGCTGCTAATTGTAAGCTATTTGACAGAATGTCCGGTTAATAGGGGGCAGAGGGGATTGCGGAGGGCGGCTGCGCGACCGCGCGAGCGCACCGGGCGGCGCACCGGAATCGGCCCGCGGATCGGGAAATCCCGAGGTCGATGAAAATTTATTTTTTTCCTACGATGGGATACGTAAATTTACTTTCATCGACCGAACCGAGTGCCGCCGCATGTCGCTGAACCGTCCGCCCGCCGTGCCTGACGCCGAACCGGCGATCGCCGCGCGCATCGCGCAGGCGATGCCGTCGCTGACGCCGATCCACCGGCGCATGGGCGAATACGTGCTCGCGAATCCGTTCCGCGCGGCGACGATGCGGATCGACGAGCTGGCGCATGCGGTCGGCGCGTCGATCGCGACGGCGAACCGCTTCGCGAAGGCGCTCGGCTTCGACGGCTACCCGGCGATGCGCGCGGCGCTCGTGCGCGGCTTCGAGGCGACGATCGCGCCGGTCGAGCGGCTGCGTTCGGCGCAGGAACAGTCGCCCGGCGAGCGCGGCGGCGCATGGATCGACGCAGTGTTCGACCAGGCGGTCGCGAACCTCGAAGGCACGCGCGCGTGGCTCGACCGCGCGAACGTCGAGGCGGTGGTCGACGCGATCGTCGCGGCGCGCCGCGTGCTGATTCTCGGCGCAGGATCGAGCGCGTTTCTTGCCGGGCTGATGGAGCACGGCCTGTCGGCGTGTCACGACCTGGTCGAGTCGCTCGCGCTGCCGGGGGGGCCGTCGCATGCGGCGCGGCGGCTCTTCACGGCGGACGCGCGCGACCTGGTCGTCGCGATCGCGTTTCCGCGCTACGTCGAGGACACGATCGAGCTGGCCCGCCGCGCGGCCGCGCGCGGCGCGCGGGTGCTGGCGCTGACCGACGGCCCCGATTCGCCGCTCGTGCCGGTCGCGTCGCTGACGCTGTACGTGTGCGCCGAGCGGCGCTTCGCGGCGACGTCGGAAGCCGCCGTGCTCGTGATGATCGAGGCGCTGATCGACGCGGTCGCGCTGCGTACCCGGCGCTCGGCGAAGGCTGCCGCCGAGATGACCGAATTCGTGCTGCCGTGGCTCACGCAGCCGCAAGCGGCGCTGCCCGCGGCCGAACCTTCCTGTTCCCGTACGGACCCGTCATGACTCCATCCCCTATCGTCGCGATTCACGGCGGCGCCGGCACGATCCTGCGCGAGGCGATGAATACCGAAACGGAAGCGCAGTATCGCGCGGAACTGACGGCGATCCTGCGCGCCGCGCAGTCGGTGCTGGCCGACGGCGGCAGCGCGCTCGACGCGGTCAGCGTCGCGGTGCGGCTGCTCGAGGATTGCCCGCTGTTCAACGCCGGGCACGGCGCGGTCTACACCGCCGAAGGCCGGCACGAACTCGACGCGGCGATCATGGACGGCGCGACGCTCGCCGCCGGCGCCGTGTGCTGCGCGACGCGCGTGCGCAACCCGGTGCTGGCCGCGCGGCGGGTGATGGAAGCGAGCGAGCACGTGATGTTCGCGGGCGCGGGCGCGGACGCGTTCGCGGCCGCGCACGGGCTGGAGATGGTCGAGCCCGGCTATTTCGACACGCCGTTCCGCCACGCGCAGTGGGTGAAGGCGCGCGACGCGGCCGGCACGATGCTCGATCACGACGCCGCGACATTCGCGTTCGGCGACGGGGTGCCGCCTGCGCCGGCGCCGCTCGATCCCGACCGTAAGCACGGCACCGTCGGCGCGGTCGCGCTCGATGGCCGCGGGCACCTCGCGGCGGCGACCTCGACCGGCGGGATCACCAACAAGCAGCCCGGTCGCGTCGGCGACACGCCGATCATCGGCGCGGGCTGCTATGCGGACGACGCGACGTGCGCGGTGTCGTCGACCGGCACCGGCGAGATGTTCATCCGGCTCGCGACCGCGCACGACGTCGCCGCGCAGATCGCATACCGTGGCGTGTCGCTCGGCGAAGCCGCGTACGACGTGGTGATGAACAAGCTGCCGCGCATCGCGGGGCGCGGCGGAATCGTCGCGGTCGACGCGCACGGCAACGTCGCGATGCCGTTCAACACCGAAGGCATGTATCGCGGCTACGCCCGCGTCGGCGAAACGCCGGTCACCGCGATCTATCGCGACGACACGGCCTGATTTCGCCCGCTATCCGGAGACGCCCGCATGACATCGAGCCGAACCCCGTCCGATCTCGCGCTGCCCGAGCAGCGGGTCGTCGCCGTCGACGATCTGTCCGTGACGTTCCGCCGCGAGGGCGCCGCGTTCGACGCGGTGTGCGGCGTGTCGTTCCACGTCGAGCGGGGCGAGACGCTCGCGATCGTCGGCGAATCCGGTTCGGGCAAGTCGGTCACGTCGCTCGCGCTGATGCGGCTCGTCGAGCATGGCGGCGGGGCGATCACGCGCGGCCGGATCGCGTTCCGGCGGCGCAACGGCACGCTGCTCGATCTCGCGCGGGCGAGCCAGGCGACGATGCGCACGGTGCGCGGCGCGGACATCGCGATGATCTTCCAGGAGCCGATGACGTCGCTGAACCCGGTCTTCACGGTCGGCGACCAGATCAGCGAGGCGATCGCGCTGCATCAGTCGAAAAGCGCAGCCGGCGCGCGCGCCGAGGCGCTGCGCCTGCTCGACCTGGTGCGGATTCCCGAGGCCCGCCGCGTGTTCTCGCGCTATCCGCACCAGTTGTCGGGCGGCATGCGGCAGCGCGTGATGATCGCGATGGCGCTGTCGTGCCGTCCGGCGCTGCTGATCGCCGACGAGCCGACGACCGCGCTCGACGTGACGATCCAGGCGCAGATCCTGCAACTGATCCGCGGCCTGCAGGACGAGATGAACATGGGCGTGATCTTCATCACGCACGACATGGGCGTCGTCGCGGAAGTGGCCGATCGCGTGCTCGTGATGTATCGCGGCGAGAAGGTCGAGGAGGGCGAGTCGGAGCGGATTTTCACGGCACCCGCCCATCGCTATACGCGCGCGCTGCTCGCAGCGGTGCCGCGTCTCGGCTCGATGCACGGCACCGACGTGCCGGAGAAATTTCCGCTGCTGAAGGTTGAGGCGGCCGCGCCGGGGAACGGCGTGGCGCCGGCGAGCCCGGCCGGCGCCGAAGCTGCGGGAGAGGCGCCCGCGCCCGCGCCCGTGCCCGCCCAGCCGCGCGTCGATCCGCATGCGCCGCCGATCCTGCGCGTGCGCGACCTCGTCACTCGGTTCCCGGTGAAAAGCGGCGTGTTCGGCCGCGTGTCGCAATACGTGCATGCGGTCGAGCGGGTCAGCTTCGAGCTGCGCGCGGGCGAGACGCTCGCGCTCGTCGGCGAATCCGGCTGCGGCAAGTCGACCACCGGGCGCTCGCTGCTGCGGCTCGTCGAATCGCAGGGCGGCTCGATCGAATTCGACGGGCGCGACATCGGCGCGATGAAGGGCCGCAGCCTGCAGGCGTTGCGCCGCAACATCCAGTTCATTTTCCAGGATCCGTTCGCGTCGCTGAATCCGCGCCTAACGGTGGGCTTCTCGATCATGGAGCCGCTGCTGGTGCACGGCGTCGCGCGCGGCAAGGCCGCGCAGGAGCGGGTCGACTGGTTGCTGGACAAGGTGGGCCTGCCCGCCGACGCCGCGCGCCGCTATCCGCACGAATTCTCCGGCGGCCAGCGCCAGCGGATCGCGATCGCGCGCGCGCTCGCGCTGAACCCGAAGGTCGTGATCGCCGACGAGTCGGTGTCGGCGCTCGACGTGTCGGTGCAGGCGCAGATCGTCAACCTGATGCTCGACCTGCAACGCGAGCTCGGTGTCGCGTACCTGTTCATCTCGCACGACATGGCGGTGGTCGAGCGCATCAGCCACCGCGTCGCGGTGATGTATCTCGGCCAGATCGTCGAGATCGGCCCGCGCCGCGCGGTGTTCGAAGCGCCGCAGCATGCGTACACGAAAAAGCTGATGAGCGCGGTGCCGGTCGCCGATCCGGCGCGCCGGCACGCGCCGCGCCAGCTCGCGGCGGACGAGATTCCGAGCCCGATCCGCGCGCTCGGCGACGAGCCGGTGGTCGTGCCGCTCGTCGCCGTCGGCCCGGATCATTTCGTCGCGACGCATCGCGTCGGCGGCGCGTATTGACGCGCGAGGGGCGACGATGGACCGCAGTTGCGCGCGCGCCAGGCAGAGACGGTTTTATCCCGAGCGGGTGCAGTCACCCCGTGAATTCCACCACGCGTTACCGAACCCTCCACAGGAGCCAGGCAAAATGAGCAAGCCGCATTCGTTCCCGATGTTCCGTCCGCGCGCGCTGGTCGTCGCGGGCGCGTTCGCGCTGTCGGCCGCGCTGCCCGCGTTCGCGCAGCAGACGGCGATGATCGCAGTCGGCGAGACGTTCACGACGATGGACCCGTACGACGCGAACGACACCGTGTCGCTGGCCGCGGCGAAGTCGTTCTACGAGGGATTGTTCGGCTTCGACAAGGACATGAAGCTCGTCGACGTGCTCGCCACCGGCTACACGGCATCGCCCGACGCGAAGGTCTACACGGTCAGGCTGCGCCAGGGCGTGAAGTTCCAGGACGGCACCGACTTCAACGCGGACGCGGTGAAGCTGGTGTTCGACCGCGTGACCGATCCGGCGAACAAGCTCAAGCGCTACAACCTGTTCCGCGTGATCGAGAAAACCGAGGCCGTCGATCCGTACACGGTGAAGTTCACGCTGCGCGAGCCTTTCTCCGCGTTCGTCAACACGCTCGCGCATCCGTCCGCGGCGATGATCTCGCCGGCGGCGCTCAAGAAGTGGGGCCGCGAGATCGGGCTGCATCCGGTCGGTACCGGGCCGTTCGAGTTCGTCGAGTGGAAGCAGACCGACGACATGAAGGTGAAGAAATTCGCCGGCTACTGGAAGAAGGGCTACCCGAAGATCGACATGATCGACTGGAAGCCGGTGATCGACAACAACACGCGCGCGGCGCTGATGAAGGCCGGCCAGGCGGATTTCGCGTTCCGGATTCCTTATGAGCAGGTTGCCGATCTGCGCGGCAATCCGAAGATCGACGTGGTCGAGCGGCCGTCGATCGTGGTGCGCTACATCTCGCTGAACACGCTGCAGAAGCCGTTCGACAATCCGAAGGTACGCCAGGCGCTCAACTACGCGATCAACAAGGACGCGCTCGCGAAGGTCGCGTTCTCCGGCTTCGCGGTGCCGTCGCCGGGCGTCGTGCCGCCGGGCGTCGACTATGCGGTCAAGACCGGCCCGTGGCCGTACGATCCGGCGAAGGCGCGTGCGCTGCTGAAGGAGGCCGGCTATCCGAACGGCTTCGAATCGACGCTCTGGTCCGGCTACAACAACACGACGTCGCAGAAGGTGATCCAGTTCGTGCAGCAGCAGCTCGCGCAGGTCGGCGTGAAGGTGCAGGTGCAGGCGCTCGAATCGGGCGAGCGCGTCGCGAAGGTCGAGAGCGCGCAGGACCCGGCGACCGCGCCGGTGCGGATGTTCTACATCGGCTGGTCGTCGTCGACCGGCGAGGCGAACTGGGCGCTGTCGCCGCTGCTCGCGTCGGCGTCGAAGCCGCCGAAGCTGTTCAACACGGCCTACTACCAGAACGGCCTCGTCGACGACGATCTGGAGAAGGCGCTCGGCACCGTCGACCGCGCGAAGAAGGCCGGGTATTACGCGGCGGCGCAGAAGCAGGTGTGGGCCGACGCGCCGTGGATCTTCCTCGTGCAGGAGAAGATCGTCTATGCGCGCAGCAAGCGCCTGCAAGGCATGTACGTGATGCCGGATGGCGCGTTCAGCTTCGACGAAATCTCGCTGAAGTAAGCGCGTTCGCGCGCCGGCGCAGCGATGCGATCGCGCCGGCGCGCCGCCACGATTCGGTGCCCTCATGCTGAATTTCATCGTCAAACGCCTGTTCGGCCTGCTGCCCACGCTCGCGCTCGTCGCGCTGCTGGTGTTCCTGTTCGTGCACTTGCTGCCGGGCGACCCGGCGCGGCTCGCGGCGGGGCCGGAGGCCGACGAGGCGACGGTCGCGCTGGTGCGCGCCGATCTCGGCCTCGACCAGCCGATGCCGACCCAGTTCGCGAACTTCTTCGTGAAGATCGCGCACGGCGACTTCGGCAAGTCGACGCGCAGCAAGCGGCCCGTCTCCACCGAAATCGGCGAGCGCTTCATGCCGACGCTGCTGCTGACGCTCGTCAGCATGGTGTGGTCGACGCTGTTCGGGATGGCGATCGGCATCGCGTCGGCCGTGTGGCGCAACCGCTGGCCGGACCGCATCGGCATGACGCTCGCGGTGTCGGGGATCTCGTTTCCCGCGTTCGCGCTCGGCATGCTGCTGATGGAGATCTTCTCCGTGAAGCTCGGCTGGCTGCCGGTCGTGCCCGACGGCTCGTGGCGCAGCTACGTGCTGCCGTCGCTGACGCTCGGCGCGGCGGTCGCGGCGGTGATGGCGCGCTTCACGCGCGCGTCGTTCGTCGAGGTGCTGAACGAGGATTTCGTGCGGACCGCGCGCGCGAAGGGCGTGCACGAGCCGACGGTGGTGCTCAAGCATTGCCTGCGCAACGCGATGATTCCGGTCGTCACGATGATGGGGCTGCAGTTCGGCTTCCTGCTCGGCGGCTCGATCGTCGTCGAGGCGGTGTTCAACTGGCCGGGCCTCGGCCGGCTGCTCGTCGACGCGGTGACGATGCGCGATTACCCGGTGATCCAGGCGATCGTGCTGCTGTTCTCGCTCGAGTTCGTGCTGATCAACCTGACCGTCGACGTGCTGTACGCGGTCATCAATCCGACCATCCGTTTCAAGTGAGGCGCGCATGAACACGACCGCCCAATCCGCGCCGGCCGCCGTACCGGCCGCGATCCGCACGCCGTGGAGCGAATTCTGGCGCAAGTTCAGGAAGCAGACCGTCGCGCGCGTGGCGGGCGGCTTCGTGCTGCTGCTCGTCGTGCTGGCGTTCGTCGGCCCGCACATCGTGCCGTTCGACCCGGAAAACTACTTCGACTACGACGCGCTGAACGCCGGGCCGTCCGCCGCGCACTGGTTCGGCGTCGACGCGCTCGGCCGCGACATCTTCAGCCGGATCGTCGCCGGCACGCGGATCTCGCTCGCGGCCGGCTTCTTCTCGGTCGCGCTCGGCGCGTTCATCGGCACCTTCTTCGGCTTGCTGGCCGGCTACTACGAAGGCTGGTGGGACCGCATCACGATGCGCGTCGCCGACGTGCTGTTCGCGTTCCCGGGCATCCTGCTCGCGATCGGCGTGGTCGCGATCCTTGGCAACGGCATGATCAACGTGATCTGCGCGGTGGCGATCTTCAGCATCCCGGCGTTCGCGCGCCTCGTGCGCGGCAACACGCTGATGCTCAAGCACATGACCTACGTCGAGGCGGCGCGCAGCATCGGCGCGCCCGACCGGACCATCATCATGCGGCACATCCTGCCCGGCACCGTGTCGTCGGTCGTCGTGTACTTCACGATGCGGATCGGCACGTCGATCATCACGGCGGCTAGCCTGTCGTTCCTCGGGCTCGGCGCGCAGCCGCCGACGCCGGAGTGGGGCGCGATGCTCAACGAGGCGCGCGCCGACATGGTCAGCGCGCCGCACGTCGCGATCTTTCCGAGCCTCGCGATCTTCCTGACCGTGCTCGCGTTCAACCTGCTCGGCGACGGGCTGCGCGACGCGCTCGACCCGAAACTGGAGCGCCGCTGATGCCGCATCAAACGGGACTCGCCGCCGCGTGGCGCTGCGGCACGCTGCCCGCCGGGCCGCGCGGCACGATCGCCGACGTGCCGGGGGTGACGGTCGGCCACTGCACGCTCGACGACGGGCCGGTGCAGACCGGCGTGACGGTCGTGAAGCCGCATCCGGGCGACCTGTACCGCAGCAAGGTGCCGGCCGGCGCGGCCGTCGTCAACGGCTTCGGCAAGAGCGCGGGGCTCGTGCAGGTTGACGAACTGGGCGTGCTCGACACCCCGATCGCATTGACCAACACGTTCGGCGTCGGCGCGGTGGCCAACGCGCAGATCCGCGCGGCGATCGCCGCGAATCCGCGGATCGGCCGCGACTGGCCGACCGTCAATCCGCTCGTGTTCGAATGCAATGACGGCCATCTGAACGACATCCAGGCGTTCGCGGTGAACGCCGCGCATTACGACGCCGCGTGGCGCGACGCGTCGCGCGACGTCGCGCGCGGTTCGGTCGGCGCGGGGCGCGGGATGTCGTGCTTCGACCTGAAAGGCGGGATCGGTTCGGCGTCGCGCATCGCCGTCGCCGCTGGCCGGCCGTACACGGTCGGCGCGCTGGTGCTCGCGAATTTCGGACGGCTGCCGATGCTCACGCTCGGCGGGGCGCCGGTCGGACGCATCGTCGCGGCCCGCGAAGCCGGGCACGCGGCGCCACCCGAGCAAGGCTCGATCATCATGCTGCTCGCGACCGACGCGGCGCTCGACGCGCGGCAGCTCGCCCGGCTCGCGCGCCGCGCGGCGGCCGGGCTGGCGCGCACCGGCTCGGTCTACGGTCACGGCAGCGGCGACATCGCGCTCGCGTTCTCGACCGCGTATACGATCGACCACGATGCCACCTATGTCGCGCTGCCGGCGCTGCTCGCCGATGCGTCGCTCGATCCGCTGTTCCACGCGGCGGCCGACAGCGTCGAACAGGCGATCGTCGACGCGCTGCTGCAGGCGGCGACGGTCACCGGGCGCGACGGCCATACACGGCGGGCGTTGCGCGACGCCGTGCCCGATCTCGAGCGCCTGGTTGGCGAAGCCCACCTTTTATGACCATGAACGTCCTCATCTCGACCGATATCGAAGGCGTCGCCGGCGTGTTCGCCGCCGAGCAGACCCGCCCCGGCAATCCCGAATACGAGCGCGCGCGGCGCTGGATGACCGCCGAGGCGAACGCGGCGGTCGAAGGCGCGTTTGCGGGCGGCGCACAGGCGGTGTGGGTCAACGATTCGCACGGCGGCTTCCGCAACCTGCTGCCGGACGGGCTCGATGCGCGTGCGCGCGTCGTGCTCGGCAAGCCCCGCACGCTCGGGATGATGGCCGGCCTCGAACGGCGGCCCGACCTGGTGTTCATGATCGGCTATCACGCGAAGTCGCAGTCGCGCGGGGTGCTCGCGCACACGGTCAACAGCTTCGCGTTCACGCAGCTCTGGCTGAACGGCAGCGAAGTCGGCGAGGCGGGGCTGTACGGCGCGCTCGCGCAGGAGTACGGCGCGCACGTCGCGCTGCTGTCGGGCGACGACGTGTTCGCCGAGGAGGCGCGGCCATGCTTCCCGGGCGCGCGCATCGAAACGGTCAAGACGGCCGGCGGCGCGTCGAGCGGCGACACGCTGACGCCCGCCGCCGCGTGCGCGCAGATCGCGGCCGGTGCGCGCGCGGCCGTCGCGCATGCGTTCGCCGCCGGCTGGCACGCGAGCGCGCATCGTCCCGAGCCCGCGACCTGCACGCTGCGCGTGCAGACGGCCGCGCTCGGCGACCTGTTCGGCATGTGGCCGTTGCTGGAGCGGGTGGATGCGGTGACGCTGCGCTTTTCCGCGGCGTCGGTGGAGCATGTGGTGCGGACGCTGAACTGCCTGTCGGCGATGTCGTTCATGCTGCGCTGAGCGCGAACGCCTTTGAGTGACGATTGTTTTACAGATCAACCGCAGACAAGGTGCTGGACAACACGCATATCCCCGTCATCCTGTTCGGCGATGAAGATCTGGCGCCGGCGGTGGAGGAGGGCTCGCCCCCGCCGTCCTGCCAGGGAAGGTCTGCAAAACCTTCGCGTGACGGCGGCATGTGAGACGACAGTAGCGGCATGAAACAGATCAGCCTTGTTGGAACGGGATTCGAGGTCTCGCCGAAGCGTACGCGCACGCGGGAATTCCTCGAAGAGATGAATCGGGTGGTGCCGTGGGCGCAACTTGTGGCGCTGATCGCACCGCATGCGCCGAGCAGAATCGAGCATCCTCAACAGCTGGAGCCAGCGGAAAAAGGGGCGGGGAGGGAGTGCTACTACGTGGAATCGCTCGCCGGGCCGCCCGGACGAGCCGTCCCCGCAGGGAGACGCGCCGGACGGTCCGGCGCGTCGTGCGAGCGTCAGACCGTCAGAACACCTGACGCAGACGCACGCTGCCGGTCTGCGACAGGAACCCGGACGCGGCCTGCAGTTCGTAACGCACCGACACGCTGAGGTTGCTCGCGCGCAGCAGCGTCACGCCGAGCGACACATCCGCGAGATCGGAGACCGGCCGCGCGCCGACCGTCGTGAACGCGGTCTGGCCGGTCGGGTCCGCCGCGAAGCCTGCGGCGGTGACCTGCTTGGCCTGATCGTACTCGTGGATCCACTGCACGCGCACGTCGGACAGGATCTGGCCGTAACGGCTCGTGAAGCCTTTGTCGAGTTGCACACCCAGGCTACTCTTCACGGAGTTGACGTCGCTCGAGCCGACCGACAGCGCGGCGCCATTGCCGCCGGTTTCCGTATAGCTGCCCTGATGCTGGTGGCTGTACGTGACCCCGGCGAGCGGGGTCAGCGTGACCGGCCCGAGCGCCAGCGGATAGCCGGCTTCCACGCGGGCGAGGTACTGCTGGCCGCTGAAGTGGCCGCTCGCGTTGGCCGAGTAGCCGGTCAGGCTGACGAGCCGCGTCGTGTCGTACTGCTGCTGCACGGCCGCACCGGACAGGTTCACATACCACGGGCTGCCCGTGTAGCTCGCATAGCCGATCAGGCCATAGCCGTTCACGCGCGCCGAGTTGCCGGCGGTGTCGCCGGTGTTGTTGAGCGCGGTGTTGCTGTACGTGAACGCACCGCCTGCGCGCCAGCGCTCGCCGAGCGCACGGTCCACGCCGACCAGCAGGCCGCCGTAGTTGGCGCTGTAGCCGTCGACCGATTGCCGTTCGTCCTGGCTCGCGTGGCCGCCGAAGCCCTCGCCCCACACGCTCCACTGGGGCGTGCTGTCGCCGGTCGCGATGCCGGTTTCGCCGGCGTTCTGCGCGATGCGCAAGGTGTTGACGCGGGAGCCGACGATGCTCATCGCGTCGACGGTCGGCGCGGCGGGCGCCAAGCCGGTTTGCGTCGCGCCGAGCTGCTTGCCGATGTGGTTGGCGGTGTTCGACGAGCCGTCGCCGAGGGAGCCGAGCACCGCGTTGTACAGGTTCAGCAGATTGGCGTTGCTGATGCCGGTATAGGCAAGCAGGCCAGTCAGCGACGAGATCGCATTTGGGATCGTCGCGCCGAGCTGCGTGCCGGGGGACGCGGTCGGGCTGGGCGTCTGGCCCGGCGACGAATGGCCGCCCAGCACCACCACCAGATCCGAATTGCCGCCGTTGCTCATCGCCGTGCCGGTGATCGTGCCGGTGTACCCGGTCGCCGAGTAGTTCAGGCTGGTCGGGTTGTAGGTGGCGCTGCCGGCGGTATCCACGACGACGAAGCGCTGGCCCGTCGCAAACGCATAACCACGTGACAGCAGCTTGATCGACGCGCCGGATGCGATCGACGTGTTGCCGGTGACGATGAGGCGCCCGTAGCCGCTGTCGGTGGCGATCGAACCCTGCGTGACCGCGCCGCTCGATACGCCGATCTGCAGTGTCGCGAGGCTGCCCTGGTTGTAGTTGCCGGTGATCGTGACTGGGGCATTGACCTGCAGCACTGCGGTGCCGGTGTGGTTCACCGCGAAGGCGCCGACGTTGATGTTGTCGTTCAGCAGCAGGTTGCCGGAGGCGAACGACACGTTCGAGGCGGTGTTGGTGATCGTGCCGGGTGTGTTCGCGAGGAAGCCGGTCAGTGTGCCAAACGTCGAGCCGGTACCTCCCGCGAGCGTCAGGTCCTGGCTGGACAGGTTCCTGATGTTGCCCGCAATCGTGCCGCTGTTCGCGACGATGCCGAGCGATGCGCTCGTGCCGTTGTCAAGCGCGTAGCCCGAGCTGGCAAGGGTGCCGTTATTGGTCAGCGTGCCGATCGTGCCGTTGTTGTAGAGCGCGCCGCTGATCGTTCCGCCGGCGTTGTTGGTCAGTTGCGTGATCGAGCCGGTGTTCGACAGGCCGGTCGTGGTGCCGGTGATCAGCCCGGAATTGGAGACGGTGCCGATCGTGCCGGCATTGCTGAGGCCGATGGCGACGGCGCCGCCGCCGATCGTGCCGGTGTTGGTCAGCGAGTCGAGCGAGCCGGTGCTGGTATTGGTCAGTTGGCCGATCAGCGCGGTGCTGCCGCTATTGTCGATGCCGCCGGTGATCGCTCCGGCATTGCTGATCGAGGCGATCGTGCCGGTGTTCAGTACGCCTTGGGTCCCGCCGCTGATCGTGTGGCCCGAGCTATTGGTCAGCAGCGTGATCGAGCCGGTGTTCGACAGGCCGGTCGTGGTGCCGGTGATCAGCCCGGAGTTGGAGACGGTGC
>NZ_JGVW01000074.1 GCF_000687455.2 Burkholderia sp. lig30
GACGCGCGCGAGAAGTTCGAGATCTGCGCGCCCTGGATGCCGGTGCCTTCGAGCTGGTTCGCGCGCTGGTAGATCGCTTCCGTGTAGATGTCGGTGCGCGGCGACAGGAAGTAGATGTTGACGATGCCGAGCTGGTGCCACTTCGGATACTTGACGCCGGTCGGCGTGTCGAAGCGCCCGAGCGTCAGCGTGTAGCCGGCGGAGACGTGCCACTTCGACGTGATGAAGTAGCGCAGGTTGACTTCGAGGTTGTCGAAGCGCACGTCGTCGTGCGGCAGCGCGATGGCCGTGTCCGCGACGTTGTTCATCGACGTGGCGTTGTCGAGCCGCGTCTCGCTCAGCACGATCCCCGCGATCGCATGATCGAAGCGGTACGAGCCGCCGGCCGCGTAGGTGCGCTGGCGGGCCGCATTGAACGGCGCGCCGGCCGGCTCGGCGCCTTCCGTGTTCGCGGTCGCCGCGTTCGACGCGTTGTTGAACTGGAAATAGCCGGCGCCCGCGTTGAAGCCCCCGTACTGGTAGCCGACGCCGAAGCTGTAGCCGCGGCTGTTCGCGAAGCCGCCGGCCTGATTCGAGAAGCCGTACAGCGCACCGAAGGTCAGCCCGTGCCACGTCGGGCTGGTGTACTTCACCGAGTTGTTGGTGCGCGTGTAGTTGTCGAGGTTGTCGTTGTCGAACGGATGCGCGAACGCCGTGCCGCCGTACATCGTGCCGCCGAGCGAGAACGGTTCGACGAACTGCACGACCTCGTCGAACTGGCGTCCGAGCGTGATCGAGCCGCGGCTTTTCGACGACAGGCCCATGAAGGCCTGGAAGCCGAACAGGCGGCCCTGTTGCGCGGCGGTGCCCGTCATCGCCGAAAAACCGTTGGTCAGCGTGAAGATCGCGCTCAGGTCGTCGTCGATCACCTCGTTGCCGGACAGCGTCCAGCGGCTGATGTTGATGTCGCCGTTCTTCGCCTGCCAGCCGCTCTTGTGGCCGGTGGTGTTGCCCATGTCGCTGACATAGGCGACCCCGGTATCCATCGAGCCGGAAAAGCGGACCGCGCTTTGCGCGTGGGCGGCCTGGGCGGCGAGCAGCGGCGCCGCGAGCATGGGCATCATGGCCAACGATCGAATGTTCACGAAGCGGTATTCCGAAAAAAAGTCGTGGTTGGGGCGCAGCGCGCGACGCGCGCTGCGCGGTACATGCCGCCTGATTACTGCACGTCTTGTAGGGAATCGCTGCGCCGGACTGGCGGCGTGCGGCGCGTGCGTGCTAAGGCAGTTCGTGTGCGATACATGGCGGATGTCCCCTGTTTGTTCGATGTTTAGTGTGATTCCGCGCGCTTCGTTGGCCGGGGGCGTATATGTACCATTCGTGAATTTGTTACATCCATACGGGTATCTGGAAGAGAGCTTTCCAGATGGCTCAACAATCTGCGACGCGATGCGGCTTGTTGCAGCTTTCCCGCCGTGATAGCGGCGCAGATGCGAATCGCACGGAGGCGCGTGCCGCCGCAATGCGGGTTCTTTCGTTCGCACATGCGGAAAAATCGCGCGGCGGCACCGGCGCGCGCGTGCCGACGCGCGGGCGGGCAAGCGCCGAATCCGGTCCGGTGATGCGTGCGCGCAACGCTTTTTTTGCGGCGCGCGGCCGTTGTGCGGCGTCGCCGATGTCGGCGCGGGTCAAGCGCGTGTCGGTTTTTGCACGCCGGCCGACCCGCGTGACGGACTACGCTCGGAGAGCCGCTGCGCGCACCCCGCATCGGGCAGCGGGCGGCGACGCCATCCAACGAGACATGGAGACAATGCGATGAGCAGCAATCGAGGAGTCGTATACCTTGGGCCGGGCCAGGTCGAGGTGCAGAAGATCGGATATCCGAAGATGGCCGACCCGAGCGGCCGCGCGATCGGCCACGGCGTGATCCTCAAGGTGGTGAGCACGAACATCTGCGGGTCGGACCAGCACATGGTGCGCGGCCGCACCACCGCGCCGGCCGGCCTCGTGCTCGGCCACGAGATCACCGGCGAGGTGGTCGAGGTCGGCCGCGACGTCGAGACGCTGAAGATCGGCGATCTCGTCTCGGTGCCGTTCAACGTCGCATGCGGTCGCTGCGCGATGTGCCGGGAGCAGCACACGGGCGTGTGCCTGAACGTCAATCCGTCGCGCGCGGGCGGCGCCTACGGCTACGTCGACATGGGTGGCTGGATCGGCGGGCAGGCCGAATACGTGCTGGTGCCGTATGCGGACTTCAACCTGCTGAAATTCCCCGACCGCGATCGGGCGATGGCGAAGATCCGCGACCTGACCTGCCTGTCCGACATTTTGCCGACCGGCTATCACGGCGCGGTGAGCGCCGGCGTGAAGCCCGGCTCGACGGTCTACATCGCGGGTGCGGGGCCGGTCGGGATGGCGGCGGCGGCATCGGCGCGCCTGCTTGGCGCGGCCTGCACGATCGTCGGCGACATGAACGCGGAGCGGCTCGCGCACGCGAAGGCGATGGGCTTCGAGGTCGTGGACCTGTCGAAGGATGCGTCGCTCGGCGAGCAGATCGCGCAGATTCTCGGCAAGCCGGAGATCGACTGCGCGGTCGATTGCGTCGGCTTCGAGGCGCACGGCCACGGTGCGTCCGGGCATGCGGAGGAAGCGCCCGCGACGGTGCTCAACTCGCTGATGGAAATCACGCGGCCGGCCGGCGCGATCGGGATTCCGGGGCTCTACGTGACCGACGATCCGGGCGCGAAGGACGCCGCCGCGCAGCACGGCAGCCTGAGCATCCGTTTCGGCCTCGGCTGGGCGAAATCGCATTCGTTCCATACCGGCCAGACGCCCGTGCTGAAGTACAGCCGCAACCTGATGCAGGCGATCCTGTTCGACCGTCTGCCGATCGCGAAGATCGTCAACGTCACGGTGATCTCGCTCGACCAGGCGCCGGAGGGCTACAAGCAGTTCGATGGCGGCGCGCCGCGCAAGTACGTGATCGATCCGCACGGGATGCTGAAGGCGGCGTAACGCGCAAGTGAGGGAATGAACGGGCGGTTCGGTTTACGGGCCGCCCATTTTGGTTGGTGGTAGGGCAGAGGACGGCGAGGAAATAACAGGTGAAGGGCTTGGCTATCATGAAATTCTGGAGCGCGCGCAAGACATGTTTGGGGGGAGCTAATGGCAAACGTTAAGGAACTGATCGTCCGGCGCCTTGCCGTTCTTGTCGGACTCGACGTAAGCGGCATCAACCACGCCGCCGACCTGCTCACGATACAGTTTGGCCCATTGCGGCACGCCACGACACGAAGAGGCACGGTAAAGCAGGTGGGGGTATGGGCGCTTCACGTTCAATGCAACTGGCAGATTGAGCGGGCAGGTGACATCGTGGCAACACAGGATGACCTTTTCGGGCCTGATGACAAGGCACACAGGGCTGCGGAGCGTCTCGACGAATTGTTTGTAAAGCACGGTCCTACGACCGTCGAGAGTGTGCGAGGCAGCGAATCGGGCGAGGTATGGATTGCATTGTCCGCCGGGATGCGTATTGTCATAACGCCGAATGGCGTCGCGGACGAAGAGGACTGGCGGTTCTTTGCGCCAGGCGTCGATGCAGCGCACTTTGTGATTGAGGGCGGCCGGATCGATCCCGATTCGCTCAATTGAAGCTTGATCGCGAAGACTGTTTCAAAAATTCCGGCGCAGTCCGACGACTTCCACGATGGGCGAAAGCGGCCTGTACGGCCACACTGCATGTCGTGCGTATCGGACAAACTCAAGCATGCATCGCGAGCGCCGGAAATGCGGTACCGCCCGCGCCCGACGGCGTCGCCAACGGCGCGACCTGCTTGCGGCGCTCGCGCGTCGGCGCGACGCCGAACGAATCGCGATAACTCTTGCTGAAATGGCACGCGGACTGGAAGCCGCACGCCATCGTGATGTGCATGATCGACATGTCGGTCTGCAGCAGCAGCTCGCGCGCGCGGCGCAGCCGCAGCGTCAGGTAGTAATGGGTCGGCGTCATCCCGAGATGCTCGCGGAACAGGCGCTGCAACTGCCGCTGCGACATGTTCGCGAGGCGCGCCAGCTCTTCGCGCGACAGCGGCTCCTCGATGTTGTTCTCCATCAGCGCGATCACCTCGAACAGCGACTTGTTCGCCGAGCCGAGGCGCGCGACGAGCGGCATCCGTTGCTGCGCGCTGGTGTCGCGCACGTGCTCGACGATGAACTGCTCGGCGATCTGCGTGACCCGCGCGGTGCCCACCCGCGCGGCGATCAGGTTCAGCATCATGTCGAGCGGCGCGACGCCGCCCGTGCAGGTGATGCGGTCGCGGTCGATCACGAACAGTTCCTTCAGGAAGCGCGTGTCGGGAAACTCTTCCTTCAGCGCCGACATGTTCTCCCAGTGGATCGCGCACGCGTAGCCGGCCAGCAGGCCGGATTTCGCCAGCGCGTAGGTACCGGTGCACAGGCTGCCGAGCGCGACGCCCTCGCGCGCGAAGCGGCGCAGCACCGACAGGTGGCTCGCCTGCGTCGCGCGCTGCACGTCGATGCCGCCGCATACGAACACGACATCCGGCTGCCCGACGCATTCCGCCGGGCCGGTGTCGACCGTCAGGCCGTTGCTTGCCGCGACCGGGCCGCCCTCCGGGCTGATGATCGACCAGCGGTACAGCGGCTGGCCGCTCAGGTAATTCGCCATCCTCAGCACTTCGATCGCATTCGTGAACGCGATCATCGTGAAGTCAGGAAGCGGCATGAACGCGAAGTGGGACAGCGACGCTGTGCGGTCGGGCGACATGGGGGAGCGTTCCTTGGATCTAATAGCTTTGGCCCAGGGCACGGATTGGGCTGCGGTATTGTGAAATCGAGCGCAACAAGCGTGCCATACGGCGAAACCCTAGATGCGGGCGTGGCCGGGCAGGCGTCGCGATGCTGCGCTGCACCGAATTCGTGACGCGCTGCACCCGCACCGGGCGGCCGTGGCACTGCCGCAGTGCCTTGCCGGTCATTGCGCGCTGCGGAAGACTTTTTGCCATGTTTTAAAGCGCACGACCGGTCACTTGTGTAAAACGGACGCGCATGGCGGAAAAGGTAAAGAACGCGTCTAAATTCATCAATCCACCGAAAATCCGAACGACAAGAATAGAGCCGTCGGCAGCCTTGTTCAGGCCTTGCCGGAAAGTCGGAAGCGCGGGCCTTTCGCGTTGAAAGCCGCCCACTTTTCAATTCACGGACGCTCTATGTCGAACACCACGCCTTTCTTCTCGCAGCCCCTTGCCGAGCGCGACGCGCCGGTTCGCAGCGCACTCCTGAAAGAACTCGAACGGCAGCAGTCGCAGGTCGAGCTGATCGCGTCGGAAAACATCGTGTCGCGCGCGGTGCTCGAAGCGCAGGGCTCCGTGCTGACCAACAAGTACGCGGAAGGCTATCCGGGCAAGCGCTATTACGGCGGCTGCGAATTCGCCGACGAAATCGAATCGCTCGCGATCGAGCGCGTGAAGCGGATCTTCGGCGCAGGCTACGCGAACGTGCAGCCGCACTCCGGCGC
Source organism: Burkholderia sp. lig30 (assembly GCF_000687455.2). GTDB lineage: Bacteria > Pseudomonadota > Gammaproteobacteria > Burkholderiales > Burkholderiaceae > Burkholderia. Next base: position 5,516 of record NZ_JGVW01000074.1, read on the forward strand.
GCAGGCGAACGGCGCGGTGATGCTGGCGCTCGCGAAGCCGGGCGACACGGTGCTCGGCATGTCGCTCGATGCGGGCGGGCACCTGACGCACGGTGCGAAGCCCGCGCTGTCCGGCAAGTGGTTCAACGCGGTGCAGTACGGCGTGAACCGCGACACGATGCTGATCGACTACGACCAGGTCGAGGAACTGGCGCAGCAGCACAAGCCGAACCTCATCATCGCCGGCTTCTCCGCGTATCCGCGCCAGCTCGACTTCGCGCGCTTTCGAGCGATCGCCGACAGCGTCGGCGCGAAGCTGATGGTCGACATGGCGCACATCGCCGGCGTGATCGCCGCGGGCCGCCATGCGAATCCGGTCGAGCACGCGCACGTCGTCACGTCGACCACGCACAAGACGCTGCGCGGCCCGCGCGGCGGCTTCGTGCTGACCCACGACGAGGAGATCGCGAAGAAGATCAATTCCGCCGTGTTCCCCGGCCTGCAGGGCGGGCCGCTGATGCACGTGATCGCCGGCAAGGCGGTTGCGTTCGGCGAAGTGCTGCACGCCGACTTCAAGACCTACATCGACAACGTGCTTGCGAACGCGCAGGCGCTCGGCGACGTGCTGAAGGCGGGCGGCGTCGATCTGGTCACGGGCGGCACCGACAACCACCTGCTGCTCGTCGACCTGCGGCCGAAGGGGCTGAAGGGCACGCAGGTCGAGCAGGCGCTCGAGCGCGCCGGCATCACCTGCAACAAGAACGGCATCCCGTTCGACACGGAGAAACCGACGATCACCTCCGGCATCCGGCTCGGCACGCCGGCCGGCACGACGCGCGGCTTCGGCGCTGCCGAATTCCGCGAGATCGGCCGCCTGATCCTCGAGGTGTTCGACGCACTGCGCGCGAACCCGGAAGGCGATCGCGCGACCGAGCAGCGCGTGCGTCGCGAGATCTTCGCGTTGTGCGAACGCTTCCCGATCTACTGAACCGATACCGACAAGACTGGAGTCATTCATGAGCACGCTGCATCGAGACAGCATCATCATCGACGGCCTGAACATCTCGAAGTTCGAGCGTTCGGTGTTCGAGGACATGCACAAGGGCGGCATCACCGCCGCGAACTGCACGGTGTCGGTCTGGGAAAACTTCACGAAGACCGTCGACAACATCGCGACGATGAAGAAGCAGATCCGCGACAACGGCGAGCTGCTGACGCTCGTACGCACGACCGGCGACATCCTGCGCGCGAAGCAGGAAGGAAAGACGGGCGTGATCCTCGGCTTCCAGAACGCGCATGCGTTCGAGGACAACCTCGGCTACATCGAGGCGTTCGCCGACATGGGCGTGCGCGTCGTGCAGCTCTGCTACAACACGCAGAACCTCGTCGGCACCGGCTGCTACGAGCGCGACGGCGGGCTGTCCGACTTCGGCCGCGAAGTGATCACCGAGATGAACCGCGTCGGCATCATGGTCGACCTGTCGCACGTCGGCGGCAACACGTCGTCGGAGGCGATCGCGTTCTCGAAGAAGCCGGTCTGCTATTCGCATTGCCTGCCGTCCGGCCTCAAGGAGCATCCGCGCAACAAGAGCGACGCGCAGCTCAAGGAGATCGCCGACGCGGGCGGTTTCGTCGGCGTGACGATGTTCGCGCCGTTCCTCAAGCGCGGCATCGACGCGACCATTGACGACTACATCGAGGCGATCGACTACGTCGTGAACCTGATCGGCGAGGACGCGGTGGGCATCGGCACCGATTTCACGCAGGGCTACAGCACCGAGTTCTTCGACATGCTGACGCACGACAAGGGCCGCTACCGGCGTCTCACCAATTTCGGCAAGGTCGTGAACCCCGAAGGCATCCGCACGATCGGCGAGTTCCCGAACCTGACCGCGGCGATGGAACGCGCCGGCTGGAAGGAGGCGCGCATCCGCAAGATCATGGGCGAGAACTGGGTGCGCGTGTTCAAGGACGTCTGGGGCGCGTAAGCCGCCCGACGATTCACTCGACAACAACGGGACGTGCCCGCGCGAGCCGCGCGGGCACGCGGACGATGCCGCGCCTGCGAACCGGCGGCGCGCGGCCTTTTTTCCTCACGGAGCCACCACGATGCAACCGCAACTGCCGATCGACGTCGATCCCGAAACCGGCGTCTGGACCACCGACGCGCTGCCGATGCTGTACGTGCCGCGCCATTTCTTCACGAACAACCACACCGCCGTCGAGGAAGCGCTCGGCCGCGACGCGTACGCGGAGATTCTTTACAAGGCCGGCTACAAGTCCGCGTACCACTGGTGCGACAAGGAAGCGAAGCTGCACGGGATCGCCGGCATGGCGGTGTTCGAGCATTACCTGAAGCGCCTGTCGCAACGCGGCTGGGGGCTGTTCTCGATTCGTGAGGCCGACCCCGCCGCCGCGCGCGCGAAGATCGAGCTGCGTCACTCGTCGTTCGTGCTCGCGCAGCCGGGCAAGGAAGGCAAGCTTTGCTACATGTTCGCGGGCTGGTTCGCCGGCGCGATGGACTGGGTCAACGACACGACGCCGGAAGGCAAGGACGCGCCCCGCGCGCAGTCGTCGGAGGTGCAGTGTGCGGCCGAGGGCCACGGCCACTGCGTCTTCGAGGTGTCGCCGATCGCGCGCTGACACGGCACCCCGCCCGCCACACGAGACATACGAACACAAACGCCCGAGGTCGTCTGCGATGCGCTATCCCCACTTGTTCAAACCCCTGCAGCTCAACCAGCTGACGCTTCGCAACCGGATCGTCAGCACCGCGCACGCCGAGGTGTACGCGGAGCCGGGCGGCCTGCCGGGCGATCGCTACATCCGTTATTACGAGGAGAAGGCGAAAGGCGGCGTCGGCCTCGCCGTGTGCGGCGGGTCGAGCCCGGTATCGATCGACAGTCCGCAAGGGTGGTGGAAATCGGTGAACCTGTCGACCGACCGGATCGTCGATCCGCTCGCGCGGCTTGCCGAAGCGATGCATCGCCACGGCGCGAAGATCATGATCCAGGCGACGCACATGGGCCGCCGCTCGGCGTTCCACGGCGAGCACTGGCCGCACCTGATGACGCCGTCCGGCGTGCGCGAGCCGGTGCATCGCGGCAACGCGAAGATCATCGAGGTCGAGGAGATCCGCCGCATCATCGCGGACTTCGCGGCCGCCGCGAAGCGCGTGAAGGACGCGGGGATGGACGGCATCGAGATCTCGGCCGCGCACCAGCACCTGATCGACCAGTTCTGGAGCCCGCGCACCAACTTCCGCACCGACGAATGGGGCGGCAGCCTGCAGAACCGGCTGCGATTCGGCATCGAAGTGCTGACGGCCGTGCGCGAAGCGGTCGGCAAGGACTTCTGCGTCGGCCTGCGGATGTGCGGCGACGAATTCCACGAGGACGGCCTCGACCACGCGCAACTGAAGGACATCGCGCAGGCGATGGCCGAGACCGGCCTGATCGACTACCTCGGCGTGATCGGCTCCGGCGCGGACACGCACAACACGCTCGCGAACTGCATGCCGCCGATGGCGTTGCCGCCCGAGCCGTTCGTGCATCTCGCGGCGGGCATCAAGTCGGTCGTCAAGCTGCCGGTGATGCACGCGCAGAGCATCCGCGATGCGGGCCAGGCCGAGCGCCTGCTCGCGAACGGGATGGTCGATCTGGTCGGCATGACGCGCGCGCAGATCGCCGATCCGCACATGGTCATCAAGATCCGAGATGGCCGCGAGGACGAGATCAAGCAGTGCGTCGGCGCGAACTACTGCATCGACCGCCAGTACAACGGCCTCGACGTGCTGTGCGTGCAGAACGCCGCGACGTCGCGCGAGGCGACGATGCCGCACGTGATCGAGAAGTCGCGCGGGCCGAAGCGCAAGGTGGTCGTGGTCGGCGCGGGGCCTGCCGGGCTGGAGGCGGCGCGCGTCGCGCGCTCGCGCGGCCACGACGTCGTGCTGTTCGAAAAGAACACTGAGGTCGGCGGCCAGATCATGCTGGCCGCGAAGGCGCCGCAGCGCGAGCAGATGGCGGGCATCGTGCGCTGGTTCGACATGGAGACGAAGCGGCTCGGCGTCGATCGGCGGCTCGGCGTCGCGGCCGACGAGAAGACGATCATGGCCGAGCAGCCGGACATCGTCGTGCTCGCGACCGGCGGCCGCGCATTCTCCGATCAGGTGCCGGGCTGGGGCGTCGTCGAAGGGCTCGCAGTCAGCGCGTGGGACATCCTGTCGGGTCGCGTCGAGCCTGGACAGAACGTGCTCGTCTACGACGGCGTGAGCACCCACGCGGGCGCGGGCGTCGCCGATTTCATCTCCAGCCGCGGCGCGAAAGTCGAGATCGTCACGCCGGACGTGAAGGTCGCCGACGACTGCGGCGGCACGACGTTCCCGATCTTCTATCGCCGCCTGTACGCGCAGGGCGTGATCCATACGCCGAACTACTGGCTAGACCGCGTGTACGAGGAAGACGGCAGGAAGATCGCGGTGCTGCGCAACGAGTACACCGAGGAGCTGGAAGAGCGCGCGGTCGACCAGGTCGTGATCGAGAACGGCTCGACGCCGAACGACGCGCTGTACTGGAAGCTCAAGCCGGAGTCGGTGAACCGCGGGCAGGTCGACGTGCACAAGCTGTTCGCGGCCGAGCCGCAGCCGTGCCTGTCGGAACCGCTCGGCAACGGCCGCTTCCTGCTGTTCCGGGTCGGCGACTGCATCTCGATGCACAACATCCACGGCGCGATCTACGACGCGCTGCGTCTCGTGAAGGATTTCTGACGCCATGAATCCGTCCTTCCTGATTACCGCATTGCTGTGGCTGTCGGTGGCGGGGCTCGCGTTCGCGGTCGCGAAGCGCGCGTCGTACTGGCGGCTCGGCCGGGCCACCGCGCCCGGCGCGTTCGGCGTCGCGAACCTGTTCGCGATCCCGAAGCGCTATTTCGTCGATCTGCATCACGTGGTCGCGCGCGACCCGTACATCGCGAAGACCCACGTCGTGACCGCCGGCGGCGCGATCGCCGCGCTCGCGCTGGTGTTCGTCAACTACGGTCTCGCGATCTACGCGCCGTGGCTCGACCGGCTGATTTTCGTCGCGGCGCTCGCGATGCTGATCGGCGCGGTGTTCGTGTGGCGCCGCCGTGCCGCGAAGAACGTGCCGGCGCGGCTGTCGCGCGGGCCGTGGAATACGCTGCCGTGGCTGCTCGGCGCGTTCGCGCTCGGCCTCGTGCTGTTCATGCTGGTGCCGGCCGGCGCGATGTCCGGTGCGTTCGCGGTGCTCTGCGCGCTGCTGATCGGCGTCGGCGCGTTCGCGATGACGGTCGGCGCGGCGAACGGCGGGCCGATGAAGCATGCGATCGCGGGCCTGCTGCACCTCGCGTTCCATCCGCGCCAGGAGCGTTTCGCGGCGACGCGCGAAGCGTTCACCGGCAACGGCACGGCCACGCCGCCGACCGCGCTGAAGCTGCCCGACATCGAGCAGCAGGAGTACGGCGTCGCGAAACCCGTCGAGTTCCGCTGGAATCAGCTGCTGAGCTTCGACGCGTGTGTGCAGTGCGGCAAATGCGAGGCCGCGTGCCCCGCGTTCGCATCCGGCCAGCCGCTCAATCCGAAGAAGCTGATCCAGGATCTCGTGGTCGGGATGGCGGGCGGCAGCGACGCCGCCTATGCGGGCAGCCCGACGCCGGGTATCCCGGTCGGCCGGCATCGCGGCGAACCCGACGGGCCGATCGTGTCGGGCCTGATCGAAGCGCAGACGCTGTGGTCGTGCACGACCTGCCGCGCGTGCGTGCAGGAATGCCCGATGCTGATCGAGCACGTCGACGCGATCGTCGACATGCGCCGCAACCAGACGCTCGTGCACGGCACGGTGCCGGGCAAGGGCGCGGACGTCCTCGCGAACCTGCGCGAGACCGGCACGATGGGCGGCTACGACACGGCCGCGCGCTACGACTGGTCGGTCGACCTGAGCGCGCCGCTCGCGCAGCCGGGCAAGCCGGTCGACGTGCTGTTCGTCGCGGGCGAAGGCGCGTTCGACATGCGCTACCAGCGCACGCTGCGCGCGTTCGTGAAGGTGTTGAACAAGGCCGGCGTCGACTACGCGGTGCTCGGCGGCGTCGAGACCGATACCGGCGACGTCGCGCGCCGCCTCGGCGACGAGGCGACGTTCCGGCAGCTCGCGCAGCGCCTGATCGGCACGCTCTCCACGCTGTCGTACCGCCAGATCGTCACGGCCGATCCGCACGTGATGCACAGCCTGCGCAACGAATACCGGGCGCTCGGCCTGCGCGTGACGGTCAAGCATCACACGACCTATCTCGCCGAGCTCGCCGCGAGCGGGAAGATTGCGCCGAAGGTGGTCGACGCGCTGCGCGAGAAGTGCACTACGTATCACGATCCATGCTACCTCGGCCGCTACAACGGCGAGACGGACGCGCCGCGCGCGCTGCTGAAGACGATCGGCATCCAGGTCGTCGAGATGGAGCGCAACGGCATGCGCGGCCGCTGCTGCGGCGGCGGGGGCGGTGCGCCGCTGACCGACATCCCGGGCAAGCAGCGGATTCCCGACATCCGCATCGCCGACGCGCGCGCGATCGGCGCGGACGTGGTCGCGGTCGCATGCCCGAACTGCACGGCGATGCTCGAAGGCGTCGTCGGCCCGCGTCCCGACGTGCTCGACGTCGCCGAACTCGTCGCGGCCTCGCTGGAGTGAACCCATGAATCCGATCAAACGAATCGATCCGCGCAGGCCGTTCGTGATCACGGCCGCTGGCCTCAAGCGCATCACGCTCGGCGAAGCCGGCAGTGCGGACGCGAGTGCCGCGGACTGGCATGCGGGCGCGTCAACCACGTCGGGCCATGTCGGGCCGGGCCACGCCAGGCCGCGCCGTGCGCTCGACAACCCGACGCGCGTGCTGCTGGTCGCCGCGCACAGCGAGCGCGGCGCGCTCGACGACCACGCGCGCCAGGCGGTCGCCGCCGCCGCGCTGCTCGCCGATGCGCAGACCGAAGTGGCGCTGGCCGTGTTTGGCGAGCTGAAGGACGACGCGGCCGCGCTGGGCGCCGACAAGCTGATCGAGCTGGCCGAATTCGACCGTCGCGCGTTCGCGCCCGACAGCGAACTGCGCGCATTGCAGGCCTGCGTCGCCGCGCTCGCGCCGGCGCATCTGCTGCTGCCGGACAACGCGACCGGCGACGGCGACCTCGGCCGCCGCTACGCGGCGGCGGCCGGTGCGAGCGTCGCGACGCACGTCGTCGAGATCGATGCATGCCATGTCGGCGCATATGCGCAAGCGAAACGCGCGTTCGCGACACGCGACCTGCCCGACGTGATCCTGCTCGCGCCGAACGCGGTCGATGCGAGGCTGCCGTTCGTCGGCGCGGGCGAGCGCATGCCCGCCGGTGCCGTGCGCGACGCGAGCGGCGGCGCGCAGCCGTACCGCGATCTCGGGCTGGAGGAAATCGACGCGGCGCAGGTCGCGCTCGAGGAAGCGGATTTCATCGTGTCGGCCGGCAACGGCGTGACCGACATCGCCGCGCTCGGGCGGCTCGCCGGCGCGTTCGGCGCGGCGATCGGCGCGAGCCGCGTCGCGGTCGACAACGGCCATTTCACGCGCGACAAGCAGGTCGGCGCGACCGGCAAGACCGTCGACGCGAGCGTGTACATCGCGTTCGGCATCTCGGGCGCGGTGCAGCACCTGCAGGGGATAAAGGATTGCCGGCACGTGATCGCTGTGAACCTGGACGGCAGCGCGCCGATCGCGAAACGCGCGAACCTCACTGTCGTCGGCGACGCGCAGGCGACGATCGCCGCGCTGATCGACGCGGTGCAGGCCGCGCGCGCAGCACGCGGACCATCGCCGGACACCGCCGGCGCCCGTGAACTGGAAGGAGCTGCAGCATGAACGTCCCGAGACAGGTGAAACGCATCGCAGTGCTGGTGTCCGCCGGCCGGCATCCGGTCAGCGGCACGCCGCGCTACAGCCGCAACGACGCGGCCGCGCTGGAGATCGGCCGGGGCCTCGCCGAGCGCCACGGCGCGCAGCTCGACGTGATCCATGCGGGCGACCCGGCCAGCCCGGCACTTGCCGACTACCTCGCGCTCGGCGCGCGCGAAGTCGAGGTGCTCGCATGCTACGCGGGCGAGGACGCAGCAAGCGCGCTCGCCGCGCGCGTGCAGGACTACGACCTGGTGCTGACCGGCACCCGCGCCGAGGGCGCGTACGACACCGGAATGCTGCCGTACCGCGTCGCGACCGCGCTCGGCTATCCGCTCGTCGGCGCGGCCGTCGACGTCGATGCCGCCGGCGGGCGCGTCGCGGTCCGGCAGTTCCTGCCGAAAGGCGTGAGGCGGCGCGTCGATGCGGCGCTGCCTGCCGTCGTGGCGGTGCATCCGCTCGCCGGCGCGCAGCCCCGCTACGCGTATGCGCGCCTGCGCGCGGGGGCGGTCCGCCCGGTGCGCGTCGCACTGCCCGCCGACGGCGGCTCTGCCGCGTGGACGGTCGGCCCGGCCGAGCGCAAGCCGGTCAGGCTGGCCGCCGCCGAGAAGCGTTCCGGCCATGCCCGGATGCTGTCGGCGACGACGACCGAGAGCCGCGGCGGCAACGTCGTAATTGAAGGGAGTTCGGTCGAAAAAGCACAAGTGATCCTCGCGTATTTGCGCGAGCATCAACTCATCGATTACTGATTTTGCTGATCGATGCCTGTCGGCAACAACCCATGGATGCAAGGAATCCGGAGCACACGATGAAAGTATCGGCAGACATTCGCGCGCTGGTCGAACGGCGCAACGCAGGCTACAGCCTCGAGGCGCCGTTTTATCTCAGCGACGACATATTCGCGCTCGACATGGAGGCGATCTTCCGGCAGCACTGGATCCAGGTGGCGGTCGAGCCGGACGTGCCGGAGCCGGGCGACTACGTGACGGTCGAGCTGGGCGAGGACTCGATCCTGATCGTGCGCGACGACGACCTGCAGATCCGCGCGTTCCACAACGTGTGCCGCCATCGCGGCGCGCGACTGTGCAACGAAGACAAGGGCTCGGTCGGCAACATCGTGTGCCCGTACCACAGCTGGACGTACAACCTGACCGGCGAGTTGATGTTTGCCGAGCACATGGGCGAGAAATTCGACCGCTGCAAGCACAGCCTGAAAAGCGTGCATGTCGAGAACCTCGCGGGCCTGATCTTCATCTGCCTCGCCGACGAGCCGCCCGCCGATTTCGCGGTGATGCGCGCGGCGATGGAGCCGTACCTGCTGCCGCACGACCTGCCGAACACGAAGATCGCCGCGCAGGTCGACATCATCGAGAAAGGCAACTGGAAGCTGACGATGGAGAACAATCGCGAGTGCTACCACTGCGTCGCGAACCATCCGGAGCTGACGATCTCGCTGTACGAATACGGCTTCGGCTACCAGCCGTCGCCCGCGAACGCCGAGGGGATGGCTGCGTTCGAGCGCACCTGCGTCGAGCGCGCCGCGCAGTGGGAAGCGCTGAACCTGCCGTCGGTGGAGATCGAGCGCCTGCGCGACACGACCGGCTTTCGCACGCAGCGCCTGCCGCTCGACCGCAGCGGCGAATCGCAGACGCTCGACGCGAAGATCGCGTCGAAGAAGCTGCTCGGCGAATTCCGCCGGGCGGACCTCGGCGGCCTGTCGTTCTGGGTGCAGCCGAACGCGTGGAACCACTTCATGAGCGACCACATCGTCACGTTCTCGGTGATTCCGCTGTCGGCCGGCGAGACGCTCGTGCGCACCAAGTGGCTCGTGCACAAGGATGCGAAGGAAGGCATCGACTACGACGTGAAGCACCTCACCGCCGTGTGGAACGCGACCAACGACCAGGATCGCGCGCTCGTCGAGTATTCGCAGCGCGGCGTGGCGAGCAGCGCGTACGAGCCGGGCCCGTACTCTCCGTACACCGAAGGTCTCGTCGAGAAATTCTCGGCCTGGTACATCGATCGGCTCGCCGAGAAGATCGGCGCATAGCGGAAAGTAATGAGCGGAGGCTGACATGATGCGAGACGCGGCGAATTTCGAGCCGACCGACAGCCGGGTGACGCGCCCGGCATTCTGGAGCACGCTGCCGGAGCGCTGGACGAGCGACGTCGAGGAAACGCTGGTGTGCTGCCAGGTCCGGCAGGAGACGCACGACGTGAAGAGTTTCTTCTTCCGTTCGCCGCAGGGCCGCGCGTTCGCGTTCGAGCCGGGGCAGTTCGTCACGCTGGAGCTCGACATCGACGGCGAAGCGGTCAACCGCTGCTACACGATTTCGTCGTCGCCAGCGCGTCCGCACACGATCTCGATCACCGTCAAGCGCGTGCCGGGCGGCAAGGTGTCGAACTGGCTGCACGACAACCTGCAGCCGGGTGCGCCGGTTCGCGTGCTCGGCCCGGCGGGCGAGTTCACCTGCGCGCGGCATGCGGCGCGCAAGTACCTGTTCCTGTCCGCCGGCTCCGGCATCACGCCGCTGATGTCGATGAGCCGCGCGCATCACGATCTCGCCGAGGATCGCGACATCGTGTTCGTGCACAGCGCGCGCACGCCCGACGACATCATCTTCGCACGCGAACTGGACCTGATCGCGTCGAGCCACGCGAACTTCCGAACGTCGTTCGTCTGCGAGCGCGTGGGGGCGCGCACCAACTGGCCGGGCGTGACCGGATACCTGTCGCTGCCGCTGCTGAAGCTGATCGCGCCGGACTGGACGGAGCGTGAGATCTTCACCTGCGGCCCCGCGCCGTACATGAAGGCGGTGCGCGAGCTGCTCGACGAGGCCGGTTTCGACCGTGCCCGGTATCACGAGGAGAGCTTCTCGTTCGACACGCTTTCGGAGACCGGGGCAGCCGGACTGTCCGCCGATCCCGCGCCCGAGGTGGACGGGACGGACGGGGCGGAAAGCGGCACGGCGGCGAAGCAGTTCACTGTCAGCTTCGCGAAGAGCCACCGCGAGATCGTCTGCGGATCGGAGCAGCACGTGCTCGATGCGGCGCGCCAGTCCGGCGTGCGGCTGCCGGCGTCGTGCACGCAGGGCATGTGCGGCACCTGCAAGGTCAAGCTCGTGTCCGGTCAGGTCGAGATGAAGCACAACGGCGGCATCCGCCAGCGCGAGATCGACCAGGGGATGGTGCTGCTGTGCTGCAGCAAGCCGCTGTCGGATCTCGTCATCGACAAGTAGCGCGCGCACGTCGTAACAGGACAAATGCGCGTCGGAAAACGGCGATATCAAGAAATTGTGGTCGAAGAACCTAGAGAGGAAACGCGCTTATCGCGCTCACGCGCACACCAAGGAGATCGACCATGAAGCTTTTCGGAAAACTGTTGTGGACCGGCGCGCTGTCGGCGATGTTGACGCTGAGCGCATCCGCGCTGGCGGATACCAAACCCACGCTGAAGATCGGCTATGTCGAAGGCTGGGACGACAGCGTCGCGACGTCGAACGTCGCCGCGCGCATCATCGAGAAACGGCTCGGCTATCCGGTTCAGCTCGTGCCGGTCGCGGCCGGCGTGATGTGGCAGGGCGTCGCGCGCGGCGACCTGGACGCGACGCTGTCCGCGTGGCTGCCGGTCACGCAGGGCGCGTACTGGGACCAGTTCAAGACCAAGGTGGTCGATCTCGGCACGAATTTCCCCGACGCGAAGATCGGCCTGATCGTCCCCGCTTACGTGAGCGCGAAGAGCATCGACGACCTGAACGCGCAGAAGGCCGCGTTCGGCGGGCGCATCGTCGGCATCGACGCCGGCGCCGGCGTGATGCGCAAGACCGACGACGCGATCAGGAACTACGGCCTCGGCTATTCGCTGATGCCGAGCTCGGGCAGCGCGATGACGGCGGAGCTGGCTCGCTCGATCCATGCGAACAAGCCGGTGATCGTGACCGGATGGGCGCCGCACTGGATGTTCGCGAAATGGAAGCTGCGCTTCCTCGACGATCCGAAGAAGGTGTTCGGCGAGGCGGAGCACGTCGACAGCGTCGCGAATTCGGCGCTCGAAACGAAGGCGAAACCGGTGGCCGCATTCCTGAAGAAATTCCAGTGGAAGCCGGGCGAGATCGACGGCGTGATGCTCGCGATCCAGGGCGGATCGAAGCCGGAAGCCGCCGCCGACGCGTGGATCTCGGCACACGCCGACCGCGTGAACGCATGGGTCGAAGGCACGGAATAACCCGCCGGGAAAACGGCGTAAACGACGCGATGGACATGGCGGTAAGCATGGCGAATCAATTCGTACGCAATGCGGCCATGTCCTAAATTTTTTTGTTCAAGGTGCGAAAAATCGAGTGCGTTGCTACACTACGACGCTTGTACGGAGTCTTCGAAGGAGGATCTGGATGAGTCAGGCAGGACTGCGCGAGCGCAGCACCAGCGGGGTGGAGACCACCATCTCACATGATTCCGGCGGCCACACGTTGCAGCGTGGCCTCACATGGAAAGATGCATTCTGGGTGACGAGCGGCGTGCCGGCAGGCGTGCTGTTCACGATCGGCGGCGTGTGCGCGACGATCGGCCAGCCCGCGTGGGCGATCTGGATCGCCGCGATCACCATGGGTTTGATTCAAAGCGCGACTTATGCGGAAATTTCCGGGCTATTTCCGCATAAATCGGGCGGCGCGTCGGTCTACGGCGCGATCGGCTGGGTGCGTTACAGCAAATTGATTGCCCCGGTCTCCGTCTGGTGCAACTGGCTCGCATGGTCGCCGATGCTCGCGCTCGGATGCGGCCTCGCGGCGAGCTACGCGCTGACGAGCCTCTTTCCCGCCGATGCGGCGGTGCTGCAATGGCAGCTCACGATTGCCGATCTCGGCTTCGTCAAGCCGGGTCTGTCCCTGCGGATCAATGCGACGTTCATCATCGCGACGATCCTGCTCCTCATCACGTTCAAGCTCCAGCACAGCGGCGCGTCGAAGGCGGCGCGCACGCAACGCATTCTCGGCATCGCATCGCTCACGCCACTGCTGATCGTCGGCATCGTGCCGTTCGTCACCGGCGACGTGCCGATGTCGAACCTGCTGCCGCTGCTGCCGCTCGGCCACGACGCGCAGGGCGACCCGAGCGCCGCGGCGCTCGGCAGCTGGAACGGGCAGGGCGTCGTGATGGCGCTCGGCGCGATGTTCATGGCGGGCTGGGCGTCGTACGGCTTCGAAACGGCGGTCTGCTACACCCGCGAATTCCGCGATCCGCGCCGCGACACCGCGAAGGCGATCTTCTGGTCCGGCGCGCTGTGCCTCGTCGTGATGACGCTCGTGCCGATGGCGTTCCAGGGCGCGCTCGGCACGGCCGCGATGCTCGATCCGTCGATCGGCGACGGCACCGGCGTCGCCGCGGCGATGGCGAGGATCGTCGGCGGCGGCGCATGGGTCGCGAACGCAATCGTCGTGATGCTGATGCTGTCGATCCTGCTGATCGTGATGACGTCGATGATGGGCTCGTCGCGCACGCTGTACCAGGCGTCGGTCGACGGCTGGCTGCCGAAATACCTGTCGCACGTCAACGAGCACGGCTCGCCGACGCGCGCGATGTGGACCGACCTCGGCTTCAACCTCGTGCTGCTGATGATGTCGGATTACATGACGGTGCTGTCGATCTCGAACGTCTGCTACATGCTGTTCGTGTTCCTCAATCTGCAGTCCGGATGGATTCACCGGATGGATCGCGGCGGCTGGCAGCGTCCGTTCCGCTGCCCGACGTGGCTGCTCGCGCTCGGCGGGCTGTGCGGCTTCGCGAATCTCGTGTATGTCGGCGCGGGCGCGAACCTGCAGGGCGAAGGCACGCTGCGCAACGGCCTGATCGCGATGCTGCTGATCGTGCCGGTATTCGTGTATCGCCACTACTGGCAGGACCGCGGCCGCTTTCCCGCGCAGATGGTGCGCGACGTCGAGCTCGACGTGCCCGCGCGCAGCGGGTGGCTGAACCTCGCGCCCTATGCGGCGCTCGCGGCGGCCGCGTTGACGATCTGGGGCTCGTACTATCTGGCGTGGGTGCGGTAGCGCGCGCCCGGCCGCTACGCGTCGTCGTCGTCGTTGTCGTCGCCTCGCCTGAACACGCGCGCGCGGTCGTCGTAGGTGTAGAGACCCGAGAAGCGGCCCCAGTCGATCGCGGTGAGCAGCGCGCGGTCGGCGTCCGACGGGTTCAGGTGATCCTGTAGTTCGAGTTCGAAGCGCTCGCGCGGCGCGACGTGCGCGTCGCGCTCGTCGAGCACTTCGCGGATGTGCGCGACGAGCGGCACGAAATGCTCGAGGTGCTCGCGGAAGATCCGCTTGCGCGCCGGCGGGCCGCTGCGCGCGTATGCGCGGCCGGCGGCCGTCAGCCTGATCGAGCCGTCGTGCAGCTCGCCGAATTCGAGCAGGTGCAGCGCCGTCGCGACGGGCAGCATCTCGTCCATTTTCATCGTCAGCGATGCGGCCAGACGCGCGAATTCCGCATCGCCGTCGCCCGCGTTCGCGGCGAGCGCATCGACGAAGCCGTCGATCCGGTACGCCGACACGTTCGGCAAGCGTTGCGCGAAGCCGTTGTGCGTGCTGTCCCGCATCGCGATCGACTCGACGATCCGCGTGGTCAGCACCGAGTAGATTTCGTTCGCGAGCGCCTGGAATGCGCCGTCGAGCCGGTTGCGCGGATACGCGAGCGGTATCCGCACGTCGGCCACCACATGCCCCGGATGCGCGCCGAGCACCAGCACGCGGTCGCACATCAGCACCGCTTCCTCGATGTTGTGCGTGACCATCATGACCGCCTTGATGGAGAGCTGATGCGCGTGCCACAGATCGAGAAAATCCGTGCGCAGCGTGTCCGCCGTCAGCACGTCGAGCGCCGAGAACGGCTCGTCCATCAACAGCAGCGCCGGCTCGGCGGCCAGCGCACGCGCGAAGCCGACGCGCTGTCGCATGCCGCCCGACAGCTCGCGCGGATACGCGGACTGGAAGCCGTCGAGGCCGATCAGGTCGATCGCTTCGCGCACGCGCGGCGCGACCTGGTCATGCGGCAGGTCGATCGCATCGAGCCCCAGCGCGACGTTGTCGGCGACGCTGAGCCACGGATACAGCGCGAACGTCTGGAACACCACCGCGATGCCTTCGGCGGGGCCGCGCAGCGGCGCACCGCGATAGATCACCTGCCCGGACGTCGGCGCGACGAGGCCGGCCGCGATCCGCAGCAGCGTGGATTTGCCGGAGCCGGAGCGGCCGAGCAGCCCGAGGATCTCGCCTTCGCGCAGCGTCAGGCCGACATGGCCGAGGACGGGCAGCGGCTCGCCCGACAGCTTGGCGAACGACATGCTCACGTCGCGCAGCTCGATGACAGGCTCGGGCGCGGCCGCGCGCCGCGTGGCGGCGTGGTCGGCCTCGGCGTCGGCAGGCGCGGGCAGTTGCGTCATCACAAGCTCCTAGTCGAGACGGTTGCGGCGTTCCGCGTAAGCATAGAGGGGCCGCCACAGCAGGCGGTTCGTCGCGACCACGAGGATCGACATCGTCGCGACGCCGAGCGCGATGCGCGGGTAGTCGCCCGCCGCGGTCATGCGGGCGATGTACGCGCCGAGGCCGTGCGCATCGAGGGTCGTCGCGCCCCAGCTGACCCACTCGGACACGATGCTCGCATTCCATGCGCCGCCCGACGCGGTGATCGCGCCCGTCACGTAGTACGGGAGGATGCCGGGCAGCACCGCCTTGCGCCACCAGGAGGGCGGGCGCAGGCGCAGGCTCGCGGCGGCTTCGCGCAGATCGTCGGGAAACGCGGTCGCGCCGGCGATCACGTTGAACAGGATGTACCACTGCGTGCCGAGGATCATCAGCGGGGTGAGCCAGATCGACGGCGTCAGGCCGAAATGCACGATCAGGTAGACCGCGACCGGGAACAGCAGGTTGGCCGGAAACGCCGCGAGAAACTGCGCGACCGGCTGGACGAGCGCGGTCGCCTTCGGGCGCAGGCCGACGTACACGCCGATCGGCACCCAGACCGCCGACGCGACGCCGATCAGCACGGTCACGCGCAGCAGCGTGAGCGCGCCGTTGCGCGCGACGGCGGCGACGTCGCTCCACGACAGCACCGGCCTCGCGAAGCGCCAGAGCACGAGCGCCAGACAGGCGGCCGCCGCGGCGCAGACCGCGAGCCACAACAGGTCGCCGATGCGGCGCGGCGGCGCGACGCGCGGCCGGGGCCAGCGCGGCACCCAGGCGAGCCGCGCGTGCGCGGCGCGGTGCAGCCAGGCGCCGGCGGGCGCCGCCGCGTGCTGGATCAGGCGCGCCCGGTGCAGCAGGTCGAGCAGCCAGCTCGGCGGCGCTGCGCTGCTGGCCGTCTGCTCGAAGCGGAATTTGTCTGCCCACGCGACCATCGGCCGGAACAGCAACTGATCGTAGAGGACGATCGCGACCGTCATCGCCGCGATCGCATAGCCGACCGCGGCGAGGTCGCGCCGCTCGATCGCGATCGCGACATACGAGCCGACGCCGGGAAGGGCGATGCGGACGTCGCCGACCGAGATCGCCTCGGACGCGACGACGAAGAACCAGCCGCCGGACATCGACATCATCGTGTTCCAGATCAGGCCGGGCATCGCGAACGGCACGTCGAGCGTCCAGAAGCGCTGCCATGCGCCGAGGCGCAGGCTGCGGCTCGCCTCGTCGAGATCGCGCGGCACGGTGCGCAGCGCCTGATAGAAGCTGAACGCCATGTTCCACGCCTGGCTCGTGAAGATCGCGAAGATCGCGGCCAGTTCGGCGCCGAACGTGTTGCCCGGCGTGAGCGACAGGAAGAAGACCACGGTGAACGACAGGTAGCCGAGGATCGGCACCGATTGCAGCACGTCGAGCAGCGGAATCAGCACCATTTCGGCGCGGCGGCTTTTCGCGGCGAGCGTCGCGTAGGTGAAGGTGAATAGCAGCGACGCGCCGAGCGCGGCGAGCATGCGCGTGACCGTGCGCAGCGTATAGCCGGGCAACGCGAGCGGCGACGTGGAGATGGCGGCGTGCTGCGTGACGGCCAGCGGGGCCGTCATCTGCCGCGCGCCCGAGCCGAGCAGCACGATCAGGCCCAGCACGAGCAGGACGGCGATCAGGTCGCGCCAGCCGGGTATGCGCGGGCGCCAGCGCCCGCCGGCCAGAAGGTCGGCATGATGCTCCACGGAAACCCCGAATGGTTGACCGCGACCATCGTCGGGGAAAGCCGGGGCGGCTTCGTTGATGTGCGTCAAGCTCCCGCGACGCGCGCGCGGGCGGCGTGCCGCCCGCCCGGGCGTTACCCGAACACCACCGTCCGGTCGCCGTTGAGGAACACGCGGCGCTCGATGAACGCCTTCACCGCGCGCGCGAGCGTGATGCATTCGACGTCGCGCCCGACCGCGAGCAGCCGCTCCGGCCGGTACGAATGGTCGACGCGCTCGACGACCTGCTCGATGATCGGGCCCTCGTCGAGATCGTCGGTGACGAAGTGCGCGGTCGCGCCGATCAGCTTGACGCCGCGCGTGTGGGCCTGATGGTAGGGCTTCGCGCCCTTGAAGCCCGGCAGGAACGAGTGGTGGATGTTGATCGCGCGGTTGACGAGCCGTGCGCTCGCCTCCGGCGACAGCACCTGCATGTAGCGCGCGAGGATCACGAGTTCCGCGCCGCTCGATTCGAACACGTCGAGCCATTGCGCTTCCTGTTGCGCCTTCGTGCCGGCGGTGATCGGGAAGTACCGGAACGGCAGGCCGTGCTGCTGCGCGAGCGGTTCCAGGTCGGGATGGTTCGACGCGATCCCGACGATGTCCATCTTCAGCTCGCCCATCCGCCAGCGGAACAGCAGGTCCGCCAGGCAATGCTCGAGCTTCGACACCATGATCAGCACCTTCGGCCGCGCATTGACGTCGTGGATCGCCCACTGCATGTCGAATGCGGCCGCGATCGGCGCGAATTCCTGCCGCAGCGCGTCGACGCGCAGTTCGTGCGCGTCGGTCGGATGAAACACGCAGCGTACGAAGAAGCGCTGACTGAGATCGTCGTCGAAAACGGTCAGTTCGTCGACGTAGCAGCGATGGCGATCGAGCAGGCCGACGACGGCGGCCACTTGTCCGGCGGCGCTCGGGCACGACAGCGTCAGGACGAATTGTTGCGAACGGGGCAGGGCGGACATGCGGTTCCTCTCGGTTCGTTGAGCGGCCGGCGCGTGCGGCGATTGCCGCGGCCGGCCATGCGTGAAGTAAAGCAGGCGCGGCCGCGCGCGGATAGAACCGAACCGCCGTGCGGCTGGTATCGCTGCGCCACGACGCGCGGTCGCTTTCGGCATGGTTGGTGTCGCTTGCAGACGGGTGGCGCGAAATATGGGTTTGTATTTTTCGCCAATGGGTCCGCCATTTCGGAACGCAGAACGAATGAAGTCGTTAGGCGTACGTGATTCAAATACATACAGCGGATCGGAGAAACAAGGTCTGGAGTCTTCTTTTCAACGAAGTGTCAGGGAGGGTGGTCGACAATGAGGAAATCGAAACTTGCCGCGGCAGCCGCCGTCGCATCGGCGGCAGCATGCATGCCAGCTGCGGGCCATGCGCAGAGCAGCGTGACGCTCTACGGGATCATCGACGCGGGCGTGACGTGGGCGAGCAATTCCGGCGGCGCGCACGTGTTCAAGTTTGACGACGGCGTGTCGTACGGCAACCGGATCGGCTTCAAGGGCAGCGAGGATCTGGGCGGCGGCATGAAGGCGGTCTTCGTGCTGGAGAGCGGCTTCCGGCTCGGCAACGGCCAGCTCGGCTTCGGCGGCGCAGAATTTGGCCGCCAGGCCTATGTCGGGCTGCAGAACGACTGGGGCACGCTGTCGTTCGGCAACCAGCTCGACATGACCAACGAGATGGTGACGATCTTCAACATCTCCGCGTGGGGGAGCGGCTATGCGATCCATCAGGGCGACTTCGACCGCCTCAACGGCGACCGTCTGCCGAATTCGGTGAAATTCCTGTCGAACGACTTCGGCGGCTTCAAGTTCGGCGCGATGTATTCGTTCGGCAACGTCGCGGGCGACATTCACCGCAACAGCGCGTGGAGCGCGGGCGCGAGCTACGCGAACGGCAACCTGTCGATCGGCGCCGCGTACACGCACCTGAACAACCCGTTCGGCATCTATGCGTTCGATCCGTACGCGATGATCGGCACGAAGACCTTCCTCGGCCAGCCGACCGTCAGCGTCGATCCGGCGACCGGGCAGGCGACCGACCTGTTCGCGAACACGCCGATGAACGTCGACAGCCAGGGCACGTTCGGCGTCGGCGCGAGCTATGTGATCGACAAGCTGACGTTGAGCGGCAATTTCTCGTACACGACGATCAAGGGCTTCGGCAACACGTCGCACATGCAGGTCTACGAAGGCGGCGGCCTGTACCAGTTCACGCCGGCGCTCAGCCTGATCGCGGGCTATCAGCACACGCGCTTCGAAGGCCATCACTGGAACCAGGGGTCGGCGGGCCTGCATTACATGCTGTCGAAGCGCACTGACGTCTATATTTCCGGCGACTACCTGCGCGCGTCGAACGGTGTCGATGCGGTGATCGGCTACAGCTTCGCGCCGTCGACGACGCCGACCCAGGCCGACGTGCGGATCGGCATGCGGCATTCGTTCTGACCGGCAATGGCCGGACGGTCTTCGGCCGGTCGAGTGCGACGGTCGGCGGTTGACCGGGTTGACTTCCGGCCCGTGGCTGTAACGCCGCGGCTGCGGTCACGCCGCGCGCGTCACCTGCACTGCGGTGCCGTAGCAGATGACTTCCGTGATGCCGGTGCCGATCTCGGTCGAGTCGTAGCGCATGCCGATGATGCCGTTCGCGCCGCGCTGGCGGGCCTGGTCGAGCATCAGGTCGAATGCGTGCTGGCGGGTCTTTTCGCATAACGACGTATAGAGCGTGATGTTGCCGCCGAAGATCGTCTGCAGCGCGGCACCGAACGAGCCGACGACGGAACGCGAGCGTACGACGACGCCCTGCACGATGCCGAGCGAGCGGACGATGGAATGGCCGGGCAGGTCGAACGCGGAGGTCACGCGGTCGAACGGGATATCGTCGGGCGAGTGGGCGGTGTTCGGCATGAGTGGAAGGGGCCGGCGGCGCAGTGGGAGAAGCCCTGATTCTAGCGGAGTGTCCTACCGCGTTGCGCTTCGATCGTTTCGCGGGCTGACGCCGAAGCGCATGCGGTACGTCCGCGAGAAATGCGACGGCGATTCGAACCCGCACGCGCCGCAGATCGCGGCGATCGACATGTCGGTCTGCCGCAGCAATTCGCGTGCGCGGTCGAGCCGCAGGTTCTGGTAGAAGCGCGTCGGCGTGTCATTCAGCGTCGCGCTGAACAGCCGTTCGAGCTGGCGGCGCGTGATGGCCGCTTCGTCGGCGAGCGCGTCGGGCTTCAGCGGATTTTCCATGTGGCGCTGCATCGTGCCGATCGCCTGGATCAGCTTGCGGTTATGCACGCCGTAGCGCGCGGCGATCTCGAGCCGCTGGCTGTCCGAGCGTTGCCGGATCCGGCTGACGACGAACTGCTCGGAGATCGTCGCCGCGAGATCCGCGCCGTGCCGGCGGCCGATCAGGTCGAGCATCATGTCGATCGACGCGGTGCCGCCCGCGCAGGTGATGCGCCGCTCGCCGATCTCGAACAGGTCCTGCGTCGCGGTGAGGTGCGGATAGCGTTCGCGGAACGCGGCGAGCGCTTCCCAGTGCAGCGTGACCGGATGCGACGGATCGAGCAGGCATGCCTCGGCGAGCACGAAGCTGCCGGTGTCGATGCCGCCGAGCGTCGCGTCACGCCGGTGGTGATGCCGCAGCCAGTCGGCAAGGGCGCGCGTATGGCAGGCGAGCGGATCGAAGCCCGCGACGACGAACAGCGTGTCGATCCGGTCGACGTCCGCGCACGCCGCATCGGCGGCGACCGGAATGCCGTTGCTGGCGGCGACGGGCGCGCCGTCCACGCTGAGCACGTGCCAGCGGTAGCGTTGCGCACGAAAGCGGTTCGCGACGCGCAGCGGCTCGAGCGCGGACATGAAGCCGAGCGCGGAGAACCCGGGCAGCAGCAGGAAGTGGAAATCCTCGGGCATGGGGGAGCGGTGGCGGACGGTATGAGCGTAACGGCCGATCGTACACGGGATTTCGTTCGTCATTCGGTCCGCTTGCCCCTGCTGCGTCCGGCACGCGCTTGACGCAGAAAGCATCTGTTCACGCTTCAGTGCGCCGTTACCCGCCGACCTGATGCGCGCCGAAGCGGCGCCGCTGTCTGCCAGCGGGTAGCAAACCTCCAGCCTGTTCCAGGGCTGGCTTGACTCATCCCGCGGATCAGGGCTGGCGTTTGCCGCGGCCATCAGCGGGTTTGCCAGCCGGCTTGCGTGAACTCGCAGCCGGCTTGCTGGCGGGTTTGCTGCGTGGCTTTTGCGCGCTGAATGGACTGCCGCTGGACAAGCTTGTGCCTTTACCCGCGGCCACAGCGCGCGGCGCCACAGGCTTGCGTTTGTTTTCGCCACCTTGCGGGCGCGGTTTCTTGCCGGGCACCTGCACGGCGCCCGACGCAGCTTGCGGCACTTTGGGCTTCTTGGGCTTTTTGGGTTTCTTGATGATCTGGCCCGTCGCGCTGGTTTCCGGCACGCGGTGTTCGGCTTCAAAACCCGGCTCCTCTTCACGGCGCAGCGTTTGCCGGATCAGCGCTTCGATCGCGGCCAGTTGCGGTGCTTCATCGGCACACACAAGGGACACCGCCACACCGCTGGCGCCTGCGCGGCCGGTACGGCCAATCCGGTGCACATAGTCTTGCGCGACGATCGGCAGGTCAACGTTGATCACCAGCGGCAGGTCGTCGATATCCAGCCCGCGCGCAGCGACATCGGTGGCGACCAGCATCTGTACTTCGCCGGCCTTGAAGCGCTCCAGCGCACGCAGGCGCGCGGGTTGCGGCTTGTCGCCGTGGATGGTGTCGACCGCATAGCCCGCTTCATCCAGCATGGCCGCCAGGTAATCCACGCCATTGCGGGTTTTGACGAACACCAGCGCGTGCTTCCAGTTGTTCTCGGCCACAAGGTGCATGAAGAGGTCGGGCTTGTTCCTTTTATCCACCGGCACCACCCACTGCTTGATCTTGCTGGCCGTGGCATTGGGCGGGCTGACGCTGATATTGACCGGGCCGCGCAGAATGCCCGCCGCCATCGCGCGGATATCATCGGTAAACGTGGCAGAGAACAGCAGGGTCTGGCGTTGAGCGGGCAACGCAGCAAAGACGGCGTTGAGTTCGCGCGCAAAGCCCAGATCCAGCATGCGGTCGGCTTCATCCAGCACCAGCGTTTGTACTTGATCGAACTGCACTGCGTTCTGGCGATTGAGATCCAGCAAACGGCCCGGCGTGGCAACGAGCACATCCACGCCTTTGCGCAACTTCATCATCTGCGGGTTGATGCTCACACCGCCGTAGGCGGCCAGAAATCGCAAGTCGAGGCCTTTGCCGTAAGCGATGAAGCTTTGCAGCACTTGTTCAGCCAGTTCACGCGTGGGCACCAGCACCAGAACACGCGCGCGGTTGCTGGACACCGCCGGGCCGTGTTGCACCAGCCGTTGCAACAGGGGCAGCGCAAAACCCGCCGTTTTGCCAGTGCCGGTCTGTGCCGCCGCCATGACGTCCTTGCCACTGAGCACGACAGGAATCACCTTGGCCTGCACCGGCGTAGGTGTCTGGTAATTGAGGTCCTGCACATTACGCAGCAACGGATCGATCAGGCCAAGCGAGGCAAAGGACATGGACGTATTCGGGGCTAAAACCGCAATTCTAGCGGTTACCGCGCGGATTGCCCCGCGCATATCCGCGGATACACAGGTGCCATGTCGCCGACGCGCGTTCTCGCAGCCTGACTGCGCAAGGCAGCCCGTTCGCCGATGATTTTGGACGCAGTCGACCGGGACACCCTATCGCACGGCGCCGGCCGGATTGCGAGTACCGTGCCTCACCGAGCGTCCAGCAGCGGATTTCGCGTTAGCCTCTGTCAACGTTGACGGCCACGATTTCGTATCCGGGGTCGGCATGCATGTTCGCCGCTTTTTTCGCTTCCTCATACGAGAGAAAGGATATGGCGTCTTCAATCGTCGGCGCCATGCCGATGTCGCCGTCCTCGGCGGCGCAGAGAAACTGCTCACCGGTCTTCACGACATAGACGGTCGTCATGTTTCCCTCCATGGGTTGCAGGGGAATTTCCAGTCTAGCAGGCCGGAAGGGCTGCGGGCGCTTCGCTGACGCCTTTCCGTCATGTCCCCGCCGGAGGCATTCCCGCCTCGATTGTTCCCGACACCTGCCCCCCCATAGTGGTTTCCCCTCGCAGTCGCCCACAGTCAAGAAAGCGTCGCCATCAGTCGCCTCGCGACAAATACGTCCCGTTACTTTGGAGTCCATCACCCAGGCCGGAACCGATCCCGCCATCCGGCCAGCCGATCCATCGAACGTGGGGAAACAACCATGAAGTCGAGAAAGATCGCCGCACTCGCCGCAGTCGTGCTTGCGGCATCCCTGTACCCGGCCGCATCCCGGGCCGAGCCGGAGCCCGCAAGCTGCCGCACCGTGCGCTTCGCCGACATTGGCTGGACCGACATCACGTCGACGACCGCGCTGGCGTCGGCCGTGTTCGAGGCGCTCGGCTACAAGCCGGCCACGACGATCGCGTCGGTGCCGATCTCGTTCGCGGGCCTGAAGAACCGTCAGATCGACGTGTCGCTCGGCTACTGGTGGCCCGTGCAGCAGCGTCAGCTTCAGCCGTTCCTCGACGGCAAGTCGATCCAGCTGATCGAGCCGCCCAACCTGTCCGGTGCGAAGACCACGCTCGCGGTGCCGAGCTACGTGCATCAGGCGGGCCTCACGCGCTTCGACGACATCGCGAAGCATCGCGCCGAACTCGACGGCAAGATCTACGGCATCGAGCCCGGCAGCAGCGCGAACGCGACGATCCGGAAGATGATCGACACGAACCAGTACGGCCTTGGCGGCTTCAAGCTCGTCGAATCGAGCGAGGCGGGCATGCTGGTCACGGTCGGGCGCGCGATCCGCGACAGGAAGTGGGTGGTCTTTCTGGGCTGGGAGCCTCATCCGATGAACATCGAGATCGACATGCGCTACCTGTCGGGCGGCGATGCGTCGTTCGGGCCGAATGACGGCGAGGCGCGCGTCTACACGCTGACCGCGCCCGATTTCCTCACGCGCTGCCCGAACGCGGGCAGGCTCGTCTCGAACCTGCGCTTCTCGACGCAACTCGAGAACGAACTGATGCAGGCGGTGATGAACAAGACCCGGCCGGCGGATGCCGCGCGCGCGTACCTGAAAAAGAATCCGCAGGCGCTCGAACCGTGGCTCGCGGGCGTGAAGACGTTCGACGGCAGGGACGGCCTGCCGGCCGTCAAGGCCTATCTCGGCCTGTAACGGGCGAGGGCGCAGCGCTCGGCGCCCCGTGCCGATCCCCCCAAACAGACAACCCCTGCAAAACGAGGCACCCGGCATGAACCATGAAGTCATCGTCACGTGCGCCGTGACCGGCGCGGGCGACACCGTCGGCAAGCATCCGGCGATTCCCGTCACGCCGAAGGAGATCGCCGCCGCGGCAATCGAGGCCGCGAAGGCGGGCGCGACGGTCGCGCACTGTCACGTGCGCGATCCGCAAAGCGGGCGCGGCAGCCGCGATCCGCACCTGTACCGCGAGGTGGTCGACCGGATTCGCTCGGCCGGCGTCGACATCATCATCAACCTGACCGCCGGGATGGGCGGCGATCTGGAGATCGGGCCGGGCGATGAGCCGATGCGCTTCGGCCGCGGCACGGATCTCGTCGGCGGGCTCGCGCGGCTCGCGCATATTGAGGAGTTGCTGCCGGAGATCTGCACGCTCGATTGCGGCACGCTGAATTTCGGCGACGGCGACTTCATCTACGTGTCGACGCCCGCGCAGCTGCGCGCCGGCGCGAAGCGCATCCAGACGCTCGGTGTGAAGCCGGAGCTGGAGATCTTCGACACCGGGCATCTGTGGTTCGCGAAGCAGCTGCTGACGGAAGGCCTGCTCGACGCGCCGCCGCTCTTCCAGCTCTGCCTCGGCATTCCATGGGGCGCGCCTGCCGACACCGGCACGATGAAGGCGATGGTCGACAACCTGCCGCCGGGCGCGCAGTGGGCCGGCTTCGGCATCGGGCGGATGCAGATGCCGATGGTCGCGCAGGCGATGCTGCTCGGCGGTCACGTCCGGGTCGGCCTCGAGGACAACCTGTGGCTCGATCGCGGCGTGCCCGCGTCGAACGGCGCGCTTGTCGAGCGCGCGCGCGACATCGTCGAACGCCTCGGCGCGCGGGTGCTGACGCCGGCCGAGGGGCGCCGCACGCTCGGCCTGCCGCCGCGCGGCGAGCGTCCGCTCGAACGCCGCGCGCTCGCCAAATTCGCGTGACGGTTCCCCATGTGGCGGCGTTCGCGCACGTGCCGCGGATGCCGCCGCTTTCTTCCCCGTTTTCGAGGATGCGCTTGTGATGGACGTGACGACAGACATCAGGACATTCGCCGCAATCGGCACCGGCGTGATCGGCAGCGGGTGGGTCGCCCGCGCGCTCGCCAACGGTCTCGACGTGGTGGCATGGGACCCCGCGCCCGACGCCGAGCGGCAATTGCGCGCGAACGTCGCAAATGCATGGCCCGCGCTCGAGCGCGCCGGCCTGAAGCCGGGCGCCGATCCGGCGCGCCTGCGGTTCGTGACGACGATCGAGGCCTGCGTGGCGGACGCGGATTTCGTGCAGGAAAGCGCGCCCGAACGCGAGGCGCTCAAGCGCGAGCTGCACGCGCAGATCGGCCGCGCGGCGAGGCCCGACGCGATCGTCGCGTCGTCGACCTCAGGCCTCCTGCCGTCGGATTTCTACGCGCACGCGGCGCATCCGGCCCGCTGCGTGGTCGGCCATCCGTTCAATCCGGTGTATCTGCTGCCGCTCGTCGAGGTGCTCGGCGGCGCGCGTACGTCGCCCGACGCGGTCGAGGCGGCGATGCGGATCTATCGCGGTCTCGGCATGCGGCCGTTGAGGGTCCGCAAGGAAGTGCCCGGCTTCATCGCCGACCGGCTGCTCGAAGCGTTGTGGCGCGAGGCGCTGCACCTGGTCGACGAAGGTGTCGCGACGACCGGCGAAATCGACGACGCGATCCGCTTCGGCGCGGGCATTCGCTGGTCGTTCATGGGGACTTTCCTGACCTATACGCTCGCCGGCGGCGACGCCGGCATGCGACACTTCATGCGGCAGTTCGGTCCGGCGCTCGAACTGCCCTGGACGAAACTCGTCGCGCCGCCGCTGACCGACCGGCTGATCGACCGTGTCGTCGAGGGCACGGCCGAGCAGCAGGGCGCGCGCAGCATCAAGGCGCTGGAGCGCTATCGCGACGAGTGCATTACGGAGGTGCTGCGCGCGATCGGCGAAGTCAAGGCGCGGCACGGGATGCGATTCGAGGATTAGCGTAAACAAGCCCTGACCGAACCATGACCGAAGACACGCCACTGACGATTTACCGCGACGTCGTGCGGCCCGAATGGGTCGATTACAACGGGCATCTGCGCGATGCGTTCTACCTGCTGATCTACAGCTTCGCGACCGACGCGCTGCTCGACCGCATCGGTCTCGACGACGCCGCGCGCAAGGCCCGGCGGCGTTCGGTCTATACGCTCGAGGCGCACATCAACTATCTGCGCGAGATCAAGGAGGGGCAGCGCGTGCGCGTCGACGCGCGCGTGCTCGCGAGCGACGCGAAACGCATGCATCTGTATCTGGAGATGTTCGCCGACGGGATCGACGCGCCGGTCTGCGCGAGCGAACAGATGCTGCTGCACGTCGACACCCGTGACGGCTCGAAGGCCGCGCCGTTCGATGCGGATGTCTCCGAGCGCATCGCCGCATTGCACGCGCTGCAGCGCGCATGTCCGGCGCCGACTCATGCGGGGCGCGTGATCGGCTTGCCGGCACACAGCCAGCACGGCACGGCGGCCGTGTGACGCGCGTTTGCTCTGGTATTCGAAAAAGCGCCCGGACGCGATGCGTCCGGGCGAAGCCGCCCCATACGGAGCGACGGAGGTAAAAAAAGACGAGCCCGGCAACCGGGCTCGTCTGGATGCGTCATGCGCGATGCGCGGTGCCCGTAACGGGCACGCCGGGCTTAATGACCGAAGAAGATCGAATCGCGCGCGTTGGCCACCGCAGCGACCGGCGCCGGGCTGCCTGCACGTGCGACCGGCGCTGCCTGCGCGCCGTAGCCGCTGGTGTCGGCGCCTTGCGTGCGCGCTTCCGCAGCCTGGATGTCTTCCGGGTAGTACGGGCTTGCTGCGCCCGGCTGGTAGCCGGCCTTCTCGAGCTGAACCAGTTCCTCGCGCACTTGCGCGCGGCTCACGTTGCTTTGCGCGAATGCGCCGAACGAAGCGGACAGGGCGGTTGCGGCAACAACTGCAAAAACGAGCGACTTCATGATTACCTACCTCCGGTGTTTTATAAGGTTCGCTTTCGATACGATGTCTTAAGCGATTGGCTAAATCTTAGTCACCGGAGGCGCTAGGGTAAACGCTGCTTTTGGCTAAAGATTGTTGCTTAAACTGTAAATATCACGCGAGACGAAAGCCTTTCATTATTCTTTCGTTTCAGTGCGCGCAATAAGTGTGACGAATTCGTGACATGCGATCCGGCCGTTGACGTGTATTCGGCGTGGCTGCCGCCGCACTGCGGCCCGGTGGGATCGAGTGCGATCTCGACGAACTGCGCGGGGATGCGGTGCGCGTGGCGGACAAGCAAGGGAACGGATCGGGTGATCCGGTGCTGCGCCGGACGGGCGCTTACTTGCCGCCGGACAGGCCGAGCACTTCGGCTGCGGAGATCATCGCGGCGGCGTTGGCGGGGGCCGGGCGCTCGGCCGGGCGGAACACCTCGTCTCCGCGCTGGATCACCTGGCGCGACAGCGCGCAGGTGCCGGTGCGCTGCGCAAAGCGGCGGCGCCACCGTTGCTCGCCGTAGTGACAGCGGCCGGGTTCGACCCAGCGGACGACGAGCAGCGTGTCGGAGCGTTCGAGAATTTCGACGTGGACGTCGTCAGGATCGAGCACTGGCATGGGTTTGGAGGACATCATTTGCCGTTTCCCAAAGCTCGCGCGGTCTCGCTGCAGGCAGTGGCTGCGACTGTCTGAAGTCGATTCCGTAGCGGTTTCCATAAGAAGTGCGCTAAATGTAAGCGCACGCGCGCGGAAAAAACATCCTGCCTGGATCGAATTACCTTTTGCCGATTCAGAAACAATCGGCGGGCATTCTCGAGAAAAGCGCAGACAAAAATGCCCCGGATCGGGAGATCCGGGGTGGCAAACGTGAGTCGTGCCGTTCCGCTTGATTCGCGAAGGCCTGTTGCCGTTATTGGCGGGAACGGACCCTGCACGACTACTCAGAAGCGGTCGGCGCGATACGGCGTGGGATCGGTGAACGGCGTTTCGCCCGTCATCATCTCCGCGAGCAGCCGCCCCGTGACCGGGCCGAGCGTCAGGCCATGATGGTTGTGCCCGAACGCGAACCAGAGCCCGCGATGCGCGGGCGCGGGGCCGATTACCGGGCGCATGTCCGGCGTGCACGGCCGGAAGCCGAGCCACGGTTGCGGATCGAGCCGCTCGCCGAGCCGGAACAGCGGCCGCGCGAGGCGCTCGGCGCGTTCGAGCTGCACGCCGGTCGGCGCGACCTGGCGCCGCGCGATCTCGACGCCGGTGGTCAGGCGCAGGCCGCGCTGCATCGGCGCAATCACGTACCCGGCTTCGCGATCGACGATCGGCGCGGAGGGCGTGCTCTGCGCGGTCGGCGCGTAGTGCATGTGATATCCGCGCTTCTCGCGCAGCGGAATGCGGTAGCCGAACTTCGCGAACACGGTGTCCGACCACGGCCCGAGCGCGACCACGACGGCGGGCGCCGCGGCGGTGCCGTCGCGCGTCGCGACCTGCCAGCCGGGCGAGCGCGCGTCGAGGCTCGCGGCGTCGCCGTCGAGCAGCGTGCCGCCGCCTTGCTCGAAGAGCCGCGCATACGCTTTCACGAGGCCGCCCGGATCGACGACGCTTTTCGGATCGAGCCAGTGCAGCGCGCCGCAGAAGCCGGGCGCGAGGCTCGGCTCCTGCGCGAGCAGCGCCGTCGCATCGAGCGGCGCGACGCGCAGGCCGTGCCGGCGCGCGGTCTGCGTGGCCTCGGCGATGCCGCGCTCGAATGCGGCCGGGGTGCGGAAGGCCTCCATCCAGCCGCTCGCGCGAATCAGCGCGTTCGCGCCGGCGCGTGCGATCAGCGCGTCGTGCTCGACGATGCAGCGCTCGATCAGCGGCAGCATGTCTCGCGCGGCCGCCGCGTGGCGCTGCGGCGCGGATTCCCACCAGAAGCGCGCGAGCCACGGCGCGAATGCCGGCAGCGACGCGCTGTGCCAGTAGAGATCGGTGGAGCGGTTCAACGCGTAGCGCAACAGCGTGAGCGGGCTGCGCGGAAACGGGTACGGCTCGACCGACGAGCGCTCGATCAGTCCCGCGTTGCCGAAGCTCGTGCCTTCGCCGGGGGCGCCGCGATCGAGCAGCGCGACCTTGTGTCCGCGATCCTGAAGATGAAGGGCGGCCGACACGCCGACGATGCCCGCGCCCAAAACGATCACGTCGAAATCCATGGCATCCTGAAACGGTTACGGTTGGAAAGTCAAAAACGATCGGCACTGCGCATGCGTCGCGAGCGGGGCATCCGCTCACATCGGCCGCCGACGCCCTCCGGTGTCGGTCGCGCGTGTGCGGCGCAGCGCGCGGGTGCTGCCGTGACGCGCTGTTCGGCGACGCGTATCGCTTGCCGGCGAAAACTGCCGCTTGCGCCGCATTGAAGATTAACAGGTGTGGATCGCCGTGGCTGTTCACACCAAAAATGCCTGTGCGCGGAATGACGGGCGTCGTGTGGCTTCGCGATGGCTGCGTGTGTGCGCGGCGCTAAAGGTTGTCCGGTTCGTGCCGAAAACAGATGAGGGAGTCGCATCTTTTCTGTCGGACGCGGCACGATCCGTTCGAATCGCGAGCGGTGGGTCGGATTGATCGGACGAATAAGCCGTCGCTCAGGCGGAATTTCCGTATTGAGACGCATTCCTGTCGCGAAGGCCGCCGTATACGGCGGGTTTCCGGAAAACTTTAGGTCGAATTTCGATTTTCTTTTTGGCGAGCAACGGCTGAATGTTGGCTCTCCATACTGTTTCCTTCTGTCCGGGAACGCGAGAAAATCACGGTTTTGGAAGACGTCATTCAAAGAAGCCCCGCGGGCTCCGCGTGCCAGCCCGTTCCCATCCCCGGATGTGAACGCAGCAAGGCGAAGCGGACTGCGACCGAGGGCTCGCCGTCGACACGACCGGGCAGCCGCCGTGCGCACCTGCAGGGCGGCTACTGCGTCCGACGTACACAATAAAGGTTCCGCCTCAACTGACCATGTCTGCTCTTGTTAATTTCGACAAGCGAAAAGCATTTGTCGCATTCTCGGCCGTTGACGAAAACTATCTCAGGAATTTTCACGCTTCGCTCGACGAGCTGGCGCCGGGTTTCGTGGACGCTTTTTACGAACACCTGAAGGGATTCGACGAAACCGCGCACCTGCTGGGCGACGAGACGACGGTCGCGCGCCTCAAGGAGAGCCAGCGCCACTATTTCTCGATGCTGACGTCCGGCAAGTATGACCGCGAGTACTTCGAGCACCGCCTTCGGGTCGGCACGGTCCACGCGAAGGTCGGACTGTCGCCGGAGTGGTACACGGGCGCGTACAGCCACTATCTCGTCAACCTGCTCCCGGAAATCGCACAGCGCATCGGCCCGAACGAGCCGGATTTCCTGCCGACGATCCAGGCGATCCTCAAGATCCTGCTGGTCGACATCGGGCTCGCGATCGACAGCTACATCATCGAGCGCGACGAGCGGATTGCGAGCCTGCGCGGCTTCGAAACCGCATTCGCGAACCTGCCGTTCGGCACGCTGGTAGTATCGCCGGATCTTCGCATCCTGTTCGCGAACCGCGCATGCGAAACGTTGTTCGACATCAAGCCCGAGCAGCTGTGCGACGTGTCGCTCGACCGCGTGATGGCGGTCGACGTGCTGCGGGACCTGATCGCCCGCGCGCTGCACGAGCCGAAGGCGCGCGCGGAAACGGCGCTGCGCCTGTCCGATCGCCCCGCGCAGCTGGCGGTGCCGGTTGCGCTGA
This sequence comes from Burkholderia sp. lig30, assembly GCF_000687455.2. Classification (GTDB taxonomy): domain Bacteria; phylum Pseudomonadota; class Gammaproteobacteria; order Burkholderiales; family Burkholderiaceae; genus Burkholderia. The sequence continues at coordinate 36,666 of NZ_JGVW01000074.1, forward strand.
CGGTCACGAAGCTGCCGCTGGGCCAGGATCAGCACGATGAACGGCTGCTGATCGTGATCGAGGACCTGCGCAAGCAGACCCGGCTGGAGAAGGACCTGCTCAACGCGCAAGCGGTCGCCGGCATCGGCAACTGGCACATCAACTTCATGACCGGCAAGGTCACGCTGTCGCCGGAGGCATACCGGATCTACGAATGGCCGCAGGACGAGACGTTCGACCGCGCGTCGTTCCTGCGCTGCGTGCATCCGGAGGATCGTGCGGACGTCCAGGCCGCATGGGACATCGCACTGACCGGCAAGCCGCTGAAAATCGAGCACCGCGTCAACATCGCATGGGCCGTGCGGTGGGTCGAGACGCGCGGCGTGATCGAGCGCGACGCGAGTGGGCGGCCGATTCGCGGGATCGGCACGGTATACGACATCACGGAGCGCAAGCTCGCCGAAAACGACATCGAGCGGCTGGCGTTCTACGACACGCTGACCGGTCTGCCGAACCGCTCCCAGGCGATGATCCAGCTTCAGCGCACGCTCGACGCCGCGCGCGCGTCGCGCGAGCAGGCGGCGGTGCTGTTCATCGATCTCGATCGGATGAAGGAGATCAACGATACGCAGGGTCACGCCACCGGCGACGAGATCCTGCGCCACGTCGGCGAGCGGCTGGGCGCCGTGCTGCACGAAGGCGAGACGCTCGCCCGCCTCGGCGGCGACGAGTTCATCGCGATTCTCGGCCCGACGAGCCGCGCCGCGGCGGCCGAAACCGCCGCTCGTCTGCTGAAGGCCATCACGCTGCCGTTCGCGGTCAACGGCATGTCGTTTACGATCGGCATGAGCGTCGGCGTCGCGATCTTTCCGGATGACGGCGAATCCGCCGACAACTTGCTGCGGCACGCCGACACCGCGATGTACTGCGCGAAAGCGCAGGGCGGCCGCGCGTCGCTCTTCTATCACCCGCGGATGAGCGACGACGTGCAGCGTTCGGTCGCGCTCGGGCGGCGTCTCGAAGTGGCGATCAAGGAACAGCGCCTGCACCTGAACTACCAGCCGAAGATCTGCCTCGCGACCGGCACGCTGTCCGGCATCGAGGCGCTCGCGCGCTGGGTCGACGACGAGCTGGGGCCGGTCAGCCCCGCCGAGTTCATTCCGGTGGCGGAGGAGCGCGGCCTGATCGGCGCGCTGGGCGACTGGGTGCTCGCCGAGGCGAGCCGCCAGGTGTGCCGGTGGCGGCGCGCCGGATTCGATTTCCCGCACCGCGTTGCCGTCAACGTGTCGACGTGGCAGCTCGCCGACGAGGATTTCGTGCGCCGCGCGATCGCCCAGGTCGAGCAGGCGGGCGTCCACACGTCGTCGATCGAGCTCGAGATCACCGAGTCGATGATGATGCACGACCCGAAAAAAGCGCGGGACATGGCCGAGCAGCTCGTCGGCGCGGGTTTCTCGCTGTCGATCGACGACTTCGGCACGGGCTATTCGTCGCTCGCGCAACTGAAGCACTTCCCGATCGACCGGCTCAAGATCGACCAGTCGTTCGTCCGCGACATGTCGGACGATCCCGCGAGCCGCACGATCGTCAAGACGATCATCGGCATGGCCAAGGCACTGCATCTTCGCACGGTCGCGGAGGGCGTCGAGACGCGTGCGCAGTCGGACGATCTGCTTCACCTCGGCTGCGACGAAGCGCAAGGCTATTACGTTGCGCGACCGATGAGCGCTCAGGAGTTCACCGCCCGGTGGCTTAGCCGGGCCGCCTAGCCTTTACGTCGATGGCCGCACGACGGCTCGGCCTGCGCCTCGACGGCGCGACGCGGCCGCTGCGTGCCATCCTGCTTAAACGTTTTCAGAATCCACGACGATGCGCGATAACCACCCCGTAACCCAGAATGAGTATTCCCTGTCGGCAAAACAGACGCTTGTTTCGGTCACCGACGTAAAAGGCCGCATCACCTACTGCAACCGCGCGTTCATCGAAGTGAGCGGTTTCAGCAAGGAAGAGCTGCTCGGCCAGCCGCACAACATCGTTCGTCATCCCGACATGCCGGAGGAGGCGTTCCGCGACATGTGGGATACGCTGCAGAAGGGCTTGCCGTGGAGCGGCGTGGTCAAGAATCGCCGCAAGAACGGCGACCACTACTGGGTGATGGCCAACGCCACGCCGATGGTGGACGGCAATCGCGTCACCGGCTATCTGTCGGTGCGCTGCGTGCCGTCGCGCGAAGCAGTACAGGCGGCCGACCGCCTGTATGCGGTGATGCGCAAGGAGGCCAGCGACGGCAAGAAGGAGCACGTGTTGCGCGAGGGTGAATTGGTGCGCGGCAACTGGCTCGGCACCGTTCACCGGATGCTGCGTCCGAGCACCGAGGTCAAGCTGTTCGGGGCGCAGCTGGCGGCGGCAGGCGTGATCATCGCGCCCGCCGCGCTGGGTCTGCCGCTGCCGGTCACGCTGGCGACCGCCGCGGTCGCGATCGGGCTGAATTTCTGGCTGACGCGCTGGCTCGCCATCGCGCCGATGAACCTGCTCGTGGACGATGCGAACCGGCTGGCCGCGGGCGACCTGTCGAAGGGCGTGAGCACCGGCTCGACCGGCACGGTCGGCCGTCTGCAGAAAGCCCTGATGCAGATGTCGGTGAACCTGCGCACGGTGGTTCACGACGTGCGCGGCGAACTCGATCAGCTGCGTCTCGCGATCAGCGAAATCGCCGCCGGCAACAACGACCTGTCCGCGCGCACGGAATCGCAGGCGTCGAGCCTGGAGGAAACGGCCTCGTCGATGGAGCAGATCAACGGCACCGTGAAGCAGTGCGCGGACGCGGCGGAGCGCGGCGCATCGCTCGCGCACGACACGTCCGAAGTGACGCTGCAGGGCAACGAGGCGGTGCAGGCGGTCGCGGAAACGATGGAAGGCATCACCGAGTCGACGCGGCATATCAACGACATCGCGCAGCTCATCGAGGGCATCGCGTTCCAGACCAACATCCTCGCGCTCAACGCGGCGGTGGAAGCCGCGCGCGCGGGCAGTGCCGGCCGGGGCTTCGCGGTCGTCGCGTCGGAAGTGCGCGCGCTCGCGCAGCGGACGTCGGTCGCGACGAAGGAGATCAAGGAAGTGCTGACCGATTCGGCGCAGCGCGTGTCGCTGGGCCGCGACCGCACGATCGACGCGCGCGACCGGATGAAAGAGGTGCTGGCGGCCGTCACGTCGGTCAGCACCGTGCTCGACGAGATCAGTGTCGGTGCGGCCGAGCAGCGAACCGGCGTCACGCAGATCAGCGTCGCGGTGAACCATATCGATTCGGTCACTCAGCAGAACGCGGCGATGGTGGAGCAGCTGGCGGCGGCGGCCGAGTCGTTGAAGGAGCAGGCGGAAGAAGTCACCAACTCGATGCACCTGTTCCGTCTCGCGAGCGGCGAGGCGTCGCTCGGCGAACTCGATGCGGTCGAGCTGCGCCGCCAGGGGAAGCTCGCCGGCGCGCCGGCCGACGCGGCGTTGGAAACGTCGCCGGCCTGACGCGACGCAGGGGCGGCGCGTGGGTTCCGTCTGCCGGGCCGTGCCGCGCATGCGCGAGATGCGCGAGATGCGCGGCACGGCCCGGGCGATAACCGGAACGAACGCGCGCATTCATTTCACTTTTCTAACGTTTTTATTTCGAATGCGAACGAATTGACGGCTGATTGAAAGATCGGCTCGTCCGTGCGCATGCACCGGGACGGTGTTCGCGTGATCCGCCACGCGCACCCGGTTGTCGCATCATGCTGCGACGCGGCATAAACGATTCGCGTCGCGCGTCGCCGTGCTCGCCAGGAAGCCTGTCACACAACAAAAGACTGCAAAATCGGTCTTCGCGGCGCAACCGGATTGCAACGTTCGCCACGCTGCGCTGCGAAAGCGGTTGCGCCGGGGTGGCGACGGAGACCGTCAATCGTCCTACGGGTTTTCCCTTGGTTTGTCTGCATTTACGCCAGACGAAAGAAAAACGCTTTTATAATTTCGGCTGCCTTGCCAACGGCTGTCGGAACATCCCTCCGGCGAGCGGTTCGGCAAGCGGGGCAGGCGAAACGCTTGCGCAATGCAAGACGCATCACGTTGTCTTTCCGAACCAAGGTTCCCTCCGGGAACTGCACGAGCCGGGCCCCGCATACGCATTTCATCCGCCGCAGGTCCGTCTTTCGCGTCTCGGGCGTGTCTCATGTCTCGTCCCGGGTGCTGTTCGATTGCGCAAGTCATGCCGCCTTCGCCCGTATGACTAAACAACATCGAGGAGCTCCTGATGACGCTTTCCCGTCTTTCGTCCATTTCTCTCGCCGCCGTCCTGTTCGCCGCTGGCGCCGCACACGCGGAAACCGTGAAGATCGCCATTGCCGGCCCGATGAGCGGCTCCGTCGCCCAGTACGGCGACATGGTGAAGGCCGGCGCGCTGACCGCGATCGAGCAGATCAACGCGGCAGGCGGCGCGGGTGGCAACAAGTTCGAGGTGGTGATGATGGACGACGCGTGCGAGCCGAAGCAGGCCGTCGCGGTCGCCAACAAGATCGTCAGCCAGAAGATCAAGTACGTGATCGGCCACGTGTGCTCGGGCTCGACGATCCCGGCATCCGACATCTACGAGAACGAAGGCATCGTGATGGTCACGCCGTCGGCCACCGCGCCGCAGCTGACCGAGAACAAGAAGCGCAAGTTCGTCTTCCGCACGATCGGCCGTGACGACCAGCAAGGCCCGGCCGCCGCGAAGTACATCATCGCGCACGTGAAGCCGAAGAAGGTCGCGGTGCTGCACGACAAGCAGTCGTATGGCCAGGGCATCGCGTCGTCGGTGAAGAAGGATCTCGAAGCGGCGAAGATTCCGGTCGTGCTGTTCGAAGGCATCAACGCCGGCGATTCCGACTACTCCGCGATCATCACGAAGCTGAAGTCGCAAGGCGTCGATTTCGTCTACTTCGGCGGCTATCACCCGGAAATGGGCCTGCTGCTGCGCCAGGCGCGCGAGCAGGGCGTGAAGGCGGTGTTCATGGGGCCTGAGGGCGTCGGCAACAAGGACGTGACGGCGATCGCCGGCCCGTCGTCGGAAGGCATGCTCGTCACGCTGCCGGCCGACTTCTCGGCCGATCCCGCCAACGCCGGTCTCGTGAAGGCCTTCGCCGACAAGAAGCGCGACGCGAACGGTCCGTTCCAGATGCCCGCCTACGCCGCCGTGAAGATCGTCGCCGACGCCATTGCCGGCGCGAAGTCGACGGACCCGACGAAGGTCGCCGCGTACATGCACCAGCACACGTTCGACACGCCGATCGGCAAGGTCGCGTACGACGCCCAGGGCGACCTGAAGGCGTTCAAGTTCGTCGTCTACACGTGGCACAAGGACGCCACGAAGACCGTCGCCGCCAACTGACCGGAGTACCCGCCCGTGCCTGCCGCCTCCGCCCGAGACCCGGGCGGCGCGGCGGCGCTCGGCCGCGCACGCGGCCGGGGCGGTTCGAGACACACCGTGCGTTGCGCGCGGCCGCGCCGTGATCCGGCGGCGGCGCGCGGCGCGGCGCAACCGGGAGCTTCCCGCACATGACTGACTTCTTTCCCCAATTCGCCCAGCAGCTGGTCAACGGCCTGACGCTGGGCGCGATCTATGCGTTGATCGCCATCGGCTATTCGATGGTCTACGGCATCATCGGCATGATCAACTTTGCCCACGGCGAGATCTACATGATCGGCGCGTACGTGGGCCTCGTGACCTTGACCGCGATCGGCGTGTCGGCGGGCTACCCGCTGCCGCTCGTGCTCGGCGCGGCGCTGATCGTCTCGGTGATCGTCACCGGGCTGTACGGCTTCGCGGTCGAGCGCGTCGCATACCGGCCGCTGCGCGGCGGGCCGCGCCTCGTGCCGCTGATCTCCGCGATCGGCATGTCGATCTTCCTGCAGAACTACGTGCAGATCGGCCAGGGCGCGCGCGACGTGTCCGTGCCGGTGCTGATCTCCGGCGCGTTCGACATCCACCTCGGCGGCGACTTCGACGTGACCGTGCCGTATGCGCGCCTGTTGATCGTCTGCGTGACGCTCGTGCTGATGATCGCGCTCACGCTGTTCATCTCGCATTCGCGAATGGGCCGCGCGTGCCGCGCGTGCGCCGAGGACATGAAGATGGCGAACCTGCTCGGCATCGACACGAACCGCGTGATCTCGTTCACGTTCGTGCTCGGCGCGATGCTCGCGGCCGTCGGCGGCGTGCTGATCGGGCTCACGATCGGCAAGCTCAATCCGTACATCGGCTTCGTCGCGGGCATCAAGGCGTTCACCGCGGCCGTGCTCGGCGGGATCGGCAGCATTCCGGGCGCGATGCTCGGCGGCGTGCTGCTCGGCCTCGCGGAAACCTTCGCGGCGGGCTACATGCCCGCCGAATACAAGGACGTGGTGGCGTTCGGCCTGCTCGTGCTGATCCTGCTCTTCCGCCCGACCGGCCTGCTCGGCAAGTCGGACATCGAAAAGGTCTGAGGGAGGCGCAGATGAGTCAAGTCATCACATCCGTTCGTCATCCGGCCGCGGGCGCGTCCTTCGGCCAGTCGCTGAAAAACGCCGTGACCGCCGCGCTGCTGACGGCGATCCTCACGATTCCCGTGCTCGGCCTGCAGCTCAAGCTCGACGGCTACCAGGTCGTGCTCGAGCCGCACTGGCGGCCGGTCTGGGTCGCGGTCGCGGCCGTGTTCCTGTTCCAGCTGTTCAAGCCGTGGCTCACGCGCGCGAAAGCCGCCGTGAAACTGCCTGCGATGCCAGAACTCGGCGCATCGCGGCAGCGCGCGATCGTCTGGGCGATGCTCGCGGCCGGCCTCGTGTGGCCGTTCTTCGGTTCGCGCGGCGCGGTCGATATCGCGACGCTCGCGCTGATCTACGTGATCCTCGGCCTCGGCCTGAACATCGTCGTCGGTTTCGCGGGCCTGCTCGACCTCGGCTATGTCGGCTTCTACGCGGTCGGCGGCTACACGTACGCGATGCTCAACCAGTATTTCGGGCTGACGTTCTGGGAATGCCTGCCGCTCGCCGCGCTCGCGTCGGCGACGTTCGGCTTCCTGCTCGGCTTTCCGGTGCTGCGGCTGCGCGGCGACTATCTCGCGATCGTCACGCTCGGCTTCGGCGAAATCATCCGCCTGCTCGCGAACAACCTGACGAGCCTCACCGGCGGCCCGGACGGCATTTCCGGCATTCCGAAGCCGACCGTGTTCGGCTTCGAGATGGCGCGCAGCGCGAGCGTCGAGGGCGCGAAGACCTTCCACGAGCTGATCGGCCTCGAATACAGCGGCGAGCACATGGTGATCTTCCTGTACCTGATCGCACTGCTGCTGGTCGGCTTCACGCTGTTCGTGACGAGCCGCCTGATCCGCATGCCGATGGGCCGCGCGTGGGAAGCGCTGCGCGACGACGAGATCGCATGCCGTTCGCTGGGGCTGAACCCGACCCGCATCAAGCTGTCGGCGTTCACGCTCGGCGCATCGTTCGCGGGCATCGGCGGCGCGTTCTTCGCGGCGCGCCAGGGCCTCGTCAATCCGGAGTCGTTCACCTTCATCGAGTCGGCGCTGATCCTCGCGATCGTCGTGCTCGGCGGGATGGGCTCGCAGCTCGGCGTGATCCTCGCCGCGATCCTGCTGACCGCGCTGCCCGAAGTCGCGCGCGGTTTCGCCGAGTACCGGATGCTGATCTTCGGTCTGGTGATGGTGTTGATGATGATGTGGCGTCCGCAGGGCCTGCTGCCCGCGAGCCGTCCCCACGTGGAGTTGCCGCAATGAGCGCGAATGCTGAACTGTTGAAGGTCGCCGGGCTGCAGATGCGCTTCGGCGGGCTGCTCGCCGTCGACGGCATCGATTTCGACGTGCGCCGCGACGAGGTGTTCGCGATCATCGGCCCGAACGGCGCGGGCAAGACCACGGTGTTCAACTGCGTCGGCGGCTTCTACCGGCCGACGTCGGGCGACGTCGTGCTCGACGGCCACCCGGTTGCCGGCCTCGCGAGTCACCAGATCGCCCGCAAGGGCCTCGTGCGGACGTTCCAGAACATCCGTCTGTTCAAGTCGCTGACGGTGGTCGAGAACCTGCTCGTCGCGCAGCACCGGCAGGTGAAGTCGGGCCTGCTGCACGGGCTGTTCGCGACGCCGGCGTACCGGCGCGCGGAGAAGGCCGCGCTCGAGCGCGCGGCGACGTGGCTCGAGCGGATGAACCTGACCGCGGTCGCCAACCGGCCGGCGGGCACGCTGTCGTACGGCCATCAGCGCCGCCTCGAGATCGCCCGCTGCATGATCACCGAGCCGCGCCTGTTGATGCTCGACGAGCCCGCGGCCGGCCTCAACCCGCAGGAGAAGGTGGAGCTGCAGCACCTGATCGACAGGCTGCGCCGCGAGTTCGGCGTCGCGGTGCTGCTGATCGAGCACGACATGAGCCTCGTGATGGGCGTGTCGGACCGCATTCTCGTGATGGAGCACGGCCGGCCGATCGTGATCGGCACGCCGGACGCGGTGCGTAACGACCCGCGCGTGATCAAGGCGTATCTGGGGGAAGAGTGATGCTGAAGCTGGAACAGGTCCACACGCATTACGGCGCCGTCGAGGCGCTGTCGGGCGTGTCGATCGAGGTGAACAAGGGCGAGATCGTCACGCTGATCGGCAGCAACGGCGCCGGCAAGACGACGCTGATGATGACCGTGTGCGGCACGCCGCGCGCGTCGAAGGGCCGCGTGCTGTTCGAGGGCCGGGACATCACTGCGATGCCGACCCACGACATCATGCGCCAGGGGCTCGCGATCTCGCCGGAAGGGCGGCGCGTGTTCCCGAGCCTGACGGTGCTCGAGAACCTGAAGATGGGTGGCTTCTTCGCGAGCCGCGACGAGATCGACGCGGGCGTCGAGCACGTGTACCGGCTGTTTCCGCGTCTGAAGGAGCGGTCGGGCCAGCGCGCCGGGACGATGTCCGGCGGCGAGCAGCAGATGCTCGCGATCGGCCGCGCGCTGATGAGCAAGCCGCGCCTGCTGCTGCTCGACGAGCCGACGCTCGGCCTCGCGCCGCTCGTGATCGCGCAGATCTTCGACATCATCCGCACGATTCGCGACGAAGGCGTCACTGTGTTCCTCGTCGAGCAGAACGCGAACAAGGCGCTGCAGGTCGCCGATCGCGGCTACGTGCTCGAGACCGGCCGGGTGGTGCTCGCCGATACGGGCGCGAACCTGCTGGCGAACGACCAGATCAAGCGCGCGTATCTGGGCGGTTGACGGTGTGCGCCGCCTGCCCGGCGACGGGCGGGCGGCGTGATCTCGCGGCGGAGGCTTTCCGCTGCCGAGGCCGACGCGGTCTGCCGGAACGGCCGGCACACGCAGCACACGCAGCACACGCGTCGGCGGGCATTGTGCACCGCACCGCTTGCGGCGGCTCGCCGGTCAGCACATCTGCGCGTCCGGCACGTCGAGAACGAGATCCGACGTGGCCACCGCCACGCACGGCAGCGTATAGCCGTCCGCCTTCTCCTCGCGGCTCAGTCCCGGCCATTCGATCGTGTAGCGCACCGTTCCGCTGACGATCCGGCACAAACACGTCCGGCACGTTCCGTTCCGGCACGATCTCGGCAGCGACACTCCCGCGAACCCTGCCGCTTCCAGCACTGTCAGCGATTCGGGCGCGTCGAAGCACGCGCCGAGCGGTTCCACGCGCACGAGATGGGAAGGGTCGGGTTCGGTCATGGGCGGCACGCGTCGGACATCCGGTCGGCAAACCGCCAAGGATACCCGACGCCGCGCGGCCGCGCCGCGCCGACGGGCAGCCGGCAATGCACGTTCCCCCGTCTTTGAAAATTCCTTCGCGGGGCCGGCAACGCTCGTTCCCCTGTCTTTGAAAAATTCTTTCGTGGGGCCGGCCGTCAGAAGTGTCCGTTATCAGCGTGACCAGACCCTAGCCGCGCCGCAGATGCCGGTACACCGTATTGCGGGCCAGCCCCAGCTCGCGGGCGGTCGCGGACACGTTGCCGTCGTGCCGCGCGAGCGCCGCGTCGATCAGCGCGGCCTGGTGGTCCTGCAGCGTGGTCGAGGCCGGTGCGGCCGGGGCGTTCGCTGGCCGGTCCAGCGCGGCGGCCGCGGGCCGGTCCGTCGCGGCGGCGGGCATCGTGTCGCAATCGAGCCAGAAATCGTCGGGCAGGTGCGCGAGCGCGAGCTCCGCTTCGTCCTCGGCCAGCATGCCGGCCGTGCGCAGCACGTTCGTCAGCTGGCGCAGGTTGCCCGGCCAGCGGCAGCGCGCGAACGCGGCGAGCACGTCGGGCGACACCCGCTGCGGCATCGGCTCGCTGCGGCCCAGGCGCGCGAGGACGCGCGCGACGAGCACCGGCAGATCCGTGCGCGCCGCGAGCGGCGGCAGCGTGACCGCCAGCCCGTTGATCCGGTAGAACAGATCCTCGCGGAACGTGCCCGCGGCGATCATCGCGCGCAGGTCGCGGTGCGTCGCGCACACCACCCGCACGTCGACCGGCACCGCGCGGCCGCCGCCGAGCGGCATGACCGCGCGCTCCTGCAACACCCGCATCAGCCGTACCTGTTGCGCGAGCGGCATGTCGCCGATTTCGTCGAGGAACAGCGTGCCGCCGTCCGCCTGCGTGATCTTGCCGGGGCTGCCGCGCTTGCGCGCGCCGGTGAATGCGCCGTCTTCGTAGCCGAACAGCTCGGCCTCGATCAGCGAATCGGGCAGCGCCGCGCAATTGACCGCGACGAACGGGCCGTCCGCGCGCGGCGACGCGTGGTGCAGCGCGCGCGCGAGCCATTCCTTGCCGGTGCCCGTCTGGCCGAGGATCAGCACCGGCAGGTCGCGGCCGCGGACCTTGCCGACCCGCTCGAGCACGGCCGCCATCCGGGTGTCGCCGGTGTCAAGCGTCGCGAACGTGATCGCGTCGGTATCGAGCGTGCCGGCACGCTGCACGGCCGGCGCGCGCGGCGAGACGCCAATCGTCGCTTTCTGCGCGGCGGCGAATTCGCAACGTGCCAGCACGCGCACGCCGCTCGGCAGCGTCAACGTGAAAGCGCCGCCCGCCGCGCTGGCCGCGTGTTGCGCGAGCGCGCCGAAGCGCATGCCGAACAGCGTGTCGCAGCCCTGGTGCTGCAGCGCGTCGAACGGCGCGCCGAGCTGGAACTGCGCGCTGCGGTTCGCGGCGATCAGGCCACCGTCCGGGCCGAACGCGACGAGGCCGGCGAACAGCGAATCGACGCATTCCTCGTGCGCGTGAAAGCGCACCCGCAGCGCTTCCTCGCACTGGTTCGCGAACAGGTGGTTCTCGATCAGCTGCGCGGACATTCGCACCAGCGCGAGCGTATGCGGGCTGAAGCCGCGCGGGTCGCCGCTGACGTCGAGCGCGCCGAGGGTGCGGCCGAACGGATCGACGATCGGCGCGCACGAGCAGGCGAGGATCCGGTTCGCCTGCAGGAAATGTTCGTCGCCGTGCACGGCGAGCGCCTGTCCCGACACGAGCGCGGTGCCGATCGCATTGGTGCCGCGCGTGCCCTCGGCCCACGACACGCCGGCGCACAGCGCGACGCGATTGGCTTTCTCGATGAATTCGGCGTCGCCGATGCTGTGCAGGATCACGCCGTCCGGGTCGGTCAGCAGCACGAGGCTTTGGGTGTCGGCGATCTGCGCGTGCAGCGTTTCCATCACCGGGCGCGCATGCGTGTACAGCGACTGGTTGCCGTTGATCAGTTCGTGCAGTGCAACGCGCGACAGCGGCGAGAAGTCGGGCATCTCGCCGGCGCGCAGGCCGAACGCGGCCGAACGGGCGTGCGCCTGCGCGAGCAGGTCGACGCGGCCCGCGGCGGCGGGTAGCACGGAAGAGTGTGGCATGACGTGTCTCCAGGGAGCCGGCGGCAGGGTGCGTTCCCCGCTCGGAATGCGTGGCGGACCAAAGCGCCGGCCACGCCGGCACGCCCCATGATACAAGCGTGGCGCCGGTTGTGCGACCGCAAACGCAATTCCGCTTGCTTTCAGGCGTGTGCCTGCAATGATGAAAGTGGAGCACGTGCGCGCCGTGTTCCGCATCGCAACATGCATGCGCCGCGACATGCATCCGTTCGGGAGACGCATCATGGTACGGACGGAACTGAGGGTAGTGCTGGCGGCGATCGCCACGTTTGTCATGCTCGGCGGAATCGCGGTGTCGATCCACGGCCTGCTGTTCGATCTCGACGACGCGGTGCGCTACGGCGCGGCGGCGATCGCGCTGGGCATCACCACCTGCGCGGTGTCGCTGAACGTGTGGCCGAAAGATCCCCATCCGTGATGCCGCCCGGCGCGAGCGAAACGCGCCGCGCTCGCCCGGCCAGGGCAACGGAAAACGGGGCGTGAGCCGCGTGTCTCCGTAAATTTTGCCTCCTGCGCGAAACCGTCTAAAGTGAATGCAACCGGCACGCATTGTCCGCCCGGCACTCGGCGCCCGATGCATCTGCCGGCCCGCCCGCGCGCATCGCCCGGCAGGTCACGGCCGACGCGCGCGGCCCTTTGTCGTTTTACCTGACGGTCAAGGCAGCTCCCATGCAGATCAATTTCCCGAATGAAGCTCCCGAGTATTCGGGGCGCGAACTGACGCTCGCGTTTCCGGCGTTGGTCGATGGCGAGCGGGTCCAATGCCACATCACCGCGGAGGCCCTCGAAGATCACTTCGGCGCGGCATCCCCTCGCTTCGAGGACATGGTCGGCGCGTTCGACATGCACCGGTCGCGCATCGAGGCCGCCACCCGGCGCCTGTTGTCGGAAACCCGCGCGCAGTGCGTGGTGCTGCGCAGCGGCTACGTGCGCTTCTACGAGGCGAACTGGCGATAGCCGGCCAGCCGGGCCACGGTCACGCGGGCGCTGTCATCGCGGATGGCGCCCGTTTCTTGTCGGCGGGGACGCGCGATGCACGGCGGGCGCGCGCGAAAGCCTGCCGCTGATTCCGCCACCTGCGGCGGGCGCAAGCCCGTGACGCGCGTGGGCCGTCCGTTACACCGCTGTCATTCCGCGCTGTCCGCCGAGACGAGCACGGCCGGCTCGTTCGCCGGGGCGGGCGGCGGCGGGGCACCGAAATGCGACACCGTGTCGAGGAACCGCTCCGCGGGTGCCGGATGGCCGAGCAGATAGCCTTGCAGTGAATCGCATCCCAGGTCGGTGAGCGTGGCCTGCTGATCCGCCGTTTCCACGCCTTCCGCGACGATGCTGAAATCCAGCGTCTGCCCGAGCGCGATGATCGACGACACGATCGCCACGTCTTCCGCGTCGCTCGCGAGACCGCGGACGAAGCCCCGGTCGATCTTGAGCTCGTCGGCCGGCAGCCGCTTCAGGTAGAGCAGGCTCGAATAGCCGGTGCCGAAGTCGTCGATCGCGATGTGCACGCCGATCTGCCGCAGCTTCTGCAGCACGAGCAGGCTGGCTTCCACGTCGCGCATCGCGGTCGATTCGGTGATTTCGAGCGTCAGGCAGCGCGGCGCGAGGTGATGGCGCGTCAGCGCGCCCTGCACGGTGTCGACCAGCTCGGCGTGCGCGAACTGCACCGCCGACAGGTTGACCGCGATCGACCACGAATCGTGTCCCGCGTCGTGCCATTCCCGCAATTGCCGGCACGCCTCGTCGAGCACCCAGGCGCCGATCGGAATGATCTGGCCGTTCTTTTCCGCCAACGGGATGAACTGATCCGGCGGAATGAGCCCCCGGGCCGGATGATTCCAGCGCAACAGCGCTTCGGCGCCGGTCACCGGCCCGCTTGGCGCGATGACCTTCGGCTGGTAATGCAGCACCAGTTGGCGGCGCTCGATCGCGTGGCGCAGGTCCTGCATCAGTTGCAGGTGCGCGCGGACGTTCGCATTCATCGATTCCTCGAAGAAGCAGGCCGCGTTGCGTCCGGTCGATTTCGCGTGATACATCGCCGCATCCGCATTCGACAGCAATTCCTCCGGCGTCTTGCCGTCATTCGGATAGACGGCGATGCCGACGCTGGTCGACACGCGCAGTTCCATGCCGTCGATCGTGTACGGCGCGCGGATCGCGTTCACCAGCGTGTCGCTCAGCGCGGCGGCGTCGGCTGCCTCGCCGATTTCCGCGACGACGGCGAACTCGTCGCCGCCGACGCGCGCGAGCGTGTCTTGCGGGCGCACCGCCGCGAGCGTGCGCTTCGCGACGTCGATCAGCAGCTTGTCGCCGGTGCAATGGCCGTATGCGTCGTTGACCGCCTTGAAGCCGTCGAGATCCATGAACATCAGCGCGAAGCCGACGCCGGTGCGATCGGTGCGCTCGATCGCCTGATCGAGCCGGTCGCCGAGCAGCATCCGGTTGGGCAGCCGCGTCAGGCTGTCGTGCAGCGCGAGGTAGGTCAGTTCCTGGTTCGCCTCGGCGAGCGACGCGGTGAGCCGGGCGGTATGCGACACATGGCGCAGGTCGAGCACCGACAGCAGGATCGTGGCCGTGAGTATCGACACGGCGCCGATGATCACGACGGGCGCGAGCCATGCGCTCGTCACGCCGGTGCCGACCGCGCCGCAGACGCTGCCGAGCGGAAAATCCGCTGCCGCCATGCCCGTGTAGTGCATGCAGGCGATCGCGAAGCCCATCAGCACCGCGGCTCCGGCGCGGAGCGCCGTCGCCGATGCCACGCGGCGGCGCAGGCGGGACACGAGCCACAACGCGGCGCCCGACGCGCCCACCGCGATCGCGATCGACAGCGCGAAGACGGCCGGTTCGTAGCGGATGCCCGGCTGCATCCGCAGCGCGCCCATGCCGATGTAGTGCATTGCCGCGACGCCGCATCCCATCACGAGTGAGCCGACCGCGAGACGCCGCGCCTGCAGTGTTTCCCGCGACACCAGCCATAGCGCGTAGGCCGACGATGCGATCGCGACGACGAGCGATGCCGCCGTGATGGCCGGGTCGTAGCCGAGCGGGATCGGCAGGTGGAACGCGAGCATGCCGATGAAGTGCATCGACCAGATGCCGGCGCCCATCGCGAGGCTGCCGCCCGCGAGCCACCAGCGGGCGGTGCGCGCGCTGGCCATCGAGATGCGTCCCGCCATGTCCAGCGCCGTATAGGACGCCAGGATCGCGACGATGATCGAGAACAGCACCAGCAAGGGGTCGTAGTTGCCGACGTACATAAGGTTCTTTATTTCCACGAAGGCCACGCCGGACCGGCGTTGCGGGCGCGCGTGCCCGACGTGCCGGCCCGCCGCCGGAAACCGCGGCGGGCCGGTTGCGAGCGGGTTACAGGCTGTTTTCGGCGACCCATTGCGCGGCGCGGATCGCGAGATCGGAGCTCGCGCTCCGGTTCAGGCCCGGCCAGCCGTTCGCGCACGCGTCGATCGCGTCCTCGTCGAGCGATTCGATCGCTTCGGCGTAGCAGAGCAGGCGGCCGAGCTCGCCTTCGCGGTGGGCCACGGCGCCGCGAATCTCGTCGCTGACTTCAAGCTCGTGCAGCAGTTGCGCGAGATCGATGCCCAGCGCGGCGTCGGCCAGCGACAGGATGCCGACCAGGTACGCGCGGGATGCGAGATCCTCCGACGCGTGCCGGGGCGAGGCGATCCGGCAGGCCGCGAGCTCCATGAACCGCGCGCGCATGCCGACCATCTGGATCAGCGGATTCGCGTGCATCGGCAGGTGGCTGCCGTGCGCGTAGATCAGCAGCTGCGCCCAGCGCTTCAGGCGCACCGTCCCGACGCGCTGGATCGCTTCGCGCAGCGAATGCACCGGTATGTGGGTGCGGTAGCAGGACGCGGAGTTGGTGAGCTGGAGCGCGCGGATCAGGATGTCGGGCGTGGCCTTCAGCGCGTCGTCGAGCTCGTCGAGATTCGCGTCGCGGTTGAGGACGTTGATCAGGCGTATCAGCGCGCTGGCGGAGCCGGGCCGCTGGCGGGCCGACAGCACTTCCGGCCGCGCGAAGAAATACCCCTGGAACAGCGCGCAACCGAGCTGCTTCGCGCGCTCGAAGTCGTCGGCGCTCTCGACCTTCTCGGCGAGCACGGTCGCGCCTGCGCGCAGGTAGCTGTCGATCAGCGCCGGCAGATCGTCGGGCGGCGTCGACATGAAGTCGATCTTCACGATGTCGACGATGCCGCGCACCGCATCGGGCACGATCCGGCCGGTCGTCACGTCGTCGAGCGCGAGGCGGTAGCCGGCCGCTTTCAGCGCGCGGCATCGCGCGATCGTCGCGTCGTTGAAGACGACGTCCTCGAGGATCTCGAGCACGAAATGCTGGGCCGGGAGCGCCTCGATCGCCTCGCTCATCAGCATCCCCTTGCCGACGTTGACGAAGCCCGACTTGTTGCCGAGCACGCCGCGCATCCCGAGGCCGCAGATCGTGTTCACGATGACCTGGGCCGTCGCCCGGTCGGCGTCGGCGAAGGTCGCGTGATTGCCTTCGCGATGCTGCCGGAACAGCAGCTCGTATCCCGACAGCGCGCCGGCGCGATCGATGATCGGTTGCCTGCCGAGGTAGATGCTGGTCAGAAAGGAGGCGTCCCCGTGCTCGGAACGGGTGCCGAAATCCGCGTCGTTGTCAACAGAACTCATCGCCAATGTCTGGTTCGTTGCGTCGGCCATCGTAGAGCGCGAGACACGCTGATGCGTGCCGTCGACGCTCATGCAGGACAGGGCGACCGCAAATGATCGAGCGCGCACCTCGCGTGCCGGCCGCGCGGCCTGGCGCCGCGCCGAGCCCGCGACCGTGCGTCGCGTGGCTGCAGTGCGTGCCCGCCAGGCTGGCTGGCAGGGTGGCGCCGGGTTCGTCTACCGTCATGAGAGGCGCTCGAACAGGAAAGTCGTTGCATATTCTTGAGCCGAACACGAACCGGTAGCGAAACGTGTCAAGCGCGAGTCTTGATGAAGCTCATCTAGTGGAGAAATTCTACAGGAGGAGAAATGGCCTGTGCTGATCCGCCATTCTGCGCAAACGTTTTCGTCGAAAATGACGAGGCGGCGGGCGAACTTTCTTTTTGCGCGGGTGGGGGGGCGTGGCGCGCGGTGTGCCGATGCGAGCAACGCGCGGATGGAAGTCGGCGGCTTTTCCGACAGGTCATCGAGCAGCTTGTTGATCCCGGCTTTCAGGGGCTCTTCACGAGGTCACAGTACTGATCACGTGAACGGCACACCGGCCTGTGGAGCACCCCGGCAAGGAAGTGGCTTTCTTGCAGCGAAAGTTGCTGGCCGCGTGACTCGCCGCCGCGGGCGCGGTTTTTCTGCCTATGCGTTGAAGCTGGCCGTGCTGTGGCGCGCAGTCGATACGGGCTGCACCGGGACGAGACCGACGAGGACATCTCCGTCGAGGGGCTGCTCGCCGGTCGCGGCCAGCGCTACCGGCGAGTTTCTCCCGCCGGGCTTTCACACGCAAGTGTCGCCGATGCTCGACGGGATCGCAATCCGCCCCGCGATACTCAAAGATCGAGAACCAGCTCCGCGGATTTCGCACGCGACACGCAGACCATGATCTGCGTTTCTTTCTCGTCGTCGCGCAGCACGAGATCCCGATGATCCGCCTCCCCTGAGCACAACCCTGTCTTGCACGAGCCGCAGGTGCCGCTTTCGCACGAACTCGGCACGCGCACGTTCGCGTCGCGCAGCACCTCGAGGATCGAGCGATTGGCGGG
This sequence comes from Burkholderia sp. lig30, assembly GCF_000687455.2. Classification (GTDB taxonomy): domain Bacteria; phylum Pseudomonadota; class Gammaproteobacteria; order Burkholderiales; family Burkholderiaceae; genus Burkholderia. The sequence goes on from NZ_JGVW01000074.1 coordinate 54,252, forward strand.
AATGTCGAACGACGTGCCGCTGCGCGCAAGCCGCACAGTGAACGGCGTGTTTTCGTGCGTCTTCGCATGGCTTGCACCGAAGCTCTCGAAGTGAACCGTGCCCGACGGCCAGTGGCCGGTCATGTCCCGCACGGTGTCCATCAGCGCCTGCGGGCCGCAGCAGTACACGTGTTGCGCCGACTTCGACCTCTCGAATACGGGCCAGAAGTCGAATGCTTTCGACGGATCGCCGTAATCGTGATGAATCTTCACGTCCGAACGCCATTCGTCGCCGGTCAGTTCATCGAAGAATGCGGTGCCTTCCGGATCGCGGGCGAGGTAGTACAGCTTGAACGAGCGCAGGCCTTCCGCCCGCAACTGCTGCGCCATCGACAGCATTGGCGTGATACCGATACCGCCCGCGACGAGGATGAATGAGTTTGCGCGCGCATCGAGGGGAAACTCGTTGCGGGGCAAAGAGACGTCCACGGCGTCGCCCTCGGCCGTATCGTCGATGAAGCTCATCGAGCCACCGCGTCCGTTGCTGTCACGCTTCACCGCGATGACGTAGCGGTTGCGCTCCTGCGAGTCATTGCACAGCGAATAACTGCGTCGCGAGCCGTTGGGCACGACGACGGTCAAGTTCGCACCGGCCTCGAACGGCGGCAACGGCGCGCCTTGCGGGGCGGTCAGTTCAAAGCGCCAGATGTCACGGGCGACTTTCTCCTTGCCCGCAATCTTCAGACGAAGAAAACCGTCTTCCTGGGGGGTAGTCATGCCTATCTCCTTCTGACCGGTCCGGTCTTGTGTTGCGTCAACATGGACCGCATGTTATTACTAGATCTCTAGTTATGCAAGTCAAGAAAAGCCATTCTTCTCGATCTTGCTCTCGGTATAAACCCGTTCTTGCCAGCGACAAAATGCCGCCTTACCTTAAGATTAGAGCTCTAATCATGCAGCGAGAGCCTCCCTGTTCCAGCCGGTATCCAGAGTCAAATTCGGAGACATTCAGTCATGGCACATTCAACGTTGCACTCCGGGGACCTGTCCCTGCCTGTCGTAGCCGACTCGGCGGCGGAGGAAGCGACTTACCGCAAGATCACGATCAGGTTGATGAGCTTCCTTTTCGTTTGCTGGGTCCTCAACTATCTCGATCGCGTCAACGTCAGCTTCGCGCAGTTGCAGCTGAAGCACGACCTCGGCTTGAGCGACGCGGCGTACGGGCTCGGCGTGAGCCTGTTTTTCATCGGCTACATCCTGCTCGAAGTGCCGAGCACGCTGTTGTTGCGGCGCATTGGCGCTCGCAAGACCGTCACACGGATCATGCTGCTGTGGGGCAGCATCTCCACTGCCATGGCGTTCATGACCGCTCCATGGCAGTTCTATCTCGCCCGGACGCTTCTTGGCGCGGCCGAAGCGGGCTTTTGGCCCGGCATCATCCTCTATCTCTCGTACTGGTATCCGTCGAAGCGCCGCGCCCGCATCACGTCGCGGTTCTTGCTGGCGATTGCGGTTGCGGGGATCGTCGGCGGCCCGCTATCCGGGTACATCCTGCAAAACTTCATGGGCGTCTGGGGCTATCGCAACTGGCAGTGGCTGTTCTTCCTTGAAGGCTTGCCCGCCGTGATTGCCGGTGTCGTTGCCTACTTCTACCTGGTCGACCGGCCGCAAGACGCGAGGTGGCTGACCGAGGAGCAAAAGCGAATCGTCATTGGCGCGCTCGAGGACGAACACCGGAAGAAACCGCATGATGCGCCGAGCCGTCTGCTCGCCGCGCTGCGCGATCCGCGCGTGTACGTGATTGCGGCTGGCTGGGCTACGGTGCCCATCTGCGGGACCATCCTCAACTACTGGACGCCCACGATCATCAAACAGGCGGGCGTGTCCAACCTGTTGCAGATCGGCTTGCTGTCCGCGCTGCCATACATCGTCGGCGCCGTTGCCATGGTGCTGATCGCACGCAGCTCCGACCTGCGGCTCGAGCGCCGCTGGCATTTCGTGCTGTCGACGACAGCCGGCGCCACGGGCGCGGTGCTCCTGACGGTTCTGACGCACAACTCGTTTGCCGCCATCGCGTGCCTGAGTCTCGTTGCGGTGAGCTATTTCTCGGCCGCGGCCATCATCTGGACCATTCCGCCGAACTACCTCAAGGGCGAGGCGGCGGCTGGCGGTATCGGCGTGATCAGCAGTCTCGGTCAGGTGGGCGCTTTCTTCGCGCCCATCGTCCTCGGCTGGGTGAAGAGTGTGACCGGCAGCTTCTCGGCCGGCATCCTGCTGGTCGCGGCGCTCGTTTTCATCGGCGGCATTGCCGTTTTCTTCGGCGTGCCGCGCGAGCGGCAGGCGCAGTAGTCCGGCGCGTGACGACGCACGTGACGGACAGCATTTTGACAGTCAGACAGGAGCAGGAATGAGCAAGCTTCAACTTTCCATCGCCGTTGGCAACTATGACCGGATGCGACCGCTGATCGACGGCGACGTCCAGATCGACGGCGTCGACCCCGTGTTCATGCTGCAGGACCCGGAGGAAATTTTCTTTCGTGCCTTCCGGCACGCGGACTACGACATTTGTGAGCTTTCGCTCAGCAGCTATTCGGTGAAGACGGCCGCGGGCACGTCGCCCTACATTGCCGTGCCGGTGTTCCCTTCGCGCGCGTTCCGGCACAGCTCGATCTATGTGCGTTCCGACCGCGGGATCGATCGTCCCGAGGACCTGAAGGGCAAGCGGATCGGCGTGCCGGAATACCAGCTCACGGCCAATGTGTGGGTCCGGCTGTTTCTGGAGGAAGAGTATGGCGTGAAGGCGTCGGACATTCGCTGGGTGCGGGGCGGCTACGAGGATCCGACACGCGTGGAGAAGATCGCGTTGAACCTGCCCGAAGGCGTCGTGCTGGAAAACGCGCCCGAAGGCCAGACGATTTCGAACCTTCTTGCCGACGGCGAGATTGACGGCGTGATCGGACCGCGCGCGCCGTCGTGCTTCGAGCGTGGACATCCGAAGGTCAAGTACCTCTTCGATGACCCGCAAAAGAGCGCCGCCGAATGGTACGAGCGCAGGACGCTCTTCCCGATCATGCACACGCTGGGCATTCGCAAGACGCTCGCGGATCAGCACCCGTGGCTGCCCGGCGCGATCGCGAAGGCGTTCGAGCAATCAAAGGAAGTGGCGCTGGCCCGTTTGAGCGACACCTCGGCGACCAAGGTGACGCTGCCGTTCATCGAGGACCAGTTGCGCAATGCGCGGCGTCTGATGGGGCACGACTTCTGGTCGTACGGATTCGCGAACAACGAACACGTGATCGACCGCTTCCTCGCGCAGCACCATGCCGAGGGTTTGTCGAGCCGTCGCCTGCAGCCTGCTGAACTGTTCCACCCGGCCAGCCTGGAGCGATTCAAGATCTGACCTCTCGCGGCGGTCGTTGGTGCCTCAACGCCGTACGGCACGCTCACGCTCGGACGTCACCCGAACCTGCCCTACGAGCTGATGGACAAGTACGATGCGACGCTTCCGAACGGTGCGAGCGTGCCAGGCGCGACGAAGGTGGGCCGCGAAATGAGCGCGGCGGCCCAGTGCCGCTCGCGCCAGCTAACGCGCTATGATTGTCACCAGTCTGGTCACAATAACGGCGAGGAAGGTATGGCAGCAGCACGTAGTTCAGGCAAGGGCGGGGGCGCGAGCGAGGACCCCATCCTGCGGCACTGGCGCGAGGCGGTGCCGGATGATCGTCTTGCTCACCTGGTGAAGGATGCGGGCCGCGCGATGATACGTGGCCTGCAAATGCGCCTGGCGCAGCATGAAGTCTCGTTCGGCCACTGGGCGTTTCTGCGTGTGCTGTGGGTCACCGACGGTCTGACGCAGAAGGAGCTCAGCGACGAGACCGGCACCACGACGCCCACCACGTTCAGCGCGGTGTCGGCGATGGAAAAGCTCGGGTACGTCGAGCGCCGCTATGCGCCCGGCAATCGCAAGAACACGCACGTCTATCTCACGCCGCGCGGGCGGAGCCTGAAAAACAAGCTCGTCCCGCTCGCGGAAGAAGTCAACGAAATCAGCGTCAGGGGCCTGAAAGCCACCGAGATCAACGTCGCGCGGAAGGTCCTGCTGGCGATCATCGAGAACATGGCACGCGACGAATCCGAGTCGGACGACCCGGCGCTGCGCATTCCGTCGACGCGGGAAGTGGGCAACCTGATCGCGGCACGCGGCGAAGAAATCGATCAGGATTGAGGCGCAGCGCTTCAGGTCATTCCCGAGTAGCAATCAAATTATAGATCTAATAATATTGGCGAGCGTGCCAGGTCCAAGACTGGCACGACGGCAGGCCACTGCATGCTGATTTCTCGCTCAAAAGATACGGATCTGGAATGGATGGAATGACCCGCGCGGCGATGACGCGCAACGTCCGCGATGCGCTCGCGGAAGATGTCGGCGAGGCCGACTGGACGTCGCTACTGATCGACCCCGACGCTTCAGCCGAAGCTGTCCTGACTGTGCGCGAACCCGCCCTGCTGTGCGGCAGGCCGTGGTTCGACGAAACACTCCAGCAGGTCGACCCGCGCATCACGATTGAATGGTTTGTCGGCGAAGGCGAACGGATGCGCGAAGGGCAGGCCGTCTGCCGGATCGCTGGCCCGGCGCGCGGTATGCTCACCGCCGAGCGCACCGCGCTCAACTTCATTCAGTTGCTTTCTGGCGTGGCCACCGAGACGAACGTGATGACGCGGATCGTCGAAGGCACGTCCGCGCGGATTCTCGACACGCGAAAAACGCTACCCGGATTGCGCCTCGCGCAAAAGTACGCGGTGTGTATCGGCGGCGGCGAAAACCATCGTCGCGGGCTGTACGACGGTATCCTGATCAAGGAAAACCACATCGCGGCGGGCGGCGGCATTGCGTCGACGCTTCGCGCCACTCAAGCGTTGGGTGCGGGTGTGCCCGTGCAGGTCGAGGTGGAGACGCTCGATGAGTTAAACGAAGCGTTGGCTGGGGGCGCCGCGGCGATTCTGCTCGACAATTTCTCGATCGAGGCGATGCGCGAGGCGGTGCGCGTCACCGCAGGGCGAGCCGAGCTGGAAGTCTCGGGCGGTGTGACCGAGGAGACGCTGCGAACCATTGCCGAGACCGGCGTGGACCGCATTTCGCTCGGCAAGCTGACGAAGAACGTCAGGGCGATTGATTTTTCGCTGCGCTTCGCAGCGTTCGCCGGGTAACGAGATCGGGGCGAACGGGGCGCATGTGTGCGCCCCGTCGAAGCTGGGGGCTGCCTGTTGCCTGCTTTCCGGATTTCAAACTGTCCGGTTTGCCGGAAGCACCGATAAAAAAACCTCGCTTTAACAGAGTACATGGCTCTGTTCAAAGCGAGGGTAACGAGGGCTTTTACGCTTACCCCGGACTATGAAAGCGTGACATCTGCGCCCGTTTCGCTCGACTTCAGAATCGCGACGCAGATTTCCAGCGTGCCCTTCGCCCATTCGCCATCGTGTAGCGGCCCGCATCCGTCGACCACCGCGCCATACAGCTCGTCGATCACTTCGGCGCGCGGCACGGCGGGTGCGGGCAGCGGCAGCGTCTGGCGCTGTTCGTCGCCGTAGACGACGATCGAATCGGGCAGCGGACGCAGGTCCGCATGCTCGCAAGACACGATAACCGGGCCGAAATGCTGATGAAATCGCAGCGGCTCGTCCGCGGTGGCCGTTGGCGGCTTGTATGCCGATCCGCCGTAGGTGCCGGCCGCCTTGAGCCTGGCCTCGTCGTCCGAGGACTCGAGCGTCTCCAGACGGCGGCGGGCGCTGCCGTACGCGTCGGGGTTCGTGCGATCACCCATCTCGCCGATCCAGCCGCTCCACTCATCGGTGTTGAAGTGGCCGTAGCCGTTGTACGAGAGCGACGCATACGCGCCGTTCTCGAACCAGATCAGCGCCGAATACGCCCCCTCGGTCGGGCGCGACGGATCCCACCGGCCGACGCTCGCGCGCAGCCGGGTCGCGCGCGAGCCGGCCAGCATTCGCACGATGTCGACCTGGTGCGCGGCCTGGCTGAAGACGGCGCCGCCGCCTTCGGCTGTCGCCAGCTCCTCGGGCCGGCGCGGTCGGTACAGGTAGTCGGTGTAATTGACGGCCTGAATCATTTTTACCGCTCCGAAATCGCCGAGGTCGATCAGTTCGCGCGTACGCAGGTACGGCGTGTCGAAACTGTGGCAATGGCCGACGATCAGATGCACGTTCGCTGCGCGGCATGCAGCGATCATGCGATCGCAGTCCGCAGCAGCGAGCGCCATCGGCTTTTCGACCAGCACGTGTTTGCCTTTCGCCGCGGCAATTTCCGTGTGATGCGCGTGGAACTGGTGCGGACTCGCAACGTAGATGATCTCGACGTCAGGGTCCTCCGCCAACTCCGCGACGCCCGCATAGGTGGGCGCCGCGAAGTCGGCGGCGAACTGCCGCCGCGCTTCCTCACGCGGATCGCACGCAGCGACGAGCTGGACTCTGGAGTCGCGCAGGAAGGTCGGCAGCATCAGCGAGAATGCCCGTCCCAGTCCCGCGACCCCGATGCGCAAACGGCGCTGCTCCATGGCCGTGTGCCTCCCGTTATTGCTTGACCTGATAGTCCGTTGCGAGCGCGGACGGCTGGTCGTCAGGTTCCGGGTTCTTCTTGCTGACGTAACGCGCGGCATACGTGCGCCAGTCGATTTCTTTCGGCACGACAGCCTGGTACGAGCACACTTCCCGGGGAATCGCCTGCGCACCGGTGCCGATGGCTTCGCCATCCTTCTCGAATTCGGCGAGCGCGTCGATCATGCGGCGTCGGAATTCGACGATCGCGAGATCGCTTGCGCCGAGGCGCTCGTCCGACCGGTTCGCAATCGGGCCCATCGTGACCCACATGGCGACGTCCTGGTTCGGGAAGCCCGAGATGCCGGTGAAATTGCCGGCCTTCATCGCCTGGCGGTCCTGCCAGAAGCGGTTGTCGTGATTGCGCAGCGGGCGATAGTACGGGTCGAGATCAATACCGACCTGCTGACGCAGGAACTTGCGCCACGTTTCGTTTTCCGGCGTCGTCTCCGGATCGCCCCAGGCCATGAAGTAGAACACTGTGTTCGTGTCGTCCATCGGCACGTTGACGTTCGCGACGTTGTACAGATTGTTCGGCGGAATCAGCACCGTTCCCGGCGCCACGAACACCGTGGAGCGCACGTAGTCGTGCGTGTTGGCGTTGAAGATCGGGCGGCGCAGCGCGGCGTAACGAAAACCGTAACCGGTGCGCTCGACCTGCAGCCGCGGCGCCTTGTCGGTGGACGGGCGCAGCCAGTTCTTGCCGGTCGCTTCGGCGCCGCCGACGCGTGCCGGCACGAAGTCCGACGAATGCAGGCTCGAGCTGTGCGCGGAATCGATCGCGCCTTCGAGAATCTGCGCCCAGTTGCACGGCAGCAGCACCTTCGCGATGCTCACGCGGGTGTCGGCGGTCGGCGCCCAGGCCGGCGGCACGAACTCGGGGATGGCGTTTTGCGGGCCCATGTACGCCCACACCATGCCGCCCCATTCCTGCACTGGATAGGCCTTGTGCTTGACCTTGTCGGTCATGCAGCTCGACGCGGGTTCGGACGCCATTTCGAGCACGTTGCCGGCGACGTCGAACTTCCAGCCGTGATACAGGCAGCGCAGGCCGGCATCTTCGTTGCGGCCGTAGACGAGCGATGCGCGGCGGTGCGGGCAGTACTCGTCGAGCACGCCGACGCGGCCTTCGGAATCGCGGAATACGACGAGATCCTCGCCGAATATGCGCGCTTTGACCGGCGCGCCGTCCGGCTCGCTGACTTCTTCGATGAGGCAAACCGGCGTCCAGTGTCGGCGCATCAACTGGCCCATCGGGGCATCGCCTTCGACGCGGCACAGCAATTCGTTTTCTTGGTGGGTCAGCATGTAATGTCTCCCGGCGAGAGGTCGCCTTCATCAACAGGTGTGGCTCAACTATATTAGAGATCTAGTTATACTGGCAAGAACCTTTCGGTGCATGCGGGAAAGTACGGACGGTCGAAAGTGCCGATGGACCAGAAATATTCGATCCCTAATATAAAGAAGCGGGATTCATCGCCGATAGATACGGTGAGCTTAAAAATAGAGATCTAATACATGAGACGAATCACCTTTTATCAGAAGCTCTGGATCCCCCTTGCGATTTCCTTGCTATGCATCGCGGCGATTGCGGCGTTTGGCGTGATTCAGGACAAACTGGACGGCATTGCGGAGCGCGAACGCGCACTGCGCGAGATTGCCGATATCGCCGGGACCACGGTGTCGCGCTACCAGCAACTCGTCGCCTCCGGCCAGTTGAGTCCCGCGGACGGCAAGCGCGAGGCGCTGGCTGCGCTTCGTGCGATGCGCTTCGGCAGGGACGGCTACATTGTCGTCATCGATCCCGGGATGCATGCGGTGATGAATCCCTCGAAACCGGAAACCGAGGGCAAGTTCCTCGGTGACTACACCGACGCGAAAGGGGTGTACGTCTATCGTCGAATGACCGCGGTCGCGAACGACAGTGGCGGGGGCTTCGTCGATTACTACACGCATCGGCCCGGTGAAACCGCCCAGGTCAGAAAGCGCAGCATGGTCAAACGCTCATCGGCCTGGAACTGGATATTCGTCACTGGCGAGTATGTGGACGATATCGATTCCGCGTTCTGGCGCTCCATGTATGTGGCGTTGTTTTTTGTCGCGGCAATCAGCGTTGTGCTGGGTGTCCTGGTCTTTCTCGTCAACCGCTCCTTGATTCGCGCCCTCGGCGGTTCTCCCGAATACGCGAAGACCGTCGTGCGCGCAACGGCAAGCGGTGACCTGTCCTGTGCGATTGACTCGCGAGCCGCCGAGGACAGCCTGGTCGGGCAAATCCGCGTGATGCAAACGCGTTTGCGCGCAGCCGTTTCGGAGATTCAGCGAGGCGCCGAGACCATCACGCTGGCGATGGAGGAGGTGGCGACAGGAAACGCGGACCTGTCGCAACGAACCGAAGCACAGGCTGCTGCGCTCCAGCAGACCGCAGCGAGTCTTGCACAGTTCAAGTCGGCTGTCGCCGATAACTCGGTGAACGCGGAGAGCGCTGCGCGCCGCGCCGCGGACGCGCTGAATTCAGCCCGGCAAGGTTATGAAGCGGTTAGCGCGGTGGCCGGGACAATGAACAACATCGCGGCCAGCTCGGCGGAGGTCAACAACATCGTGGGCATGATTCAGGGCGTGTCCTTCCAGACGAATATTCTCGCCCTGAACGCGGCGGTCGAGGCAGCACGCGCCCGGGAGCATGGGCGCGGCTTTGCTGTCGTGGCATCGGAAGTGCGGGCGCTTGCGCAACGGTCGTCTGTCGCGTCGCGGAACATCGAAACGCTGATTGGCACGTCGGATGGACACGTTCGGCAGGGCGCAAGACAGGCGAGTGTGGCGGGCGAGCGCGTCGAAGAGATACTCGATACCGTTCGACAGGTCGATGGTGTGCTGAGAGAGATCGCGTCCGCGTCCGAGGAGCAACGCAACGGCGTCGAAGAGCTGTCGCGCGCGTTGTCGCAGATCGACGACGTCACGCAACACAACGCAGCCCTCGTGGAAGAATCCGCCGCGGCGACTGAAGCGGTGCGAGATCAGGCCAGAAAGCTTCTCGAAAGCGTTTCGAGTTTCAGGCTGGCATAGACGGGGGCGATCGATCGCGTTGGTTCGGGCAAACGGCCGTGATGGTCGACATGTGGCATAAGTTCCCGGTGAGCAGGTAACCGCATCGGCCTCGGGCTGCGCGGAGACCACCGCGAGGTGATCTCCGCGAGGCAATGTCACGGCGTCGGCCGGATCGGCACGAGCGGCTTAAGGTCAGCGGAAGAACAGCTCCCGCATCCCGAGCGTGTGATGCGCTTCGGCCGCCATCAGCACCATCAGCACCAGCAGGCACAGCGGCGGAATCAGGATCGCGTACACCAGCGCCAGCCGCTCCCACATCATGTGCATGAAAACCGACACGATCAGCCCGGCCTTGGCGATCATGAGTACGACGATCAGCACCCAGCGCATCAGGCCCTGCACGCGGAAGTAATCCACCAGGTACGACATCGTGCTCAGCACGAACAGCAGGCCCCAGATCTTCAGGTAGGTGCCGATCGGATGCTGCTGGCCGTGCGCGGCATCGGGCCGATGGGCGGGATCGGTGTGGTCCATGGTCTGCCTCACCACAAATAGAACAGCGCGAAGATGAACACCCACACCAGGTCGACGAAGTGCCAGTACAAGCCGGCAATCTCGACGATCTGGAAGTTGCCGTGCTCGGTGAACCCCGGCTGCAGGACCTTGCGTGCGATCAGCAGCAGGTAGATCACGCCGCAGCTCACGTGAAAGCCGTGGAACCCGGTGATCATGAAGAAGCACGCGCCGAACTGCGCCGCGCCCAGCGGGTTGCCCCAGGGGCGGATACCTTCATGGACGATCAGCTTGGTCCATTCGAGGGCCTGCATCGACACGAAGGCCGCGCCCAGCAGCGCAGTCGCCAGCAACAGGGCGGCGGCGCGCGTTGCGTTGCGCCGGTAGCCGAAGTTGACGGCCATCGCCATGGTGCCGCTGCTGCTGATCAGGATGAACGTCATGATGGCGATCAGCAGCAACGGCACATCCACGCCGCCCACGGTGAGCCCGAATACCCTGGAAGGGTCGGGCCACGGCACCGTGGTCGAGATGCGCACCGACATGTAGCCGATCAGGAAACTGCTGAAGACGAAGGTGTCCGACAGCAGGAAGATCCACATCATCGCCTTGCCCCACGGCACCTTGAAGGCTTCGCGGTCGGCCGACCAGTCCGCGACGATGCCGCGCCAGCCGTCAGGCCCGGCGTCGGCGGGCGTGGGCGCAGCGGATTTGGTGGGGAGCGTGGGCGTGGTCATGGCGCGGCTCCATACAGCGGCCCGCAGACGGCGGCGACGATGTCAGGGGTGATCCACCACATCGCCGCCAGCAGCACGAGCCAGACAGCCAGCAGGAAATGCCAGTAGAGGGCGCACAGCGCGATCGCGCGCTGGGCCCGGAAAGGGTCCCCGCGCCGCAGCTGCGCGATCGTCATGGCCCAGGCCACCAGCCCGCCCAGCACATGCAACCCGTGCAGGCCGGTGAGCAGGTAGAGGAAGCTGTTGGACGGATTGACGGTGACGGTCTGCCCGGCCGCCGACAGCATGCGCCACGCGGTCAGTTGCCCGATCACGAACACGGCCGCCAGCACGCCGCCGGACACCAGCCACGCCGCGCGGCGCAGAGTCATCTGCCGGGCACGCTGCATGGCCATGCCTGCCAGCGCCAGCGCGCCGGTGTTCCACCACAGCAGCGCCGGATGCGGTATCGGCTGCCAGTCGGGCTCGCGCATGCGCATGCCATAGGCGAGCAGCAGCAGTGAAAACAAGGTCGATGCCACCGCCATGAAGACGATCAGGCCGGTGCGGCCCGCATTCGGCAGGACCGGTGGCGCGTCAGGAACGTAGGAGCGGCGCAGTGTGGTCATTCGCGTGCCTCGCCGGGTTGAAGCGTCGGGGGGGCCGGTTCAGGCGCCGTCTCGGGCGGCTGGTTTTGCGGGACGAAATCTTCGTCGCGATCCGGCGGGCTGTATTCGTACGCCCAGCGGTAGACGACAGGTGTCGCGGCGCCCCAGTTGCCGTGCGCGGGCGGCGTTTGCGGCGTCTGCCATTCCAGCGTGGTGGCCCGCCACGGGTTGCCGTCGGCACGCTTGCCGCGCACCAGGCTCCACGCCAGGTTGTACAGGAACAGCAGCTGCGCCACCGCGACGATCAGCGCAACGACGGTGATGAACGTGTTGAGCGTCTGGGCCGAAGGCGGAATGAAGCTGTAGCCGTCATACGCGTAATACCGCCGCGGCATGCCCAGGATGCCGAGATAGTGCATCGGGAAGTAGATCGCATAGGTGCCGAGGAAGGTGACCCAGAAATGCGCGCGCCCGAGCGTGTCGTCGAGCATGCGGCCCGTCACCAGCGGATACCAGTGGTAGATGCCGCCGAACACCACCAGGATCGGCGACACGGCCATCACCATATGGAAGTGCGCGACCACGAAGTACGTGTTCGACAGCGGAATGTCCACGCTCACGTTGCCGAGGTAGAGCCCGGTCAGCCCGCCCAGGACGAAGGTGCTGATGAAGCCGATCGCAAACAGCATCGGCACGGTCAGGTGGATATCGCCGCGCCACAGCGTCAGCACCCAGTTGTAGACCTTGAGGGCGGTCGGGATGGCGATGATGAGCGTGGTGGTGGCAAAGAAGAAGCCGAAGTACGGATTCATGCCCGCGATGAACATGTGGTGCGCCCAGACCACGAAGCTCAGCGCGCCGATGATGACGATGGCCCACACCATCATCCGGTAGCCGAAGATGTTCTTGCGCGCGTGCGTGCTGATGAGGTCCGACACGATCCCGAAGGCCGGCAGCGCGACGATGTAGACCTCCGGATGCCCGAAGAACCAGAACAGGTGCTGGAACAGCAGCGGGCTGCCGCCGGCATGCCTGAGCGTCTGCCCCATCGACACCACGGCCGGCATGAAGAAGCTGGTGCCGAGCGTCCTGTCGAGCAGCATCATCACCGCCGACACGAACAGCGCCGGAAACGCCAGCAGCGCCATGATGGTCGCGATGAAGATGCCCCATACGGTGAGCGGCATGCGCATCAGCGTCATGCCCCGCGTGCGCGCCTGCAGCGTGGTGGTGACGTAATTCAGGCCGCCCATGGTTGCCGCGACGATGAAGATCGCCAGCGACACCAGCATCAGCACGATGCCCCATTCCACGCCCGGCGTGCCCGGCAGGATGGCCTGGGGCGGATACAGCGTCCAGCCCGCGCCGGTCGGCCCGCCCGGCACGAAGAAGCTCGCCACCAGCACCAGCACGGCCAGCAGATAGACCCAGTAGCTCAGCATGTTGAGAAACGGGAACACCATGTCGCGCGCACCCAGCATCAGCGGGATCAGGTAGTTGCCGAAGCCGCCCAGAAACAGCGCCGTCAGCAGGTAGATCACCATGATCATCCCGTGCATGGTGACGAACTGGTAGTAGTGGTTGGCGTCGATGAAACTGAACTTGCCCGGAAAGCCGAGCTGCAGCCGCATCAGGTCCGACAACACAAGCCCGACCAGGCCGATGGCGATGGCCGTCAGCGCATACTGCACGGCGATGACCTTGTGGTCCTGGCTCCAGACATAGCGGGTCCAGAAGCTTTGCGGGGCGTGGCCGGTGTGCGCATAGGACATTGCGTCTGCTCCGTCTGGGTGTGTTCGACCCTATGGTTTGGCTGCGCTGCCGGCGGCCGGGCCGCCTTGCGCTTCGATGTAGGTCACCAGCGCGGTCAGCTCCTGCTCGCTCAGGTCGAAGTGCGGCATGATCGGGGCGAAGCCCTTCACGACACGGGCCTTCGGGTCGCGGATGAAGGCGCGCAGATACGCTTCGTCCACCTTCGCGGTGCTGCCGTCGGCCATCGTTTCGGTCTTGCCGTACAGGCCCTTCCAGGTGGGGCCCACGCGCGGACTGCCGTCCACGGTGTGGCAGGCGAAACAGCCCTTGGCCTCTGCGAGCGACTTGCCCTGGCCAGCGAGCGCCTGGGTGCTGCCGCCTGCAGCGGCGGCTGCGGCCTGCACCGTGGCCTGCTGCCGTTGCGCGAACGTGCTCTGCTGCGCCAGCCAGCGCGAGAACGCGGCTTCGTCTTCCACCACCACCACGCCGCGCATGCCGGAGTGCCCGATACCGCAAAGCTGCGCGCACAGGATGTCGTAACGCCCGGCCTTGGTCGGCGTAAACCAGAAGGTCGTCACCATGCCGGGCACCATGTTCATGCGCGCACGGAACGGCGGTACGTAGAAGTCGTGCAGCACGTCGCGCGACCGTGTCAGGACCTGGATCGGCCGGTTGAGCGGCAGGTGCACCTCGGGCGTCTCGATCAGGTAGTTGTCACGGCCGTTGGGGTCGCCGGGGTTCAGGCCGAAGGGGTTGTCGTTGCTGATGTAGCGCACGTCCGTCGTGCCCAGCTTGCCGCCGGGGCCGGCAAAGCGGAAGCGCCATTGCCATTGCTGGCCGAGCACTTCCATCTGCAGCACGTTGGGTGGCGGCCGGACGTAGTCCGCGTAGACGAACAGCCCCGGCGCCAGCAGCGCGGCCACGCCGACCGCGGTCAGGCCGATCAGCCACCATTCCAGCCGCTTGTTGTGCGGCTCGTAAGCCGCGCGATGCCCGTTGCGGTGACGGTAGCGCAGCAGCGCGATCACGATGAACAGGTTGATCGCGATGAAGAGCACGCCGGTGATGACGAGCGTGATCGTCAGCATGTCGTCCATGCGCACCCAGTTCGACGCGATCGGCGTGACCCACCACGGACTGGCAAAGTGAAACCCCACCGCCAGTACGATGATCAGGATCAGGGCAATCGCAAGCGCCATGGGCCGCCTCGCTGCGTGTCACTCGCTGGAGCCGCTGACAAGGCGTTCCGGGCATCGCCGTGTCGCGTTGCCGTACTTCGTACTGTCTGCGCCGGCGCATCTGCCAGGATCAGCTTCGCTGAGCGTTGCAGGCGGCTCTAAAGCAAAGGTAGTCCTCTCCTTTGCATCGTGCAAGGCAGCGCAACGGGAGGCGTTCCCCCTATCCGGATCGCGCGAATGGACGCGTCATTTGCTGCGATGCAAGGCAAAACGGCCGCCTTCGGCATCGGTTGCCGAGGCGGCCGTCTCCCGAGGGCGCCGGGTGTTTGGCGTTTGTTCACACGTGAACGGAGCCGATCGGCGCGGCGGAAAAAGCGGCGCGTCAGTGCATCGCGTCCTGCTTGCGCCGTTCCAGCATGCCGTAGACGATGGCTGTGACCGCGCCAAACAGCAGGTTTGCCAACAAGGGGCCGGCACCCCGCTCCGAGACGAACCAGGGGAACACGGCCGTCATGACGTAGAAGTTCCACCCATACGCGACGATCCCGAAGGCGAGCCCGATGACGGCCTCCATGCCCATGCTCGAATCGAAGCGGAAAGGCGCAATGACCGCGCCGAGAATCATCCCCATGATGGCGCCGAGCACGTAGTGCAGGACCAGCGCCGTTACCACGATGCCAAGGCTGAAGAGCGAGATCTGGTCGAGCGCACCCGACCCCATCACCATCGCCGCGATCTTGTGAGCCGGTCGCCACGGGCTTTCATTGAGCACGATGGTCGACCAGAGGAGTTCCAGCACCATCACCAGGGCACCACCCGCGACACCGGCCACGGCAGCGGCGAGCCAGTCGGGCATGCGCCGTTCCCAATGGTGTGATTGAATGTGCAGTTCCATACGACCTCCTTGCCGACAGTTCGACTTCAGCACTCAGGTACCGAAAGCGCCACTCGCCTGGCTTCAGCGCCACTCGCGTCGAAAGTGCGTCCCTTATGCGATTCAGAATGGCAGATATGGGTGCCAACGCAAGGTACAAAAACCCTGCGCGTGCCGCTTCGACGCATTGCGGCGGCGCGTGCGCTTATTCGCTGCTCAGATAGAAGAAGCGGAACAGGAAGACCGCCGCGATGATCCAGACGATCGGCTTGACCTGACGAACCTGACCCGTCAGCAGCTTGAGGCCGCCGTATGCGATGAAGCCGAACGCGACGCCGTTGGCGATCGAATACGTAAACGGCATCAGCAGCGCGGTGAGGGCGGCGGGCACGGCTTCCGTCGCGTCGTCCCACGGCACGTCGACCATGTCGCGCAGCATCAGGCACGATACGTAAAGCAGCGCGGGCGCGGTCGCATACCCCGGCACGACGCCGGCGAGCGGCGCGATGAACAGGCACGCGAGGAACAGCACCGCGACGGTGATCGCGGTGACGCCGGTGCGGCCGCCGGCCTGCACGCCGGACGCGCTTTCGATGTACGCGGTGGTCGACGAGGTGCCGAGCAGCGAGCCGGCGACGATCGCGGAGCTGTCGGCGAGCAGCGCCTTGTTCAGGCGGTCCATCTTGCCCTCGACGAGCAGGCCGGCGCGGTTCGCGACGCCCATCAGCGTGCCCGTCGCGTCGAACAGCTCGACGAGGAAGAACACGAGGATCACGTTGACGATGCCGGTCGACAGCGCCGCGCCGATGTCGAGCTTGAACAGCGTCGCGTCGATCGACGGCGGCGCGGAGAACACGCCGTGGAACTCGTTGCCGCCGAAGAAGAACGACAGGATCGTGACCGCGAGGATGCCGATCAGGATCGCGCCGCGCACGCGCAGGAAATCGAGCGTGACGATCGTGAAGAAGCCGATGATCGCGAGGACCGTGGTGGGCTTGTGCAGATCGCCGAGCGTGACGAGCGTGGCCGGATTGCCGACGATCACGCCCGAGGTCTTCAGCGAGATGATGCCGAGGAACAGGCCGATGCCCGACGTGATCGAGATGCGCAGCGATTTCGGAATGCCGTTGACGATCGCCTCGCGCACGCGGAACAGCGTGACGACGAGGAACAGGCAGCCGGAGATGAACACCGCGCCGAGCGCCGCCTGCCAGGTGAAGCCGAGCCCCTTGACGACGGTATACGCGAAGTAGGCGTTCAGCCCCATGCCGGGTGCGCACGCGATCGGGTAGTTCGCGTAGAGGCCCATGATCAGCGACGCGAGCGCGGCGACGATGCAGGTCGCGACGAATACGGATGCCTTGGGCATGCCGGCGTCGCCGAGGATCGACGGGTTGACGAAGATGATGTAGGCCATCGTCAGGAAGGTGGTGACGCCCGCGAGTATTTCGGTGCGTAGGTCGGTGCCGGCTTCAGCGAAGCCGAAATACCGTTTGATGGATTCCATGAAGGCGTTTCTCCGTTGGGATTGTCGTGTTGCATGCCGCGTCGAGGGGGTGAACGGGCGACGCGGCGGTACTTTAACCAGCCACTGGGGTTCGGCTAACGGCGGGATTGTAATAGCGGAGAAGGGCCGGACGATATTTGCGGCTGTCGCGTGCCGTGGCGGACCGGCATGGGAACGGGTCGATGGCGCGTCGGCACGTACCGGGGCGGGCGTGGCAACGGCTGTTTTTAGCGTGGGGGGCTGGGAAAGAAGGCTGTCTGTTGTGTATTTGTATGAATATCGAAAGGTGGCGTCCTGGATAAACAAAGGATGACGAATGGCTTGAGGCGGAAGCCGTGCCAGGCCATCCGGTCACGGTTACATGGCCATAAATGACGGCGTGGCAGTCGTGCCGGTCACGTTCGGTTCGAAGGACAAGGTGGGCGTGCTGGTATTCATGAAGCGGAAGGACGGGATCCGGAAAATAACCAAGGTCGAAGATACTTTGGATTGCAGATAATTATCCGGATGGGGAATGTCGGTTTGAGGATGAGTCGCCGCCCGTTTGGCAGGCGTCAGGCGCGACCGCGACGCTGACGCAGCGGATTTTCCGCGTTGGTGTCGGCCTGTCCCGGTGACGGGACAACGACATATTTCTGCCATCGATGACCGTCATGCTGGATCGGAGCAGAGGCACCGCATGACGTCACGGCGCGCTTGATTCGTCGGATGATCCCGGGGTGTCGCGATGGAATCCGGCTATGCTGCCCTGAAGGCGCGCACTGCGCAACTGTCATTTTCGCGGGCCTGTCGGACTGTGGTTTTTGTGTGTAAATGAATGCAAAACCGGATCGCATAAATCGAGAACTGTTTCTAGGATACTGAAACCGCTCGCGCACATGCCGGGCGGTTCGTCGCTATCGCAGGGAAGGCGGCCGGCGCACCACCCGGCTGCGCGATGCGAAGGCCATCGTCGCGCGTCCGGGCAAGCGCGCGCGGTCAGATCGATTGCCCGGTGCGAGTTCGTCCGTCATCACGGAGGTCAGCATGTTGAACTGGATCAGCCGTTGGGCAATGCGGCACGCCCCGACGCCGGAGAAAACCGCTGCGTCGATGCTCGTCAATGCGCGGATGGAACTGTTTACCGCGGAACAGCGTGTCATCGACGCGAAATTGCAGGCGGATTACTGGCGTACGCGGGTGTCGTTTCTCGAGGAGGTGCAGCGGCAAGGCATCGAGCCCTGGGTCAGCGCACAGCCGTCGCAAAAGCCGGAGGTCGAGGTCAGTCCCCGTGCGGCGGGGCCGCGGCTCGCGGCCAGTACCTGACGCTGTCCTTGCGCTTCGTGCGGCATCGCGTGGCACGTTTCGGCGTGCCATGCGCGCACGCGTCATGCCGCACGCGCCAGCGAGGCCGGGCGTGCAGTTGCGCGTGCGGGGCATGCCACGCGCATGATCGCGCGCGGCTTTGCGCGGCCTTTTAGGGGCGGCTCGATTCAAGGCTCATGCACGCCTTCGCCATCGCTCGCGCGCGAAGCGCCGCAGATCCGCGAACGCGCGCCGCAGTCTTTCGCCGCGGCGCTCGTACGCGGTCATGATCGACACCTCCGCCGGGCGCTCGCCGTCGGCGCTCAGCCAGATGCGTTCGCCGCGCCTGATGCGCATCGTCTCGCCCGGCCGGATCCAGAAATCGTCGACGCAGGGCGGGCGTGTGAGCCATAGCGCCACGTTGTGTGCGCGAATCTCCGCGTCGCGGTGCGCGCGCCACGTCATCGTCGCGTGCGGCGCGACGGCGAAGTGAATCACGACTCTCGGCAGGGCGATCGCGTCTTGGCGGCGCAGATCGGGACGAACAAACAACTGACCGGCTTGATCCATCGTCATCTCCATCCGTTGAGCCGGGCGGATGACGCGCACCAAAACAAAAGGCCTCATCCGTTTCCGGCGAGGCCTTGTGACATGCAGCGCTGCTGCAGATGCTAACGCACAAGCTCTCCCGGTGACTCGCCGTGAATGGCGTTCACTGGGTGATTAATCGCGATGGCGATGGGCTTGAGCGTTTGCATGTCGAAGAGTGTGTCGTTGCGTCGCGGTGCTGTCAACGAAAATTTTCGGGATGGCCGGGGCTTATGCGCCGGCCTGGTCGAACGCGCCTTTCAGCAGCTCGGTCAGCAGGCCGGTCATGCCTTCGGGATGCGTGGCCGCGCGCGCCTTGAGCTGTTCGACCAGCTCGGCGTTCAGTTTGCACGCGAACGGCACGAGGCCCTGTTCCTGATCGAGCTTGCGCTGTGCCCGGCGGTCGAGCTGGGCCGCTTCGCTGCCTTTGCCGAAGCGCGCGGACGCCGACTGCTTCATCGCGTGGGTCAGCTTGAGTGCCTTGTTCTTCTCGAGATCGGTTTTCTTCATGGCCATCGCGGCACCTCTTTGGGAAATGAAGCCGCGATTGTACGCATTTCACGCGGACGTGCGTCCGTTGTGCTGCGTGCCGCACGTGCTCGAGGATATTCGGGCCATGATGGCGTCGCTCGGCGGCACCATCGAAATCGACGAGTACCGGTAGCAGGGCCGGCCGGAATCGCCCCCGTCAGCGCTCGCGCGGCGCACTGAAGCGATCGAGCACCGCCGTCAGCAAATCGATCGGCAATGGAAACACGATCGTCGAGTTCTTGTCGGCGGCGATCGTCGTCAGCGTCTGCAGATAGCGCAACTGCATCGCCTGCGGCTGCTGCGCGAGCCGCTGCGCCGCTTGCAGCAGCTTCTCGGACGCCTGCAGCTCGCCTTCCGCATGAATCACCTTCGCGCGCCGCTCGCGCTCGGCTTCGGCCTGGCGCGCGATCGCGCGGATCATCGTTTCGTTCAGGTCCACGTGCTTGATCTCGACCATCGACACCTTGACGCCCCACGCATCGGTCTGCGCGTCGAGAGTCTTCTGGATGTCGGCATTGAGTTGCTCGCGCTCGGCGAGCAGCGCGTCCAGTTCGTGCTTGCCGAGCACCGAGCGCAGCGTGGTCTGCGCGAGCTGGCTCGTCGCCTCGAAAAAGCGCGCGACCTGGATCACGGCCTTCTCCGGATCGACGACCCGGAAATACACCACCGCGCTGACCTTCACCGACACGTTGTCGCGCGTGATCACGTCCTGCGCGGGCACGTCGAACACGACGGTCCGCAGGTCGATGCGCACCACCTGCTGCACGACCGGGATGATCAGCACGAGTCCCGGCCCCTTGACCTTCCAGAAGCGGCCGAGCATGAACACGACGCCGCGCTCGTATTCGCGGAAGATGCGGATCGACGATGCGACGAGCAGCACCGCGAACACGATCAGCATGCTGCTGAATCCGAACGTGTAGCCGATCATGATTTTTCTCCTTGGGATGACGGCGTTTCGTAGAGCGGCGCGACGGTCAGCAGCAGTCCGCTGCGGCCGGTGACGCGGACCCGGCAGCCGGGCGCGAGCGGCACATGGCACGCGACGCGCCAGCGCTCGCCGTGGATCAGCGCCCAGCCGGCGGCGGACGGCGGGTGGCCGGCGGCAGTCGGCGGCTGGTCGGGCTTGAGCCCGTCGTCGAGTACTTCGCCGATGCTGCCGATGATCGCCTCGGCGCCGCTGACGATCGGGCGGTGCCGCGCGCGCAGCGCGACGCTCGACACGGCCGTGACGAACAGCGCGCCGCCGCCCGCAAGCCCCACGATCAACGGCCACGGGATGCCGTAGCCCGGCACGTCGGTATCGATCAGCATCAGCGCGCCGATCGCGAACGACGCGATCCCGCCGAAGCCGAGCACGCCGAAGGTCGGCAGGAACGCCTCGGCGATCAGGCACGCGAGGCCGATCAGCACGAGCGCAAGGCCCGCGTAGTTGACGGGCAGCAGCTGCATCGCGAACAGGCCGACCAGCAGGCAGATGGTGCCGACGACGCCCGGCAGCACGAAGCCGGGATTCGCGAATTCGAAGAACAGGCCGTAGATGCCGATCGTCAGCAGGATCAGCGCGACGTTCGGGTCCGCGATGATGCTGAGGAAGCGGTTGCGCCAGTCCGGCTCGACGACGTCGAGCGACGCGTGCGCGGTGGCGATGCGTTGCGCGCCCGCGGCGGTCGTGACGGTGCGGCCGTCGAGCTGGCGCGCGAGATCGGCCGGGTCCTGCGCGATCAGGTCGACGACATGCTGCGCGCGCGCCTCGTCGGCGGACAAACTCACCGCCTCGCGCACCGCACGCTCGGCCCATGCCGCGTTGCGGCCCCGCAATTGCGCGAGCCCGCGGATGTACGCGGAGGCGTCCTGCATCGCCTTGCGGATCTCGGTCGACGCGGTGTCGGTGGGCAGCGCGTCCGACGCGGGCTTCGCGCCCGGCTGCTGCGCCGGGTTGCCGCCGGGCGCGCCGCCGCCGCCGATGCCTATCTGCACGGGCGACGCCGCGCCGAGGTTGGTGCCGGGCGCCATTGCCGCGATGTGGCTCGCATACACGATATAGGTGCCGGCGCTCGCCGCGCGCGCGCCGCTCGGCGCGACGAACGCGGCGACCGGCACCGGCGACGCGAGGATCGCCTTGATGATCTGCCGCATCGACGTGTCGAGGCCGCCCGGCGTGTCGAGCTGGAGGATCGCGAGCGGCGCGCGCTCGCGTGCCGCGCGGCCGAGCGAGCGGACGATGAAATCCGCGCTCGCAGGCCCGATCGCGCCGTTGACCGGAATCACGACGACGGGCGGCCGCGCGGAGGCGGCTGGCGTAGCCGGAGGCGCGGCGGCGACGGCACAGACGACGAGCAGCGCCGCGAACAGCGCGGCACGCGCGACCCGCGCCGGAAGCGGATGGTGCGGGTGACGATCCGGCGTGTCGTGCGCCGGCGGCTGCCAGGGAGGATGAAAGCGCATCGCGACGGCCGGACGACGCGCGGCCGCGCGCCCTCCGCCCCACAAAAAAGGGCTATGGCCCGATGTTTAAAGATTAGGCGGTTTCTGCGCAAAGCGCGATCCGGCCCGCGTTCGCAGCGCCTCGTCGCGGTAGTCGGCGGGGCTGCGCCCGCTCCATTTGCGGAACGCGCGATAGAACGCGCTCGGCTCGGCGAAGCCGGCGGCCGCGGCGACGTCGGCGATCGTGCGCGACGGATCGGCGAGGGCCTCGTACGCGAGGTCGCGCCGCAGCGCGTCCTTGATCGACTGGTACGCGTGGCCTTCCTGATGCAGCTTGCGGCGCAGCGTCGCCTCGGCGACGTGGAGCCGGTCGGCCATCTCGGCCGCGCCCGGCCACGCGGCGGGCGGCAGGCCGCGCAGCACCGTGCGCACCCGCTGCGCGAGCGCGTTCGGGTTGCGGTACTTGACGATGAAGCTGGCCGGTGCGTTGCGCAGGAAGGTCTTCAGCGTCGCGGCGGTCTGCAGGACCGGCAGCGTCGCGAATTCGGGATCGAAGTCGACGTACGACTCCAGCTGGTTGAAACGCATGTCGTCGCAGAACATCGACGGATACTCGTGCTCGACGGGCGGCGTGTCGCAGCGGAAGCTCGCGTGCAGCAGCGGGATGCGCCGGCCGATCAGCCAGCAGGTGAGCCCGTAGACGATGATGAAATAGGTCGCATACGTGAACATCGCCGGCACCGGCGCGTTGTTGCGGTGCACGAAGCGTAGCCGCACGCGCTGCGGGTTCGCGTCGACCTCGGCGTGCAGGTCGTCGAGCACGCAGTGCATGAAATTCACTGCGCGCGCCAGCGCGTGCAGGCCGTCGCGCGCGGTCAGCGCCGCCTGGCTCATCGCGATGAAGCTGCCGCTTCGCATCGGATGGCTGTCCTGACCGAAGAATTCGTCGTCGAGCGTGCGGGCAATCGCGTTCCACAGCGCGCCGTACTGCTGCGCGGACACCCGCGCGCGTGGCTCGTCGAGCAGCGCGGGCGCGATGCCGGCCCGCTCCAGCAGCGCGTCGGCGGGCACGCCGCGCCGCACGGCGAGCGCGACGCTGACCGCGACGAGGCTGATCGCGACGGTTCCTTTGTCTTCCTGCTTCATCGGCGGGCGGCGCGCGGCGCCGCTATGGCAAAAACGCTCAGTGTAAATGAGCGGTGCGAGCATCGAACACTGCCGCGCGCTTGCCTACACTTTATCCATCAAAACATTACGCGGCCGCGTCTTGCCGGCCGCCAGGAGACAGCAGCGCCATGGACGAGCTCTATACCGAAGACCAGCGGATGATTCGGGACGCCGCGCGCGATTTTGCCACCGAGGTGCTGGCGCCGAACGCCGCGCAATGGGATCTCGACGCCCGCCTGCCGGACGAGATCGTCGCGCAGATGGGTGAACTGGGCCTGCTCGGGATGATCGTCCCGCAGGAATGGGGCGGTTCGTATACGGATTACGTCGCTTACGCGCTCGCGATCGAGGAAGTCGCCGCCGGCGACGCCGCGTGCTCGACGATGATGAGCGTGCACAACTCGGTCGGCTGCGGGCCGATTCTGGCCTTCGGCACGCCGGCGCAGCAGGAGCGCTGGCTGGGCGAGCTCGCGACGGGCCGCACGATCGGCGCGTTCTGCCTGACCGAGCCGCAGGCCGGCTCCGAGGCGCACAACCTGCGCACCCGCGCGGAGCTGCGCGACGGGCAGTGGGTGCTGAACGGCGCCAAGCAGTTCGTGACCAACGGCAAGCGCGCGGGCCTCGCGATCGTCTTTGCGGTCACCGACCCGGACAAGGGCAAGCGCGGCCTCTCCGCGTTCCTCGTGCCGACCGACACGCCGGGCTTCATCGTCGGCAAGCCGGAGAAGAAGATGGGCATCCGCGCGTCGGACACCTGCCCGATCACGCTCGACAACTGCACGATCCCCGAATCGAACCTGCTCGGCACGCGCGGCGAAGGCCTCAAGATCGCGCTGTCGAACCTGGAGGGCGGCCGCATCGGCATCGCCGCGCAGGCGGTCGGCATCGCGCGCGCCGCGTTCGACAAGGCGCGCCGCTATGCGGGCGAGCGCGTGCAGTTCGGCAAGCCGCTCAACGAGCATCAGGCGATCGCGCAGAAGCTCGCCGACATGGCCACCCAGATCAACGCCGCGCGCCTGCTCGTGCATCACGCGGCGAAGCTGCGCACGGCCGGGCTGCCGTGCCTGTCGGAAGCATCGCAGGCGAAGCTGTTCGCGTCGGAGATGGCCGAACGGGTGTGCTCGGAGGCGATCCAGATCCATGGCGGCTACGGCTATCTCGCCGACTATGAAGTCGAGCGCCATTATCGCGATGCGCGCATCACGCAGATTTACGAGGGAACCAGCGAAGTGCAGAGGATGGTGATCGCGCGGCAGCTGTGACGCCGCGCCGTTCACCGTAATGGCAGCAAGCATGCCTGGCAGAGACCGGTAAACGGCCGCCGGGCATTCGTGGCGTGGGTAAGTGCTAAAGCACTAACTCGGATCGACGCCCTAGTGGGTGGGACCAGCGTAAGTGCTAAAGCACCAACGCTGGCCGACATGGAGACGACAAAATGACGGCACCGGCTTTCCTGGACGCACGCGATTTCCTGCTGCGCCATCGCACCGACTACGAAACCGCCTACCGCGAGTTTCAATGGCCGGTGCTCGAGACGTTCAACTGGGCACTCGACTACTTCGACCCGATGGCGCGCGGCAACGACAGCCCCGCGCTGTGGATCGTCGACGTGGCAGGGAGCGACGGCGCGCGCTACTCGTTCGCGCAGATGTCCGAGCGCTCGTCGCGGATCGCGAACTGGCTGCGCGGCGTGGGTGTCGCGCGCGGCGACCGGATTCTGCTGATGCTGCCGAACCGCGTCGAGCTGTGGGACGCGATGCTCGCCGCGATGAAGCTCGGCGCGGTCGTGCTGCCCGCGACCACGCAGCTGTCCCCCGAAGACGTGCGCGACCGCGTGCAGATCGGCGGCGCGACGTTCGCGATCGTCGACGAGCACGAGGCGGCGAAATTCGAGCAGCCGGGCCTCGACCTGACGAAGATCGTCGCGGGCGCGCCGCGCGCGGGCTGGCTGGCGATGAACGACGGCTATGCGGCGCCGGCCGCGTTCGAGCCGGACGGCGTCACGCACGCGAACGATCCGATGCTGTTGTATTTCACGTCGGGTACGACGTCGAAGCCGAAGCTCGTCGAGCACACCCACCGCACCTATCCGGTCGGCAACCTGAGCACGATGTACTGGGTCGGCCTGCAGCCCGGCGACATCCACTGGAACATCAGCTCGCCCGGCTGGGCGAAGCATGCGTGGAGCTGCTTCTACGCGCCGTGGAACGCGCAGGCGTGCGTGTTCGCGTTCAACTACGCGCGCTTCGAGCCGAAAGCCGTGCTCGACGCGCTCGTCAAGTACCAGGTGACGACGATGTGCGCGCCGCCGACCGTCTGGCGGATGCTGGTGCAGCAGCCGCTCGCGTCGTTCGACGTGAAGCTGCGCGAGATCGTCGGCGCGGGCGAGCCGCTCAACCCGGAAATCATCGAGCGCGTGAAGCACGCGTGGGGCGTGACGATCCGCGACGGCTACGGCCAGACCGAGACCACCTGCCTGATCGGCAACCCGCCCGGCCAGCCGGTGGTGGCCGGCTCGATGGGGCGGCCGATGCCCGGCTACCGTATAGCGCTGCTCGACCCGGACGGCGTGCCCGTCGGCGAAGGCGAGGTCGCGCTGCCGGTCGGTCCGGACGTGCCGCGTCCGGTCGGCCTGATGAAGGGCTACGCGAACAATCCCGACGCGACGGCGTATGCGATGCGCGACGGCCACTACCGCACCTCCGACATCGCGATGCGCCGCGACGACGGTTATTTCGTCTACATCGGCCGCGCGGACGACGTGTTCAAGTCGTCCGACTACCGGCTGAGCCCGTTCGAGCTGGAAAGCGTGCTGATCGAGCACCCGGCGATCGCCGAGGCGGCGGTCGTGCCGAGCCCGGACCCGCTGCGCCTGTCGGTGCCGAAGACGTTCATTACGCTGCGCCAGGGCTACGAGCCGAGCGCCGCGCTCGCGGTCGAGATCTTCCGCTTCTCGCGCGAGAAGCTCGCGCCGTACAAGCGCATCCGCCGGCTGCAGTTCGCCGAGCTGCCGAAGACGATCTCCGGCAAGATCCGCCGCGTCGAGCTGCGCCGCCGCGAGATCGAGCGCGGCGAAGACGCGACCGCGCGCATGCCGGGCGAGTACTGGGAAGAGGATTTCGCCGCCGAACTGAAATGACCGCGGGGCCCGGCCTGCCG
Source organism: Burkholderia sp. lig30 (assembly GCF_000687455.2). GTDB lineage: Bacteria > Pseudomonadota > Gammaproteobacteria > Burkholderiales > Burkholderiaceae > Burkholderia. The sequence goes on from NZ_JGVW01000074.1 coordinate 80,189, forward strand.
CGCACGCGCGGCGGCCGCCCGCCATCGACATGAACCGGCCGGCCGCGCAGCGCCGCTCGCGGCCGGCCATCGCAAGGAGAGTTGAGCGATGAACGCGAATCCGACGCCCCGCACGGGGCAAGACGTGCCGACGGTCAAGCTGCTGATCGACGGCGAATTCGTCGAGTCCGCCACCCAGGAGTGGCGCGACATCGTCAATCCGGCCACCCAGCAGGTGCTGGCGCGCGTGCCGTTCACGACCGCGGCCGAAGTCGACGCGGCCGTGCGCGCCGCGCAGGCCGCGTTCGAGTCGTGGAAGAACACGCCGATTTCCGCGCGCATGCGCATCATGCTGAAGTTCCAGGATCTGGTGCGCACGAACCTGTCGCGCATCGCGAAGACGCTGACCGCCGAGCAGGGCAAGACGCTGCCCGACGCCGAAGGCGACATCTTCCGCGGCCTCGAAGTCGTCGAGCATGCGTGCTCGGTCGGCACGCTGCAGCTCGGCGAATTCGCGGAGAACGTCGCGGGCGGCGTCGACACCTATACGCTGCGCCAGCCGCTCGGCGTGTGCGCGGGCATCACGCCGTTCAACTTCCCCGCGATGATCCCGCTGTGGATGTTCCCGATGGCGATCGTCTGCGGCAACACGTTCGTGCTGAAGCCGTCGGAGCAGGACCCGCTGTCCACCATGCAGCTCGTCGAGCTGGCCGTCGAGGCGGGCGTGCCGAAGGGCGTGCTGAACGTCGTGCACGGCGGCAAGGAAGTCGTCGATGCGATCTGCACGCATCCGCTCATCAAGGCGATCTCGTTCGTCGGTTCGACGGCGGTGGGCACGCACGTGTATCGCGTCGGCAGCGAGCACGGCAAGCGCGTGCAGGCGATGATGGGCGCGAAGAACCACGCGGTGGTGCTGCCGGACGCGAACCGCGAGCAGACGGTCAACGCGCTGGTCGGCGCGGCGTTCGGCGCGGCGGGGCAGCGCTGCATGGCGACCTCGGTCGCGGTGCTGGTCGGCGACGCGCGCGACTGGCTGGCCGACATCGCCGCGAAGGCGAAGACGCTGAAGGTCAGCGCGGGCGCGGAGCCGGGCACCGACGTCGGGCCGGTCGTGTCGCGCGCGGCGAAGGCGCGCGTGCTGTCGCTGATCGACGCGGGCGTGAAGGAGGGCGCGACGCTCGTGCTCGACGGCCGCGGCGTGAAGGTGCCGGGCTACGACGCGGGCAACTTCATCGGCCCGACGATCTTCGCGGACGTGAAGACCGACATGTCGATCTACACGAGCGAGATTTTCGGGCCGGTGCTGGTGGTGCTGACGGCCGATTCGCTCGACGACGCGATCGCGCTCGTCAACGCGAACCCGTTCGGCAACGGCGTGGGTCTGTTCACGCAGAGCGGCGCGGCGGCGCGCAAGTTCCAGAGCGAGATCGACGTCGGCCAGGTCGGCATCAACATTCCGATCCCGGTGCCGGTGCCGTTCTTCAGCTTTACCGGCTCGCGCGGCTCGAAGCTCGGCGACCTCGGCCCGTACGGCAAGCAGGTCGTGCAGTTCTACACGCAGACGAAAACCGTGACCGCGCGCTGGTTCGACGACGACGCGACGGCCGGCGCGGTGAACACCACGATCCGTTTGCATTGAGCGCATGACATTGGAGACGACGATGAAAATCGGATTTATCGGCCTCGGCCACATGGGCGCGCCGATGGCGCTGAATCTGCTGAACGCGGGGCATCAGGTCAGCGTGTTCGACCTGAGCGCCGACGTGCTGCGCGCGCTGCAGGACGCGGGCGCGCAGCCGGCCGCGTCGCCGCGCGACGCGACCTCGGGCGCCGCGTTCGTGATCACGATGCTGCCGGCCGCGCCGCACGTGCGCTCGGTGCTGACGGGCGACAACGGCGTGCTGGCCGGGCTCGGCGCGGGCGCGATGGTGATCGATTCGAGCACCATCGATCCGGCGAGCGCGCAGGCGTTCGGCGCGCTGGTGCGCGAACGCGGCGGCGCGTTCGTCGACGCGCCGGTCTCCGGCGGCACGGGCGGCGCGGCGGCCGGCACGCTGACCTTCATGGTCGGCGGCAGCGACGCCGATTTCGAGCGCGTGAAGCCGGTGCTCGCCGGCATGGGCAAGAACATCGTCCATTGCGGCGCGACCGGGATGGGCCAGGTCGCGAAGGTCTGCAACAACCTCGTGCTCGGCATCTCGATGGCGGCGGTGTCCGAATCGATGGCGCTCGGCGCCGCGCTCGGCATCGATCCGAAGGTGCTGGCCGGCATCATCAACACGTCGACCGGCCGCTGCTGGAGTTCGGACACCTACAACCCGTATCCGGGCGTGATCGAGACCGCGCCGTCGTCGCGCGGCTACACGGGCGGCTTCGGCACCGACCTGATGCTGAAGGATCTCGGCCTCGCCAACGACGCGGCGAAGCAGGCGCGCCAGCCGGTCTATCTCGGCGCGCTCGCGCAGCAGCTGTACCAGACGATGAGCAGCCGCGGCGACGGCCAGCTCGATTTCTCGGCGGTGATCCGCCTTTACCAACCGGCACCGAAAAAGGACGCGTGATGATTGACCTCGATTACGTCGACGACGGCGCGATTGCGTGCGTGACGCTCAAGCGTCCGCCGGCCAACGCGTTTTCCGCCGACGGGCTGCTGCAGCTGCAGAAGACCGTCGCCACGCTCAACGCGGATCACCGCGTGCGCGCGCTCGTCATCACCGGTGACGGTCCGAAGTTCTTCAGCGCGGGCGCCGACCTGAACACGTTCGCCGACGGCGACCCTGCGGTCGCGCGCGCGATGGCCGCGCGCTTCGGCGCGGCGTTCGAGGCGTTGTCCGACGCGCGCTTCGTGACGATCGCGGCGATCAACGGCTATGCGATGGGCGGCGGGCTCGAATGCGCGCTCGCATGCGACCTGCGCGTCGCCGAGACGCACGCGCAGATGGCGCTGCCCGAGCCGGCGGTCGGGCTGCTGCCGTGCGGCCTCGGCACGCAGACGTTGCCCTGGCTCGTCGGCGAAGGCTGGGCGAAGAAGATCATCCTCGCCGGCACGCGCGTCGATGCGCCGACCGCGCTGCGCATCGGCCTCGTCGAGGACGTGGTCGAAAGCGGCGCGTCGCGCGATGCGGCGCTGGTGCTGGCACGCCGGGTCGCGCAGCAGAGCCCGCACGCGCTGGCCGCGAGCAAGGAACTGATCGGCCTCGCACGGCGCGGCGTGCCGCGCAGCGCGGCGCTGGCGGTCGAGCGGGAACGCTTCGTCGGGCTGTTCGACACGCCGGACCCCCGCGAAGGCGTGGCGGCGTTCCTGGGCAAGCGCGCGCCGCAATGGACAATCGAAGGAGACGAAGGACGATGAGCACGCCGATGACGACGCACGATGCCGGTATCGAAGCCGCGCCCGAGGTGCTGTTCCGGGTGCTGAACCGCGTGGCGCTGATCACGCTGAACCGGCCCGCGGCGCTCAACGCGCTGTCGCACGCGATGGTGCGGGAACTGGCCACGCTGCTGGAGCGCTGCCGCAGCGACGAGCAGATCGTCGCCGTGGTGCTGCGCGGCGCGGGCGAGAAGGGCTTTTGCGCGGGCGGCGACGTGCGCGAGCTGTACCGGGCGGCGAAGCAGCGCGAGGCGGGCTGGCTGGCGTTCTTCGTCGACGAATACCGGCTCGATTACGCGATTCACACGTTCCCGAAGCCGGTCGTCGCGCTGATGGATGGTGTCACGATGGGCGGCGGCATGGGGCTCGCGCAAGGCGCGGCGCTGCGCGTCACGACCGAGCGCAGCAAGATCGCGATGCCCGAGACGCGCATCGGCCTGCTGCCGGACGTCGGCGCGACGCACTTCCTGGCGCGCATGCCGGTGGAGCTGGAGCTGTACGTCGGCCTGACGGGCGCGATGTTGTCGGGCGCCGATGCGCTGACCGCGAAGCTCGCGGATCTGTGCGTGCCGTCGTCGTGGCTCGATACGTTCGAGACGCGCCTCGAAAGCGCGAAATGGGACGGCGACGCGCTGACGGAGCTGCGGCGCGTGTTCGCGCCGCCGTGCAACATCGTTCCGCACGCGGCGCTCGACGGCCAGATGCCATGGATCGTGCGCCATTTCGACAAGCGTTCGAGCGTGGAGCGGATCGTCGCGACGCTGCATCAGGAACTCGCGCGCGACGAGCTGACGCGCGAGCATCGCCACTGGCTGCAGGCGACCCTCGACGCGCTCGCCACGTATTCGCCGACGATGCTGTGCGTGACGCGCGAGGCGCTGCTGCGCGGCCGGCAGATGTCGCTCGCGGAGTCGTTCCGGATGGAACTCGGCATCGTCGCGCGTGCGATCGAGGAAGGCGATTTCTGCGAGGGCGTGCGCGCGCATCTCGTCGACAAGGATCGCAAGCCGCGCTGGGCGCCGATGTCGCTCGCGGAGGTGCGCGGCGAGCGGGTGCGGCATTTCCTGACGTCGCCGTGGAAGCTGTTCGCGCATCCGCTGGCGGCGCTGGGGGAAGCCTGAAGGGCGCAGGGATCCGGGCAGTCGCCGATTGCGCGAATTGGCGAACAATCTGTTACCAGATTGTTCGGTTCTCGCGGCGGGGAGCGATGCTATTCTTCGCCGCAAGCTGGTTGAAATGAAATCGCCGATCGTTCGGCGGGCGGGGCCGATCGGCCCCGC
>NZ_JGVW01000075.1 GCF_000687455.2 Burkholderia sp. lig30
CGCGTCGGCCGACGCGATCGCGCAGGCGCTCAAGCGTGCCGCCGAGCGCAGCACGCGCCGCAAGGGGACGCCGTTTCAATCGGCGATGTCGATGTTGAACTTCTACATCAATCGCGCAGGCGCGAAGCTGCCGGACGACCGCCGCGCCACGCTCGAGCTGGCGAAGCAGAAGCTGCGCGAAGCGTTCGGGCGGCACGCATGACGCCCGCCCCGCTTGTCTGTTCAAGCCTGGCCAGTACGGTACAGCCTTAGCGCAACCAGACTTGATCGTGTGCAGTTCGATCCGCGTTCAGAACTGGTAATTCAACGAGAAATCGAACACGCCGTTGGTGGTCTGCTGGGTGATCGGGCTGCGCGCCGCCTGCCCGACGAGTTGCTCGACTGCGCCGTCGACCGTCAAGAACCAGTTCGGGCGGAAGAACCAGACCATCGTCACGCCCACGCCCGCCGAGCGGAGGCCCGCGCCCGGCGCATAGCTTCGCAGGCCGGAGCGGGCCGCCGCGCCTTCACCGACGCCGAACCAGCCGTTCATGTAGCGCGCATCGGCGAACGTCACGCTCGGCCCCGCGAACCAGTAGAAGCGCTCGGAGCTGCCGGGCATCGGCAGGTAGGCCGCAAGGTCGCCGACCCAGCCGTTCGAGCCGCCGATGCTGCGGCGAACGTCCGCGCGCAGCACCAGCGGAAATTCCTTCGAGATCACGTAATCGGCCGACAGCTTGATCACCGGGGCCGCATTGATGTTGTCGAGCCCGTCGAGGTGGCCGCGATCGTCCGCCGTGCGGCGGCCGAGGTCGTAGCCGGCGGACAGCGTCACCCGCCAGTTCGGCCCTCGCAGCACATTGACGCCGACGCCCTCGCCGGTCGACACGAAGAACAGGTCGCGATAGCGCACGTCGATGGTCGGCCCGCCCAGCACCCAGTAGCGGCTCGCGCCGGGGTAGCGCGGCTGCAGCGCCATCGCCGCGCCGACGGTGACTTCCCAGTCTGCCTGTTGCGGCTCGAACATTTTTTCGAGCGGCACGCCCGCGGAATATTGCCACTCGCCGAGCGGCGACGGCGTCTGCGCGTGCGCGCCCGGCCATGCCCCGGTCGTCAGCGCCACAAAAGCCAACGCGCCGGCGATACGCCGGCGCGCGGGAAAACGTCGCAAGAGCGGAGCGATGGCCATCGGCGATCCCTGTCTGTCGCATGGTGACAGAGCAAGTATCACCCGGGAACGGCCACGCCTGCACGCGCAAAGTGACAGAACATGGACGCGGCGCACGCATTCGCCGCATCGCGGCGCATCGGTTGCCCCGCCCCTTCGCGCGCGTCGCGCCGCGTCAGGCGACCCGGAACTGCCCGACCGTCTGGGCGAGCGCGTTCGCCTGCGTCTGCAGCGCGGTGGCGGCGGCCGTCGACTGTTCGACGAGCGCGGCGTTCTGCTGCACCATCTCGTCGAGCTGCGTGACCGCGCGGTTCACTTCCTGGATGCCGCGGGTCTGCTCGTTCGCCGCATGCGTGATCTCGGAAATGATGGTCGTCACGTTGGTGACGTTCGAGACGATTTCGCGCATCGTCTCGCCGGCCTGGCGCACCTGGCCCGAGCCGTCGGCGACGCACGCGACCGTCGATTCGACCAGCACCTTCACCTCGCGCGCGGCCTGCGCGCTGCGTTGCGCGAGGCTGCGGACTTCCTGCGCGACGACCGCGAAGCCGCGGCCCTGCTCGCCCGCGCGCGCCGCTTCCACCGCGGCGTTCAGCGCCAGGATGTTGGTCTGGAACGCGATGCCGTCGATCACGCCGATGATGTCGCCGATCCGCCCGGAGGCTTCCTCGATCTTGCCCATCGTCGCGACCACGTCGGACACCACCGAGCCGCCGTGCGACGCGATCTTCGACGCGGCGGCCGCGCGCTCGTCGGCCTGGCCGGCCGCGCTGGCGGACTGGCCGACCGTCGCCGTGATCTCTTCCATCGACGCGGCGGTTTCCTCGAGGCTCGCCGCCGCCGATTCGGTGCGCGACGACAGATCCTGGTTGCCGGCCGCGATCTCGTTGGCGGCGGTGCGCACGGATTCGCTGGCGTCGCGGATCTGCAGCATCACGCGGTTCAGCTTGTCGACGAACGCGTTGAACGAGCGGGCAATGTCCGTCACCTCGTCGCGGCCGTCGGCGGGCAGGCGTTGCGTCAGGTCGCCGTTGCCGGAACCGATCGCCGCCATTGCATTGCGCACCTGCGACAGGCGACGGAATATCGTCGTGGTGATCGCGCCGACGATGACCGACGCAATTGCGACGATCACGATAAGCGTGATGAGCGACGCGGTGAGGAGCGAGCGCATGCCCGCCGTCGCTTCCGACTTGTCGAGTGCGACCACCGCATACCAGTCGGTGCCGGCGACCGGCTGCGCGCGCATCAGCTTCGCTTCGCCGTTGACGTGCGCCTCGACCGGCGCGGTCGCGCTCGCGAGCGCCGCCGGGGAAATGCTCAGATCAGGCATCAGATCGGTGACGGGCTTGAGGGTCAGCTTCGGATCGGAGTAGGCGACGATGTGGCCGGCGCTGTCGAGCAGCATCCCGAAGCTCGCGGGCGTCGGATGAATCGCCTTGACGTTGGCGACCACGACGTCCATCGCCACGTCGGCCGACACGACCGCCTTGACCGCGCCGTCCCGGATCACGGGCACCGCGACCGCGACGACCATCTTGCCCGACTGGATGTCGAGGTAAGGCATCACGACCGCCTTGCCGGCCGCCGCCGCGGCCTTGTACCACGGGCGCGCGGTCGGGTCGTAGCCCGGCGGGATGCCGGTCGGGTCGGAGAATCTGGACGTCTTGTCGGCATAGCCGACATAGACGTTCATGAAGCCGCCGGCATCGGCGACCTGCTTGAGCATGGGCAGCGGATCGGCGCCGAGCACCGGCTCCTGCAGCGACGAGATCATCCGGATCTTCGACGCGACCCAGTCGTTGATGCCGACCACGTGACCGCTGGCGACGGAGGTGAGGTTCCGATCGATCGCGTCGTCGTTATACGACTTCGCAATGAAATAGTTGATCAGGGTGGTGGCGACAAGCGCGAATACGACGATGGCAACGCAAGCCGTCAGGATGCGTGCGCGAATGGACGAGAACATGGGTAATGACTCAGTAGATCGTGCGCGTACGCGCGGGGAAAACCATTCAGGTAAACGGCGTCCGCGTGGATTACTTGAGGGTGGTTGCGCCAAATCAACGCCGCGCCGGGGGGCGGATGCTATCCCCAGGCCGCCTGTTGGCGGCCCGGCGAGCGCGGCCGCACCGGGGCGCCCTCGCCTGACGAGCGCATGATCCATGTCAAGCGCCACCCCGCCCTTTGGTGTGCAATCTGATCTGATTCGTAAGACACATTCGCCACGGGCGAACCGGAGCTGTCATGAAACTCACGTTCCTCGGTGCGACGGAAACCGTCACCGGGTCCCGCTACCTGCTGGAAGGCGGCGGTCGGCGCATTCTCGTCGATTGCGGGCTGTTCCAGGGCACGAAAAATCTGCGGCTGCGCAACTGGAGCCCGCTGCCCGTCCCGCCCGACACGATCGACGCGGTGATCCTCACGCACGCGCACATCGACCACAGCGGCTACCTGCCGCTGCTCGTGCGCGACGGCTTTCGCGGGCCGATCTATTGCACGCCCGGCACCGCCGACCTGTGCGAGGTGATGTTGCGCGACGCCGCGAGGCTGCAGGAGGAGGAAGCCGATTTCGCGAACCGCCACGGCTATTCGAAGCACCATCCGGCATTGCCGCTCTACACGCTGGAGGACGCCGAGCGCGCGCTGCGGCAGTTCGTGCGGCGCGATTTCGACGTACCCGTCGAGCTGGGCGAGCAACTGCACTTCCGGTTGCTCCCGGCGGGCCACATCCTCGGCGCGGCGAGCGTCGTGGTGTGCTGGCAGCACAAGGTGCTGGCGTTCTCGGGCGACGTCGGGCGCCCGAACGACCCGATCATGCGCGCGCCCGCGCCGCTCGCGCATGTCGACTACCTCGTCGTCGAGTCGACGTATGGCGACCGTCTGCACGATGCCGGCGACCCCGAAACGGAACTGGCCGAGCTGTTCGAGAAAACCTTCGCGCGCGGCGGCGTAGTCGTGATGCCGTGCTTCGCGGTCGGGCGCACGCAGGAAGTGCTGCACTACATCGCGCGGCTGAAGGAGACGGGCCGCATGAGGCCGGTGCCGGTCTATGTCGACAGCCCGATGGCGACGAGCGTCACCGAGCTGTATGCGCACCACGTCCGCGAGCACCGGCTCACGCATTCGCAGGCGGAAGCGATCGCCCATGCGGCGGTGATGGTGCGGACTGTCGAACAGTCGAAGGCGATCGCCGCGCATCACGGCCCGATGGTCATCCTCGCGGGCAGCGGCATGGCCACCGGCGGGCGCGTCCTTCACCATCTCGCGCAATACGCGCCGGACAGCCGCAACACGATCGCGCTCGTCGGCTATCAGGCGGCCGGCACGCGCGGCGCGGCGCTCGCCGCGCATGCGGAAACGATCAAGCTGCACGGCGAATACGTCCGGGTGCGCGCGCATGTCGAGATGATCGCGTCGCTGTCCGCGCATGCGGACTACAGCGAGATCATCGAGTGGCTGCGCGCGGTCACGACGACGCCGATCCGCACGTTCGTCACGCATGGCGAGCCGGCCGCGGCCGACGCGATGCGCCGTCGCATCCAGGAAACCCTCGGGTGGCCGTGCGAAGTGCCGACCTATCTGCAAAGCGTGGATCTCGACGCGGTGCAGGCGTCGAGCGACGCCCCCGCCGCGCTGGCCGGCTAGGCCCAGCGCAAGCCCGTTATTCGCGTGAACAGGCCCTGAGCCGGCCTGGGTCGCCCGCGCCGGGCACGGCGCGCATCGGGCGGCGCAGCGATGCGCCGCCTGTCGTTGCACACGCCGCGGCTGCGGCGTCAACGCATCGTCAGGACCGCCGCGCCGGACAGGCGTCCGGCACGCAGGTCGTCCAGCGCGCGGTTCGCGTCCGCGAGCGGATAACGCGTCGCCTCGATCTCGAGCGGGATCTCGCCGGCGATCGCCATGAACGCGTCGCCGTCGGCGCGCGTCAGGTTCGCGACCGACAGCAGCTTGCGCTCTTCCCACAGCAGCGAATACGGGAATGACGAGATGTCCGTCATATGAATGCCGCCGCACACGACGGTGCCGCCCTTCACCACCGCCGCCAGCGCGAGCGGCACGAGCGCGCCGACCGGCGCGAAGATCAGCGCCGCGTCGAGCGGCTCGGGTGCGCGGGTGTCGCTGCCGCCCGCCCAGCGCGCGCCCAGCCGCAGCGCGAGCTGCTGCGCGGCGGTGTCGCCCGGCCGCGTGAACGCATAGACCTCGCGCCCCTGATGGCGCGCGACCTGCGCGACGATGTGCGCGGCCGCGCCGAAACCGTAGATGCCGACGCGGCGCGCGTCGCCCGCGAGCGCGAGCGTGCGATAGCCGATCAGCCCGGCGCACAGCAGCGGCGCCGCATGCACGTCGTCGTAGCCCGGCGGCAGCCGCAGGCAATAGTGTGCGTCGGCGACGGTGCGCTCCGCGTAGCCGCCGTCGATGGTATAGCCGGTAAAGCCCGGCGCGTCGCACAGGTTCTCGCGGTCCGCCGCGCAAAACGCACAATGCCCGCACGTGTGGCCAAGCCACGGCACGCCGACGCGTTCGCCGACCGTGAAGCCGGTCACGCCCTGCCCGAGCGCCGCGACGGTGCCGACGATCTCGTGGCCGGGAATCACCGGCCGCTTCGGCTCGGTCAGGTCGCCGTCGACGACGTGCAGGTCGGTGCGGCATACGCCGCACGCATGCACGTCGATCAGGAGCTGGCCGGGGCCGGGCGACGGGTCGGGCAGATCGCGGAGGAGCAGGTGCGGCGAGACGCCGTCAAAGACCATTGCGCGCATGGTGTGCTGACTGGATGGGGAAATAACCGGGCGGAGCGCCGCTCGAGCCGTCGTCGTCCGACAGCATCCGCTCGCGCAAATGGCGAATCGCGAACACCCGAATGTAATCGTGAACGCGCGCGCCGGAAGACAGCGCACGCACTTCGTCCTCGAGCATGTGACGCAACTCCTCTTCCGCGATCGAACGGCTCGCGGCGGCTCGCACCAACGACTCGAACAAACTGTCCTGTGACATCGACTGACTCCTCACTCGAAGCGACGAAAGGTTGATGTATTGGAAGCGTAGAGACTGGAACGCGAAACGGCCACGATGCCGCCGACTGCCCTTGCGCTGCATCAATTGCCACAGCGCCGCATGCAGCGGCCGGCGCGCGCCGGACATCCCGAGCCGGACACGGATCGGCAGCCGGCGAACGAATGCGAGCGGATTCGCGCGGACGATACGAGGAAATGCCACGCCACCCCGAGGGCGCGGCGCCGGCGCGTGGCGCACGCGATTGACGTGCGTCAACGGCCGGCGCAGACACGACCTTAGACTGGTCGAACCCATCTCGTCAAGGGACGCGCACCGTGAACCATTCGCTGAAAACTGCCCTGCTCGTCACCGTGACCGCGTTTGCCTGCATCGCGCGCAACGCCGCCGCCGAACAGGTCGCCGAGCCGACCGAACTGGTCGACCAGCAACACTGCATGTTCTGTCATACGCCGGACACGCCCTTCCTCGCACCATCTTTTCATCAGATCGCCGAACGCTACCGCGACACGCCGAACGCGCACCTGATGCTCGAAGACAAATTGCGCCGGGGCGGCCGCGCGCACTGGGGCGACACGCCGATGCCGAGCGCAGCCGAGCGCGGTGGGCCGCTTTCCGCAGAGGATGCGAAACGGCTGATCAACTGGGTCATGAGCCAGTAGCGCATCGCCCCGAACCGAGCCGCCATTCACCACAGGAGTCCGCCGTGCGTATCACCGTCCATCTCGACACGTTCGACAGCGCCGATCCTTCCGCCTATGCGATCCTCTGGCTCGCCCCGGCCGAGCACAAGTGGTCTTGCGAGGGGCACGCCGGCATGCACCTTCCCGCGTGGGGCATGCTCGAACCCGCCGACAACGGCGTGCGCGTGACCGCCCCTGACGTCGCGCACCCGCTGTTCGTGCTCGACGATTTCGCGTACGGATCAGGGCAGGACCCGTACGAAGGCGCATCGGGCGAAGCGCGCTGGTATCGCCACGCACACCATACGCCGGTCACCGGCCACTGGCATGTGCAATGCGTCGACACCGAATCGACCGAGCCGGAGCACCGGCTGTTCGCCGATGACGCGAGCTGAACGCTCGCCCCCGGCGCGCGCCGCGCGCGTTCCCGCCCCGACACACATGACATGAAGGCACGCCCGTCGCGCGGCGCGGCAAAGTCGCCGCGCCCCGCCTCCACCCGCATCGCGCTCGCGCCCCGCAAGCCGTTGCGCCGCAAGCGCCCGGCGCTTTCCGCCACGCCGCCGGGCGCGACGAAGGCCGCGCTGTCGCCGCGCGTGCGCCGGCTGATCGCGAGTCCGGCCTATCTGCCCGCTGACGAGGATGCAGGTTTTCTCCAGCAGCCCGACATGTGCGGCGTGCGGCTGCAGCTCGACTACTGGAAAACCGAGTCGCGCCTGCAGCGGCTCGGCATCACCGATACCGTGGTGGTGTACGGCAGCACGCGGATCGTGTCGTCGTCGGTCGCGCGACGCCGGCTCGCCGACGCGCAGCGCGCGCTCGCCGCGCGCCCGAACGCCCCCGAATGCCTGCGTGCGGTGCACACGGCGACGCGCCTGCTCGAGCGCAGCGGCTATTACGAAGTCGCGCGCGAACTCGGCAATCGGGTCGGCCGCACGCATGACTCGGCCCCGCCGACGCTGCACATCATCACGGGGGGCGGGCCGGGCATCATGGAGGCCGCCAACCGCGGCGCGCACGAAGCCGGCGCGCCGAGCATCGGCCTGAACATCTCGCTGCCGCACGAGCAGTTTCCGAACCCGTACGTGACGCCCGAGCTGTGCTTCCGGTTCCACTACTTCGCGATCCGGAAGCTGCATCTGCTGGAGCGGGCGCGCGCGGCGGTGTTCTTCCCCGGCGGCTACGGCACCTGCGACGAGCTGTTCGAAGTGTTGACGCTGCTGCAGACGGGCAAGATCGCGCCGCTGCCGGTGGTGCTGGTCGGCGAGTCGTTCTGGCGCGCCGCGATCCACTTTGACTTCCTGGTCGACGAGGGGATGATCTCGCCCGAGGATCTCGCGCTGTTCACGTTCTGCGAAACCGCCGATGAAATCTGGTCGGTCATCGGTGCGCACGACGCGACGCGCGCGGCGCGGGCGGCGCGGGCGGCGCGGGCGGCACGGTGATACGCCGGGAATCGGCAGATGCGCCGCGCGCCTGTCGGGAATTTCCGACAGACAGGCGGCATTCGTTGACGCGATGTTCAGCGCGACCTGCTTGGCGGCGCGCAGCCGGCACACGATACTGAAGACATGGACACACGTTTCGCGCCGGGCCTTCGCCGCCCCGGCGACGCGAAGGAAACCCGGCCATCGGCGCGTCAGCCGACACGGCCTGCCCTGTTCAATGGAGGTGCCACGATGAAACGATCCGCTCCCCCCCGCATGCCGCCGCGCGCCATCGCGATCTCCCGCGCCGCTCCCGTCGCATGGCCGCCGCGCGCAGCCACGGCGACAGCCGCAGCGCTCGCCGGCGCGCTGTGGGCCGCACGACCCTCGGCGGTGGCCGGCGCGGCACTGGCGAGCCTCGCCGCCGCCGCCGGCACCGCATGGCTGCTGGCTGGATGGCTGCACCGCCGCGCCGGCCGCTGATCGCCGATATGCTGTCGCGCTGGCTGCCCGGCCTCGCGACACTGCGCCACTACCAGCGCGACTGGCTTGCGAAGGACGTGTTCGCGGGCGTCGTGCTGACCGCCGTGCTCGTGCCGGTCGGCATGAGCTACGCGCAGGCGGCCGGCCTGCCCGTCAGCGCCGGGCTCTATGCAACGATCGCGGCGCTGGTCGGCTATGCGCTCGCCGGGCCGACCCGCGTACTGGTACTCGGCCCGGATTCCGCGCTCGCGGCGCTGATCGCGGGCGCGGTCGCGCCGCTCGCGCACGGCGATCCGCGCATGGCCGTCGACCTCGCGGCGATGCTGGCAATCCTGTCCGGCGCGTTCTGCATCCTGATCGGCCTGCTGCGCCTCGGCTTCGTCACCGACCTGCTGTCCAAACCCATCCAGTACGGCTATCTGAACGGCATCGCGGTCACGCTGATCGCCGGCCAGCTGCCGAACCTGTTCGGCTTCCGCGTGCCGACCGGCGCGTTCGTCGACACGCTCGGCCAGGTCGCTGCGCGCATTGCCGGCGGCCAGTTCGATCCCGCGCCGTTCGCGCTCGGCGCCGGATGCATCGCGGCGATCGTGCTGCTGCGGCGCTTCGCGTCCGCGTGGCCGGGCGTGCTGATCGCGGTCGTCGCGACCACGCTCGTCAGTCTCGCGCTGCCCGATGCATGGACGAGCCGGGTCGTTCGCGTCGGCGCGCTGCCGGCGGGCATCCTCGCGCCGCACTGGCCCGCCGTCAGCTGGGACGACGGCCTGCGGCTCGTCGCAGACGCGTTCGCGACCGCGCTCGTGTCGTTCGCCGACATCAGCGTGCTGTCGCGCGTGTTCGCCGGCCACGGCCGCCACGAAACCGACCGCAACCAGGAGGTCTTCGCGCTCGGCGTCGCCAACCTGCTCGCCGGCATGTTCCGCGGTTGCGCGGTCAGCAGCAGCGCGTCGCGCACGCCGGTCGCGATTGCGTCCGGCGCGCAGACGCAGGTGACGGGACTGGTCGCGGCCGCGTGCCTCGTCGTGCTGCTCGGCGCGATACCGACGCTGCTCGCGCGCGTGCCGCAAGCGGCGCTCGCCGCGGTGGTGATCGCGGCATCGATCGCGATCGTCGATCTGCACGGCATGGCACGGCTCTACCGGATGCGGCGCAGCGAGTTCGCGGTGTCGGCCTGCTGCTTCGCGGGCGTCGCGCTGCTCGGCGTGATGCCGGGCATCTTCGTCGCGATCGGCATATCGCTGCTGTCGTTCGTGTGGCGCGCGTGGCACCCCTACGACGCGGTGCTCGGCCGGGTGGACGGCACGCGCGGCTATCACGACGTGTCGCGCCACCCCGACGCGCGCCGTACGCCGGGGCTGGTGCTGTTCCGCTGGGATGCACCGCTTTTCTACGCGAACGCGGGCATTTTCCGCGAGCACGTGCTCGACGCGATCGACGCGGAGACGGCGCCGGCGAACTGTGTCGTGATCGCCGCCGAGCCGATCACCGACATCGACGTGACCGCCGCCGACATGCTGTCGGCGCTGCGCGCCGAACTCGAAGCGCGTCACGTGCAGCTGTGGTTCGCGGAACTGAAAGGGCCGGTCAAGGACCGGTTGCGGGACTACGGGCTGTACGCGCAGATCGGCGCCGCGCATTTCTTCCCGACCGTGACCGACGCGGTCGCGCATTACGCGCGCACGCGCAGGCCCGGCGGCGTCGCGCACGCGCCGGACGATGCCGGCGCCGAATAGCGCCGGCGAGTGGAAACGGCAGGGCCGCCTCGGCGGCGGCTTATTCGACCACCAGATTGTCGACGACTGCGCGCACGCCGGGCGCCGACCACGCCGCGCCCCGCGCGACTGCGCGTTCCGCGTACGAGCCGACCTTGCCGTTCAGCGTCACGGTGCCGTCGTGGACGATCACCTCGATGTGCTTCGCTTCGCGGTCGGCGTGGCGCTGCATCGCCTTGCGGATGTTCGCGCCGATGTCGCCCGGCGCCACGTCGCCGCCAACCTCGATCTGGTCGGACACGCCCGTCACGCCGCGCATCTGCGAGATCGCCCGCAGCGCGAGCTGCCGCTGGTATCCCCAGTCGACCTTGCCCGTCAGCGTGACCCAGCCTTTCTCGACCTGGACCTTGATCACCTCGTCCGGCAGGCCGACCGTCCAGTGGAGCACCGCGCGCACGGCCTTCGCGACGTCTTCGTCGGTGTGATGGTCGTCGTGCGGCAGATGCACTTCCATCTCGACCACGACCGCCTTCACGCCCGCCACGCGATGCGCGGCCTTTTCGGCCGCGACTTTCTCCGCATAACTCGCCGGGTGGCCCGACAACGTCACCACCCGATCCTCGACCTCGACGCCGATGCGGGTCGCGTCGACGGCCGGATCCCACTCCAGCTCGTCCTCCACATCCTGCTTCACCTGCTTGTCGGTCTTCATCTCACGCTCCTGAACACGCGGCACGCCGCTGCGACCGGATCAACCCGTTTCGCACGCGCTCGCGCATGCATTGCTTCCCGCGCATCGCGGCGTGCCGGGCGTGCGATCAGCTGATCGTCACCCGCGTCTGCTCGGCGCGCGACTTCTTCGGCAGCGTCAACGACAGCACGCCGTCCTGATACTGCGCGGTCGCCGCGGCATCGTCGATGTCGGTGGCGAGGGTGAACGAGCGGCTGAACGCGCCGGAATAGCGCTCGCGGCGGATCACGCGCTCCCCTTCCTTCTGCTCTTCATTGCGCTCGACCTTCGCGCTGATCGAGACCGTGCTGCCGTCGATGCGGATATCGATGTCCTTCTTGTCGACGCCCGGCATTTCCGCCTTCACCGTGTATGCCGTTTCATTTTCCGTAACGTCGATCTTCATCGACGCCAGTTGGGACTCCTCTGCACCAGCCATCCCGCGCAGCGGACGGAACAGCCCCTGGAACAGGTCCGATACCGGCTCGATCGAAAACGGGTCGTAACGTGACAGATTGCTCATTGCGCTCTCTCCTCAAACGTCCCTGACGATGCAGGGTCGACTAGCCGATGGATTCGGCCACCAACCGGATGCGCGGCGGACGCGCCGACGCGCGAAACATGCCTTGCATGTCAGCGTAATCCGTGCTGAGCCGGCCGGATTGATCCACGTCAACGGGCCGTATACGCGGGCCGGTACGCTGGTTTTCCCGACGCCGCACGCCGTGGCGCTCGTTCGATGGAGAGAAGAAACGTGATGAACCGGATGCGTGGTCGCGCATGCTGCGCCGTGCTGGTCTGTGGTCTGCTGCTGACGGGCGCCGCACCCGCGCAGGAGAGTCCCGCGCCCGTCACGCGCGGCGGCGTGACCTACCTGACTGGCGGCATCGGCAGCGACGAGGCGCAGACAATGCGCGCGGCTGCCCCGCATTACAACCTGCGCCTGCTGTTCACCACAATGCGCGGCACCTATCTGTCCGATGCGGAGGTTGCGATTCAGGCGCTCACCGGCACGGCCGCGCTCGATGCGCGCGCCGAGGGGCCGTACTTTTACGCGAAGGTGCCGCCCGGGCGCTATCGCGTCGCCGTTCGCCTCGACGGCGCATGGCAAAGCAGGCTCGTGACGGTGCCGGTACGCGGCGGCGTGGCGCTGGATTTTCACGGCGGCGCATCGCACAACGGCACGGCGGCGAGCCCGTGCGAGCGCTGTGGGCCGGCGCACGCGACGCCCTGAGCGCGCATGGCGCGGCGCGGGACGTCCCCACGCCGCGCGGCCACCGGCGATGCGGTCGGTGGCTGGCCTCCCGCCGCCCTCAGTCCTGGCCGCGCACCAGCAGCACCGGCACCTGCGCCAGTTGCGCGACGCGCCGCGCCACGCTGCCGAGCAGCCAGCCGGCCAGCCCGCGCCGACCGTGCGTGCCGACGACGAGCAGGTCAGCGTGCCAGTGCACCGCCTCGCGCATCACCGCGTGCGCGACGTCGTCGCTGGTCGGATGGGTTTCGAGCAGGCTGCGCTTGGTCGGATTGTCCCGGCCTGCGAACAGCGAGCCGACTTCGGCCAGTGCGGCCTGCCCTTCGGCGCGGTACGCATCCTCGAGCGAGCGCACCGGCACGAGATCCGTCAGGCGCACCGCGCGATCCACGACATAGGCGGCGTAAAGCAGCGTCGACGGGCTCGCGAGCTGCATCCCGACACGCACCGCGTGCAGCGACGGCTCGCTGCCGTCCACCGCGAACATCATCCGCTGCGGCGGCGATTCGATCGGGCGCTCGTACCCGGCCGGCACGATCAGCAACGCGCTGCGCGCGCGCTTCATCACCGTCTCCGACACCGTGCCCTCGACGAGCCGCAACAGCCCGTGATGCTGCCGCGCGCCGATCGCGAGCAGGTCCGCCTGCCAGGCGGTGGCGTCGGCGATGAGCGCATCGGCGGTCGTGCCGCCCGTCGCCGAGGTATCGACGATCGCCGTTTCGAGCTGCGCGCCGCTGTCCGCGAACGACGGCGTGACGCGGTCGAGCGCGGCTTGCGCTTCGCGCGCCAGCTCGTCGCGGGCCGCCGCGAGCAGCGAATCGACCTTCGGCAAGTCGGGCAGCAGCACGCGCGGGTTCTCGACGACGCTGGCGACACGCAGCTGCATGCCGGGGCGCAACAGCGTGCGTACGTACTGCGCGGCGCGCAACGATGCGGGCGTCGTATCGACGGCGAGCTCGATCCGGTTGACGGACGGGGATGGTTGGGCGGTCTGCATGAAGAAG
Source organism: Burkholderia sp. lig30 (assembly GCF_000687455.2). GTDB lineage: Bacteria > Pseudomonadota > Gammaproteobacteria > Burkholderiales > Burkholderiaceae > Burkholderia. Next base: position 13,455 of record NZ_JGVW01000075.1, read on the forward strand.
GTCTCCGTTCGTTGCGTTTCGTCCGCAACGAGAAACCAGCGGCAGCCGCGGAGGCGCGGGACGCAGCGCGGTAGACGGCGCGCGGCCTGGCCGGCTTGCGCGCCGGCGCCCGGGATACGGCAGCGTGGTTCGCGGACGAACGATGCCGTCAGGATAGAGCCTGGACTCGGGGGATCACTGATCCAGGTCAAGCCTGGCGAGCGCGCGTGGCGCGCGCCGCCGGCACATCGCGCGCTGCCCGGGCGGGCACCGCGCGACGCGTATTGCTTACGAACCCGCCGACACCGACGGCGCCGGGCGATTCGCGTAGAACACCGCGTAGGCGACCGCGAGCGCGGCGATCCACAGCGGCCCGATCGCCAGGGCGATGCGCGTGTCGGGCGAGAACGCCATCAGCACGACCACGAGGGTCAGGAATGCGATCGCGATGTACGAGCCGAACGGATAGAACGGCAGGCGGATCGGCAGGCGCGCGACCTGGTCGGCCGACAGCGTGCGGCGGAACCGCATCTGCGCGATCAGGATCACGCCCCACGTCCAGATCGCGCCGAACGTCGAGACCGACGTGAGCCACACGAACACGTGCTGCGGCGCGAGGTAGTTGAGCAGCACGCCGACCAGCAGCAGCGCGACCGACACGATCACGCCGTAGACCGGCACGCCCTTGTCGTTCACGCGGCCGAGCATGCGCGGCGCCTGGCCTTGCTGCGCGAGGTTGTAGAGCATCCGCGCGGTGCTGAACAGGCCGCTGTTGCACGACGACAGCGCGGCGGTCAACACGACGAAGTTGATGATGCCGGCGGCGGCGGGAATACCGAGACGCGAGAAGGTCATCACGAACGGGCTGCCCTGCGTGCCGATCTGGTCCCACGGGTAGATCGACATGATCACGAACAGTGCGCCGATGTAGAAGATCAGCACGCGCCAGAACACCGAATTCACCGCCTTGGTCAGCGACTTCTCGGGGTTGCGCGCTTCACCCGCGGTCAGGCCGAGCATCTCGACGCCGAGGTACGCGAACATCACGATCGGCAGCGCGCCGATCACGCCGCTGATGCCGTTCGGCATGAAGCCGCCGTGGCTCCACAGGTTCGAGATGCCGGTCGCGACGCCGCCGTTGCCGATGCCGAGCGTGATCATCAGCGCGCCGCCGATGATCATCAGCACGATCGTGACGATCTTGATCAGCGCGAACCAGAACTCGAATTCGCCGTACAGCTTCACCGCGATGAAGTTCACGCTGCCCATCATCAGCAGCGCGACCAGCGCCCAGACCCAGTTCGCCACGCCGGGGAACCACATGTGCATGTAGACCCCGACCGCGGTGATTTCCGCCATGCAGGTGACGATCCAGACGAACCAGTAGGTCCAGCCGGTCAGGTAGCCGGCGAGCGGGCCGATATAGTCGCGCGCATAGCGGCTGAACGCGCCCGCGACGGGATTGTGGATCGCCATTTCGCCGAGCGCGCGCATGATCAGGAAGATCACGATGCCGCCCAGCAGATACGTCAGGAGAATGGCCGGACCGGCTGCGCGAATGGCAGTCGCCGAGCCGAGGAACAGGCCCACGCCGATTGTCGCCCCCAGCGCCATCAGGTTGATGTGGCGCTCTTCCAGCCCGCGATGGAGCTGGTCGTCTTGTTTTTTCACGTACGTCTCCAGGCAGCCTCGGTCTGGCCGCCGTCATTGTGTTGAGTGTGCGCGCGGTGTGCGCAACCCGGTTCAGGCGCGGTATGCCGCGCCACGAATTAGTGCGCGATGGCGCGCACGAAACAGGCAGGCGCGATTATAAGAACCTTCCGGCGGATCGCGCCAGTCGATTTTTTGGGGGAATGGGAAAAAGACGAAAAAAACGAATGCCTTTTGGAGGGCGGGCGGTGCTTTCGCAGCCCGCGCCGCCTATTTCGACAGCGTTGCGCGGACCGTGTACTCGCCGTCCATCACGCCGTGCTCGCGCGGCACCTCGTACTTCGACGCATCGAAGTCCGTCGGCAGCGGCTCGACCGGGTAGCCGTGCTTCTCCCACGCGTCGAGGCCGCCCTTGAGCGCCCTCACGTGGTGGATCTGCTTGCGGTGCAGCTTGCCGACGATGCGCTTCGCGGTCGCCTCGTTCGGGCACACGCAGTAGACGACGATCGGCCGCTTCATCAGCTCGGGATCGAGCTGGTCGGGCGAATCGAGATCGAGCGGATACGCGCCGGCGATCCGGTACGCTTCGCGTTCGCGCACGGCGCGCGGGCGTGCGTCGAAGATCAGCGGCGGATCGTTGGACCGCATCATCTCGTCGAGCTGCTGCGGCGAGACCCGCATCTGCGCGAGCCAGCGCCGGAACTGCAGGCGGCGCACCCAGCGATACAGCACGAACGTGATGAAGATCGCCGCGAACGCGTCGAGGATCGTGCCGCCGCTCGCGCGCAGCCACAGCACGAGCTGCACGATCTGGTCGTGCACCGCCGCGCCGCCGACCAGCCAGAAGGCCGCCCACAGCGACGCGCCGGCCAGATCCCACAGCAGGAACACGCCGACGCCGATCGCGGTCGTCCCGAGCAGCGGCGCGGACACGAGGCCGAGCCCCGGCAGGAACTTGGCGAGCACGAGCAGCGGCGCGCCGTGCCTTTCGAAAACATTACGCGCGATCCGCACGGTGGTGTCGAGCGACAGCGAGAACCGCACGAGACCGTTGATCAGACGCCGGCCGCGCGTGCGGCCCATGAAGAACCACAGCGAATCGGCGATCATCGTCGCGCCGACCGCCGCGCAGAACATGCTGCCGTACGACGCCTGCCCCATCGCGGCCATCGTCCCGCCGAGGATCAGCATCGGCACGGCCGGCACCGGCATGCCGAGCTGCGTGATCAGCACACTGGCGAACACGGCCCACGGGCCGAGCGATGAGGGGATAGCGACGGGAAAGTGCCACACGGCGGCGCTCCTGGAGGTCGATGCAGATGGTGTCATCACGCTCGACGTGATCGACCGTGCAACGGCCGGCCCCGCATTCCCGCTGCGAGGACGGCATCGGGCGAATTGTAAACGGGTTTGGCGATTGCCGTGCAGGAGCGGCGCGCGGCGCGTCAAGCCAGCGCCGGCCGCGCGATTGCGGCCGGCGCCGGCCTGTGCCGCTCAGGAGACTTCGATGATGACCTTCAGCGCGTGCGTATCGGCCGCGTGCCCGAACGTTTCATACGCGCCGAGCACGTTGTCGAGCGTGAAGCGGTGCGTGATGAGGCGCGTCGGGTCCAGCTTCCCGGAACCGACCGTCTTCAGCAGCATCGTCGTGCTCGACGTATCGACGAGCCGCGTCGTGATCGTGATGTTGCGATCCCACAGCTGTTCCAGATGCAGGTCGGCCTTCACGCCGTGCACGCCGACGTTCGCGATCACGCCGCCGGGCGCGACGAGCTGCTGGCACAGCTCGAACGTGGCCGGAATCCCGACCGCCTCGATCACGCAGTCGGCGCCGACCTCGCCGGTCGCCGCGCGCAGCTCCGCCACCGGGTCGCCCTGACGGTTGTTCACGCAAGCGGTCGCGCCGAAGCGCTTCGCGACCTCGAGCCGGTTCGGGTCCGGGTCGATCATCACGATGTGGGCCGGCGAGAAGAACTGCGCGGTCAGCAGCGCGGCGAGCCCGATCGGGCCGGCGCCGACGATCGCCACGGTGCTGCCCGGCTGCACCTTGCCGTTCAGCACGCCGCATTCGAAGCCGGTCGGCAGGATGTCCGACAGCATCACGAGCGCTTCCTCGTCCGCGCCCGGCGGAATGCGGTACAGGCTCGTCTGCGCGTGCGGAATCCGCACGTATTCGGCTTGCGTGCCGTCGATCCGGTTGCCGAGGATCCAGCCGCCCGTCGTGCAGTGCGAATACATGCCGCGGCGGCAATACTCGCACTGCCCGCACGACGTGATGCACGAAATCAGCACGTGGTCGCCCACGGCGAATCCCGTCACCGCGCTGCCGACCTGCTCGACGATGCCGACACCTTCGTGGCCGAGGATGCGCCCCGGCTCGCAGCTCGGCACATCACCCTTCAGGATGTGCAGATCGGTGCCGCAGATGGTGGTGCGCGTGACGCGCACGATCGCGTCGGTGGGCGCCTGCAGGGCCGGCATCGGCCGCTCGTCGAGCGACTTCTGACCGGGACCGTGATAAACGAGTGCTTTCATGTGGGTTTCTCCGATGACGGATGCCCGTCACTTTAGGAACTGGCTGGCGGCGCGCCGTTGACCTGCGTCAAGCGGCGTCGCGCGGGCGCGCCGCGTGATCAGGATTCGAAGATGTAGGTGCCGGGCGCGGCGGCGAGCCCTTCCGTCGCCTCGCGCGCCGCGACCTTGCCGGACGAGCGATCGGCGAGCCATGCGGACCAGTGCGGCCACCACGAGCCGTCGACGGGCGGCGTCTCGTCGAAGAACGCATGATCGCTGCGGTACGGCGCGTGCGGCTCGCGCGTCGCGCAGCGGTAATGCCGGCCGGCGTGGCCCGGCTCCGACACGATGCCCGCGTTGTGGCCGCCCGACGTCAGCAGGAACGTCAGCGTGTGATGCGTGAACAGATGCAGCTTGTACACCGACCGCCACGGCGACACGTGATCGCGCTCGGTGCCGACGACGAACAGAGGCGTATCGATGTCCGTGAGCGCCACCGGCTTGCCGCCGACGCAATAGCGGCCCTCGGCGAGATCGTTGTCGAGGAACAGATGCTTCAGGTATTCGCTGTGCATCCGGTACGGCATCCGCGTGGTGTCCGCGTTCCACGCCATCAGGTCGTTCGGCTTCAGGCGGCGCCCGAGCAGATACTCGCTCATCATGCGCGACCAGATCAGGTCGCGCGCGTTCAGCAGCTGGAACGCCGCGGCCATCTGTGCGCCGTCCAGGTAGCCCTGCCGCCACATCAGCGCGTTGAGCGCGGCGAGTTCGCTCGCGTCGATGAACAGCCCGAGCTCGCCCGGCTCGCTGAAATCGGTCAGCGCGGCGAGCAGCGTGATCGTCGCGAGCGCGTCCGCGTTGCCATCGCGCGCGAGCGCCGCCGCGCCGATCGAGAGCAGCGTCCCGCCGAGGCAGTAGCCGGTCGCGTGCACGCGCGCATCGCAGCGCGCCTGCACTTCGCGCAGCGCGGTGAACAGCCCGTGCTCCAGGTAATCGTTGAGGCTGACGTTGCGCGCTTCGGCGCCGGGATTGCGCCACGAGATCGCGAAGACCGTGAAGCCCTGCCCGACGAGATGCCGGATCAGCGAATTGTGCGGCTGCAGATCGAGGATGTAGTACTTCATGATCCACGACGGCACGATGAGGATCGGCTCGCGCGCCACCTGCGGCGTCGTCGGCGTGTACTGCAGCAGCTCGAACATCTCGTTGCGGAACACGACGCGCCCGGGCGTCACCGCGAGCTCGTGCCCCGGACGAAAATTCCGCGGCGGTGCGGAAGGCTGGCCGCGCAGGTGCGCGAGCATCGCCTCCATGTCCTCGCGCCAGTGCCGCGCACCGGCCGCGAAGTTCATCCCGCCGCTGCGCACCGTCGCATCCAGCACGACCGGGTTCGTCGCGACGAAGTTGCCCGGCGAGCACGCATCGACGCATTGCCGCGCAAAAAAACGCACGATCTCCTCGTGATGGCGGTCGACGCCCGGCATGCCGGTCGTCGCATCCTGCCACCACTGCTGCACCGCCAGAAACGTGTCGCGGTACGCGCTGAACGGCCACTGCGACCAGACCGGGTCGGCAAACCGCGGGTCGCCGCCCGCATGCGCGCGTGCGGTGTGGTGCGCCGTTTCCGCGGCGTCGGGCGCGGCCGGCACGAACGGCACCGCGGCGGTGGCCGCGCGCCACGCCTCGGTGGCGAGGTCGACGCACTTTCCCGGCGACACGGCCAGGTGCATCGCCCAGTCGAGGCCCGCCATCGCCAGCGACGTGGGCGACATGCCGAGCGTCGCCGCCGCGACCATCGCATGCGCGGCACGATCCCACGCGTCGCCCACGGGCGGCGTCGGCGCGTCGCATTCGCCCTGCGCCGGGGCCGGCATCCGCGCCGGCGCGCCGGCGTGCGCGTGGGTCACCTCGTGCGGCGCGGCCGGCTCGCCGGCCGCACGCATCGCGGGCTCGTTGGCCGCATGTCTGCGCGCGGGGCTCATTGCATGTGCATCCCGCCGTTGATGGCGAGATCCGCGCCCGTGATGAATGCGCCGTCGTCGGAGCAGACGAACGCGATCAGCGCCGCGATCTCGTCCGGCTTGCCGAGGCGTCCGACGGGAATCTGCGGCAGGATGCGCTTCTGGAGCACCTCCTCGGGCACCGCCTCCACCATCGATGTCGCGAGGTAGCCCGGCGAGATCGTGTTGACCGTCACGCCATGCCGCGCGGTTTCGAGCGCAAGCGCCTTCGTGAAGCCGTGCAGGCCCGCCTTCGCTGCCGAATAGTTGGCTTGCCCGAACGCGCCGCGCGAGCCGTTCACCGAGCCGATGTTCACGACGCGGCCGAAGCCGCGCTCGACCATGCCGGGCAGGAACGGCTTCGTGACGTTGAAGACGGAGTCGAGGTTGGTCCGCAGCACCGCGTCCCAGTCGCCCTTCGACATCTTCGCGAAGGTCGAATCGCGCGTGATGCCCGCGTTGTTGACCAATACGTCGACCCGTCCCAGATCGGCCAGCACCCGCGCCGCGCAACGCTCGCACGATGCCGTGTCGGCGACGTCGACCCCGTACGCGTGGAAGGTGCGCCCCGCTTCGCGCTCGTGCGCGAGCCAGGACTCGACATGATCATTTCGTTCGGAATGCGATACGGCCACGGTCATTCCGGCCTGATGCAAACGGCGGCTGATCGCCGCGCCGAGCCCACCCATGCCCCCGGTGACGAACGCGACGCGCGTAGTCTGCTGCTGCATTGCTCTCTCCTTGATGATCCCGATTCGTGACGATGAGATAAAGCCGGTGGCGCGTGCGCCGTCCGGACACGTGGCGATCCGGGCCGGGCGCGGCCGGCGCGATCCGCTCCGCGTGACGCCGGCCCGGCGATCACCGCATCAATGTATGCAACCTGCCGAATGGCCCGTTGACTTGCATCAAGCGCGGCGTGCGGCTGCCCGGCGCGGCACGCCCGGAGCGCCGTTGATCTGCGTCAAGCGGGCGGCCGGCGCCGCTCATAGACTGGAGGGCATACGCGGGCCGGCCCGCCGACGGCATCGAGGAGATCACACGATGAACTACAAGAGCATTCTGGTTCACCTGGACGCGAGCGACCACGCGCACCCCCGGCTCGAAGTCGCGCTGCGTCTCGCGAAACATTTCAACGCGCACGTGACGGCGATCTTCGCGATCTATACGCCGGAGCCAACGTCGTTCTATCTGATGGCCGGCTATGCGGACTATTTCGCGGAGCGCGACCGTCAGCGCGGCGAGCGCCGCGCGGCGCTTGAACGGCTGTTCCATGCGGAACTCACCCGCGCGAAGCTGAAGGGCGACTGGGTCGTCGCCGGCACGCGCGCGAACGACGCGGTACCCGAGCAGGCGCGCTACGCGGATCTCGTCGTCGCCGGCCAGACCGACGCGAACGATCCCGAGACCTACATCGACGATCATTTCCCGGAGAACCTCGTGCTGTCCGCCGGCCGGCCGGTGCTGTTCGTCCCTTACGCGGGCGCGTTCCCGACGATCGGCAACCGCGCGCTCGTCGCGTGGGACGGCAGCCGCGAAGCCACGCGTGCGCTCCATGACGCGGAACCGTTCCTCGCACACGCGAAACAGGTCACCGTCGTCACGATCGCCGGCGGCAAGGGCGAGCCGCTCGGGATGCGCATTCCCGGCTCGGACATCGCGCTGACGCTCGCGCGCCGCGGCCAGAAGGTCGACGTGATCACCGTCGAGGAAGGCGACAGCCGCAATGTCGGCGAGATCCTGCTGTCGCGCGCGTATGAAACCGGCACCGACCTGCTCGTGATGGGCGCATACGGCCATGCGCGCTGGCGCGAACTCGTGATGGGCGGTGCGACGCGAACGCTGCTGCAGTCAATGACGCTGCCCGTGCTGATGTCGCACTGAGCGGTTGGGAGGTCTTCATGTATTCACACATCCTCGTCGCGCTCGACGGAAGCGATACCGCGTCGCGCGCGCTCGACACCGCGTTGCAGCTTGCGGCCGACACCGGCGCCGAGCTGCATCCCGTCTATGTCGTCGATATTCCCATTCTCGCGTTCGACACCCCCGGCTACGATCCGTCGCTGCTGCTCGACGCGTACCGCGCCGAAGGCGAGCGCGTGATCGCCACGACACTCAGCCAGATGACCAGGCGCGGCGTGAAAGGCAATCCGCGCGTCGTCGAGGTCGAGCCGCCGAGCGAGGATGTCGCGCATCGCATCGAGCTGGCCGCGCGCGAATCGCACGCGGACCTGATCGTGATGGGCACGCACGGCCGCCGGGGCGTGTCGCGCATGATGCTCGGCAGCGTCGCGGAACGGGTGCTGCGGCTCGCGACCTGTCCCGTGCTGATGATTCCGGCGCGCGGCGCCAGCCCGTCGCCGGCCGAGACCGGCACCCACACCACGGAGGAAACGCGATGAATTACAAGACCTTGCTGGTGCATCTCGACGACAGCCGTCATTGCGACGCGCGGATGAACTTCGCGCTCGATCTCGCGCAGCAATGGGACGCGCATCTGATCGGACTGTACGTCGTGTGCCAGGACCTGCTTCAGCCGCTGTTCCGCGCCGACGAAAGCCTGCGGCTCGGCGAGAACGAAGCGCAGCACGCCGAGCGGCGGCAGGCCGTGCATGACCGTTTCCACGCTGCCGCCGAGCGGGTCGGCCGGGCCGTCGAGTGGCGCGCGCCGGCCGGATCACCGACCGAGGTCGCGACGCTGCACGCGCGGCATGCGGATCTGCTCGTGCTCGGCCAGTACGATCCCGACGAGCCGGCCTCGTACATCGCGCGCAACTTCATCGAAGACCTGCTGATGGGCTCGGGCCGTCCGGCCGTCGTGCTGCCCTACGCCGGCCTGCCGAAGACCTTCGGCGAGAATGTGATGATCGCGTGGGACGGCAGCCGCGAGGCGGCCCGCGCGGTCGCCGACGCGCTGCCGCTGCTCAAGCGCGCGCGCTTCGTGACGATCGAGGCGGTGCAGCGCAGCCACGGCGCCGAAGCGGACAACGCGCCCGCCGGCATCGATCTCGCCGCGTATCTGGAACGGCACGGCATTCGCGCGTCGTTTTCGGCGACGCCGCATGTGCCCGGCGTGAAGACCGGTGCCGTGCTGCTCAATCGCCTGTTCGATGTACATGCCGACTTGCTGGTGATGGGCGCATACGGTCACACGCGGGTGCATGAGCGTGTGCTCGGCGGCGTCACGCGAACGATCCTCGAGTCGATGACCGCGCCGGTGCTGATGTCGCACTGAGCGGGAAAGAAGTGGCCGGGCCGTTCAGGACGGCTCGGCATCGTGTCTTGGCGCCCGGTGACGGGCGTTTTTTTGTTCTTCGCGGTTTTCTGGGGAAAGGCGCTTGTCGACCCACTTCGGTCAGACAACTTTCTCCAAACCGGTTAACAACCAGATCCAGATTTTGCAAACTGGAGTGCCACTAAGCGGCTGTTGGCAACCTCACCAAATCGGCCAACATGAGCCACTCGGCGGAGGTACCAGTCCGCCATTCGGGCGCCGGTGATTGCCCGTTAGCAGTCGTTCAATATACGTTCCGATTTCATGTTGCGCGGTCGCCAAGGCGATGAGTTCGACCGATGCCCATGAAATGCGTGCCCATTTTCCGAGAGACATCTGTTCGACGACGCGAATCCCGAATCGGATCTTGCGGGCGTCGATATGCGCTACGTATCCAATTAAAGAATACCGTGATTGTGTCGTTACAAGTTGTTAGCACGTGTGCTGGGTCGACTTCGCCCAAGTCTCAAAGTAGCCCCACAGCCACAGACGTTAGTCTCTACTTTCAACAGGATCATCTTGCTATACTTCATCGAATGGTATAGTGCCCTTATGGCTCCTCCAGCCCCTTCGCTGGCTCAGCTACCCAGTAGAAGAGGCCAATTCAGAAAGCCCAAAAATGTCTGCCAGAACCCCAGGCCGCTGCGATGGATGCAGCGGGAGGATTTCAGAGACTGTGGCCCCTTTGGATATTTGAGTTATGGATGGCGTTATTTTCAAGCAAACCGGTCAGTACGCAATGTGCTGTGTAGAGAACTTGTCCGATGAGATGAAGACGGCACTAAGGGACAACCTGACACGGATTTGCCACGGCGCCGACTTAGCCAGCCGTAACATGGTGATTTTCAAGTATAAGGCCACCCTGAAGTCATTTTGGGATCGCTATTCCACCAAGGATTTGAACACCCGGACTGGTATGCTAGGTGAGCTACTAGCTCACGTAATCATCCTCAAAAAACTCGACAATTTTGATGTCGTTTCCCCTTTCTTTAATATGGAAGAGAAACACATCAGGAAGGGGTTCGACCTCGTCCTTTATCGGTAAGTCTTTTGAACAAGACGAACGACTCAGCAGGTCTTTTATCCAAAACATCGTGAGCAGTTACGTAGATACGTTCCGGGATCAGGGCATGGTGCTCACGGAGCAACAGGATACGCTGAGAACTTTCGTCCAAGACGAATATGAGAATTCGTCAGTTGTTATCGCTCCCACCTCTTATGGGAAGTCCGAGCTAATTATTAAGTCTGCCAAAGACAACCCCTCCAAGCGCATACTTATCTTGGTGCCATCGAAAGCGTTATTGGCCCAGACGAAGAGGCGGCTAATTTACGCAGATATCCCGAATCTGGGCAAGATTGTAACGCACCCTGAGATGTACTCGCCCGAGCGAAACAATCGACTTTTTGTGCTTACGCAAGAACGCCTGAATCGGCTACTTAACGAATACAGCACACTAAAATTCGACATGGTTTTTGTCGACGAGGCTCACAACCTCCTTCAGGGCGATAGTCGCAATGAACTCCTAGCTACAATGCTATGTATTTTGGGCGCCCGGAGCCCCCAGACCTCATTCAAATTTCTAACCCCATTCCTTTGCGATGAACTCAACGTTCGAGTTCGTTACCTGGACATGACGCCCAAGGGCTTCAGGGTCGATGAATATATCAAGTCTGAGCGTTTCTACGTTCGAGACTTCAGGACTGGAAAAAACGATGGCAAACTGAAGCTCTACGATCACTTCCTCAACCAATGGTTAGAAATAGACAAAAAGTACAAAAACTGCTTCGATCTGATCAAACGCGAATCGCTTGCCAAAAATATCATTTACGGCAACACCAAGAAACGGATTGAGCAGTTCGCACTTGAACTCGCCGAGAAGTTGCCTGACATTGAATGCCCATTGGTTAAAACAGCTTGTGATGAGCTTGAAGATGCATTCGATAAGCGGTATCGGCTCATCTCGTGCTTGCGCAAGGGCGTGATGTACCACCACGGCTCCATCCCTGACACCATTCGGCTGTATCTGGAGAATTTGTTCCACCAGTCCAAGGCTATGAAATATCTGGTGTGCAACTCCACGCTGCTTGAAGGCGTCAATCTTCCGATTGAACGTCTTTTCGTATTTGACTACTCGAAAGGACCAGGAAATCTGACCTCATCCCAATTCAAGAACTTGATTGGTCGCGTAAACAGGTTCAGTGACGTATTCTCACCCGAAGCGGGAGCTACGCTTAAAAAGCTGGAGTCGAGTATCTATCTCTTAGGTGTAGATGGCTTCACAAACAAAAGATCTAACCTCCTCACATTTTACGAAAAATCCGTAAATGTCTCGAAGGTAGACCACGACAGCGTAAGCAACGTTCTTCTTGAGGCGACACCCATCATTGATGGCGAGGTCGCAGACCGTCATCGCGACGCTGTAGCAAGGCTTGAGAACCTTCAGCCAGGTGTGGTCACTGGCGCAGAATGCAAGTACGTGAAAACGGAGGTTGGCCGTCTACTGATTGCCAACAGCGTTAGCGAAATCGATGTTTTCACCTCCGAAAACAAAATTGACGAAGCCATAAATATGTCGGTTGAGGCGAACGGCTTGATCGACAATGCCGACCGGCTGCTGCTGGAAATCAAGACATGCTTCATCGACAAATTCGATGACAAGCGAAAGTATAGCGATCTGAAACGGCTCCAGAATCAAGCGACTATTGATTTTTACGCTATGTTCTTGGACTGGAAATTGAAGAGATACAGCGTTAAGCAAGTTCTGAGATCTACGCTAAAATACTGGCGCGAACTCCCTGAAAAGAAAGGGACTGATTTTGTTTACGTGTCGAATTGGGGCGACACTAAGTACGGGGATAGCCATTACCCATACTGGGTCAGGATTTCAACCAAGGATGACGCAGAGAAAGTCAACCTCGCCATCGTTCGGCTGAAAGAAGAAGATGACTTTTTTGACAACAAAATTTTCAAATTTGTAGAGGTTCTGAATGGTGTGGGCGCTGTTGATCCCGATTTTTACAAGCGGATCAAGTATGGCACCACCGACGACGCGAAGATCAAGTTGATTCGCGAGGGTTACAGTCGCGGGCTGGTCGAGTTATTGCTGGATCGATACCCCCGATACGTTCGCCTCGATAACAATGGCGAAATCCAGGTCAGCTCCAGGGTCATTGGGCTCATGAGGGACAATGAAGAGAGCGATCTGCTCATCTTTGAAGCCCAGATGAACCTGAAAGCTGCTTCTGTACCATCAGCATAACTCTGGTAGGTATCGCCGAAGCCATGCCCAGCCATCTTGATTTTTCGATTTGGAGGACTGAACGGTTTTTCCGGTTTATAAGCAGTGACACCCAAAATTACTGCGAAAAGGGGACGGATGTATATAGAGAACAGGCTGTCCGCCCCTGGCCGACTACAGCCTGTCCGCAAGCGCCCTCCCCGGAAATCCGCGAAAAACCTTTTTGGGGCGCGTCTCCCGGCCACGCAGGGCCGCGAGCGTGCTCGGCGGACACACCCCACCCCGCCCGGAACGCGCCGCCCCGCCCGTCGCACGGCGATGCATCCCGGCGCGCACACCGCGCGTCAGTCGACCGTGATCGTATGCGCGAGCATCGTCGTGAGCACGATCCCGCCCAGCATCGCGAGGCTGCCCCGGTTCTCGAGGAGATAAACGACGGGGTCTCCATGCATCTCGCCCCGCACGGTGGCGATCCACAGGCGCGCGAACAGGTAGATGAAGCCGAGCGCGACGACCCACAGCAGATTCGGGTATCCATAGCGCAGCGTCGTGCCGGGCGCACGGATGAACAGGCCGAACACCACCACCGCGGCGAGCGCCGCGCCGATGCCGAGCGGCCTGAGGACGTCGAGATCGCTGGCCTGATAGTCGCGCTCCGACGCGGCCGGACTGCCGCGCTGGCGCAACGACACGAGCTCGGCGCAGCGCTTGGCGAGCGCGAGGCTCAGGAACGCGAACATGGAGAATGCGAGCAGCAGCACCGTGCCTGCCGCCGCGGCGCCAAGCGGCAGCCGTCCGATCGCCAATGGCCGCACGCGCTTGCACGGGGGGCGGCGATCGCTGTTCCGAAATCGCCGCCAGCGTCTATCGCGCCAGCCCGATCGCGTATTTATGTTCGTATGGCCTTTGCGTGAAGGGCGCGCCAACCTCATTCGCGAATAACCTGGATGCGCCCCGTCTTGACTGCCGCTTTCAAAACCGTCCAGTCCGCTTCATTCTGGTCCGCATAAGCGAGCGCAAACTGCTCAACGGCTTCGTCGAACGCGGCGGACTTGCCGACATAGCCGCAGAGCAATGCGGGATCGCCGGCTTTCGCCATCGAATGGGCCAGCGCATGAGCGCACGAAACCGCATACTCGTCGAGATCTTCAACGTCGAAAGCCGTGAAGTCGAATGCGCCCTTCATGTCGCGCAACTGCCGAACATAAAAGTCGTTGTCCGTGTGGCGCATCTTCGACCACCCGAGAAAAATGTCGCTGGCCGACTGCAGCAGACGCTGCCCGTTCACGACACGCTGGCCGTGATTGGGATAGCGGCTCGGTGGCAGGTAATCCTCCAGCACAGAAGGCCGCGCCTCCTTGAGTTGAAGGAACAGTGGGCACTGTCCGTCGGCCATGAAAAGCGCCTCGTAGCAACGCGTTCCGACCGACCCTATACCCACGACGCGAATGGCGACGTCCACCAGTTCGTAACGATCGAACAGTGCACGCCTGTCATCGGGAAGCGTTAGCCGGTAGTCGGCGAAGAAGCTTCGGACCAGCGCATCGTACCGTTTATGATCGTGCGAGTTCTCCAGCGGGATGTGGTACACGAGCGGAGGTACGTCCTTGATGCGCAGCTTGCCGTTGACCAGTTCGGTTGCATGAGTCATCACGGAACGCGACGACTGTTGCCTCGCCTGGTCGATCACGGCCAGTTCTTTCTTCCTTTCCACCACCGAATCGGCAATGGCCAGCATGCTCGCCGCCTTGAACTGGCAGTACCAGACGTCCAGCGTGTCCATGCGGCTAAACTCGGCGATCCGTTGCCGGAAGGTCCTGCATAGCCGACGCACCACGCCGCGCTGGTCGCGCAGCGCGAATCCGCGTTCGCGTGCCGCGATCACGAATGATGTGGCAAGCCTGCGCACATCCCAGTCAAATGGACCAGGCAGCGTTTCGTCGAAGTCATTGGGACCGAAGAGAATGCGTCGCTCCGGGCTTGCGAACAGTCCGAAATTGGCGAGATGCGCATCGCCCCCCAGTTGCACGATCACGTCCGAATGCGGCAGCTTCGACAGATCGTGCGCCATCAACGGCGCAGCACCGCGATAGAACGCGAACGGACCCGCGACCATCCGCCCATAGCGGATGGGTATCAGTTCCGTCACCCGGCCCACATTGGACGCATCGAGCAGTGCGATGGGATCACGATCTGCAATCGTGCAGTCCGCCAGCTTCTCGCGCGGTACTTTACTGCGCGCCGCCTTTCCCTGCTTGACGCGCGCAGCCAACGAGCCACGCCCCGCAAATAGCACGGACGGATCTTCTTGCTTGGCATCAGCGCGATCCGTGGCGGGCTCGGCGCGCTTTGCGGCAGTGGAATCAGGCACGCATCACTCCATTTTTCGATTCAAGGTCGAAGCGGACTTCCGTCATGTTGCTTTGCTTCATCCCGGTTTGGCGCCCGGCAAAGGTGCGGACGCAGGTGGTGCACTATCGCGTAGAGCGTCGATCGCGGCATCGACTGTGTCAAAGATCTCGCGATGCGCGTTGCCCGCACGCAGTGCTTTATACCGGTCGATTTCATGCCGTACGCCCGTTGCAAGCGCAACCACGGCGATGCCGATTCCACGCCTGTCAAGCTCCGCACCCAACTCGATCAACTTCTTGCCTGCCGTGTAGTCGATGTTGTTGATCTCCGATGCGTCGATCACCACCCAACGCAATGGCGGGCTTGCCTCGTTGACGAGTTTCAGAACTTCCTCCGTGAAGCGCCCCGCGTTCGCATAGAACAGGTCCGCCTCGAACCGGTAGACAACGATGCCGGGCGCCGCGAGCAGATTCGGCTCGACACGATGCGGTATCCAGTGGCCGCTGGCGCTGTGCGTCAACACGCGCGTGCGCAGGCAGTAGCTATGCCGCACATGCGCGATCAGCGACAGCACGACGGCAGCGAGAATGCCGTGCATCACATCGACGAACACGACCACGCCCGCCGTCAGCAACGCGACGACGAATTCGTCCTTCTGCATGCGATACAGATCCGTCATGCCATTCACGTCGATCAGCTTCACGCCGATCAAGAAGACGATGGCTGACAAGACGGCGGCAGGCAGAAGACTCAGCGGCCTCGTGAGGAATAGCAGCACCAGCAGCACGATGACGGCTGTCGTCAGATGAGCGACCTGGGTGCGGCCACCCGCGTCGTCGACCATCTCGGTCTTGGTCGGACTGCCGTTCACAACGAAGGTGCCCGTGAATGCCCCTGCCGCATTCGCTGCAGCAAGCCCGATGATGTCGGCATTGTCGTCGCCCTTCTCGTTGTAGCGATTCGCGTACGCGCGCGCCGTCGCAGCGCTCTGCGCGATGATAACGATGAAGCACGAGGCGGCCGTCGTCAGCACCTGGTTGATCTCGCCCATATGCAACGGCGGCAGGAACAGCGACGGGAGGCCGCCCGGCACGTCACCCGTTACCGCGATGCCATGTCCGGCAAAATTGAACACGCCGCTTGCCACGATGGAACCGATCACGGCGATCAGCGCACCCGGCGCGCGCGGCGCGATGCGCTTGCAACCGATGATCACGACGAGGACGGCAATCGAAAGCGCCGTGGTCGAATAGTTCGCCCCGGCGACGCGCTGGAACACGGACACGATCTGCATCAACGGGCCATGTCCCTGCTTCGCGAGTCCGATCAGTCCGGCAAGCTCGCCTGCAGCGACCTGGACGCCCACACCCGTCAGGAAACCGATCAACGCGCTGCGAGAAAGAAAGTCAGCCAGAAAACCCAGACGAAAGATGCGCGCAATCACCAGCATCACGGCAACCGTCAAGGCGACGGTACTCGTCAGGCCGACATATTCCTTGCTGCCCAACGCGGCGACGGCCGTCAGCGTACCCGCGAGAATGGCAGCGGTGGCGGAGTCCGCCGCGACGACCAGTTGACGCGAAGCACCAAGGACCACGAACGCCAGGAGCGGCAGCAGGATCGTATAAAGGCCGGTGACCGTGGGCGTGCCGGCAATCTTCGTGTACCCCATCACCTCGGGAATGCCGAGTGTCGCCAGCGTGATCCCGGCGATGATGTCGTGTGGCAGTTGCGCGAGATTGATGGGCAAGAGCCCCTGCAGGAAAGGCATGTGATGCAGATGGGGTGGCGTCGGAGCGGCGGGTTTCATGTCGCGGCGTCCACGGCGGTCGTGAACCTGCTGACCAGCGCACTGGCGATGATTTCATCGGCAATGATCACGTTGGTTGCGCCCGCACTCTCGAGCAGCCCTTTTCTCAAGGGGTTTTCGCCGGGCACTGCAATCGTGAGCGAGGCGTTCAACGTATGGGCAAGCAGGGTGATCGCGAGATTGTTATTGCCGTCGGGTGTCGTCACCACCATCGCCTTGGCGCTGTCCAGTCGCGCGCCCTTGAGCACGTCGTCGAATGCATCCGGCGAGCCGAGCACGACCATGTGGCCGCCATCTGCCGCCCGGTCGGCCTGATCCTGATCGCCCACGAGGACGAGCACCGTCTCTCCCGATTCATGCAGGCGGTTTGCGACCGTCGCTCCGAGCGAATGGTATCCGACCACCACGACATGACCGGTGAGCTGTTGGAGCCTGGTTTCCATGAGCCGGTTCTCCCGATAAGCCATCACGTCGTCGCCCGATAGCATGCCCGTGAGCCTTGAGACCGCGAATCCGCCGATCACCAGTGTCGCGATCATGGCCAGCAACATGAAGGCCTTTTGAGGCAGATTGAACTCGCTAAAGGCACCGAGTGTCGTGACGAGGTTGACCCCATCCCACACGGCCGTAAACATTTTGTCGGGGAGAGAAGTATTGGACCGATCGAGGACGATCAGGCCGATGGCGGCGGCGCCCAGCAACAGCAGCAGCAGGCCAATCGTGTGGCGCACGTGGCGGCGCCATTCGCGGATACGGATGCGTCCTAGACGCGGCTCATCGACACGGTAGATCCACATGGTTACCTCGCATAGTGAATCTGATCGAGACAACAGCGAACCCAACGCACACAAACAATTCCCGTTTTTTGCGTCGATAGTCCAGCAGCACCAACGATTCACTCCACCAGGGAAGCGTCTCACCCTCCAGGTCTGGTAGTCGCAGCAAGCCCGTCGGAAGCGGCCAGCGTTGAGATATAGGCTATACCGTATATACGCTGTTTTCTAGCGTGACATCCGATTGTCCGGCGTATTGCCTGTTTTCCCGGAGAAGCATTGCGGACTCAGTCGGTCTTGCCTGCCTGGTCACTCGACATCGGCCTTCGAGCCCAGCGGGGCACCGCCAGCTCAATGACGCAAGCCCCGTTTCCGCGCGCCATCACGCTCAAAGCTACGATTCGATCGGAAGCAGGCATTTTCGGGGAAGGTGCTCACCGCAGTTCGATCCGCTTGCCATGTGGTGTTCGCCGGGCAGCCTCATCCCATGCGTTCCGGCATTTCAACAATGCGTCCGTTGTCACCCACCCTTTCGCCGTCGCGATCCGTTCGAGTGCCGTCAGCCAATGCACGTAGTACGTGTCGCCGTGGTCCGGGTCACCCGACGCTTGCGCGTCCAGGATCGCCCTGTTCAGATATGCCGCCCATTCGGTCCACGTGACCAGACCGCGCTCATGCAGCGCAAGCGTCATCGCGAAAGCCGCTGCCTGCCAAGGTGCGCTGAAGACAGGCTCGGCACCGCCGAGCGTTGTTTCCGGCAGGCCGGAGCGATATTCGAACGAAGGTTTTTCGGCCGAGGTCATGTCAGGCTGCCGGCGCGTTTGGGATCTCGAGATACCGTTCCCAGCAGTCGACGCACACCGACGACGCGGTCGTATTCTCGCCCCACAGCTCGGCAGCGCCAAAGCGCACGGTGTACAGCCATTGAGGTTGTTCGCCTTGGCCCGTTGCGTTGGTGTCGGGGCAGACATGCGCGCCATGCAGTGCGACGATCTGGCCGCGTTTGCCGCGGCAATAACGCGGCAGCCGGGTGTGCGTGAGCGGATGCAACTGACGAGTCTGCACGACGTCGCCGATCGCAAAGCGTGCTTCGCCGGGTGCCGGACGATCAACCGGATTGCCTCGCAAAAGCGAGGCAGACACCTGGTCCGCCATCAATACGCGCGGAATGGGTGCCGCCGCAGTCATCGACACGCCAGTTTCGATTTCTTCGGCAGTGGCGAGGCCGGTCGCCAGCAGCAGTTTCCTGAGGCCCTCGAACCAGATCTCGTAGTAACTGCTCGAGAGGTATTGCGCGGGCGGCAGACTCTCGCGAGCGGCACGGGACATGTCGATGTTCCATTTGCCGGTCGCGCCCATGGCGAGTGTCAGCGCGTGCACCCGACGTTCCCAGTTGACGTGAAAGGGTGGCTCGTCGGCCTCGGGCTGGACCGGGCCGAAGGCCTGCATGCCTCCAAGGTCCTGTGCTCCGTTCATATGGCATCCTGTTTGCGGTCGTCAGGCGTCTTCGGCAACCCGGTGCCGATCATCGAATCGCGCGTGACGAGTTCAGCGAGCGCGCGCTCGCTCATGCCGTCGGTACCAGGCGGACGCATGGGCAACACCAGATAACGGACCTCGGCGGTGGAATCCCACACGCGAACTTCCACGTCGGGCGGCAGTTCGAAGCCGAATTCCTTCAGTACGCCGCGCGGATCGATGACCGCGCGCGACCGGTACGGTGCCGATTTGTACCAGACAGGCGGCAGCCCGAGCACGGGCCACGGATAGCAGGAGCACAGGGTGCAAACGACCATGTTGTGTACGGCCGGCGTGTTTTCCAAGGCCACCATGTGTTCGCCCTGCCTGCCGGTGTAGCCGAGGGACGCAATGGCTGAGGTGGCATCGTCGAGAAGCCATTGCCGGTACGCAGGATCGCTCCAGGCCCTTGCTACGACGCGTGCGCCGTTGTGCGGACCGACCTTGTGCTCGTATGTCTCGATGAGGATGTCGAGCGCGGCGGGATCGACATACCCTTTTTCTGTCAGAAGGGATTCGAGCGCGCGTACGCGCAAGTCCATCTCCGACAGCGCGCTGCCCTCGTGATCGTGAGCACCAGCGTGGTGTCGGGCCGGCCCGACTTCATGATGATCGTCGTGGCTCATCGACGCTCGTCCCGGGGAGTGTGAATCGAATCCAGTATGGTTGGCGAATCGCGTAAATTCAAACGCCGGATGCGGGGTGCGGAGCCAATTAACGTATGGCAGTTTCCAAGCGCGGAGCCGATGCCTGAATGTCGGAGTAACGCGACAAGCGGATGGCGCTTCCTGGCCGGCTGCTGCCTGTCCGCCAGCGTCCTCCCCGGAAATCCGCGAAGAATCTTTTTTGGGCGGGTCTCCTGGCCACACGGGCTCGCGAGCGGATTCAGCGAGCGCCCTCTCCTCCCGGAACGCACCGCATGGCCCGTCACACCGCGATGCGACCCGGCGCGCGCCCCGCCAGTCAATCGACCGTGATCGTATGCGCGAGCATCGTCGTGAGCACGATCCCGCCCAGCATCGCGAGGCTGCCCCGGTTCTCGAGCAGGTAAACGACCGGATCGCCGCGCATCTCGCCCCGCACGGTGGCGATCCACAGGCGCGCGAACAGGTAGATAAAGCCGAGCGCGACGACCCACAGCAGATTCGGGTACCCATAGCGCAGCGTCGTGCCGGGCGCATGGATGAACAGGCCGAACACCACGACCGCGGCGAGCGCCGCGCCGATCCCGAGTGGCCTGAGGACGTCGAGATCGCTGGCCTGATAGTCACGCCCTGACGCGGCCGGACTGCCGCCCGGGCGCAACGACACGAGCTCCGCGCAGCGCTTGACGAGCGCGAGGCTCAGGAACGCGAACATGGAAAACGCGAGCAGCCACGGGCTGATCTCGATGCCCACGGCGACCGCACCCGCGACGATGCGCAGCATGTACAGCAGTGTCAGCATGATGACGTCGACGAGCACGTACGACTTGAGCACGCAGATGTAGGCGCTCGTCAGCACGAGATAGACGGCAAGCACCGCCGCGAACGCGCCGGACACCGCGCACGCGAGCGCGAACGACAGCGCGGCCAGCAGCACCATGCCCGCCGCCGCCGCGCCGAGCGGCACCCGCCCACTCGCCAGCGGCCGCGCGCGCTTGCACGGGTGGCGGCGATCGCTGTCCAGATCCCACAGATCGTTGAAGAGATAGGCCGCCGACGCGCCGAGCGACATCGCGACGAATGCCAGCGCGAGCGTCGCGAGCCGTCCGATGTCGAGGAACCCGAACGCCGCGAACAGCGGCACGAACAACAGCAGGTTCTTCAGCCAGTGATGCGCGCCCAACGCGCTCAGCCAGAGCGACGCACCCCCCCGCTCGGCCGGGAACTCGCGCTCGACGAACGCATTGGCGCGAACGTCGAGCAAGACCGACGGCGGCGCGCCGGCCAGGATCGCGCCGCGGCACGCATGCCAGATCGGCAAATCGGCCGCGCGGTTGCCGACGTAGATGAAACGGTCGCCGAACCGCTCGCGCACGCGGGCCAGCTTCTCGTCGCCGCTCAGTTCAACGCCGCCCTCTGTCGCAAGCACCGCGTCGAAGATCCCGAGATGGGCCGCGACGCGGTCCGCGACCGGACGCTGCGCGGCAGTCGCCAGCACGATCGTGCGCCCGCGCCGCTTCTCGACGGTCAGGTAATCGACGAGCGCTTCGCGATACGGCAGCGTTTCCACGTCGATGTCGGCCCGCGACGCGATCCTCTCCGCGAACGCCGCGCGTCCCCGCAGCCGCCGGAACGGCAGGCCGAGCGCCGTCAGCGGATGCCGCCTGACGACGCGCGCGACGGATTCCGTGTGCGTATCGGTCAGGATCAGCGTGCCGTCGAGATCGACGACAAGGGGTAAATCGATGGTTTCTCGCATGTCATTTCACATCGCAGAAACGATGCCCTGTCTGTTTCAAGCCGACTCGACGAACCCGGCACTGCCGGCCGCACCTGTGTCGCGCACCGAATGCCCGCGGCCCCGCTCTCGGGCCGCCAGACGAGTCGGGCGAACGAAACGATACCGTCGGCGTCTGACTTACGATTGTCAAACAATGCAATCTGTCGATCGGATGCAACGTGCGATATAAAATCGGACGATTCTTATTTACTGGCGCGAGATAAACACGCAATAACGTGTCGCTGTCGTACGCGTGACTGCCGGAAATGGCAGCACATGGCGGGAAATGGCGGAGCGAGATTCGCCGGCAAAGCGGCATGAGGGCATGACAGGCAGCCGGCCGCCGCCCCGCGCGCCGTGCGCGTGGCGGTCAGCCGCATGGACGGCGGTCAAAGCGGCGACGCCGTCCCCTTCTCGTTGTGCCGCACCAGCAGGACCGGCCGGTCGGCCGCGCGCAGCAGCGATTCCGCGACACTGCCGAGCAGCAGGCGCCGCAGGCCATGACGTCCGCTCGTCCCCATCACGATCAGCTCGGCGTCGGCCTCGGCGGCCGTGCGCATCAGCACCGCCGCGACGTCGTCGCCAAACGCGTCGAGCGCGCGCACCGTGCCTTGCACGCGGTTCATCGCAAGGGCTTTCTTCGCGTCTTCGAGCGTCTGCGTCGCGACGTCCGTCGCGACCGGCTGGCTTTCCCGAACGTCGACGAAGCTGGCATCGACGTCCACCAGTTTCGGCTTGTGCTCGACGACATACGCACACGTCACGGTGCCGCCGGATGCGGCAGCGATCCTGATCGCCTCGTCCAGCGCCAGACGCGCGCTGGCGCTGTCGTCCAGCGCCACGAAAATCCGTTTGTACATGGCCCGCACCTCCTGCGGAAGGTTCTGTCCGAATCCGTTTTCCGGCTGCGACCGCCGGCACGACAATCAGTCTGGCCCCGCGCGCCGGGGCGTCCGTTGACGCGGATCAACCACAACCGACGTGCCATCCGGCCGCCTTTTCAGCCGACCCTATTACATAAAAGTCGCAAAACGCGCACAATTCCATCTCAATAAACAAACACACCGCCAAAAGTCGCGCGCAAGACGCGCCCTTTTTTTCCTGTGTCGCCCGAGAGCCGCGGGCGGCCTCGATACAGAGTGGCCCCTAGATGACCGCCAGCGGAACCCCGACACGCGATCACCGATCGCCCGCAAGAAAACAATTTGCCGCCTTTTTGCGCCAGCCGCTGCCGGCAGGCGTGGTTGCGCTCGCGCTCGGCGCGGCGCTGTCGTGCGGCGTCGCGCTGCTCGTGCGCGAGCAGTGGCAAAACGCCGTGCATGCGCGCTTCGAGCGCCGCGCCACGCACATCACCACGATGGTCCTGCACGAGCTGCAGGCCAGCAGCACGCTCCTGCACGGCGCGCGCGGCACGCTCGGCCTCACGCCGCGGATGCCGCCGGAACGCTGGCGGCAGTACGTCGCCGCGCTCGATCTCGATGCGAACCAGTCGCCGGTGCGCCAGCTCGGCTACGCGCCGCTGCCCTCCGCCGCGCGAGCCGCGCTGACGGGCGACGCCGCGCTTGCCGCGGGGCCGGTCGCGGTCGCGTCGCTCAGCGCGCCGCCGTCTTCGGTGTCCGTCGCCGGGCTCGGGGCGCGCGACGCGGCGCCGCTGCGGCAGGCCGCGCGATCCGGCGAGGTCGCGCTCGGCGTGCATCCGCTCGACGACGAATCCGCCGGCGACGCCCGCGCGGCCGTCACGCTGTTCCTCCCGGTCTACGGCACGCCCGCCGCGCCCGCTTCGCTTGCGGAGCGGCAGAACGACGTCGGCGGATTCCTGTTCGCGGTGCTGAGTCCGCGCCGCCTGTTCCAGCGCGCGCTCGAGGCCGAGCGCGGCATCGACCTGCGCGTGAGCGCCAGCGAGGACGGCCGGCCGCTCTATGCGGCCGACGCGAGCTCGGACGAACCGCTCGTGTCGTCCGACCTGATGCGCCGGACCGACACGCTGAACTTCGGCGGCAATGCGCTGACGCTCGCGTATGCGGCCGACGGCCGCGCGAGCGCGACGGGCGCGCAGCGGGTGGCGGGCGCGGTGCTCGCCGCCGGCCTTGCCGCGTCGCTCGCGTTCGCCGCGCTGGTCTACGCGATGGTGCGCAACCGGCAATCCGGCGCGTCCGATCCGGGCGCGCGCACGACCGGCATCCTCAACGAAGCGCGGATGATGGGCATCATCCGCTCGTCGATGGAAGCGATCATCACGATCGACGAAACGCAGACCGTGGTGATCTTCAACCCGATGGCCGAACGGGTGTTCGGCGTGTCCGCGATGGAAGCGATCGGCGCGCCGCTGTCGCGCTTCATTCCGGAGCGGTTCCGCGCCGCGCACGCGAAGCACGTCGACCAGTTCGGCGTGACGGGCGTGTCCGAGCGCCAGATGGGCCGCCAGCGCGTGCTGTTCGGGCTGCGCAGCAACGGCGAGGAGTTCCCGATCGAGGCGTCGATCTCGCAGGTCCGCGACGCGTCGGGCAAGCTCTACACGGTCATGCTGCGCGACATCACCGAGCGCGTGCACGCCGAGAACGCGCTGAAGCAATCGCGCGAGGAGTTGCGCGAGCTGTCGGCGAACCTGCAGAACGTGCGGGAAGAAGAGAAGACGCGCATCGCCCGCGAGCTGCACGACGATCTCGGCCAGCAGCTCACCGCGCTGAAGATGGACCTGTCGGTCGTCGAGCACCAGTTGCGCGCGCCCGGCGCCGCGCAGCCGAGCGACGAGGTGCTGCTGCACCTGCGCGGGATGCGGCGGCTGATCGATGCGACGGTGGCATCGGTGCGGCGCATTGCAGCCGACCTGCGGCCGGTCATGCTCGACGATCTCGGGCTCGTGCCGGCAATCGAATGGCTCGCGACCGATTTCACGAACCGCTACGGGATCGACGTCGAACGGCAGATCGAAGGCGGGCTGAATTTCACCAGCACGGGCGCGACGACGCTGTTCCGCATCGTCCAGGAAGCGCTGACGAACGTCGCGCGCCACGCGGACGCGTCCGAGGTCGTGCTGACGCTGAAGATCGAGGAAGGCTTCTGCGTGCTGCGCATCGCCGACAACGGCCGCGGCGCGGCGGACAAGCGGCCGGCCCACGCGGACAAGTCATTCGGTCTGATCGGCATACGCGAACGCGCGCACATGCTCGGCGGCAGCGTGACGATCGACACCGCGCAGGCGCGCGGCTTCGCGATCACCGTCGCGTTTCCGATGACCGCGATTCAACAGGAAGGCTCATTCACATGATCAAGGTGCTCATCGCCGACGACCATACGCTCGTGCGCGACGGGTTGCGGCACATTCTGCAGAATGCGAGCGGCTTCGAAGTCGCCGGCGAGGCGTGCGACGGCCCCACGACGATCGCGCTGGTGCGCTCGACGCCCGCGCAGGTGCTGGTGCTCGACCTGTCGATGCCGGGCCGCAATGGCGTCGAACTCATCCGGCAGATCAAGGACGAGAAGCCGACGCTGCGCGTGCTGGTGCTGACGATGCACGCGGAACAGCAATATGCGGTGCGCGCGTTCCGTGCGGGCGCGTCCGGCTACCTGACGAAGGAAAGCGCGAGCGCCGAACTGGTCGGCGCGGTGAGCAAGGTCGCGTCCGGCGGCGTCTATGTGAGCCTTGCGATGGCCGAGCAGTTCGCGCAGAGCCTGAACGAACCGGCGGACACGCTGCCGCACCAGCGGCTGTCGGACCGCGAATTCGACGTGTTCCGGCGCATCGCCGCAGGCCAGACCCTGACCGAAATCGCGCAGGAGCTGTGTGTGAGCGCGAAGACGGTCAGCACGTACAAGACCCGGATCCTCGAAAA
The DNA here is from genome assembly GCF_000687455.2 of Burkholderia sp. lig30. Lineage (GTDB taxonomy): Bacteria > Pseudomonadota > Gammaproteobacteria > Burkholderiales > Burkholderiaceae > Burkholderia. The sequence continues at coordinate 38,821 of NZ_JGVW01000075.1, forward strand.
GATGCAGATGCCGCACGAGGCGGCGCTGGTTCGCTACGCGATGCGGCACAAGCTGCTGGACGACGCCGACGAGGTCTGACGCCCGCGCTGCGGCTTGCATCTCCTCCCTGCCCGCCTACACTGGTAAATCGATACGCTGTCACCTATCCGCGGAATCGCGCCCACGACGACACTTCTCCCCCGCATTCGTCTACGCATTTCGCGTGCGCACCGCCAATCGAGCCATGACCCGGTGTCAGCCCGTTTCCCCTGCGCGGCGCACAGCACGATCGCCCTGGCCACATGGAGGAAACAATGAGCTACCACCTGGAAGGTCGTCTGCTAGAGGTCTGCAATTGCCGCGTGCTGTGTCCATGCTGGATCGGCGAGGACCCCGATTTCGGCACCTGCGACGCGATCGTCGCGTGGCACGTCGACGAGGGCACGGTCGACGGCCTTGACGTCGCCGGCAACACGATCGCCGCGGTCTGCCATATCCCCGGCAACGTGTTGCAGGGCAACTGGACCGCCGCGATCTTCATCAGCGACACCGCGTCGGATGCGCAGGAGAAAGCCCTGCTCAACGTGTACACCGGCCAGGCGGGCGGCCCGATCGCCGAACTGGCGAAACTGATCGGCACCGTGGTGTCGGTGGAGCGCGCGCCGATCAGGTTCGACGTCACCGGGGGCAAAGGCACGCTGTCGATCGGCGCCGACTATCGCGCCGAGCTGGAGCCCTACCTCGGCCCCGGCGGCGAGAAGACCACGCTGTCCGACACCGTGTTCTCGACCGTGCCCGGCGCGCCGGTGTTCGTCGGCAAGGCGCCCCTGTATCGCTCGAAAAACGCGGCGCTCGGCATCGACGTCAACCTGAAAGACCATAACGCGCTGCAAAGCACGTTCCGGTTCGACGCCTGAACCGGCACGCGCGACGCGCCCGCGCACCGACGAATCCGAATCGGAGTCCGCGGCCGGGCGCGTCGCGTCGCCGGGAGCGGCCATGTCCGCCTTGCGCCATCGACGCGTGTTCCCGCTGGTGTTCGCGAGCCTCGTGATGCTCGCGTGGGCGGTGCTGTGGGCATGGTCGCGCAGCCCGTACGGCCGCTATCTGGATCACGGCGGCTGGACGTCGTCCGGGCCGGTCGCGTCGCTGTGCCGCGCGCTGCCCGGCGGCGCGGTGTGGCTGCCCGCGCTGCTCGACGCGGCATCGTGGACGCTGATGATCCTCGCGATGATGCTGCCGACCACGCTGTCGCTGTTCAATGCATTCGAGCGTGTCGTCATGGGTCGGGCCGATCGCGCACGCCTGCTGACGCTCGTCGCGCTCGGCTACGTCGCGGCGTGGAGCGGCTTCGGATTGATCGCGCACGGGCTGCACGCGCTGCTCCTGGACGGCGTCGCCCGCGTGCCGGCGCTGGTGTGGCGTAGCTGGCTGATCGGCGCGGCGACGCTCGCGCTCGCCGGCGCGTTTCAGTTCAGCGCGCTCAAGACCCGCTGCCTCGACCGGTGCCGCACGCCGCTCGGGTTCGTGATCGGCCACTGGCGCGGCCGCGCGCCGCAGCGCCACGCCTTCGAGCTGGGCGCGCGCCACGGGCTGTTCTGCGTCGGCTGCTGCTGGGCGCTGATGCTGCTGATGTTCATCGTCGGGGCCGGCAGCCTCGGCTGGATGCTGGCGCTCGCCGCGGCAATGGCCGCCGAGAAGAACGCGGCCTGGGGACGGCAGCTCAGCGCGCCGCTCGGCGCCGCGTTGCTCGGGGGCGCGGTGCTGATCGTCGCTACCCACGCCTGAGGCCGCGATGCGCCTGCTTGCCGCCACCGGCCGGATCAAACGCGCCGGGCCGACGCTGCGCGCGATCGCACTGACGAGCGCCGCGATGGTCGCGTTCGCGTCGAACTCGCTGCTGTGCCGCCTAGCGCTGCAGCACGCGCGCATCGATCCCGCGAGCTTCGCCAGCGTGCGTCTCGTGTCGGGCGCGCTGATGCTGGCCGCCATTGTCCGCACAGGCGCCCGCCGGCCGCCGCAGCGCGCCGACTGGCTGGCCGCGACGATGCTGTTCGCGTACGTCGCGTTCTTTTCGTTTGCGTATCTGACGGTCAGCGCCGGCACCGGCGCGCTGGTCCTGTTCGGCGCGGTGCAGCTGACGATGTTCGGCGCGGGCCTGCATGCGGGCGAGCGTTTCGCGCCGGCCGGCTGGCTCGGCCTGGCGTGCGCGCTCGGCGGGCTGCTCTATCTGGTGTCGCCGGGCGTGTCCGCGCCGGCGCCGCGAGGCGTCGCGCTGATGGCGGTCGCGGGCGTCGCATGGGGGATCTATTCGCTGCGCGGGCGCGGGCTCGCCGATCCGCTCGCGGCGACCGCTGGCAATTTCGCCCGCGCCGCGCCGATGGCGCTTGTCGTCAGCGCGACGCTGCACGCCGATTTGCACTGGACCGCGAGCGGCGCGGCGCTCGCACTGGCGTCGGGCGCGCTGACTTCCGGCATCGGCTACGTGATCTGGTACGCGGCGCTCAGGCGCCTGAGCGCGATGCAGGCCGCCACGGTGCAACTGTCGGTGCCGCCGATCGCCGCGTTCGGCGCGGTGCTGTTCCTGTCCGAGGCGCCGGGCTGGCGTCTGGTGATCTCATCGGCGGCGATTCTTGGCGGAATCGCGCTCGTGCTGGCCAGTCACGCGCGCCCAAGCAAAAGGCCCGCCTCGTGACGAGAGCGGGCCTTTTGCGGTCGCGATGCCCTGCCGGGCACCGGAGACGGGGCTCAATGACCGAAGAAGATCGACGAGGAGCGGTTGGCCGGCACGACAACGCGCTGACCGGATTGCGACGCCGCTGCGCTGTCCGCGCCATAGCCGGTGGTGTCGGCTTGCGCGCCGGAATTCTGCGCGGCGATCTTCGCCTGGGCTGCCTGGATGTTCTCGGGATAGTTGACCCAGTCGTTCGGGTTGTAGCCGGCCTTCTCGAGCTGGACCAGCTCGGCGCGCACTTGTGCACGCGTGAGCGGCTGCTGGTTCGACTGCGCGAACGACGCGAGCGGAGCGGTCAGGACGACGGCGACGGCAACTGCCTTGATGAGCGATTTCATGATCTGGAACCTCCGGGATTGTTTTGTCCTATGCAGCGAAATCTGTCGTTCGCTGCGATGAACTGAAGTCTAGGAGTTCCGGCAATCAGGGTAAACACCCTAATCACGAATTCACTGTTGATGAAAACAATACAATCTGGTGGGGGGTGCCGGGTTTCGTCCGACGATTATCGGGTATTTGGGCGGGAATGCGGGTGTGGGCAGCGAAGTCCGCGTCGGGTTCATCCTTCGTCATACGCGCCGAAGCTTGTACATCGCACAATCAAATTGTGAGTTCGACAATCCGTCTCGCACCGCGTCTGCTTCCCGTTCCGGGCGCCCGAGCGCGCTTTTTCGTCCAGGTTGGGCGTGGAAGCGGGCAATGCTGCGCAAGCCGGTTCAGCGCGGCGACAACGCGCTGGCCGACCCGCCGAGTCAGCCCGCGCGCGGCGACGCGATCAGCCAGTCGAACAGCATCGCCTTCAAGCGGGCGGTATCCGCCGCCTCCATCGCCTGAAACTCGACGTGATGCAGCCAAAGATCCGGCGCGGCGGGATCGGCGCGCACATGGCGCACCGTGACCGACAACGCCAGTTCCTTGATCGCACCGTCGTCCTCATAGGGTAGCCACACGTGCAACGGCTCGCCGGCGGCGGCGATCGTCCGGTCGGCGGCGAGCGACATCCCGCTCAGGCTGAGGTCGCGGACGATGGCGACGCCGTTCTCGCCATTGCCATCTCGGTCATCCTTGCCATCGCCGTCGTCCTTGCCATTGCTATCGCCACTGCCCTCGCCAACGCTGAAACGCGCCGCGAGTCGCACCGGCACACGCGCCTGCGAGCGCGTGCGCAGGCGATCCACCACGCCGGGCGGCGACAGGATCACGAACGGCGCCGGGCTGGCGTGGACGGCTTCGACCGTCGCCGCGAAACGGAACACGCCAGCATGCCCGATGGCGACCGCCTCGACATCGTCGCCGCGCGCAATGTCGAGCGCCGCGCCCTGGAGCGGGCTCAGAAAAGTCGATTGCGACGGGCTGTAGCCAATCAGGCGGCAGCGGTACATTGCGCGGGCCGCGCCGGTGCGGCGGCGGATGCCGACCATCGTGCCGATCGCGAGCCCCATCCCGTCGAGCGTCAGGCGTTCGGCGGACGGCGCCTGCGCCGGCCGGGCCTCGCCTTTCCGGGCGGGCTTGAAGCGCCTGAACAGGAATTCCTGCTGCGCGGCGCTGCCGAGCGTGGCGCCGGCCGGCAGCAGCGCCACGCCGCTGCGATCATAGAGATCGAATTCGAGAGGAGTGTCGGCGGCGAGGTCGCCGGCCTGAAGTTCGACGTATTCGTAGGACCTGCGCATGAGGAAGCGGAGTGCTCGCGTGTCGGGCTGTCGTAAAAACAGTATTACGGCAGCCCGGCGCAAAACATGAGCATGCGCAGAGAATCAGGGTCAATTCGCTCCGCTCGCCACCGCGGGCGGTGCCGCGTCCGGCGCGACCGGCGACGCGGGCGGCGTGGTGCTGCCAGAGCCGCCGCCTGCATTGCCGCCGCTTACGCCGTTCGTCGGAGCAGCAGGCGTACTGGCCGCACTGCTGGCCGCGAGCGCGGCGGCCGACGCGGCGACCTCGGAGGCCGGCACGAATTCCTCGATCACGCCGTCGGACGCGGCCTGCGCGCCCGACGCCCCGGCCGCTTCCGACGCAGCCTTCTGCGCGGGCCTTTGCACCTTCGCGGGCGCAGCCGGCGTCGTCCCGGTCTTGAACCACGAATCGATCCAGGTGGTCAGTTTCGCCCGCGCCGACGCGAACCAGCCCGGTGCGACCTCGGTGTCGAAGCGGGCCTTCGGATCGATCGCGCGCGCACGCAACGCGCGCTGGAAGAAGTCGCCGACGATCGGCAGTGCGCTGTGCGCGCCCTGCCCCCAGTAATCGCTGCGCAGCGTCACGCGGCCGTCGTCGAAGCCGACCCATGCGCCCGCCACCAGTTGCGGCTGCATCAGGATGAACCAGCCATCGGCATTGTCCTGGGTGGTGCCGGTCTTGCCCGCGACGTCGCCGCGAATGCCGTAGCGCGTGCGGATGCTCGCGCCGGTGCCGCGGTCGACCACGTCGCGCATCACGTCGAGCAGCGTCTTGTCGGTATCGGCATCGAGCGCGCGCTCGGGCGGCGACGGCTCGAATTCCGCCAGCACGTTGCCCTGCCGGTCCTCGATGCGGGAGACCATCTGCGGCTCGACATACAGCCCGCCGTTCGCGATCGTCGCGTACGAGGTCACCATTTCCTTCAGCGTGACGGGGCTCGTGCCGAGCGCGAGCGACGGCACCTGTTCGAGCGTGCTGTCGCGCACGCCCATGTCGCGCGCGAGGCGCGCGACCTTCGACGGGCCGATCTTCTCCATCACCTGCGCGGTGATCCGGTTGCGCGACAGCGCGAGCGCGTCGCGCAACGTCATCGGCTTGCCGGTCGGCGGCACGTCGTCGTTCGGGCGCCAGATCTCGCCGCCCTTCAACGGAATCTCGACCGGCTGGTCGACAAAGGTGTCTTCCGGCGTCGCACCGTTCGCGAACGCCGCGCCATAGACGAACGGCTTGAAGGTCGAGCCCGGCTGCCGGCGTGCCTGCTGCACGTGGTCGAACGGCTCGCTCGTGAAGTCGCGGCTGCCGACCCACGCGCGGATCTGCCCGTTGCGCGGATCGATCGCGAGGAAGCCGGCCTGCACGTCGGTCTTCGACTTGCACAGCGCGCGCAGGTAGCCGCGGTCGGCGGCCAGCGCCTTGAGCGCGGCCTCGTCGGTCTTGCCCGCGTCCTTCGCCGCGCGGTATTCGGGCGATTCGCGCATGAACGCGCGGAACAGGTCATTGCCGGTCCCGCAGCCTTCGCGGCCGCCCCACGCACCGTTCGCGATGCCCTGAAGCTGGTTCGCCTGGAGCGCCAGCGCCTGGGTCGCCATCGCCTGCAGGCGCGCGTCGAGGGTCGTGCGGACCACCAGTCCGTCCGAATAGATGTTGTAGTCGTTGCGGTCGGCCCACGCGATCAGCCACTTGCGAAGCTGCTGCGCGAAGTGCGGCGCGGGCCCCGGCGGCTCCTTCTGGCGCTCGAAGTCGATCCGCAACGGGCGGCGCCTGAGCGTGTCGTACGTGGCCGGCGACAGCTTGCCGTACTTCACCATCTGCGCGAGCACGGTGTTGCGCCGCTGCAGCGCGCGTTCCGGGTTCAGCACCGGGTTGTAGTAACTGTTGCCCTTCAGCATGCCGACGAGCGTCGCGCTGTCGAGCACGTCGAGTTCGTCCGCCGACTTGTCGAAATAGGTGCGGGCGGCCATCTCGACCCCGTACGCGTTGTACAGGAACGGCACGGTGTTCAGGTACGTCTCGAGGATCTGTTTCTTGCTGTACACCGCCTCGATCTTGAGCGCGGTGATGGCTTCCTTGACCTTGCGCGTGAGCGTCGGCGCGCGGCCGATCTCGTCCGGATAGAGGTTGCGGGCGAGCTGCTGCGTGATGGTCGAGCCGCCTTGCCGGTCGCCGGAGAACGTGTGCAGCGCGGCGGACGCGGTGCGCTTCCAGTCGAGCCCGTGGTGCTCGTAGAAGCGGTGATCCTCGGTCGCGATCAGCGCGTCGACCATGTGCGGGGAGATCTGCGTGAGCGGCACCCATTCGCGGTTGGCCGGCTTGAATTCGGTCAGCAGCTTGCCGTCGGCGGACAGGATCTGCGCGGGCTGGTCGACGCGCGCCTTGCGAATGTCGCCGATGCCCGGCGTGAACGGCACGAGCGCGAGCACGTACACGACGCCGAGCGCCGGCACGGCGGCCGCCGCGACCGCGACGCTGCGGCGGGTCGGATGACGCAGATGGAACCAGGCGGCGGCAACGACGCCCTTGACTGGCGCGGCGACGGCTGCCGCGAAGGGCTTGGCGCGCGCGACCCATTTGGCGCAATGGTCGCGCACTAACGACACGTATCGGCGATTCACGCAGGTGTGGGATCAGCTGGAAAGCGTGCATCGTACCAAAACTCGCGCGGCGCGCCGCCACGGCGGGCGCCGCACGGCCCCGGACACGACGGCGGCACGGTGCGCACGAGCGGCGCGCACGCGCAAAAAAGGCGCGCAACCCGCCGGGCGGGCCTGCGCGCCAAACCTGGTACAACGGGTCTTAGCGGACGAGGAATCCGTAGGTCAGCGGGTCGCGCTCGTCGATGATCCAGTTCGCGAAACCGCAGATGTGCGCGCTGCCCTCCACTTCCGGAATCACGGCCGGGATGCCGCCCACCGTCGTCTCGCGCAGCACGCGGCCCTTGAAGACCGTGCCGACGATCGACTCGTTGACGAGCGTGTCGCCGGCCGCGAGCAGCCCGCGCTGGTAGAGCTGCGCGACGCGGCCGCCGGTGCCCGAGCCGGTCGGCGAGCGGTCGACCTCGCGATCCGCGAACACGCAGCAGTTGGCCTGGGTCGAGCCCGGATGGCGCGGCGCATTCGCGATGATCGTGCCGTAGATATGGTTGATCTCGGGGATCTCGGGATGCACGACCGGGTACGCGATGTTGGCGGCCGCCTTCACTTCCGCGCCGAAGCGGATCAGCTTCTCGACCGCCGCCTCGCGGATCGGCAGGTCGAACGGCGCGCCGTCGACATAGAAATAGAACGCGCCGCCGTACGCGATGTCGCCCGTCACCGTGCCGAACGACGCCGTCTCGACCGACACGTCGCGCTTCCAGATGAACGACGGCACGTTGACGAAGCGTACCGGCCCCGCGTGCTCGCCGTCCCACTGGACGAACGCCTCGATGAAGCCGCACGGCGCGTCGATGCCGACGCGCGTCTCGGGCGTCGCGCGCTGCACCCAGCCGAGCTCGACCGCCGCGGTGGCCAGCGCGATCACGCCATGCCCGCAATGATCGCTGTAGCCCTCGTTGTGCACGAAGATCACGCCGAAATCGGCGGTCGGCGACACCGGCTCGGTCAGGTAGCCGCCGTACATGTCGGCGTGGCCGCGCGGCTCGAACATCAAGGCGCGGCGGATCTCGTCGGCATGGTCCTTCAGCCACGCGCGGCGCTGGACGATCGTGGCGCCCGGCAGGCGCGGCAGCCCGCTCGTGACGATGCGGAACGCTTCGCCGCCGGTATGCACTTCGACCGTGGAAAGGGAACGGGTCAGTTTCATGAGGGGTTCGGGTTCGGGGAATCGGGCCGGCTTACTCGGCGTACGGCACCGGCAGGCCGTTGCGGATCACGTAGACGGTCGTCGGCGCGCCCTTCAGGTCACCGTTCGCGTCGAACGAATAGGTGCCCGCGACGCCCTTGTAGTTTTCCTTCGCGAGCTGCGCGACGAGCTTCGCCTTGTCGGTCGTCGTGCCGGCCTTGACCATCGCGTCGGCGAGCAGTTTCACGCCGTCGTAGTAGTTCACGCCGTACACCTGCGTGTCGGTGTGATACGCGTCGTGATACTTCTTCAGGAACGTGCGCCCTTCGGCCGTCTTGTCGAGCGAAATGCCGCCTTGCGCGCAGAACACGATCGACGCAGCCTCGCCCGCCACCTTGCCCATGTCGGCCGAGCAGATCCCGTCGCCGCCGAGCAGCTTCGCGCGCAGGCCGCGCTGGCGCATCTGCCTGGCCATCGGCGCGCCCTGCGCCGCGTAGCCGCCGAAGAAGATCACGTCCGGATTGGACGCCTTGATCTTCGTCAGGATGCCGAGGAAGTCGGTGGCCGACGAATTCGTGAATTCCTGGTCGACGATCCGGATGCCGTTCGCCTTCGCGACGCTCGCGAACTGCTCGGCGACGCCCTGGCCGTACGCGGTGCGGTCGTCGATGATCGCGGCGGTCTTGACCTTCAGCGATTTCGCCGCGAATTCGGCCATCGTGCCGCCGAGCTGCTCGTCGCTCGCGCCGATCCGGAAGATGTTCCTGAAGCCCTGCTTCGTCAGCGCCGGGTTCGATGCGACCGGCAGGATCGGCACGCCGCCGGTGTTGTAGACGCGCGATGCGGGAATCGCGACGCCCGAGTTGTACGGCCCGAGCACCGCGACGACGCCGCGGTCGACCAGCTTCTGCGCGACCTGCACGCCGGCCTTCGGATCGGCCTGGTCATCCTCGGAAACCAGTTTGAACGTGACGGCCTTGCCGCCGACCGTCACGCGCTGCTTGTTCAGCTCGTCGATGGCGAGGCGCGCGCCATTCTCGTTGTCCTTGCCGTTCGCGGCCTGCGGGCCGGTCAGCGGCGCGGAGTGACCGATCGCGACGACTTCCTGCGCGTGCGCCGCGGCAACGGCGCCAACGGCCGTTCCGACGGCCAGGGCGATGGCAAGGTAACGCATGGGGTGTCTCCAAACTGGTTTTTAGAAAAACCAATGTAGGACATGCGTGGTCGTTATGCAAGCCGTTTCAAAAAAATTCCCGCCTCGCTGGTTGTCATGGCGACCAGCGAGGCTCGACGCGCCGCCCCATCGGCGTCACTTCGGCGCGATGTCGCGCCGCACGCGCCGGATGTGCTGCTCGACGTAGAACGCCGCGGCATCGGCATCGCCCTCGACGATCGCCTCGTAGATCAGCCGGTGCTCGGACACGTACAGGCGAATCCGGCCCGCGTCGTGAATGCCGTCGTCCTTCAGGCGCTTCCACAGTGGCTGGTCCATTGTCTTCGCGACTTCCTCGGCGATCTTGACCAGCAGCGCGTCGCCCGTCATCAGCGCGAGCTGCCGGTGGAACAGCCTGTCGCTCTCGTTCCACAGCGCGCGCTGCTGCGGATCGGCGACGTCCGTCACGGTCTCCATCTGCGCGAGATAGTGCTCGGCGGCACGGTCGGGCTTGCCCTTCGCGGCCGCGAGGCGTGCGATCGCGGGCTCGAGGATCAGCCGCACGTCGAGCGTGGAGGTCGGGCTGAAATCGGCCTCGGTCGCGGCCCGTGCGCCGCCGGGATGCGCGAGGATCTCGAGTGCGGCGGCCGCGACGTAGGTGCCCGAATTACGCTTCGTGAATACGAGCCCTTCGTTCTGCAGCGCGCCGATCGCCTCGCGCACGGCCGGCCGGCCGACCTTGAACAGCGCCGCCAGCTCGCGCTCCGACGGCAGCCGCGAATCGGGCGCGAAGCGTCCCGCCCGAATCTCGTCGCGAATCGTCTCCGCGACCTGTTCGTAAATTTGCAGCGGCCTGAAACCGCCCTCCAGAAACTCGAGGCGCGCGGACGACATCGTGATGCTCCTGCCGGATCGTTGGACAAAAGGGGTTCGCACTATACCCGAGATGCACGGCTGCCCCGCCGCTCGGGCGGGCCGGATGCGCGCCCATCTGGACATATATTAGAACCAAAACTGCCGTGCCGCCATTTTTTTGGCTTGTGATTCACACCATATCTGGTATAGATTCAGTCCAGACTGCCGCGCGGGACCGCCGCCGACAGCACCGCACCGGGCGCACGCCGCGCCCGCCCTTCGACACCCAGACGACACCCAGACGACGCCCAAGATGACCGCCTCCTCTCCGACTCCCGTTTTCGACGCGGCCGCGACCGCCGCGCTGCTCGACTATCCGGCGCTGCTCGCCGCGCTCAGACAGACCGTCGTCGAATACGCGGCGGGTGAGATCGTCAGCCCGGAGCGCATGGTCGTGCCGCTGCAGGCCGGCGGCGTGATGCTGTCGATGCCGTCGAGCGCGCGCGACATCGCGATCCACAAGCTCGTCAACGTGTGCCCCGGCAACGGCGCGCGCGGCCTGCCGACGATTCACGGGCAGGTCGTCGCGTGCGACGCGGTCACGGGGGAAATGCGCTTCGTGCTCGACGGCCCGACCGTCACCGGGCGCCGCACCGCCGCGATCAGCGCGCTCGGCATCCAGGCGCTGCACGCCGGCGCGCCCCGCGAAATCCTGCTGATCGGCACCGGCAAGCAGGCCGCGAACCATGCGGAAGCGCTTGCGGCAATCTTCCCGGATGCGCAGCTGGTCGTGCGCGGCACGACCGCGCAGAGCGCGGCGCGGTTCTGCGAGGCGAATCTTGCGCAGGCGCCGCGGCTCGCGCCGCTCGACGGCGACGGGGTGCCCGACTCGATCGACGTGGTCGTGACCCTCACGACCAGCCGCACGCCCGTCTACCGGGAACCGGCGCGCGAAGGCCGGCTGGTGGTCGGCGTCGGCGCGTTCACGCCCGATGCCGCCGAAATCGACGCCGGAACGGTCCGCGCCAGCCGGCTCGTCGTCGACGACCTGGCCGGCGCGCGCCACGAGGCCGGCGACCTGATCCTCGCGCAGGTGGACTGGCATCAGGTCGCGTCGCTCGCCGACGCGCTCGGCGGCACGTTCGAGGCTGACGGGCCGGTCCTGTTCAAGTCGGTCGGGTGCGCGGCGTGGGATCTGGCCGCGTGCCGCGCGGCGCGCAGCGCGCTCTCGCTGTAGGAAAATCCCTACACGGGCGCGAACCGGCCTACGCAAAGTTCCAACTTGGCCGATTTCCTTTTCGGCGCCCGAACGCGATACTGGCTCCCATGAATGCCAGTCAGTCGCCCGAGCTCAGGGTGTTCCTCGTCGACCACGCCATTGCCGTGCGCCGGAGGATCGCGTTGCTCGTCGGTGCGATCCGCGGTGTCGCGATCGTGGGCGAGGCGGAAGACAGCCACGCCGCATGGGCTCACATCAGCCAGTGTCGGGCGGATGTCGTGATCCTCGATCTGCGGCTCGCGGACGGCGGCGGTCTCGATCTGATCGGGATGCTGTCGCGAACCACGCCGCGTGTCGTCACGATCGTCCTGACGAATCACTCGGCACCGGCATTCAGGGCGGCATGCGCGTCGGCCGGAGCGGATTACTTCTTCGACAAGACCACCGAGTTCGACGCCGCATGCCATGTCATCGATGCCTTGGTGCGTTCGCGTCGAACGCGCCGCGCCTGAAAGTGCCGGAGTGGATCATGTCATCAGCATCCGTTTGTGAAGCCGCCGTTCCCGTCAAATCGACCCGGCCGGCCATGCCGCTTCACGCGGTCGCACGCGCCGACGCGCCGAAACATCCGGGCGCACGCTGCTCGAGCTGCGCGATGCGTACGCTGTGCCTGCCGTCGCACCTGTCGCCCGCCGAATTCGGCCGCCTCGACGCGATGATCTGCACGACGCGCCACGTCCGCCAAGGCGACACGCTGTTCCGCTCGGGCGACGCGTTCCAGAGCATCTACGCGGTGCGCGCCGGCTCGTTCAAGACCGTGATGATGCATCGCGACGGCCGCGAGCAGGTCACGGGCTTCCAGATCGCCGGCGAGACGCTCGGCATGGATGGCATCGGCGGCGGCAACCATAGCTGCGACGCGATCGCGCTCGAGGACAGCGTCGTGTGCATCATCCCGTTCGGGCAGCTCGAGATGGCCTGCCGCGAAATCAAGTCGATGCAGCACTACCTGTACCAGATGCTCAGCGGCGAGATCGTCCGCGAATCGAGCCAGATGCTGCTGCTCGGCACGATGTCGGCCGAACAGCGCGTCGCGCACTTCCTGCTGAACCTGTCGGGTCGCTTCCAGGCGCGCGGCTATTCGGCGACGGAATTCAACCTGCGGATGACCCGCGAGGAAATCGGCTGCTATCTCGGCATGAAGCTTGAAACGGTCAGCCGGATGTTCTCGCGCTTCCAGCGCGAGTCCCTCGTCGAAACCCACGGCAAGCGCGTGCGCATCATCGACGCGGAAGGCCTCGCGCGCGTCTGACACGCCCGCCGGGAGCGGCCGGGACGCGACTCTCCACCTGACAACCTGACTCCGCGCAACAGCAGCGCATCGGCGGCCGGCTTCCGGCCGCTTGTTTTTTGCGTTCGCCGCGCCGCAACGCGCGTGCCGGCGTGTGGTGGCCCCGTCGCCGTTTCCCGTCTGTTGCGCCGCGCCCAGGCTAGTGGTGCGCATGCGGCCCCGGCTCCAGCGCCGGGCTCGTGGCTGCCGTTCCCTTTCCCTGCCCGTTCTGCAACGCGAGCAGTGCGCGCTCGGCCTCCGTGAACGCGCGGCACATGGCCTCTTTCGCGTCCTCGCCGACGCAGCGCTGAACCGGCCTCAACTCGTTGCCGCGCGTGATCAGGTCGAGCCGCACGTCATAAGCCCGCCGTCCGTTGCCGGTGTGCAGCGCTTCGATCGCCAGATGGCAGCCGCTGATCAGCGCGCGGAAGCGGTCGAGGCGCACGAGCTGCGCGCCCGCTTCCGCCTCCAGTGCGGCCGAGCCGGCGAATCCGAGGTAGGCGATTTGCATACCGACGCCCATGTTATTTCTCCTGACGGCGCCCTCCAGGGCACGACCGTCTTTTATTCGTCGCTCGCATCGCTGCGAATTCCGGCGATGATTCATCCACGACTGCGTTGTCCAACCGGCGCCGGCCGCAGTCTGCCCGGCGCCGCACGCGTGACCGCGTCTCTCGTGCCGCCCGCGCCCCCCGCGCGGCGCGGCGCGCGTCACACGTCGAAAACCTGCGACATTTTCAGTTCAATCCACATCATTCCCGCCCGCAGCCCTTCCAGCACGGCCTCGCGCTCCGTCCGGTACGTCTGGCTGTGCTCGAACGCATGCCCGAAGTGGCCATGCGGCCCGCCATGCGCGACCTGCACCCGGCAGCGGAAGCCGCCCCCTTCGACCGGCCGCGTCTCGACCTCGACGGTCCATTCGCCTTCCCGCACGTTGCCCGACAGTGTCATCTCGCCCTCCTGCCATGCCGTGCGCCGCACACGTCCCCAGACGTGCCCGGCCGCGTCACCGGATGAACCGGAAATAGCCGCTGTGCAACAGCACCGGACGCCCGCCGATTTCCTTGAGCATCCTGCGCGCCGCGTTCTCGATTTCCGAGCGATGCGCGGTGAACGCGTCGGTCAGGTCCCGCTCCACGAGCGACGCCGCGCCGAAGTGATCCTCGAGCGCCTCGGCCGTGATCGCACACTGCACGCAACTGTCGTCGACCAGTGCCGGGAATGCGAGCACCAGATCGCGTGCGCAATACTCGGGCGGATCGGGGGGAAACGAAATGTGCATGATGCTCGCCTGTCACCGTTGCCGGACCGCCGCGCTCGGCGTATCCATGTGGTCAGGATAGAGGTGCGCGCCGGCGCG
>NZ_JGVW01000076.1 GCF_000687455.2 Burkholderia sp. lig30
TGGGCGGGCGCGATCGACGCGGTACGGGCCGCGATCGAGCCGATGATGCACGGCGCGGCGGAGTGACCGGATAGCCGTGTCGCACGGGGCGAGGAAGAGCGAGCGCGGGGGCGGGGGCGGGGGCGGATCGCGTCGATCCCTTTGCCGCCAAATGGTTCGTAACATTCGTCATACGGTTGTTACGGCTCGTTCGCTAGTCTGAATGCCGCGACGATGCGCCGGCCCGTGCGGGCTGCGGGTCTGGCGCACGGTATGCGCCGGTGATCAGGAACCGAATCCCGCGCGAGCGCCGCGCCCGCGGGGCCGTGGTCGCCGATGACGTCCACGCCGCCCGCATTGGCTCCGGTGCCGGCACGCCAGTTTCTGGATCCGTCGCGCCGCATCACCGAAACCGATGGCCACCGGCCACGCCATGCAACAGGACATCGTAGCGACAACAGGGGCCAGACGATGAGTTCGAATGGGGAAAGGGCCGGATTCGCGAGCCCTGAAGCCGCGCCGTGTCCGACGGCAATCCACTCGCCCGACGCCGAACAGCTCGCGCGGCTGCTCGGGCGCGCGCGCGTCGCGCATCACGACGGTGCGCTCCAACAGGCGGAGAAGGCCTACGCCGAACTGCTCGAACTCGATCCCGACCATCCGGAGGCGTTGCATCTGCTCGGGGCGCTGCGATTCCAGCAGGGACGGCTCGAGGACGCCGAGCCGTTGATGCGGCGCTCGATCGAACGTCAGCCGGTGCCGCTGTCGCTCGCGAACTATTCTGCGGTGCTCGCGGGGCTGGGCCGCGAACAGGATGCGCTGGCCCGGCTCAACGAGGCCCTTTCGATCAATCCCACGCATCCGCGCGCGCTGTTTCAGCGCGCCGGCCTGCTGGCGCAGCTCGGGCGCCACGACGACGCGTGCGCGAACTACGACGCGTTGCTCCGGCAGGCGCCCGGCTTTGCCGACGGCTACGTGAGGCGCGCTGAATCGCACCGTGCGCTCGCTCGCCTCGACGATGCGCTCGCGGATTGCGATCGCGCGCTGGCACTGGCCGGACGCACGTTCGATGCGCTGCGCGCGCGCGGGCTCGTGTTGCGCGACCTCGGGCGTTACATCGACGCGGTCGACAGCTACGGCCATGCGCTCTCCATCACGCCGGGCAGCGCGGACGTATTGTTCCTGCGCGGCGTCGCGCATCTCGACCTGCACGAGCCCGAACGCGCGCTCGCCGACTTCAACACGGCGATCGCCGCCAGCCCTGCATTCGTCGACGCGCTCTTCAACAGCTCGATCGCGCTTGAACTGCTCGGTCGGCATGACGAGGCGCTCGTGCGCTGCGACCGCGTGCTCGCGATCGATCCGCATCACGTGCGCTCGCTCGCGAATCGCGGCAACGCGGCGAGCCACCTCGGCCGCCATCGCGAGGCGGCGGACAGCTATGCGCGCGCGCTCGACATCGAGCCGGACAATCTCGGCGTGCTGTGCAACCACGCGCACGCGCTGATGCGCATCGAGCGTCACGACGACGCGCTCGACGCATGCGACTGCGCGCTGCTGACCGATCCGCGTTACGTGCCCGCATGGTCGACCCGCGCGCAGGTTCTGCTGGACCTGCACCGCTACGACGACGCGCTCGACGACCTCGAGTACGTGATCGACGCGACGCCGCGCGACAAGCTCGCGCATTTCCATCGCGGTCATGCGCTGCGCGCGCTGCGGCTTCACGAGGAAGCTCGCCAGGCTTATGCCGACGCGATCGACATCGATCCGGACTACGTGCTCGCGCACTGCATGCGCGCGTTCCTGTGCCTGTCGATCGGCGATTTCGAGGCGGGCTGGGCGGAATACGAATGGCGCTGGCGCGACAGCCAGCTCGACAGCAGCCGGCGCGCGTTCGCGCAGCCGCGCTGGACCCGCGACCTGCCGCTCGACGGTCGCACGATCCTGCTGTACGCGGAACAGGGGCTCGGCGACACGCTGCAATTCTGCCGCTACGTGCCGCTCGTGAAGGCGATGGGCGCGCGCGTCGTGTTCGAGGTGCCCGCGGAGCTGAAGACGCTGCTCGCGACGCTCGACGGCGTCGACGTGCTCGTCACGCGCGGCGCGCCGCTGCCCCCGTTCGACCTGCATTGCCCGCTGCTGAGCCTGCCGCTCGAATTTCGCACGGACCTGTCGTCGATTCCGGCCGACGTGCCGTACCTGCGGGCGGACCCGGCACGCGTCGAGCGCTGGCGGCAGCGGCTCGGCGCGCGGCAGCGGCCGCGCATCGGCCTCGTCTGGACCGGCAACCCGCTGCACCTGAACGACCGCAACCGCTCGATGACGTTGACCGATCTGCTGCCGCTGCTCGACGATCGCTACGAGTGGATCAGCCTGCAGAAAGTGGTGCGCGACGACGACCGCGCGGTGCTGGAATTGACCCCGATCCGCTTCGTCGGCGACGCACTCGGCGATTTCGCGGACACCGCGGCGCTGGCCGAGACGATGGACTGCGTGGTGAGCGTGGACACGTCGGTCGCGCACCTCGCGGGCGCGCTCGGCCGGCCGCTCGTCGTGATGCTGCCGCACACGCCGGATTTCCGCTGGCTGCTCGATCGCGACGACAGCCCGTGGTATCCGCGCGCGCGGCTGTTCCGCCAGCCGGAAGGAGGCCAATGGGGGCCGGTCGTCGAGCGGATCCGCGCGGCGCTGCCGGACATCGTCGCGGGAGGTGCGCGATGAGCACGCGTTCGCGGGAGCACGCGCGGCTGGGGCCGATCGACGCGCCGGGCGCGGGTGCCGACGCGTTGCGCGCGGCGCTCGACGGTGCGTTGCGCCAGGCACGCGCGCGGCTCGAACAGCGCGATTTCGCCGGGGCACGGCGCCTGTACGAGGGGGTGTTGACGATGATGCCCGACAACGTCGAGGCGCTGCACCTGCTCGGGCTTGCCCATCTGCGTCTTGGTGAGCCGGCGCGCGCGGAGCCGCTGATCGCGCGCTCGATGCAGCTCGGGCTGAATCAGCCGTGGAACCTCGCGAATCACGCCGCGGCATTGACGGGCGTCGGCCGCCACCGTGAGGCGCTCGCGCTGGCGGAACGCGCGCTCGCGCTGGTGCCCGGTCACGTGGCGTCGCATGCGGCGCGCGGCGATGCGTTGCTCGCGCTCGGCCGGCACGGCGACGCCATCGCCGCGTACGAGCGCGCGCTGACGCAAGAGCCTGCCAATGCGCATGCGTGGAACCGGCGCGGCGAGGCGCTGCGGCTGCTCGGCCGGCCCGCCGACGCGCTGATCAGCGTCGAGCGCGCGCTGGCCATCGATCCGAACGATTCCGCCGCGCACATCGAACGCGGCCACGCGCTGCGCGCGCTCGACCGTCGCGAGGAGGCGCTGCACTGTTTCCAGCTCGCGATGGTCGTGCGCGGCAAGACGCCGGAACTGGTGTACGCGTGCGCGTACGTGCTGACCGAGCTGGGGCGCCCGGCCGACGCGCTCGGCTATCTGGACGAAGCGCTCGAGCGCGTGCCGGACGACATGCAGCTGCTGTTCGCGAGCTGCGTCGCGCTCGACCTGCTGCACGCGCGCGACGAACTGCTGAAGCGCAGCGACCGGCTGCTCGCGCTGAACCGCAATCATGTCGGCGCGTGGGTGGGGCGGGGCAATGCGCTGCTCGGCCTCGAACGCCATGCCGAGTCGGCGCGCGCGTTCGCCCAGGCGCTCGCGCGCGCGCCGGACGACGTCGATGCGCTGCGCAATCGCGCGGCCGCGCTGCGCGGGCTCGGCGAGTACGGCGACGCGCTCGCGCATTACGATCGTGCGCTCGCGACGACAGGGCCGCATGTCGAGGCGTTGTACAACCGCGCGCTGACCTTGCAGCAGCTCGGCCGCTACGACGATGCGTTCCGGAGCCACGCGGCGGCGGCGGACGCGCCGGCCGAGACCGCGCAGGCCCTGTTCACGCGCGCGGTCGCGCGCCAGCAACTGGGCGAGCACGACGCGGCGCTCGTCGATTACATGCGCGCGTGCGAGCGCGATCCGCACCACGGCGCCGCGCGCCGTTCGGAGGCGTTCTGCCGGCTGCTGATGGGCGATCTCGACACCGGCTGGCGGCAGCACGAGGCGCGCTGGGAAGCGGCCGACGTGATGCTGCACCGCCGCCACGGCGATCGGCCGCAATGGCGCGGCGATGCCCCGCTCGCGGGCCGCACGGTGCTGCTGCATGCGGAACAGGGTTATGGCGACGCGCTGCAATTCTGCCGTTATGCGAGCCTCGTCCACGACAAGGGCGCGACGGTGCTGCTGGAAGTGCCGGAGGCGCTCGGCGAGCTGGCCGGTACGCTGCGCGGCGTGAGCCGGGTCCTGACCGAAGGGCAGCCGACGCCGGCGTTCGACCTGCAGTGTTCGCTGATGAGCCTGCCGCATGCGTTTCGCACGACGCTCGACACGGTGCCGGCCGAGGCGCCGTATCTGCGCGTCGACGCGCGACGGCGCGACGTGTGGGCCGCGCGGCTCGACGCGCTCGGGCCGCCTGGCCGTTTGAGAGTCGGCCTCGCGTGGTCCGGCAACCCGCGCCACGCGAACGACGAGAACCGCTCGATCCCGTTTTCGTTGCTCGCGCCGCTGCTCGCGCTCGACGCGACCTTCGTGAGCCTGCAGCCGCAGGTGCGCGCGCGTGATGCGGACGCGTTCGCCGCGAGCGGCGTCGTGTCGTGCGGCGACGCGCTCGCGGATTTCGCCGATACTGCCGCGCTCGTCGACCTGCTGGACCTCGTGATCAGCGTGGACACGTCGGTGGCGCATCTGGCGGGCGCGCTCGCGCGTCCGCTGTGGGTGCTGTTGCCGTGCGTGCCGGACTGGCGCTGGCTGCTCGATCGCGACGACAGTCCGTGGTACCCGACCGCGACGCTGTTCCGGCAGACCCGCCCCGGCGACTGGCCGGCGGTGATCGCGCGCGTCGCCGCGTCGCTGGCGGCGCGCGAACCGGCGTAAGCCGACCATGACAAAAGGTACGGACCTTTCGGATACCGGCGGAATGGTCCGTAACACCCGCCACGCCGCTGCCTTTCGCGCTTCGTATGTTCTCGTGCGTCCAACACTGTTTCGGACGCAACGATACGCGCGACAGCGGATCGACGCCGACCTCGGCGCGATCGCCGCCATGCGCAACTTCATAGGATTCGGGGTGGAGAATGGCAGCACGCGCAACGACGACACGACAATCTGATGCGGCCCGCTCGCGGCCGGTTCTGAAATCGGAGCTGCGCCCGCTATACCGGGCGGTTGCGCTGATGCTGGCGGCCGGCGTGACCGCGCATGCGCACGCGGCGGGCATCATGAACCTTGGGCAGGCGAGCGCGCGCGCATCGGGCGGCGGTGCGGGCGGCTTGGGGGGCTTGCCGAATCTGGGCGTGTCGCCGCAGCAGGCGCTGCAGGCGAGCCAGCCGTCGATCCGCAACCTCGGCCATGCGGCGCAGGCGATTGCCGCGCAGATCGCCGCGCAGCAGAGCGCGGCGGCCGCCGCGGCCGGGATTGCCTCCAGCGTGCCGAACGGGCTTGCCCCGGGCGGGCTGCAGGTGGCGCCGGGCGTGACGTTCGTGAGCGACGGCAACGGGAATCTGGTCAGCCAGAATACCGATCCCACCAATGCGGTGCTGTGGATCAACGCGCACGGGCCGCAGCAGAGCGTTGATTCGAGCGGCCATGTAACCGTCGACATCCAGCAGACCGGACAGAACGCGGTGCTGACGTGGCAGACGATGAACATCGGGCGGCAGACGACGCTGAATTTCGATCAGTCGAAGGGCGCGCAGACGACTGGCGCCAACAACTGGGCGGTGCTGAACCGGATCAACGACCCGAGCGGCCTGCCGAGCCAGATTCTGGGGAACGTGACCGCGCAAGGGGCGGTGTACGTGATCAACCGCAACGGCGTGCTGTTCGGCGCGGGCTCGCAGGTCAACGTGCATTCGCTGGTGGCGTCGTCGCTGAACCTGCTGGACATGAAGAACCAGTCGATGCCGACGTCGGACGGCATCGCCGCGAGCAACCAGCAGTTCCTGAGCCTGCCGGCCGGCACGACCGGCGGTCTCGCGTATCCGGAGTCGGGCAGCTCGACCAGCCTGACAGGCACCACGGGGCGTCCGAACGAAGTGCTGGGCCTCGGCAACCAGACATTGGTCGCGCCTTCGTCCTATCAGTCGCCCGGCGACATCACGATCGAACCGGGCGCGTCGATCACGACGCACACCAACGGCACGGTCAGCGATGGCGGGTTCGTGATGATCGCCGCGCCGAACGTGACGAACGGCGGCAGCATCACGGCGACGGCGGGGCAGGTCGTGCTGGCGGCAGGCGTGGGCGTGAGCCTGCTGCCCAATTCGTCCGCGACGAAGAACCCGCAGGTGCTGCTGCCGCAATTGAGCGGAACGATCATCACGGTAGACCCGCAAACCGGCACGACGATCGACATCACGCCGGCCGGCACGCTGACCAACACCGGCATCGTGCAGGCGGCGCGCGGCAACGTGAACCTGCTGGGCAGCCGTGTCGCGCAGAATGGCGTGGTGGGCGTGACGACCAGCGTGAACATGCCCGGTACGATCACGATCTCGACCGTCGACGAGTATGCGTCGAACAATCCGCTGGGGAACGCGTATCCGGGGCAGCCCAATCTCGTGACGAACTCGACCGCCGTGAGCCGGTCCGGCCTGCTGAGCTTCGGCCCGGACTCGGTGACCACGGTGCTGCCGGACGATAACGGGCAGACGACGCCATCGACGCCGGGTGCGGTGTTTACGCCGGGCAGCATCGCGATGACGGCGGGCTCGGTGTGGTTCCAGGGCGGCTCGCTGATCGAGGCGCCGGGCTCGGGTGTCACGGTGACCGCGCTGACGCCCGCGCAAGCCGGCGCCGTGCCGCCGGGCCAGACCGCAGTGCCCGGCCGGATCTATCTGGACAGCGGCGCGACGATTGACGTATCCGGCCTCGCGAACGTGGAGCTGCCGGTCGCGAACACGCTCGTCACCGTCGCGCGCATCGGCCAGAACGAACTGGCGGATTCGCCGCTGCTGCGCAACAGTTTCCTGTACGGACTCCAGAACGTCGTGTTCGACAGCACGCTGACGGGTACGCGCAGCGACGGCGTGCAATGGGTCGGCAGCCCGATCCTGAACCTGTCGGGCTACGTGAACCTGATTCCGCGCACGGTCGATCAACTGCTGACCAACGGCGGCACGATCACGCTGTCGGGCAACGAGGTGATGACCGCCACGGGTTCGTCGATGAACCTGAACGGCGGCTACGTGCATTACGACGGCGGCTACGTGAACACGACACGGCTCGTCGATGCGAACGGGGCAATCGTGCCGATCGGGCAGGCGAGCCCGTACGATACGTATGTCGGGATCGCCGGGCAGTTCATCGAACGCCATCCGCGCTGGGGCGTGACGAAGTCGTGGTACAACACGCTCGAGACAGGCAGCATGTACGAGAGCGACTATATCGTCGGCGGCAATGCGGGCACCCTCGACATTTATGCGACGAAGGCGCTGGTGCTCGACGGCGACATCAGCGCGCAGGCGTTCGGCGGCGCGAAGCAGATGCAGGGCAACAGCCTGCCGTCGGGCGGCACGTTCAATCTCGGCGTCGATCCGAAGCTGGCCAGCAGCGCGTTGATCGACCTCACGTGGAACGCCAGCAGCGGCGCACCGTCCGGAGTGTCGGGACTCACGATCCTGCAGGACCAGGCGCCGCAGCTCGCCGGCCTGATGCCGGGCTTTTCGATCGACACCCCGCTCGACGCGACCGCGCTGCAAGCCCTCTCCAGCACGGATCCGGGCAACGTGCTGACGACGATGGTGGTGCCGGTCGCGACGCTGAACAGCGGCGGGTTCGCAAACCTGACCGTCACGCAGGACATAACCGGCGGCAAGGGGATCACGGTCGCGCCGGGCACGCAGTTGAGCCTGCAGCCGGGCGGCGCCATCACGCTGAAGAGCGGCGGCGTGTCCGACGTGAACGTCGCGGGGAGCCTGAGCGCACCGTCCGGTTCGATCACGATATTGAGCCATGGCAATGTGATCGTCGGTCCGCAGGCGGTGCTCAGCGCGGCCGGCCAGTGGGTGAACAACGACGTGCAGGCTTCGCCGGGCACGACACCCGGCAACAGCCAGTTCATCAATGGCGGCAGCATCTCGCTGTCGACGGGGCAGTCGTCGGCCCTGTCGAGCGACGGCAGCTACATGGACACGTCCGGCTCGATCGTGCTGCAGCCCGGCAGCGTGCTGGACGTATCGAGCGGCGGCGAGCTGCTGGCGAACGGGCAGATGCTGATGCGCAACGGCGTGCCGGCCGGACGCGGCGGCAACGTGACGTTGCAGACGTACGCGGCATCCGTGTCGAGCCAATTCGGTAACACCGCCAACGGCGGCGCACATCTGCCCGGCACGCAACCGATGGCCGGCACGATCGCGATGGACGGCACGATCCTGAGCGAGGGTTTCTCCGGCGGCGGCACGCTGACGTTGCAGGCGCTCGGCTTCCGGATCGGCGGCGATCCGTCGGCGGCGTCGCCGTGGGACGTGACCCTGCCGGAGAGCTTCTTCTCGCAGCAGGGTTTCGGCAATTACGTGCTGAACGCGTATTACGACACCACCGTGGCGCCGGGCGCGACGATCGCGTTGACGCAACAGAACCGAATCCCGCAGGTGCCGGCGCTGCAGCAGGCCGGTACGGACACGAACCTGTCGGCCACGGGGCTGACGACGAGCGGGCAGCTCGATGCGTATCACCGGCAGCCGACGGGCCTCGTGATGACGGCCGGCGCTGCCGTCGGGTGGGTGAACGAGGTGACGAAGACGGTGCCGTCGTACCCGGGCGTGACCGGCGCGGTCACGCTGTCGGCGGGCGCGTCGATCGTCGCGGATGCCGGCGCCAGCGTTGGCCTCGGTTCGCCGACGCAGGTGACTGTGCTGGGATCGATCGCGGCGCCGGGCGGCTCGATCACGCTGAGCGCGGATTCGGAAGGTACCCATGCGGTGACGGGCCAGTATTCGAATGGCTATTTCAGCATTGACAGCAAGTCGGTGTGGCTGGGCCCGAACGCCGTGCTCGACGTGTCGGGCGTCGCGCTGACGAATCCGCTCGCGGCGCCGGTCAGGATCGGCGCCACGGTCGCCGTGCCGAACACCGGCAAGGTGCTGCCGGGCGGCTCGGTGGTGCTCTCCGACGATTCGGGCTATGTGGTCGCGCAGGCGGGCTCGGTGATCAACGTATCGGGCGCGTCCGCGAACTTCGACCAGCCGCAGTCGAACGGCATCTATGCGTCGCAACCGGTCTGGAGCGATGCGGGCTCGATCACGCTGGCCGCCGCGAACGGCCTGTTCGCGGATGCGACGCTTGCTGCGCAGCCGGGCGCGGCGCAGGCACACGGCGGCACGCTGGCGATCCTGCCGGAGCAGAACAGCGGGGCAGCCGGCGCGACTGCGCTGGTCGTGCGGCAGAGCGGCCTGCTGGTACCGGCCGGCCTCGCGCCCGGCCAGGATTTCTCGACCGCGATCGATCCGACGACGGGGGCGCCGATCGGGCAGCCGACCGGGGTAATCCAGTTCGCCGCCGACCGCCTGAGCGGATCGGGAATCGCGAACCTGGTGCTGGGCAGCAGTGCGCCGTCCACTCACTACCATCTGCCCGTGCCGACAATTGCGTTCGCTGGCAACGTGAACCTGACGCTGCCGGAATCGGTGACGCTGAATAGCGGCCAGATCGCGGCGATCGGGATGGACCAACTCGCGACGGTGCTGTCGACGGCCGCACAGTTTTCAGGCGGCAATCCGTTGACCTCGGGGGCGCTGTACACGCCGCTCTCCCAGCCGCCGCAGAATCCGCTCGGCACGACGGTCACGATCGACGCGCCGTACGTCGCGGTGGCGGGACCGACGCTCACGTCCCAATCGCCGGCGTTCACACAGGTCGCGACGGTCGCGGATGCGACGCTGAACGTCAACGCGTCGTTCATCGACCTGATGAACCAGTTCCAGCTGAACAACTTCGGCCAGGCGAACTTCACCAGCAGCGGCGACATCCGGCTCAGCTCGACGAATCCGTCGCAATCGGTAGCGAACGCGCTCGCCCCCGGCGTGCTCTACACGCCGGGCAACCTGACCTTCATGGCGGCGGACCTGTACCCGGCGACGGGCAGCACGTTCATTGTCGCCGCAGTCGGTCCTGCCGATCCGGTCACGGGCACGCCGGCGCCGACGACGGTCACGTTTGCGTCGAACGGCACGTCGGGCACGCCGCTGTCGGCGGGCGGCACGCTGCTGATCGATGCGACCGACATCGTGCAGGGTGGCGCGGTGCGCGCGCCGTCCGGCACGCTGGTGTTCGGCGTCGGCGACCCGACGAACAGCACGACACAGGCGCTGTTCACCCCCCTGTCTTCGCTGGTGGCGACGGATTCGGTGAGCTTCGCGAACGGCAGCGTGACGTCGGTCTCGAACGGTGGGGCGATCATTCCGTACGGCACGACGATCGACGGCGTCGAATGGCAGTTCAACCAGTTCGGAGGCAATACCGCACCCGACCTGACCGCGCCGCCGGCGAAGACTATCGGCGTGAACGCCGGCAACGTCGCGTTGAACAAGGGCGCGACGATCGACCTGTCGGGTGGCGGCAACCTGCAGGCGGCCGAATGGGTGCCGGGCACGGGCGGCACGCGGGACGTGCTGTCGCAGTACAACGTAAGCTATGCCAATAGCGCGACCGGGGTGGCCGTGCCGGTGACAGTGGGCGCGGGGAACGTGTATGCGATCCTGCCGGGCACGCAGTCGCCGGTGGCGGCATATGACCCGGTGTTCGCGCAGAGCGTGCAGCCGGCCACGAATGCGAACGGCACGGCGACGACTACGACGGCGACGCTCGGCGTTGGCCAGGCCGGCCTGAACGATGCGATCGGCAAGGCGGTGTACCTGTCCGGCGTGCCGGGACTGGTGGCCGGGTATTACACGCTGCTCCCGGGCAAGTATGCGACGCTGCCGGGCGCGTACCGGGTGACGGTGTCGGCCACGACCGGCAACGTCGCGGCGGGCGCGAGCCAGGTGCTGCCGGACGGCACGGTGATGACGGCAGGGTATTTCGCCGATGCGGTGACGGGCGGCCGCAGCGCGACGCCGACGGTGTTCAACGTGCAGTCGGGCGCGGTATGGCAGTCCTATTCGCAATACACGCTGAGCGGCGCGAACAGCTTCTTCACGACGCTGGCAGCCGGCAAGGGCAACGTGACGCCGCCGCTGCCGGTGGACGGCGGCCAACTGGTGCTGGCGGCGACGAAGGCGCTGACGCTCGGGGCGACGCTGAACACGGCCACGGGCACGGGCGGTGCGCCGGCCGAGGTCGACATCGCGTCGCAGGACATCCAGATCACGGGCAATGGCGGCACTGCGCTGCCGGGCTACCTGCAGATCGGCGCAAGCGATCTCGATACGCTGAACGCGGGGAGCCTGCTGATCGGCGGCACGCGCGCGGCGACGGCGATCGGCGTCACGATCACGCCGATCGCGAACAGCGTGGTGGTGTCGAACGACGCGAGCACGTCGCTGACCGGCCCGGAAATTCTGCTGGTGACGAAGACCGACGCGAGCGCCACGGATCCGGGCGCGGCAAACGGCTTGCAGATCGGCGCGGGCGCGTCGGTCACGGCGTCGGGCGCATACCCGGCGGCGAAGGATCTGCCGATCGCGATCGCGGGCGACGGCGCGCTGCTGCGCGTGTCGAATGGCGCGCCGGCGCCGCTCACGCGCACGGGCGGCACGGGCACGGGCCTGCTGACGGTCGGCGCGGGCGCGACGCTCGCGGGCGGCCAGGCACTGACGCTCGACTCGTCGGGTAACCTGAAGGTCGATCCGACCGCCGTGCTGTCGGCGCAGTCGATCATGGCGGACGGCGCCGCGATCACGTTCACGAACGCGAATGGCGCAGCCGCGGCGAGCCTGCCGGGCTTCGTGATCGATCCGGCGGGGCTCGCACAACTGGCGAACGCGCAGCAGGTGACGTTGCGCAGTTACGGCGCGATCGGCTTCGTCGGCGACGTGAACGCGACGTTCGGCAACAGCGTGGACCTGAGCGCGGGCACGTTCACGAGCGACGGCGGCCACGTGACGTTGAACGCGCCGCAGATTGCGTTCACGAACGAGACCGGCGCGCCGAACGGCGCCGCGACGCCCGGCAGCGGCACGCTGTCGGTCAACGCGGGCGAGATCGATTTCGGCACCGGCAGCAAGACGCTGAGCGGCTTCGGCAGCGTGTCGATGAGCGCGAGCGGCGGCGTCGTCGGGCAAGGCACCGGCACGTTCGATTTCGGGGCGCTGCCGGTGACGTTGTCGGCACCGGTCTTCCTTGCCGACACCAGTTCGGCGTCGACCGTGAAGACGACGGGCGTTCTGGCGCTGAATGGCGCGTCGGGCACGGCGCTGATGAAGGTGCCGGTGGGCGGTGCGTGGCGCTTCGTCGGCGGGACGATCGCCGACAACGGCGCGACGATCAGCGCGCCGGCGGGCAACGTGAGCCTGGAGGCGACGAGCGGCAACCTGACGATCGGCAGCGGCTCGACGGTGAGTGCGGCGGGCGTGTCGAAGCAATTCTTCGACGTGACGGAATATGCGCCGGCGGGCGCGATCACGCTGACGGCCGATGCGGGCACGGTCGACGTGCAGCCCGGCGCGACGCTGGACTTCTCGGGCGCGAACGGTGGCGGCGCGGCAGGCAGCCTCACCTTGTCGGCGCCGCAGCAGGTCGTGAACCTGAACGGCGTGATCAAGGGGAATGCGGCGAGCGGCTACGCGGGCGGCTCGCTGTCGCTGAACACGGGCGGCGCGGCGAACCTCGACGCGCTCGCAGCAACGCTCGCGTCGAGCGGCGTGAACCAGTCGATCTCGATCCGTACGAAGGCGGGCAACCTGACACTGTCGGCCGGCAACACGCTGGCGGCGCGGAACGTGTCACTGACCGCGGATGGTGGTGCGGGCAACGCGTCGGATACGGCGAACGGCAACGTGAACGTGTTCGGCACGATCAACGCGTCGGGCGCGGCGGGCGGTGAGATCGACCTGTACGGCCGCAGCGGCGTGGATGTCGAGGGAACGTTGCTCGCGCTCGGGGCCGATCCGACACAGCGCGGCGGCAAGGTGAACATCGGCACGAGCGCGACATTCGACCCGACCGTGGCGAATCCGTACAACGCGACCTACGGGTACGAAAACATCGATCCGTCGCGCTCGGGGCTGATCCGGGTCGGCGCGAACGCGCTGATCGACGTATCGGGTGGCACGGCGGGCGGATTGTCGGGCGGCACGGTGAATTTCCGCGCGCCGCTGCTCGCGGATGGCAGCGTCAATGTCCAGTTGCCGGCTGCGTTCAATAGCGGGAAGGGCATTGCCGGTTCGCGGGCGACGACACTGGAGGCGTATGCGGTCTGGAGCACGACGGATGCGACGACGGGTGCGCAACACTTCGACGGCATCGTGGATCCGGCCGGCTGGTTCGACAGCAGCGGGCATCTGCTGGCCGGCACGTTCACGGCCCAGGGCGCCAATGGCACGACGTTCAGCTTCATGCCCGACGCGAGCGGCGACGGCGGCGGCACGCTGACGAACAACGCGACCGGACAGCAGGCGACGCTGAGCGGCGATGCGGCGGATCTCGCGTCGCTGTATTCCGGCGTCACGTCGATCGGGTTTCCCGGCATGGACAGCACGTACTTCGTGCCGACCAGCCCCAATACCGATCACCAGTCGTATTACGGCGGGCAGATCGTGACGGACAGCAACGGCAAGTCGACGATAACGCCCGGCACGCTGATGGGATTCATCCAGAATGGCCTCGGTGCCAACGGGCCGACGCTTATCGGCCAGATTTCGGACATCGCGAATTTCCGGATGGCATCCGGTATCGAGTTCGTTAATCCGAGCACGGCAATCAACAGCGGCAACATCTCGATCCTGTCGAACTGGAATCTCGGTGCGGGGCTACCGAACAATAGCGGAACGATAGTGCCCGTCTACCGCTACCAGACGACGATTGCGCCGATGCTGACGTTCCGGGCGGCAAACAACTTCGACGCGCAAGCGAGCATCACCGACGGATTCTTCCAGAACGAGGTGGCGACGATCCTTGGGGCGGCGGGGACTGCGACCCCTACTACGACTTACGGGGATGCGTCGTCGTTGTACACGAGCCTGATGTCTCTCGATGATCCGACGTCGATCGCGGTGCAATTTACCGACGGGACGAGCCGATCCCTGACTTCATTCAGCAGCAATCCGGTGGATCCGCTCTATGATCCGAATGTCGCATTGAGTGCCCCGCTCTCGAATCAGACGCATCAATACTATGCTGATTATCTCCAGTATGCGAATTCATGGGGAACGTATTACAGCGACTGGGCTGGTGGCAGGTATGCGTTCCATATTTTGAATTATATCCCATTGCAAACCCCGGCTCCCGTAATTTCCGGGTACTCGTCATATCAAAATTATTTGGCGGCGTATTATACCGGATCCAGTGGCTGGCTAAGCGGTTATTGGAGTCGCACTGTAGACGGCTTGATCTATAACGGCAGAGTTTATAATCTCCCGTTTGGCACGCCGACTCCGCCGATTCTTTCGTCGAATTCCGCAGATTATGGGCAATATATATCGACATATGGAAAATATCTTGATCAAGTATCTACAACATCAACGCCTTCGTTTTCGTGGTATACGCCGAAAGGGGCGTATAGCTTCTTCTTCGCGCCGACAGCCCCATTGACGATTCCTGACACGGGAGTGGTTAATATCGGCAATTTGCCGGGCAATGTGCCGGCGAACGTCGCGACGGCCGACAACCCGTTGCCGATCAGTTACGCGGCGCTGCTGGGTGGCGAGAGCGCGTCGTATCGAATCGTTGCCGGCGCCGACGTTACCAGCGCCAATCCGCTTGCGGTTCAGCCGATTGCGGTATTCAACTCCGGCAGCATGCCGGCCGGCACAGTGGTGCTGAGCCAGCATACCGCGTACGTCGAGGCGAACGGGATGACCCTGCTGCAGCCGACGACGATCCGTACCGGCAAGGGGGCGATCGACATTGCCGCGGGCGACGATTTCACGCTGTCGGATACGACCGCGCCCGGCGTGGTGTATTCGGCTGGCGCGCCCTCCCACAGTGCGCCCGCATTGGGTCTTGCCAACGGGGTCATGAAAGCCGGGACGGGGAAGCCCGACATTCTGGTCACGTCTGCCGTGAATCCGGATTCGGCCGGCGACATCACGATTCACGCGCAGGGTGACATCCAGGGAATCGAATATACGACCGACATCACGGGGACGCTGACCGGCCAGGCGGGCGCCAATACGAGTCAGTTCTGGTGGCAGTGGATGGAAATCACGCCCACCGCGACTTATATCTATAACGGCAGCGTCGCGACGCTCAAGCCGCTCGCCCGCACGTCGATCGACTTCGGCGCGTTTGACCAGGGCATCATGAGCGTCGGGGGCAACGTATCGGTCAGCGCGGGCGGCAATATTTCCGATCTGGCGGTGTCGTTGCCGACTACCTGGTACAAGGACGGAAACGGAAATCCGGTGACTGTGGGCGGCGGAAACCTGACGGTTCGGGCTGGCGGCGACATTCTGAGTGGCGGCTACTTCGTGGCCAGAGGGCAAGGTAATCTGACGGCCGGTGGCGGTATCGGGGCGGATATTACGCTGCAGTCCAGAAACCTGGGGCAGGCGCCCTTCGCGGTGTCGACGGTGCTTGCCGCGCAAGATGGCATATTCAATGTGACCGCGCGACAAGGTGCGAATATCGGCGCGGTGCTTGATCCGTCCTATGCGAGCGCCTTTCAGCAGGCGGGTGGCGTGCCGAACGGGACGATCCAGCCTCTCGACTACTTGCAATACCCGGACGGTCAAGGCTATTCGTTGACTTCCGCAGTGAACGTACTGTCGACGACGGGGGACGTTCAATTCGGCACGCTGGCCGGCATGTTGACGGGCGCCAATGGCGTGCTGCCCGCGAGCGTGAACCTGGTTGCGTTCGACGGCGGCGTCGATGTCGCGTCGGGCGGCACGATGTTTCCGTCGCCGACGGGTCAGTTGAACCTGATCGCGGCACAGTCGGTGAATCTGTCCAATGTCGCAGGCATTCGCACGGGTGCGGCCTTGGACCGCACGTTCGGGCTGTCCGATGCCGATCCTTCGCAGATGCCTTCGCCGACGAATCCGTTGGCGACGGTTCCGGCGCTGACGGACACGACGCTTGCCGCGCATGCAGTCGATGCGCTGCATGCGAATGATACGACGCCGGCGCGGATTTACAGCCTGGATGGCAGCATCGTCAACGGGACTCTGGAGACAAGCGGCGGTAACGCGGGTTTGTACGACAACCTCGTCACGCTGTCGGTCGACAAGCCGGCACTCGTGCAGGCGGGGCAGGACATCGTCGACCTGGCGTTCTGGGGCCAAAACCTGCGCAGCTCGGACGTGACCCGCATCGTGGCCGGCCGGGACATTTACGATACGCCGCTTCTCGGAAACGCCGGCGCAGTGCCGGTGCTGGAGATCGGCGGGCCGGGGTGGGTCGACGTGCAGGCGGGCCGCAACATCGGGCCGCTGACGAGCCAGGCGGAGCTGTACTACAACCACGTGAATACTGGCTCGGTTACGCAGGTCTTTACCGGCATCGATGCGGTCGGGAACGCGAACAACCCGAACCTGCCGCATGCGAGTGCGAACATCAACGTGCTGTTCGGGATTGGCCCTGGTGTCGACCTGCCGGGCTTCATCGCAACGTATATCGCGCCGGGCAGCTCGGTGGCGGGCGTGCCGAGCGCGATGCCGGCGCTGATCGCGTTCATGGAGCAGTACGACGCAGGGTTCGCGGTCAACACGGGGCTGCAGAGCGACCAGCAGGCCGCGCAGAACGCGGTGGGCCAGTTGAGCGCCGACGAAGCGTGGAAGCAGTTCCAGGCGTTGCCGACGCACGTGCAGCAACTGTTCGCCGAGAAGGTGCTGTTCAGTGTGCTGACGCAAGTCGGGGAGAACTTCAACGATCCGGCAAGCCCGTACAAGGGGCAGTACGCGCGGGGCTATCAGGCGCTCAACACGCTGTTCCCCGCCGCGTATGGCTATACCGCGAACAATCTGGGCGGTGGCACGAACGGCGCGAACCAGCTGGTCGGCACGGGCAATCTCGACATTCGCAACTCGACGATCCAGACGCAGCAAGGCGGCGACGTCACCATCCTCGGGCCCGGCGGGCAGGCGCTGGTGGGCAGCGCTTCAGCGCCTCCGCAAATCGTCGATGCCGCGGGCAACGTGATCGTCGGTCCGGGGAAGACGGGTATCCTGACGCTCGAGCAGGGCTACGTGAACATCTTCACGGACCAGAGCGTGTTGCTCGCGCAGAGCCGGATCTTCACCGAGCAGGGCGGCAACATGACGATCTGGAGTTCGAACGGCGACATCAACGCGGGCAAGGGCTCGAAGTCGTCGGCGGATACGCCCGCGCCGCAGTACGTGTGCGATGCGAACCACTATTGCACGGTGGATGCGCACGGCGAGGTGACCGGGGCGGGGATCGCGACGCTGCAGAGCGTGCCGGGCGTGCCGCCGGGCACGATCAACCTGATCGCGCCGCGGGGCACGGTGGATGCGGGCGACGCGGGGATTCGCGCGGGTAACCTGAACGTGGCTGCGCTGCGTGTCGTGAACGCCGACAACATTCAGGTGACGGGCAAGACGACCGGCGTTCCGATGGTGCAGGCGGTGAACACGGGTGCGTTGACGGCCGCAAGCTCGGCAGCTTCGGCGGTTAGCCAGATCGCGCAGGACCTCGCCCGCAACGGCGCAAACGGAACCGCGCCGCGGCGCTGGACCATCTCGGTGCAGGTCGAAGGCTTCGGAGATGCCGACAACGACGGAGCCAGCAAGAATCGCCGCAAGGATCAGGTCGGCTACGATCCGTCGAGTGCGGTATCGGTGCTCGGCTTCGGCCCGGCGGGGCGCAGCCAGCAAACGCAACTCAGCAGCGCGGAACTGGCGCGGCTTGGCAAGCTGTGATGTTGGCCGGCATGTGCCGGCCAATTTGCATCTGATGTGGGGCAGATCGGGCGCCGTGCGCGAATGTGCACGGCGCCCGATTTCCAATGAGCGATACCCGTATTGCCGGGGCCGCTTGCCAGGATCGAAATCCCGCCATGACGAATGAAGCGGACAAAAAAAACCGCACCCCGGTGCGGGGTGCGGCAATAGGGAATGCGTTTGCTGGGTGGCGGATGGATCAGCGACCCGCGTAGCCAGGGGCGCCGCAAACGTTCGAATCGTCGATGTCGAGATTCTTGCCGCTGGTATTGGTCAGGAAGTTCGAGGAGATCGCCGTCTCGAAGCCCGACGGCACGGTGTCGAAACCGTTGCCGTGGACGATCGACGCGAAGCTGGCGTTCGTGTAGTGGCTGTTCAGGAAGTCATGAACGGCCGTGCCCACCGACGAGCTGGCATAGCACTGGCTCACGATGATTTGGCTCGTGCCGGAGATCGGGTAGCCGGACGTCGGGTTGGCCACGTTCGGCACCCATTGCGTCGGGTCCGCGGCGTTGCCGCCGGTCGGCAGGCTGACCGTGCCGAGCGCCGTCGTCGCGTTCGCGTAGGTCGGTGCGTAGTACGCGCTGTTCTTCGCATTGACCAGGCTGGCCAGCGGGAGCTGCAGCGCGCCCGACGACGTCACGACCGTGCTCGACGGCGCGAGGAACGTGTTCGTGTAGTCCGGGCTCAGGTAGGCGATCGCCGCGGTGCCGGCCGACGACAGGCTCGTCAGCGAGTTGCGCACGCCGCCGCTGCCCGACGCGCCGACGAAGTTCGACGGCACGCCGCTCGGGAAGGCCGTCGTGTTCGCGAACGTCAGCGAATCGACGAACGTGACGCCCGTCGCGGTGTTGGCGGTCGTGCAGACGGCGGCCAGATGGCGGGTCAGCAGTTCCGTCGTGCCGCTGCCGTCCGTACGGTAGACGACCTTGATCGGCGCATTCAGCGAGTACGTCGTGCTCGTTTCCGGATTCGTGACCTGGTTCCAGTTCGTGAGCTTGCCCGAGAAGATGCCGCACAGGTCGTTGTCGTTCAGCGCGATGCTGTGTGCCTGACCCGGCGTCGTCTGCGGCGTCGTCGTGCTCGTCACGGCCGGCGCGTTGACGACCGGAACCGTGATCGGCGTGACGATGTACGGGATCTGGATCAGCGGGCCGTTCGTCGCGCCCAGGCCGTTGTTGTAGTTCGTGACCTGCGAGGCGCTCAGCGCCGCATCGCTGTTCGCGAAGTCGACGGTGCCGGTGACGGTGGTGCCGAAGTACGTCGGCTGGTTGTTCAGGAACGCGTTCTGGCCGGCGCCCGAGCCGACCGAGTAGTACGTGAACGAGCCTTCGCTGGTGCCGAACAGGCCGATTTCGGTGGCCGTGTTGCCGATCGCACCGATGGTCGGCGCGACGAGCGACGAGCCGCCGCCTTGAATCACCGGCGACGCCATCGCGATCGATGCGCCCATGCCGGAAATGACGAGAGCCAGGACTTGACAGATCTTGCGCTTGCTGGATTTCATGAGATTTTCCTTGAACGAAGATAAACGGGAAGCCTGTTGCCGCGGCCGACATGCGTTATCGACCGCCGAATAAATGTAGGATGAAATGCGTGCGGCACGTGTGAATTTTTCATAACCAATGGTACGGAACATTTGTGCTCGTGACCTGCTTCCATTTCTTTCAGAAGTAATTCGTGGAATTCGTAAATCTTGCAAAAAAGATCGATATTCCATGAATCAATTCAGGCGTGCCCGCATGGGCGATTCGAACATGCCATTGACGGCGCATGCGCGTGTGACACGATGCCGTGACGATGAAATGCATCGGCGCGTCAGCGTAAGAATTCGTCGGTTTCGGTCACGTCTTCGCGACACTGTGATGGCAAATGCTACGGAACATTTACGCCGCCGAGAATGTTCGCGCTTCAATCGGCACTTTTTGGTCGATATGCATGGCGAGAATTGAAATTCGCGTGGGTCTCTTTTTTTGAGTCAAGGCAATCCCCATGCTTTAATCGCCAAACATCGGAGTTTCGATCAATACAAAATCCGCAAGATCAATCCGCGCATCAAAAATCCGGCACAACATTTTTCACGAGCACGCTCCGGTCCACCATTTACTCCCGCTAGAAAATTTCTCGTCGCTCTATGCAATACCGGCGTCAACTGACTGTCACAGTCCCCGCTCACAATGCGGTGTTCGGTTGCTACGAGGCCGATTCCTGGGCCGGCTGCGCGAATGGCCGTGCCGCACCACACATGACCGGGAATTCATGACACGTTCACGGGCGCCGCGAGGTGCCGTGGCGCTGGCCGTCTGCATGCTGCTCGTCGGGTTGCCGATGCGCGGCGTGCACGCACAGGCGCCCCGCGGCCATCAGCCGGGCGTGCCCGCGCACTTCACTCTGCCCGCGCAGCCGCTCGCGAAGGCGCTGCAGGATTTCGCGCGGATCACCGAATTGATCGTGCTCGCGCCGGCGCCGCTGCTCGAAGGGCGGACAAGCGCTCCCGTGCAGGGCGATTTCCTGCCGCGCGATGCGCTCGAGCGCGTATTGCTCGGCACGGGTTTGAAAGCAGAATTTACGCAGCCGGACGAAGCGATCATCGTCGCCCAGCCGGCAACGGCGGAAGCGTCGGGCAGCGGAACGGACCCGACACCATCGAGCGACGAGTCGCCGATCGACGGTGTCGGCAATTCGGACCAGCGGCTCGCGTATGCGGGGTTGGTGCAGGCGCGTCTGATCGACGCGTTGTGCGCGCAGCCAGCCGCGGTACCGGGCCGCTATCGGCTCGTCGCGCAACTGCGCATCGACGACAGGGGGGCGGTGGTGGCAGTCAACATGGTGGCATCCAGTGGTCTTGCGGTGCGCGACGCGGCGATCCTCCGCGTGCTACGCTCGCTGAAGCTCGACGAGGCGCCGCCGGCCGGGCTGCCGCAGCCGGTCACGATCCTGCTGAGGCCGGTGGGCAACGGTGTGCATTTCCGCTGCCCGCCGGCAGCCGAACGGAACTAGGCGGCCATGTCCGAGACTACCCGCGCCGGCCTGAGGAAGCTGCTCGCGTCGCGCTACGCGTACCTGGTCCGACGGCTCGAACGCGTGACCGGTTCGAAGGACAGCGCGGCCGACGTGCTGCATGAAACCTGGCTGCGCCTCGACAACGCGAACGTGTCGACCCAGGTCGGCAATGCGGACGCGTATCTGCTCGGAATGGCGAGCAACGTCGCGATCGATCAGCATCGCCGCGAACGGCGCCATCTGCACGAGGACGACGCCGACGTGCTGCTCGAACTGCCCGACGAGCTGGCCGATCCGGAGCGGATCGTCGCCGCGCGCCGCAAGGTGGATGCGCTGAAGGAGGTGCTGCGCGGCCTGACGCCGCGACGCCGCGCGATCCTGATCGCCGCGCGCGTCGACGGGTTGCTCAACCGCGAGATCGCCGAGCGTTTCGGCATCTCGCTGCGCCTCGTCGAAAGCGAGCTCAGCGCGGCGATGAAGTATTGCCTGCAACGGATGCAGGAAGAAGGCGATTCGTACCCGGGTTCGCGCGGCGGGCCCCGAAAATTTTGAGCATCCCGACGATGATGAAACCCGAGCCCGATTCCGCCAACGACGCGCACGATACCGCCAGCGCGTGGCTGGTGCGGCTGCGCTCCGGGAACGCGAGCCCGGCCGAGGCCCAGGCGTTCGAGCACTGGTGCGACACGCATCCGCGCACCGCGCACGAGCTGCGCGACACGTGGGGCTCGCTGCGCACCGCCGCGGCGGAGATCGCGCAGGAGGAGCGCGCGCAAGGCGGCGCGTGGACGGGCGTCCCGAAGCGGGAGCGCGCGATGCGCACCGGCCGCCGCGCGTTCGTCGGTTTCGCGGTCGCGGCCGGCGCGTCGTGGCTCGCGTTGCGCCCTCCGCTCGGCCTGTGGCCGTCGCTTGGCGAGTTCGCCGACGATTACCGGACGGGCACCGGCGAGCAGCGGCAGGTCGCGCTCGAATCGAACGTGACCATCGAGATGAACACCCAGACGCGGCTCGACCTGCTGTCGTCGTCGGCCGGGCGCGGCATCCGGCTGGTTGCCGGCGAGGCGGAGATCGACGCCGCGCCGCGCGCGTCGGACGGCGAGGGCGGCATCCGGCCCGTCACGGTCGTGGCCGGCAGCGGCCGGCTGCGCGCGCGGGTCGCGCGCTTCAACGTGCGGCGCACCGACGGACAGGTGTGCGTCACCTGCCTGTCAGGCACGGTCGCGCTCGACCATCCGCGCGGGCGCCGCCTGCTCGATGCCAACCAGCAGGTAACCTACGACGAGCATGGCGTACAGACGGTGGCGCCGGCCGATCCTGCGGCCGTCAGTGCGTGGCGGCGCGGGATGCTGGTATTCAACGACATGCCGCTGTCGAGCGTCGTCGACGAGATCAACCGCTACCGGCGCGGCCGCGTGATCCTGCGCAGTGCGTCGCTCGGCGAGAACCGGATCCAGGCGCAATTCCCGCTCAACCGCCTCGACGACGCGATCGACATGGTCGGCCACCTGTACGGCGCGCACGTGACGCGTCTGCCCGGCAACATCGTGTTGCTGAGCTGATCCGTGCCGGCCCGGTTCGACCCGGGTCCGGCCTCGCCTGCCCGCGCGTGCCCGCGCGGCATTCCCGGCACATCTGCGGGTTTGGCCCGCTCGACCCGACATTATCCGTGGGGGCCGGCGCACGCCCGGCCGCGTGCCGTGCGCGCGGACCGGATGCGTGGAACTTCAGGCAATGGGCGTGGAGATGACCAGGTCGCAACCGGATCACTTGCCGGCGGCCGACGAGGCCGTGCGCGACGGCGCCGTTCGCTGGCTGCTGTGGCTGCGGGCCGGCGACGCGAGCGCGGCCGAGTTCGACGCGTTCGAGCGCTGGTGCGCGCAGAGCAGGCGGCACGCAGACGCCGTCTACGACGTGATGTGGCTGTGGGCCCTGCTCGGGATGCTCGGCACGCAGGATGGCGGGCCGATCGTGCACTGACGTGGTGCGTGCCCGTCCGCCGGGCTGGCCGCCACAACAAAGTCTGCGGGTTATCCGTGGGCGTTCCGACCTAGTAGATGAGGGCCGTGCAACGGGCCTGTGTGCCGAACGAGGTCGGCACGCAGCACCCCGCGTGTGGCATTGACCGGGAACGTCGGGATCACGACAACGCCGACGCGGTCAGTTCGGCGCCGGACCGTCGTCGCGTGCGTGCGCGCGCGCGGCGGCCCAGGCGGCGTCGAGCGGGTCGTCAGCGTGCCGGTAAGGCTCCAGCAGAAACGGAAAGCGCGCGGCGAACGGTGCGGATTCCTGCAAGGCCACGATATGGTTGACCATCCACTGCAACAGATCGCCGCCGTGCCGGA
Organism: Burkholderia sp. lig30; assembly: GCF_000687455.2. GTDB lineage: Bacteria > Pseudomonadota > Gammaproteobacteria > Burkholderiales > Burkholderiaceae > Burkholderia. The sequence continues at coordinate 23,419 of NZ_JGVW01000076.1, forward strand.
TCTGCTCCGGCGTCCAGTCCGGCATCGCGGCGAACAGCTCGGCGAATGCCTGCCAGCGGGACGGGCGGTCGTTGTCGCCGGGCCGGAAATACGTGTTCAGGCACACGTCGTCGGCGTCGCTCAGCGCGCCGACGAACAGCCCGCGCGCGGTCGGCACCGCGACCTGCTTCCAGTGCTCGGCAAGCGCGAGTGCGCGCATCACGCGCGCGAGCACGAACGCGACCTGCGTCTCGTGCCCGATCGCGTCGACCGACGGCGCGCCGTTGCGCTGCATGCAGCGCGCGACCGCGTGCGGGCGGATCGCGGTCGACGCGAAGCTGCGCAGCACGAGGCCCGGCACCGTCAGATCGAGCTGGAATTCGCGCAGCCCGTGCTCGGCGCTCATCGTCGAAAAATTCACGAACAGCCCCTGTCGCGTGCCGAGGATGCCGACGTACGGCTCCAGTCCGAGGCGCGCGAGCTTCGGCGCGATCTGGCGCGCGAGAAGCCGCATCAGGTTGCGCGGCGTGCGCTCGCCGGCGAACGTGTCGAGCGCGTGCGTGATCACGTCGCTGATTTCCCACCGCCGCGCGTCGGCGAGCAGGCGCGGCGAGCGGCTCAGGTCGAACCGGGCGCGGCCGTGCGCCACGCGTGGGTCAACGTACATGCAGGGGCCTCGTGATGACGTTACGGGACGATGGGCCATATCGCGCGTTTGACGCCGATGCGGCCGTACCCGATGCTCATGCGCCGAAAGCGGCGCGTCAAGTGCGTCGGCGTGCGCCGATGCTCAATCCACACGATGAGGTGATCCGGTGATACGCACGGTGTTGGAGCGATTTGTCGAACACAGCCCGGTGGCGATCATGACGCGGCTCGTGATGCAGTGCGCGGTTCACGACGACTGGATCGACGATGCAGCCGGAATGGACGACGAAACGGACGCCGAGCTGCTGCGCGAAGCGCTGTTCGCCTGCGTCGTCGACGCGCTCGTCGCGCTCGCCGACCACGCGGGGTCGCGCAGCGGCACGCGTGCGGCGCCGGCCGCGATGCCGGCGGAATTCGCGCCGGCCGTCACGGCGCTGCACGACCGGATGAGCCGGCTGCGCGGCGGCTGGGGCCGCGCGTTAGTGAAGGACAGCGCGGACCTGCTGCGGCCGTTCGCGATGCCTCCGGCGGGTGAACGGGCGCTCGCCGCCGGCTGGCGGCTGCGGGTGCTGGGCGGCCGCGACCTGCCGGACGGCTTCGCGTGCGTGCAGGACGGGACGCATGCACTGCCGGTGCACGATCCGGAACTCGAGACGATCGTCGACCTGTTGCCATGCGAGCGCGGTCGCGCACACGAACGGGCGTTCGTCGGCGCGCTGATCGAATCGGTGCGGCCCGGCGAGCTGTGGGTCATCGATGGCGGCGTGAACACGGCGGCGATCCTTGCGGCGTGGCCGTGTCGCGGTGGCGCGCTCCTCGTGCGCGAGCAGGAGGGGGCCCCGGCGTGGCGCGTGCTCGAAGACGCACGTGACGCGGGCGTGTTCGAAGGCGGCCGCGTGTTCGAGCAGGCCGTCGCGATGGCGGACGACGACGATGCGGAGCTTGCATGCCGGCGCATCGAATGGCGTCAGGATGGCAGCGCGGGCGCCTCGATGCAGACGACGAGCGTGCTGACCAACGCGCCGGCTGCGCAGTTCGACGCAGTGCAGATAGTCCGGCTCGCGCAGAGCGCATCGCGCACCATGCTGCCGCCGCACGTCGAGGCCGCGTCGGACGCAGCCGCCGCGAGCGGCGTGCCGGCGCGTGCCGCGCTGCTCGCGCGCGGTATCGTCGCGGTCGCATACAACGTGTTCGGCATGATGTCGCGCGCGGCGTGCGCGGCGCTCGCGCTCGACGCGCGCGAAGCCGAACGGCTGCCCGCGCACATCGCGGCCGGGGTGCGTGCCGCGTACGCGGGAATGATGATCGCGCTGCCGCCGGAATGGTGGCGCCGCTACGACCAGGTGCCCGCAACCACGCTTGGCCATCTGGTGCATCTGCTCGCGACCCATGTCGATCCGCGCAGTGAGCGCCGCAAGCGACGCGACCACCGCGTTTCAGGGAAGTCGCACGCGCTGCGGCGCGCGGCGACGCTCGACCGGCTGTTGCACGACGACGGCGACGATCCCGCGTCGAACCCGTTCAGCCCGCGCACGATCTCGATGGCGACGCGCGATTTCAGCAGCAATCCGTCGAAGGCGCTGCGCGACGCGACCAAAGCGCTCGTGATGGTGACGAAGTACAACCGGCCGATCGCGCTGCTGGTATCGATCGACGACTGGAACCGGCTGTTATGCGAGGTGCGCGAATCGGGCATGAGCCGCTGGTCCGGCGATGACGCGGGCATCCCGACCGCGCGTGCCGAGCGATTGGCGGCGCGGCGCGCCGGTGCCGGGGCGTCCGATCTCGCCACACAGTGGGGGCCGGTCGCCACGATCGGCGGCGTCAGCTCGTGATCCGGTGCACCCAGATCACAGATGTCCACGCGAAATTGCCGGAACCGTAGCGCGCGACCAGCGTGTCGACCCGCATGTTGATGCGCGCGGAATGGATCCGGCAGTGCACGAGGAAATAGCCGCTGTTCACGGTGGCGATCGCGCCATCCGGCAACGTCGTGCTGCCCTGTACCGGCGTCAGGTATTCGGCGATGTCGCCGGTGCTCACGAAATACGCGCTGCCGCGCCGCTCGATCAGGCGTTGCGCCTGGCTGTCCGACAGTGACGGAATCGCCGCGAGAAGGACCGGCTTGAGCGCAGTGTTCACGTTGATCGCGGTGCGGTCGGGCAGCACGGTCACGAGCGGCGCAAGCGCCGCGATCGCCTGCGCGTCGTACCCGGGAACCCGCGCGAGATCGTCCACGCTCACGAGCTGCAGCGGCCAGCCGCCCGGCCCCTGCGCGTCGCGCAGCGAGCGCAGCATGTAGTCGGCGGTCGTTTGCGCGAGCGCGGGATTGAGCGAGAGCGCGCCGAGCAGGCGCCGGTACGCAAGCACGCCTTCGGCGTTGGTCTGCCACGGCTGGCCCGGGGCGATGCGCGACACGAGGTTCGACAGGTTGAAGCGTGCCTGCGCGTCTTCGACGCGGCCGGAGATCGACGCGCTCGCCAACTCCGCATTGAGCTCGGCGGCCTCGGGCGGCAGCAGGTCGGCGAGCCGCACCTCGTCGACGGGCGCCGACCATGTCTGGCCCACGAACGTGACGATCGACGTCGCGCTCTGCGCGCGCAGCAGCGCGCGCGCCCACTCGACCGCCGCGCGCTCGGCCCACATCGTCTGCGTGGCCAGCCGCTGATTCTCGACGTCGCGCGTCGCGACCTGCTGGCGCCACAGCACGCTTGCCGCGAGCGTCGCCGCGAGCGCGACGACGAGCAGCACCGTGACGATCGCGATTCCGCGTTCGCGGCTGGCGCGCGCGTGCGCGGCGCATGTGATGCGAGGACGGCGTTGTGCACCCATGTGACGGATCCCGGCGATGTGTAGCGCGTGACGCTCAGGCTTCGAAAGCGAGCCATGCGTGCAGCATGCTCGCATGCGCGGATGACGATATGCCGAAGCCGACGATCAGCGTCGCGATCCACGTGTCGAGTGCGGCGTCGCGCGCGCTGGCGGACGTTTCTGCGAGCGGCCTGACCAGTGCGTCGATCGCATGTGCGTTCCACATCAGCAGCGCGAACAGGGTGCATGACAGCAATATCGCGACCGCGAAGTAATGCGCGGCGACCGCCCGGCGGTTCGTGAACGGTGTGCGATGGTGGCGCTGGTTCGCGGCGACGATCGCGATGCCGTTCGCGACCGGCACGATCGCCATCGCGGCCGCCCAGAAGAACGGCGCGTCGCTCGACGGATCGATCAGCAGCAGCGTGCCGATCGCCCAGAACGGCGGCGCGAGCAGGGTCAGCGCGAGCCACGACAGCAGTTGCCAGTGCAGCCAGGGCGTGCGCCAGCGCAGCGGGGTGGCCCCGCCGTCGTGCGCACGCGTGTGCGCCGGGATCGCGTGAGCGGCCAGCTTTTCCGTTAGCCACCGCTTGAGCAGCGTCGCAATCGACATGAAACGTTCCCGCCATTGACGTCCTCGTTATTCATTAAGACGTTTTGGAGGCTGCAATACCGCAGCGTCGGGCACGCATCGCGTAGCGAATGATGAATCTTCAGACAAGTGTCACAAAAAATGACCGATTGGGAGCCGACGATGTGCGCCAACAGACCACCGCCCGGCCGAACGCGTCGCGCCAGTGCCGGCGCGGCCGCCGTGCCAACGGCGAATGCGCCGCTGAACCGGCGGTCGACGCGCGCGCGGGAGAGGGCGTGGCGCGACATCATGGTCACCATGCGGGCTGTCTGACGGCGGTTCGCATGCGCACGCATCACTGACGTGGAACGCCGCGGCGACGGGCGCAGCCTGTCCGACAAGCGTTCGGCAATGCACCCATTTCCGGCCTCACGCGCGCGGCAACCGGTGCAGGCATCACACGTCCGTTTGGCATTTCATTCCCTCTTCCGATGCGAGACGCCGTCGCGATTGCGATGCGTCGGCGGCATCGTGCGTCGCCATACGTTGCTTAAGACACGTCTTTGCCGCAACGCAAAAAAATTTGCGGTAATGCGTGAGTCGTTCCGTCTAGGTAGTTGTGAGCGCTGGAGAGGCCCCGTTGCCAAGCGGACCCGCCCGCCGGCGCATGACGACATGCCGCGCAACCCGTTGCGTAGTCAACAAGGTGGATGGATGAACGTGAAACACCTCGAACACAGTCGATCGGCGAATGCACCCGCGGCCACGCAAGCGGGCGCGGCCACGGCTTCGCTCCCCGCGGACGACGATGTCGCGGCACCGTTCATCAATCTGCGCGATACCGGGCGCTTTCTCGAGGTGCTCGCGTCGCTGCGATGCTCGCTGGCACTGAGCCGTCGCCCGTCCGGCGTTGCGCTGCTCGGCGTCGACAACGGTGTCCCGACGCTGTCGGCATGCTTGCTGCCGCGTTCGATGGGGATGGCCGTCGCGGGCAACCGGCTCGCGGTCGCGACGATCCACGAACTGATGATCTTCGCGAACGTGTCGACACTCGCCCCGCACTACCCGTCCTGTCCCGGGCACTACGACGCGCTGTTCGTGCCGCGCCAGTCGTATTTCACGGGCGATCTCGACCTGCATGACATGGCGATCGACAAGCAGGTCGTGCTCGCGGTCAACACGCGTTACTCGTGCATCAGCGTGATCGACGGCTATTTCAATTTCACGCCGATCTGGCAACCGCCATTCATTACGGCACTGGCGCCCGACGATCGCTGTCACCTGAACGGCATGGCGTTCGTCGACGGCACCGTCCGTTACGCGACCGCGCTCGGCCATTCCGACATGCCGTTCGGCTGGCGCGCGGGAATGGCCGACGGCGGCATCGTGATGGAGGTGCCGTCCGGGCGCATCGTCGCGTACGGCTTGTCGATGCCGCATTCGCCGCGCGTGTTCGGCGGCGAGCTATACGTACTCGAAGGCGGGCGCGGCCAGGTGCTGCGGATCGATCCGCGCACCGGCGACAAGCGCGTGCTCGCGAAGCTGCCCGGCTTTACGCACGGGCTCGCGGAATACGGCGGTGTGTTGTTCGTCGGTCTGTCGAAGCTGCGCCAGAAGCGTGGACCGCAAGGACTTCCGATCGAAGGCGAGGCCGACGCGCTGGTCGCGGGCGTTGCCGCGCTCGATGCGTCCAGCGGCGAGGTGCTCGGCATCCTGCAGTTCTTCAACGGCGTCGACGAGATTTTCGACGTGCAGGTGATGCCGAACGTGCTGCGCGCCGAGATCCTGAGCCCGCAGCAGTGGAGCGAGACGCCGTCGATCGTGACGATGACGGGCGGGTTCTGGCAAACGCATCCGCGTGAAGCGGACGAGACGATGAACGCAGAAGCGTCGAACGCACGATGAACGTCACGCATTGCGGGTTTGCACGATCCGTTCCGTCCTTAACGGAGGATGCATGCGATGACGGCGCGGTGCAAGGCGGCGTGTCGTGGCTGACCGTCGATGCGTGCGGCGATGCGCTGCTGCACGTCGCGATCGCGACGTTCGGCATAGGCCGCGCCGGGCGCGCGAGGCCGGGCGCGCACGGCTGAGGAGGATCATGCAGCGAAAGTTGAACATGCAGACATCGTATTAAGGATCACTGATCGAATGTCATCGAAGTGAAATGTTGCCTTGATAGCGGGGCGTGCGAGGTAAGTGCCTCGCGCCCGGACGACACGCAATAAGAAGGGGAATGGCGCATGCCGCCGAGAGTAGACCGAAAACCACACGACGAACGCCGATCGAGACGGCGCCGCCTGGCCGGCATCGCACTGGCCGGCGGGTTGAGCCTCGCGGCCGGCGCGCGTGCGCAGGCGCAGACGCCGCCCGCGTCCGGCGCACCGCAGACGTTCGACGTCAACGAGTTCATCGTGCGCGGCAACACCACGTTGCCGGCCGTCGACATCGAGAAGGCGGTATATCCGTTCGAGGGGCCCGGCCGCACGCTCGCGGACGTGAACGCGGCACGCGAAGCGCTGCAGAAGGTCTATCAGGACCGCGGCTACCAGTCGATCGTCGTCGAGCTGCCGCAGCAGCAGGTGAAGAACGGCGTGATCCTGCTGCAGGTGGTCGAGGCGAAGGTCGGCCGGCTGCGCATAGACGGCGCGAAATACAACTCGCCTCAGAACATTCGCGACGCAGTCCCGGCGCTCGCCGAGGGCACGGTGCCGGACTTCAACGCGGCGCAGCAGCAGCTGACCGACCTGAACCGCTCCGCCGACCGGCAGGTGATTCCGGTGCTCAAGCCGGGTGCGCTGCCGCAGACCGTCGACGTGGACCTGAAGGTCGACGATCACAGCCCGCTGCACGGGACGCTGGAACTGAACAACGACAACAGCCCCGGCACGTCGACGCTGCGCACGAGCGCGACGCTCAGCTATTCGAATCTCTGGCAGCTCGGTCACGTAATCTCCGCCACCTATGTGGTGGCGCCGCAGCATCCGACCGACGCGCGGGTGTACTCGTTCTCGTACCTCGCGCCATTGAAGGACACGCACTGGAGCCTGCTTGCGACCGTCGTCCACTCGGACAGCGACGTCTCCTCGCTCGGCGGCACCAGCGTGCTCGGCCGGGGCACGAGCTATGGCCTGACCGCGATCTACGCGTTGCCGTCGACGGACACCTATGCGCACTCGGTGAGCGTCGAGATCGACCACAAGCATTTCAACGAGGACGTGAGCCTCGTCGGGCAGACGTCGTCCGCGCCACTGACCTACGTGCCGGTGACGTTCTCATACAACGGCCAGCTGAGCCTGAAGGCATCGCAGACGTCATTCTCGGCGGCGCTCACGACCACTATCCGCGCCTTCGGCAGCGACTGGAACGCGTGGGACAACAAGCGCTACAACGCGACGCCTGACTTCGTGTACGGCAAGTTCGACGTGAATCACACGCAGCACTTCACGAACGACATCCAGGCCAACGCGCATGTGAGCGCGCAGCTGTCGAGTGCGCCGCTGATATCGAGCGAACAGTTCGCGGCGGGCGGCATGACGAGCGTGCGCGGCTACATGCAGGCAGAGGACACCGCGGACAGCGGCGTGGTCGGCTCGCTCGAGCTGCGCACCCCGTCGCTCGCCGGCCATCTTGGCAGCGGCGTGAACGAGTGGCGCTTCCACGCGTTCGTCGACGCGGCGCACCTGTGGCTGTTGAGTCCGCTGCCGGAACAGACATCGAGCTTCAACCTGCTGAGCGTCGGGTTCGGCACCCGGCTGCAACTGTTCAAGTATGCAAGCGCGGATTTCGAGGCGGGCTGGCCGCTGAAGGCGGGCGTGTACACGAAGCAATACAGCCCCCGGTTCGATTTCTACGTGCGACTGGGTTTCTGACGGATTTTTGTTCGGGCCGCGCCGGGCGACCGGGCGGGTCCATACGGGGAGTGGATCGTGAAGCGAGTCATGGTTTTACTGTTGGCGGTGCTGCTGGGGGCGCTGCCGGGTATCGCGAACGCGTGGTGGCAGAACGACTGGTCGTACCGCAAGGCGATCACGATCGATGCGAGCCCGAAAGGCGCGAATCTCAACGAATCGGCCGGCCGCTTGCCGGTGCTGATCCGCCTGCATTCGGGCATCTTCCAGTTCGACGGCCTCGCCGAGAACGGCGCCGACATCCGCTTCGTCGCGGCCGACGACAAGACGCCGCTGAGCTACCACATCGAGCAGTACGACCCGGTGCTCGGCGTCGCGCTGATCTGGGTCGACATACCGGGCATCAAGGCCGGCACCGCGCAGTCGATCTGGATGTACTACGGCAACAAGAAGGCGCAGGACGGCGGCAAGCCGGCGGATACCTTCGACGCCGACTACACGCTCGTCTATCACTTCGACGGTGCGTCGGGCAAGCCGCCCGCGGATGCGACCGCGTACGCGAACAACGCACCGGCCGCGTCGGTGCGCACGATCGAGGACGGCATCGTCGGCAAGGGCGTGCGTTTCGACGGCAACGGCTCGATCACGCTGCCGGCATCGCCGTCTCTGAGCGTGACTGCCGCTGGCGCGTTGACGTTCAGCGCGTGGGTGAAGCCGTCGGCGCTCGCGCCGAACGCGCTGCTGTACAGCCGCCGCGATGGCGCGAATGCGCTGCTGATCGGGCTCGACAACGGCGTACCGTTCGTGCAGGTCGACACGGCCGGTGTGCCGCTGCGCACGCCGGCCGCCGCGCCCGTCGCGGCGAACCAGTGGACCCACCTGGCCGTGACGGCCGACGGCAGGAGCCTGACTGTCTACGTGAACGGCAAGCAGGCGGCGCAGGTCGCCGCGACGCTGCCCGCGCTGTCGGGCGCCGCCGTGATCGGCGCCGACGCGCCGGGCGCGCCGGCCGGCTTCGGCGGGTACGCGGGCGCACTCGACGAGCTGCGGCTGTCACGCATCGCGCGTTCGCCGCAGACGATCGCGATCGACGCGCTCGCGCAGGGCTCGGAATCGAAGCTGGTCGCGTATGGCGCGGACGAGAAGCAGGCGGGTTTCGGCTTCGGCTACTTCGGCGTGATCGTGCAGTCGGTGACCGTCGACGCCTGGGTCGTAATCACGATCCTGCTCGGCATGGCGGTCGTGTCGTGGATCGTGATGTGGCAGAAGGCCCGCTATGTCGGCACGGTCGACAAGTCGAACACGTACTTCGTGGAGCGCTTCCGGGAAGTCGCCGGCACCCATCTGGTCGGGCTCGAGCATGTCGACGAGGCCAGCGACGAAGGGCGCTGGCTTCGCCAGTCGTCGTTGTACCGGCTGTACCGCGCGGGCGTGCGCGAAATCAACCGGCGCGTCGACGGCAACGGCCGCACCGTGATCACCAGCGAGTCGATCGAGGCGATCCGCGCGTCGATGGACGCGACGCTCGTGCGGGAGAACCAGCGGCTGGCGAAATCGATGGTGCTGCTGACGATCGCGATCTCGGGCGGGCCGTTTCTCGGGCTGCTCGGCACGGTGGTCGGCGTGATGATCACGTTCGCCGCGATCGCCGCGGCCGGCGACGTGAACGTGAACGCGATCGCCCCGGGTATCGCCGCCGCGCTGCTCGCGACGGTGACGGGCCTGTTCGTCGCGATTCCGGCGCTGTTTGGCTACAACTACCTGCTGATCCGCAACAAGAACGTGACGGCGAACATGCAGGTGTTCGTCGACGAATTCGTCACGCGCCTGGCGGAAGTGCATCGTGCGCCGGATCGCGCGGTGCTGGCGGACTGAGTCCACAGGGGGAACCACCATGCAGGTTCAGGACGACGACAAGCCGTACGACGACATCAACATCACGCCGATGCTCGATCTGGCGTACGTACTGCTGATCATCTTCATCATCATGACGACCGCGTCGGTGCAGGGCATCAAGGTCGATCTGCCGAAGGCAAGCTCGTCCGCGAGTCTCGCGAAGCCGAAGACGAAGGCGATCACGGTCGCCGATTCGGGGCAGATCTTCCTCGACGCGTATCCGGTCACGATGGACGAGCTGGAGAGCCGGCTGCGCACCGAGAAGGCGAGCAATCCGGCGTTTCCGATCGTGTTGAAGGGCGACGCCGCGGTGCAGTACCAGCGCGTGATGGACGTGCTCGACCTGCTGCGCCGGCTCGATCTGTCGCAGGTCGGCCTCGTGACCGGCAAGGCGAAGCAGGGCAGCTAGGGGCCGGCAATGGAAATGACCTACAACGGCGGCCCGCCGCGCAAAGGCCCCCGCCGCTATGTGAAGCCGGTCGTGCTGGCGCTGGCGCTGGCCGGCGTCGCCGCGCTGATCTGGCATTTCGCCGGGGATACCGCCGGCGTGAAGCGGGTGAGCGCGCCGCAGGTGACGACCGTGATCCCGCTGCCGCCGCCACCGCCTCCGCCGCCAAAGCAGAAACCGCCGCCCGAGACGGTGAGGGAGGAGGTGAAGACGCCGGTCGATCGGCCAACCGTTGCGCCGAAGCCCTCGGAGACGCCGAAGCCGTCGGACGACCAGCCGAAGCAGATGACGATGAACGCGCCCGCGCAGGCGGGCACCGACAGCTTCAACATCGGCGCGGGCGATGGCTCGGGCATGGTCGGCAGCGGCGGTGGCGGACGTTTCGGCAACGCGGGCTATTCGCAGTACCTGGGCAGCGTGCTGCAGCGCGCGGTCGAGCAGGACAAGCGGGTGCAGGACGCTGGCGGGTTGCGCTTCTCGGCCAGCCTCAATTTGTGGCTGGACCCGGCCGGACGCATCACCCGGGTGGCGATCGGCCAGTCGGCCGGAGATCCGAGGCTTGACGCGGCGCTGATCGCGGCCGTCGAGTCTCTCGGCAAGATCGACGAGCCGCCGCCGCCCGGCGTGACGTACCCGAAGTGGGTCAGGTTGTCTGGACGGAAGCCGGGCTAGGCGGGCGACGTGACAGGAATCATGGGGCAGGTCCGGCGAGAGGACGGTGCCGTAAAAATTCAGCAGATACGCGGAGAGCGGGAATGATTTGGAAGACGAAGATTCGTGGGACGCGCGACGGAGGCGGCGGCAGGCAGATGCAGCGCACCCGCATCAGCGCGGCGGCCGTGATGCTCGGCCTGACCTGCACGGGGGGCGCACATGCGCAATCGCTCGAGACGCAGGCCGCGATGGGGAAGGCGGCGCCGACGGAGAGCGTGGTGGTCAACCTGATCAACCTGCTCGTCAAGCGTGGCGTGCTCACGCAGCAGAACGCCAACGAGCTGATCAGCGAGGCGCGCGCCGAGGCCACGCAGGCGAGGGCCGCGCGCGCGTCCGGTGGTGGTGCCGCCACGGCGGTCGTCAACGCGCCGACGCAGCCGGGCGACGTCGCGGTGCCGTACGTGCCGCAGGTCGTGCGCGACCAGATCCGAGACCAGGTGAAGCAGGAAGTGGTTGCGCAGGCGAAGGCCGAGAACTGGGCGCTGCCGAACACGTTCCCCGACTGGGTATCGCGGATCAAGCTCGACGGCGACTTGCGCGTGCGTGACGAATACCACTTCTATGGCAGCCGCAACGCGAACAACGTCACGAATTTCAGCGCGATCAACCAGGGTGGCGGGTTCGACATCAACCCGAACACCAACATGACGCAGTTGCCGACGCAGAACACCACCGCGAACCGCAACAATCTGCTGCGCTACCGCGCGCGGCTCGGCGTCACCGCGCTGCTGTCCGACGAGATGTCGGCCGGCATCCAGCTCGCGAGCGGCAACGACACCGGTCCGGTGTCGACGACGGCGACCGCCGGCGGCGGCTTCGCGAAGAAGAACATCTGGCTGAACAAGGCGTTCTTCTCGTATCAGCCGACGCCGTGGCTGAACCTGAAGGCCGGCCGTTTCGACAATCCGTTCTTCCGCTCCGACCTGGTGTTCTCGGACGAACTCGAGATGGACGGCCTGGCCGCGAGCCTGCGCCATGCGATGCCGTGGAACCCGGACCTCACGCTGTTCGGCACCCTCGGCGTGTTCCCGATTCAGTACACGAGCGAAAACTTCCCGTCGAACAGCACCGGCAAGTCCGGCAGCGACACCAAGTGGATGTTCGGCGCGCAGGTCGGTGCAGACTGGAAGATCAATGCGCAGAACCGCCTGAAGGGCGCGGTCGCCTACTACGACTTCCAGAACATGCGCGGGACGCTGTCGCAACCGTGCGCACTGTATCTCGGCGCGACGAGCTGCAGCACCGACAACGAGGCGCCCGCGTTCATGCAGGGCGGCAACACGATGATCGCGCTGCGCAACATCGTGCAGAACCCGAACCTCGCGCCCGGTTTGACGCCTGAGCCCCAGCTGTTCGGCCTGGCGTACAACTACCGGCTGCTGGACCTGAAGGCGCAATGGGACACGGTCGTCGCGGACCGCTTCAAGCTGCGGCTCGACGGCGAATTCGTGCGCAACCTCGCGTACAACGAGAACAAGGCGTTCAGCGAGGCGTCGCTGCCGGTCAACAACTACGACACGACGTCGGTGAACGCGACCCGCGCCGACTATCGCAGCGGCCCGAACGGTTTCCTCGCGAAGGTGACGATCGGCGAGCCCGAGCCGTCCACGAAAGGCCAGTGGAACTTCTCGATCGCCTACAAGTACCTGCAGCCGGATGCGGTGCTGGACGCGTTCAACGATTCCGACTTCCATCTCGGCGGCACCAACGCGCGCGGCTACGTGATCGGCGCCGCGTACGCGGTCGCGCGCGATACGTGGGTGTCGGCCCGCTACCTGAGCGCGAAGGAAGTGTACGGGCCGCCGGTGTCGATCGACGTGCTGCAGCTCGAGCTCAACGCGCGCTTCTGACGGAGTCCCGCATGAAAACACTTCACCACGCGCTGCTCGCGGCGGGCCTCGCCGGTGCGCTGCTGTCGGCCTCCGGCGCCGCCGGCGCGCAGAGCGTCGAGGACAAGCTGCGCGGCCAGTTGCGCTCGACCGTGCAGCAGCTGCGTCAGTTGCAGGACAACCAGGCGCAGCTGGAGGCGGACAAGGCGGCCGCCGAGACCGCGCGCGACCACGCGCTCGCGCAGTTGAAGGACGTGCAGGCGCAGCTCGCGGCCGCGAAGGGCGAGTCGAGCGGCGAGGCGGCCGCGAAACGCGCGCTCGCGCAGGAAAAATCGACGCATGCACAGGATCAGCAGGCGCTCGCCAAATACAAGTCGTCGTACGAGGATCTGTTGACGGTGTCGCGCGCACGCGATGCGCAGCGCACGCAGCTGCAGCAGGACGTCTCGGCGCGCGACACGCAATTGCAAACCTGCCGTGCGCAGAATGCGGATCTGTATCGCGTCGGGCACGAGATTCTCGACGCGTACGAGCATGTCGGATTCGGCACGTTCCTGTCGTCGCGCCAGCCTTTCGCGGCAGCGGCCCGGGTGAAGTACGACGAAGTCACGCAGCGCTACGGCGACGCGCTGTACGCGGGCCGGTACGACCCGGCCGCGCACGCCGCAGGCGCGGCGCCGGTGGCCGCCGCATCCGCGCCGGCGGCGCCGCAATAAGTCCGAGGGCCGCCGGCGCGTCGCGCGCGGGCGGGGATGGCAACGTTCGAACAAGGAAAACGACATGCAGGACAACATTCAGGATCGCGCGGGCGAGGGCCTCGCGCATCAAACGCCGATCGACTCGATCGACATCGAACAGCTTGCCCGCGTGCTGCGCGATGCCGGCTATCGCGTGACGGCTGTCGAACAGAACGGCGTGGCGCAGCTGATGAGCGCCAGCCAGGGGGTGGGCTTTTCGGTGCGTTTCGGCAACGCGGCGTTGCCGTCGCAGCCGGGCGTCGCGCCCGACGCCGCGCGCTACATCGACTACACGCTCGTCTGCGTGCTGCAGGTGCAGGGCGAAATGCCGGCCGAGCTGGTCGCGAACTGGAATCGCACGAAGCGCTTCGCCCGGCTGGCGAGCCACGGCGCGTTCCTCGCGCTCGAGATGGACGTGATCGTCGCGGGCGGTGTATCCGAGCGCTACCTGCGCGGGACGATCGAGCTGTGGGACCGGCTGATCCAGGAATTCCTGTTGCATCTGCGCAGCCGGCCGGCGCTCGCCGCGCAGGAAGCGGACGCGCACGTTGCCCGGCCCGCGGCGGGTGAAACGGCCGACGAACCCGCGGACGACACGGAACGGTCGTCTCGCGAGAAGGCCGGGCACGCATGACCGCGGGCGGGCGCTTCGCGGCATTCGGCGCCGCGCTGATCAGGTGGCTGACCAACCGGCGCGCACCGGTGGCGGTAGGCGATGCGCCGGCCGCCTGGCTCGCCTATGCCGAGCGTGTGTCGAGGCGGCTTCAGGAAGCGCTCGACGGTGCAGACGCCGCCGCCCGCCGCGTGCGTGCGCAGCTCGATTGCCATGCCGACACCTGCGTTGCGGCGGGCGACGCGGCGCCGGCGCTGCGCCTGAGGGCGTGGCTCGACACGCGCGGCCGGGTGATGCGGGTCGAGACCTCGCCGCCGGCCGGGCCGGCGATCGACGCGGCGTTGCGCGCGGCGCTCGTCGGCAGGCCGGTCGGCGCGTCGCCTCCAAGGCGGATGCGCCAGCCACTGGTGGTGCGGCTGCGCTGCACGGCGGCGCCACCTGCACCCGACGAGCCCGACGTGAGCGACACACCGGCATGACGCCGTCGCGTGGCGAACGCGGGGCGCCCGACGGGCACGACACGAATCAAAACCGCAGTGAGAGGGGAACGGGAGCCATGATGAAGCAACTCGCAATGATGATGACGTGCATGCTGATCGGCAGCGCGCCGCTCGTCGCGCTGGCGGACGACGTGATCGCCAGCGCCGGGCAGGCGACGGTCACGCAATCGGATATCACGACCCAGATGAAGGCGCTGGAGCCGGAGGTCCGCACCCGCCTCGCGGCCGATACCGCCGCGATGGACCAGCTCGTGCGCGCGTCGCTTGCCCAGAAGGCGGTGCTCGCCGAGGCGAAGGCGAAGGACTGGGGCAAGCAGCCGAAGGTTCAGGCGGCGATCGAGCAGGCTCAGCGCGACATCATCGCGCGCAGCTATCTCGCATCGATCAGCGAGCCGCCCGCCGACTATCCGGCCGATGCGGAACTGCAGCATGCGTATGACCAGAACCCGGCGGCGTTCACCATGCCGCGCGCGCTGCATGTCGCGCAGATCTATCTCGCCGTGCCGGCGAACGCCGACGCGGCCGCTGTCGAGAAGGCCCGCAAGCAGGCGGAGGCGCTTGCGAGCCGCGCGCGCACGGGTGATTTCGCTGCGCTGGCGAAATCGAATTCTCAGGACAAGGCGAGCGCGGCGAAGGGCGGCGACCTGGGCTTCGTGCCGGAGCCGGTCATGCTGCCGGCGGTACGCGACGCGGCTGCTGCGCTGAAGCCGGGCCAGGTATCGGCACCGATCCGCACGCCGGCCGGGTTTCACGTGGTGAAGCTGATCGACGTGCGCCCGGCGAGCCAGCGCCAGTTTGCCGACGTGAAGGAGCAGATCCGCGTCGCGTTGCGCGCGCAGAGGACGCGCGAGAACTCGCAGGCCTATCTCGACAAGCTCGCCGGCAGCGCACCGATCGACGAAGGGGCACTGAAGAAAGCGCTCGCCGCCGTGCAATAGGCGCGCGCAGCCGAGCGTGCGATGCCCGCGCGCTTGCTCAAGCGTGCATTGCGCGAGGCGAATTGAATGCCAGCACCGCTTTATCGGGAGAACCATCGAAATGGCCATGCAACGGAACACGCTCGTGGCGCTCGCCGGCCTCTGGCTCGCCGCCGTCTCGTCTGCGCAGGGCACCGCCGGCGCGCAGCCGGGATCGGCGACGAAACCGGTTTGCGTCGACGTGGAAGTGGACGGCAAACGCGCGCTGTCGTACGACTGCCTGAACGCGAAGCTGCAGCCGAGCGTGCAGCCGGGGTCCGGCGCGTCGCAGCCGGCGTCGAGGGATCGTGCGAACGAACCGTCGAACCGTGTCGGCACGTTCAATCTGTCGACCGAGAAAAACCGCTTCGGCAAGAACTGGGGCAAATCGGTCAATCCGCAGCGGCCTGCGGCACCGGTTGCCGTGCCGCCGAAATGAGCCCCCGGCCACGGGCGCGACGAGGCGGCCGGCGTCCGGCCCGCGCACGGCATCCAACAGGAGCGAATACGTGAAACGGGACCATGTCAGGCGTGCGCTGGCGGTGCTGGCGGCGCTCGGCGCGCTGATGCTGGCGGGCGGTGGCGGGGCGCGCGCAGCGGACGGGCCGGCGCAAGGCGCGGCGGCCGCCGCGCTGCCGAACTTCGCCGCGCTCGTCAAGCGGTACGGCGCGGCCGTCGTCAACATCAGCGTGACCCGTGAGGTCGCGCAGGTCGGCATCCAGCTGCCGCCCGGCATCGCCCCGGACAATCCGCTCGCGCCGTTCTTCGCGCGCCGTGTGATCGGCAACCGTGAGGAAGTGAGCCTCGGCTCCGGTTTCATTGTCGACGCGGACGGCCTCATCCTGACCAACCGGCACGTGGTCGGCGATGCATCGAGCGTCGACGTGAAGCTCACCGACAAGCGTCAGTTCAAGGGCCGCGTGATCGGTACCGATGCGCTGTCCGATGTCGCGCTGATCCGCATCGACGCGCGCAACCTGCCGACCGTCGTGCCGGGCGACCCGGCGCGCACCGAGGTCGGCGACTGGGTGATGGCGATCGGTTCGCCTTACGGCTTCGCGAACACGGTGACGCAAGGCATCGTCAGCGCGAAGTCGCGCTCGCTGCCCGGCGAGCGCTACGTGCCGTTCATCCAGACCGACGTGCCGATCAATCCGGGCAGCTCCGGCGGCCCGCTGTTCGACCTGAACGGACGGGTGATCGCGATCAATTCGGTGATCTATTCGAAGACCGGCGGCTACCAGGGGCTGGCATTCGCGATTCCGATCGACATCGCACTCGACGTGAAGGACCAGTTGCTGCACACGGGCAAAGTCACGCGCGGGCGGCTCGGGGTCGGGATGCAGGAGGTCAGCGACGCGCTGGCGCGGTCGTTTGGCCTGCCGAATCCGGATGGCGCGCTCGTCACGATGATCGAGCCGGGCGGCCCGGCTGCGCAGGCGGGGCTGAAGGCGGGCGACGTCGTGCTCGGGCTCGACGGCCAGCCGGTCGCCGACTCGCTGGAACTGCTCGGTGCGGTCGCGCGGCTGCGCCCCGGGCGGCAGGCGGATCTGCTCGTCTGGCGCGCGGGACGGGCAAGCCACGTGGCGGTGACGATCGGCGCGCTCGACAGCGGCGCGGCGCCTCCGGACGGCGCGGCGGCGCTCGCACGCCTCGGTCTGACGCTGCGTCCGGCCACCGGGCAGGAGCGTCGCCAGCGCGACGCGAACCACGGGCTCGTGATCGAGGGCGCGAGCGGGCAGGCGGCACGCGCGGGGTTGCAGGCCGGCGACGTCGTGCTGTCGGTCAACGGCACGCTGGTCGCGAGCGTGGCCACGCTCGTCGACGGCATCAACGCGTCGCGCGGCGTGATCGCGCTGCTTGTGCAGCGCGGCGGCACACGGCTCTTCGTGTCGCTCGATCTTGGCTGACGTTGCACATTCATCCATCGAAACGGGAGGCATGCGTGCATCGCTCCATCGGACATTCTTCAGTCTCTCGCGCGCGGCGCCGCGCACAGGCAACGCGAAGCCTGCGGCGGATCGCGGCGCTGGCCGTCGCACTCGTGATGGCGGCCGCACTCGCGGACGCCGTGCCCGCCCGCGCGCAGACGGTTGACGTGCCGCAGTCGTGGATCAGCTACGCGCATCGCGCCGGACGGCAGTTCCAGGCATGGCTCGAGGCCGACGGCGATCCGGCCGACCGGCTCCATGCGTATCTGGAGGAGCGGGTGCTGAATGCGAGCGCGCCACCGCCCGCCATCGTCGTGCGCGCGTGGATCGGGGCGAACGGCGCGGTCACGCGCATCGAGTTCGCGTCGCTCGGCGATGCGGGGGCGGATGCGGCGCTGCGGCAACTGCTGACCGCGGCGCCGCTCACCGAGCCGCCGCCGCCCGACATGCTGCAGCCGCTGCGCGTGCGGTTGCGGCTCGCGCCGAATCCGGATGCGCCCGGCGCCACGTCGGGGGCGTCCGCGCGCACACCGTGATGGGGAGGCTTGTCCGGTCACGCGGAGGCAGAAGTGACTCCTGCCTCACTCCCTTGACCACGACAGACCGACAACCATTGCTGCAACCCGTTTTACGCTAGCCGCATGGAAGGGCGAGCTAGCTGTCTCGAATATCCAGGCAGTCGGACTGCTGAACTCCCTGCGCTTTGGCACGGGGCGACGGGCTGGTTCCCGCGGAACGGGAGGGCGTCGAGAGTTCGGGACGACCTGGGAAGATTTATGGTTAAAGCGTGTCGAAAATGGAAGGTATATGGGGTAACTGCCCCTTGTTGGGACTGGTTCCATTTGCTGGGTTTCGCCCCAAACGGAAGCTATTTGGTTGAATTTTCGGAAGTCAATTGAGCTCCTCCACATGTCTTCTAGCCCAACGTCGTGACTGGCCCAGACACGGCACATATCCGTCGACCGTCGCTCGTTCGGTGCGGTGGCGACTGACGGCATGGCCTGTACGCGAGGCCGGAAGCCAATCGGTCGCGAACCTGCCAACCCTTCAGCTGGAAGATCCGCTGCGCCGTGTTCTTGTTGAACCCCGGCAGGTGCGCCACGGTCCGGTAGCCAAACGACGGCGATTCCTCGATCAGTGCTTTGGTCGGTTCGGCAAAACGCGCCTGAATCTTGGGTGCAGACTGGACTGGTCGGTAATACACGGTGTGGCGCGGCACCTCGAACCAACGGCACGTTTCCAGATCGAGACGGTAATACCGCCGGCTTGCAGTTCCTGTCGGATCGGCTCGATCACTTGTCGTCCTCGCCCGGCAGGGACCGCAATCAATAAGATGGTCCGCCCCGCTCCCGGTAGGGCACACGTAGTTTTCGCAGTCCGGAACGGGAGAGTCCCCATGCGTATTCAGCCGGCACCAGCGCGCTCTTGCGCTTGGCTGTCCATCGTCTGATGTCTTGTTCCATTCTTGTGCTCATCGTCGACTCGTCCATTATGACGTGAGCAGGAAATCATTGGGTCGATGCATGCCGTTCCGATCGAGCGCAACGGCGTGATGCAGGCCTTTTACCGACGTCGACACCGACGAAGACATCGACGGCGTCATGTTGTTGAGTCTCTTGCATCGCAGGCTATGCAGATTGAACGGCTTGGCCTGCAACAATGGTGGCAAGTCCCGGCATCCACGTTACGGACAGGGGTGGGAAATTCCGGCCAAACTTCTATAGGCGATCCACCGGCCACCCGCGAGGCCCGGCGACAACGCCCCGGGATCATGGGCGACTGGGGCGGGAATCATATCGGGCCTGGCTGGCTTAAGCCCCGATTATCGTGGCAAGAAGATAGTGACAGGGCGCTTCACATTCTGCTTCGCCCATTATTCATGCCATTTATATCGAACATTCGTCCCCCCTGCTGGCTCGTCAAGGCGTTCCCGCCTAGAGTAATCACACACTAAGAACGCGTGCATTACTCGAGAGGAGATATTGGCGATGCTGGAGGGATTTATTCCGTGGTCTTCAGAGCTGGCAGAGAAATATATTGCTAACGGATATTGGGAAAACCGAACTGTAAGCGATATGGTGTATGCCTCTGCTGATCGTTACCCAGACAAGGCGGCTGTCATTCACGATGATCGACTAATTACTTATAGTGATCTTCGAGACAAGGTTGATTGCTTGGCATATCGCCTTGTCGGTGTGGGAATCAAGAAGCATGACCGTATCGTCATGCAGCTTCCTAATTCCATTGAATTTGTCATTTCATATCTGGCCCTGACGCGAATCGGCGCGATTCCGGTGTTGGCCCTGAGGGCGCATCGGCACACTGAAATTTGCCACTTCATCAATGCCTCCGGTGCAGTCGGCTACATGATTCCAGACGAATTCCATCGCTTCGACTATCGGCAGATGGCCAAAGACGTGCAGTTGGAGTGTTCGACGCTGAAGACGGTTTTTGTCCTTGGTCGTCCGCTGGATGGCCAGATTTCGCTGTTGAACCTGATCGACCGGACCACATCGCGGGAAGAAAGATCCAGAGGCCTCGCCGAAGTCCATCCAGATCCATGTGATGTCGCGACCATGCTGTTGTCAGGCGGGACAACCTCGATGTCGAAACTCATCCCGCGAACTCATAACGATTATGTCTTGAATGCAAGGCTATGCGCAGAGGCGGCCGGGTTTGGCCCTGATACGGTTTTTATGGCCATCTTGCCACTTGGGCACAACTACAATCTCGCAGCACCGGGCATGCTGGGTGTTTTCTATTACGGCGGCACGGTCCTAATCTCCCCTTCCGGAGATGCAGAAGTTGTCTTCCCGCTTGTCGAGCAGTATCACGTCACTGCTATTGCCACGGCCGTCCCGCTGATTACGAGCTGGCTGAGTTCCGGCATCCCTGCGTGCCATGACCTTTCTTCACTCAAAGTCATCCAGAATGGCGGAGCTCGACTGGCGCCAGAATTGCGCCAGCGCATTCGAGCCGAATTGCATTGCATCCCACAGGAAATCTATGGGACAGCTGAAGGGCTCATCAACATGACTCGCCTCGACGATCCCGATGATCTTCTGCTCGAGAGCTCAGGATCCCCGGTTTGCGATGCAGATGAAATCAAGATCATCGATGACGAAGGAAATGAATTACCGGATGGCGAGGCTGGGGAGCTGGTAACGCGAGGCCCTTATACCATCCAAGGCTACTACAACGCCGATGAAAAGAACAAGGAGGCGTTCACTGCTGATGGTTTTTACCGCATGGGTGATATCTGCCGCAAACAAGGGCGTTATGTCTTCGCAGAAGGAAGAACGAAGGATCTGATTAACCGTGGTGGCGAAAAAATCAGCTGCGAGGAAGTTGAGAACCTTATTTTCAAGTTGCAAAAGGTGCATCAGGTTGCTCTTGTTGCCATGCCGGATCCTGTCTTCGGTGAAAAGGCCTGCGCCTACGTATCACTGAAGCCCGGGGAAAGCCTGACTTTCGACGAGCTTATCGAATTTCTAAAGAAGCAGCGGATTTCGAGTTTCAAACTTCCCGAGCGCCTGGAGATTGTTGATGAGTTTCCGACCAGCCTGGTCGGAAAAATTCTGAAGCGGGAGTTGCGGGAAATGATCGTTAAAAAAATGGCTGGCGAATAAGTTGGGGTCGGCAATTATAAGATTTGTCTAATCAGAGGAGCGCGTCAAATGAAAATTCGAATTATTGGTGGTGGCCCGGCAGGTCTGTATTTTGCTTCATTAATGAAACGCCATGACCCGAGTCACGACATCATCATCTACGAGCGTAGTCCTCGTGATGCTACGTGGGGTTTCGGTGTCGTATTTTCTGACCGCGCCCTGGAGTTTCTGCGTGCAGATGACGAGGATATGTACCAGTACCTCACACCTCACATGCAGACCTGGCCGGATCTCACCATCGTACACAACGATACACGCATTCCGATTGCCGGTAATGGCTTCGCAGCAATCGGGCGCCTGGAAATGCTGACCCTCATGTATGAATTCGTCGAGAAACTGGGGGTGCAGATCAATTTCGAGACTGAAATCACCTCCCTTCAGGACGTCGGGGACGCTGACCTGATCGTGGCAAGCAATGGTGCCTTCTCCTGGATACGTACCGAGAACGAGGACAAGTTCGGATCAACCTATGATTGGCGTCCGAACCGCTTCATGTGGTATGGCACTAGTAAAACTTTCGACAGCCTGTCGTTGACCTTCCGCGAAACAGACGAAGGCGTTTTCTGCGCACACCACTATCGCTACAGTCCGACCATGAGCACGTTCCTGGTCGAGGTTGAGGAGGAGACGTGGAAACGGGCCGGCTTTGAGCACATGGATGCCGAAGACACCATCCTCTATTGCGAGAAGGTGTTCGCTAAAGATTTGGACGGTCATCGTATCATTTCCAACAATTCGTACTGGCGGCAGTTCCCGGCAATCTGGAACAGCCAGTGGAGTTTTGACAATGTCGTACTGGTCGGCGATGCACTGCGTACCGCACACTTTTCCATTGGTTCCGGTACCCGCCTCGCGATGGAGGATGCGGTAGCTCTTTTCAAGTCTTTCAACGAAAAGGGTAATAACGTCAAAGAGGCCCTGGCCTGTTACCAGGAGTTGCGCGAGCCGCCGATGAAAAAGATTTGGGATGCCGCCAATATCAGCCTGCGCTGGTACGAAAAGATGGACGAGCTAATGAAGCTCGCCCCTGTTGATTTTGCCTACAGCTACATGACCCGTACCGGGCGAGTCAATCACGCGGAAGTGCGCCGGCGCGATCCGAAATTGGCCGCCGAGTATGAACAGCTCCACCCGGAAATCGTGGCGAATACCTAAATCTCTGGTGTCGAAAGAGTGCGGGCGCAAGAATGCCTGCACTTTTTTCGCCGCTATCGACCGCACATAAATAGGAAGTCGTATGTTCAACAGATCGGGTCCATTCGAAACACGACGCAAAAACCTGGAGCGTCTCTTCGCACCAAAGTCCATTGCCGTCATCGGAGCCTCTTCCGATCCAGCGAAGGCTGGATCTCAGGCGCTGCAATCACTCAAAAATTTCCCTGGTCGCCTCGTAGCGGTTCATCCTCGCGAAAAAAATATCCAGGGTATCTCCTGCTACTCCAGCCTGACCGAGATTCCTGAGCCTGTAGACCTGGCCATACTTGCCATACCCGCTGAGCATTGCGTCACCGTTGCGGAAGAAGCAGCCGCATGTGGCGTTGGCGGCATTTTTATCATCTCGGGCGGGTTTGGAGAGACCGGTGAATCCGGTGCACGCTTGCAAGAGCGTTTGCAGGAAATTTGCCAGAGAACGGGTCTAAGGCTACTAGGGCCGAACACATCAGGGTTCATCAACCCCCATGTGAACTGCATGGCAAGTTTCGTCCCCGGCGCCAATCAATTGCGAAAAGGACAAATCGCGGTCGTCGCACAGTCGGGCGGGGTCAATCTTGCTATCAGTTTTCTCATTGACCGTCTGGGGCAAGGCGTATCGTTCGCGGCGGGCCTGGGTAACGCGGTCGACGTAGCCGCGGCGGATGTACTCGATTGGCTGGGCGACGATCCCAACACTGACGCAATTGCCCTCCACCTTGAAGGGGTTCCAAAGGGCAGGGAATTGTATGACACGTTGCGCCGAGTTACCGCCAAGAAACCTGTAGTTGCATTGGTGGCCGGCCGCTCGGATATTGGGGAGTTCGCCGTCTCCCACACCGGTAATTTGATGGGATCGCATAAGCGTACAGTCTCGAGCCTGACTCAAGCGGGTGCCGTCGTGGTCGATTCGACAGAGGCTTTGGCCCAAGGTGCAGCAATCCTCAAAGACGGGCGTCTTCCTCCCAAGGAGAAGGCTGGTTTTGCTCTCGTTACCGGCCAGGCCGGGCCGGGCCTCCTGATTGCCGATGGTCTAAAAAGCAATGGGCTTGAGCTGCCTCCCCTTGGACCCAACACGCTCTCAATTGTGAAAGACCTGCTTCCGCCACTGACCTTTATAAAGAATCCAGTCGATACAGGCCGGCCAGGGCCAACGTTCGCTGAAATCGTGGGGGTAGTGGCTCGAGATGAAGAAATTGATGCGGTCCTCGTTTTCGGTCTGCACGAACCATCAGTGCTTGATCCCGTGAAGGTACTCCCTCCAGTTGTGAAAACAGTTGGTAAACCCATTATTTTTGGAACGCTCGGGATTGCTGGCGATACCGACTTAACGAGAACCCAGTTGGCGGAGAAGGGGCTGCCGATGGTCGAAAGTCCAGAGCGTTTAGTCTGGGCTGCCTCCATCCTGGCAGCCGATGCGAAAGCTCGTTACCGGATAGAAAGGGAAGATGCGAAGCAAGTAGGCACAGAGAAGGGATATGCGAGGCTGCAAGGAAATTTCGATGAAGATCGAGCCAAGGCATTGCTGGCAGAATACGGAATCGCTACTCCTCAGCGCCGGTTGTGTGTCAATCGCGAAGAAGCAGTGTCAGCGTTCCATGAAATTGGAGGGGCGGTTGTGGTCAAGATTGCCTCTGCGGAGATCACGCACAAAACAGAGGCCGGTGGTGTCCATCTAAACATCGCCAATCTTGCGGACTTTAATAAAGCACTCGACGCTATCGAGCGTATCCCCACTCAGTCGCCAGCCGGCTTCCTCGTCGAGCAGATGGCGCCGCTTGGAGTTGAGTTGATTATTGGCGGTGTCCGTGATCCCTCCTGGGGACCGTGCGTAATGGTTGGCATCGGCGGTATCTTCACAGAAGCGCTAGCCGATACTGCGGTTCGCTTGGCACCGCTGTCGGCCAGCGATGTCAGCGAAATGCTGGACAGTCTGCAAGGACGCAAGCTCCTCGATGGTTTTCGTCACATGCCGGTAGTCAATCGTGTGGCCATCACGCAGGTAGCAACAGCAGTTAGCCGCCTTTTAGTCGAACACCCCGAAGTCCTGGAAATAGAGATCAATCCTCTTCGAGTTGATGATAAAGGCGCCCTTGCTCTGGATGCCTTGCTTGTTGTCGACTAAGTAAAATTAATTCTTGCGATATGTGTGCGTACCCTGTGGCGTACGCATGCAAATAATTGACCACATCCAACTCGATCCGTTAGTCGTCGGGTTGCCTCTCGATTTGCCTCAAAAAAGATTGAATTAAATGTTGCGGTATGGATCATTTTTAACCAGCCCGGTGCTTCCCGGCTGCCTTGACATATTCCCAACCTGTTTCCCTTGGGTGCCGGATCGTCAACAGGGAGCCGGTAGCAAGTGCCTGAAAATTTTCGTACAAAGGAGACACGTATGAATGACGAACTTGGTCGCATTGAAGATCTGCCGATCGATTACTACAACGGGCTTAAAAGCTCCAACCTGATGCCGCTCTGGCCGTCACTTCGTGCCGCGTTGCCTTACGGCCGGCCGGTCCATAATACCAAGCCGACCCTGTGGCGCTATGCTGATATCCGCCCACAGCTCATGCGTGCTGGCGAGCTGACTCCGATTGAGAAGGCTGAACGCAGGGTTCTCGTCTTGTGTAACCCCGGCCTCGGACTGGAAACCCTGCGGGCTACTCCAAGCATTTATATTGGCCTGCAACTCATTTTGCCTGGGGAGAGTGCTCCCTGTCATAAGCATTCCCCGTCAGCTGTACGCTTCGTCATCGAAGGTAAGGGGGGGTACACCGTTGTTCGTGGCGAGAGACTGCCCATGGAAAAGGGGGACCTTATCCTGACGCCACCGGGTCTTTGGCACGAGCATGGGCATGAGGGGAATGATCCTGTCGTTTGGCTTGATGCCCTTGACCTGCCTCTTGTTTATGGCATGGAAGCTTCCTACTGCACGGAGGGCAACTCACAGAAGATTACCGACCCCGAAAACACCTCGGTTGCCCGCTTCCGGCAAGGGGGCGTCGTGCCGTATTCCGCACTGGCCTTGCCACGCGAGACTTACCCCATGCTGCGTTTCCCGTGGCGCCAGGTGAAGCAGACTCTCTCCGAGTTGGCCGGTGTGACACCGAGAGACCAGTTGGTACATGTTGCGTACATTAATCCGGAAACCGGCCAGGAATGTCTGCCGACCTTGGGTTTCTCGGCCATTATGCTTCGCCCTGGAGAAGAGCGCCGACTGGTACGTCGCTCTGCGTCATCTGTTTTCCATGTCGTGGAAGGTGAAGGGGCTGCGTTGATTGATGGCATCGCCCATACCTTCTCTGAGTCGGACACCTTCGCGGCTCCGACGCATGCTGAAATTGTCCTCGCCAACCCGTCCAGTAGCTTGCCCGCGTACCTGTTTATGGCGGATGACGCACCGATGCACCGCAAGCTTGGCTTCTATGAAGAGTTTGTCGAATTAGATGCGTGAATTTTAAAAGTGCCGGCAACGCCATGCAGCCGTTATGTCTTGACGCGCAGAAACAAATCTGATGGTTTGGCATCATGCTCCATGAATAAAAAAGAGGAGATTGGCAATGATTCGTTCGCTTCATCACGTAGGCGTGACTGTCCCAAATCTTGAAGTGGGGCGCGCCTTCTACGAAATTTTTGGTCTCGATCATTTTGCTTCGGGCAATGATCTGGTTTTTCGCTGCGCTGATCGTGCCAACGACCAGATTCGTCTGATTGAGGGATCTAAAAAGAAGCTGACCTATATATCGTTTGGTACCAATGCAGAAGGTATGAAGGTTGCCAAAGGAAATCTTGGTCGATCAGGTGTGACAGTGATGGATTCACCCTTTCCCGGTGTAGAAGATGGAATTTGGTTCCAGGACCCGGACGGCCTTTGGGTTAATTTGCGTGAAGCTGAGCCGGCTCCATCGCTGCGTCAGGCTGCACGTGAGGTTAATGCACCAGGTCATTATCGTCGTCAACTAGACCGCGTCTTTGGGGCCGGTATGGCGGTTCAGAGGGTACGGCCTCGTCGCCTTGGACACTTAATCAAATTCACGCCGGATGTGCGCAGATCGGTTGACTTTTATACTCGTTTGCTTGGCATGAAAGAGTCTGACCGGTCTCGAGATATTATTTCATTTTTGCGTTGTTCTAATGGTGGCGACCACCATACCCTGGCTTTTGCGAAAAGCAGCCACGTGGGTTTTCATCATCTAAGCTTTGAAGTGGACGGCATTGATGAGATTGAGCTTGGTGCGCGCACGCTGATCGAAGCTGGGTATAAGGATTGTTTTGGTCTTGGTCGTCATGTCGCTGGTTCGAATTTTTTCCATTATATTCGAGATCCGTGGAATAGCTTGGTAGAAATGTTCTGGGATATGGACATGATTCCGGAGGATGATAGCGGTTGGGAAATCCTTGACGGTGACCCGGAAGACGTAACTGCTGTGTGGGCCAAAGCACCCCCACCGGAAGATTTTGTGGTCAACTTTGAGACAATGGATTGAGGAAAAAACTGATCGGCTCTAAAACATTGCTGAAATACCCCTCGGCGGCGATCAAATTTTCTTCTCCCGCTCGCCGAGCGGGTACGATATTCAGATAGACAGGCATTTGGGCTCCGTTTCAGAAAATTTCGATGGTTCGAGATGGGCTTTTGCGTGAATTCATTTTTTTATGGCACCGCGGGACGCACTGCTCCTGGCGAACCCATACACACGAGGTTGTCGGCGGCAATATTCAGCGCGAGCCGCTGGTCGACTCGCGAGCCCGCGCAGCATCCGTCCTGACCTACCCTGGAATTTTCGGAAATTTTCTCCCCGGAGGTTGCTCGGCCGGCATTGACTGGCTTGTAGATTACGTCCGGGGAGGCGTTATGCAGGGCGGGGGGCGTTCACGGTCTGAAAGTGCTGTGCAACAAGTTCTCGCAACCAGAGATTAGACGGGTCGCGGTGAAACTTCGAATGCCAGAACAGACTGATATCTATTGCCGGGAGCTCCACCGGGTGCGGGATATACCGCAGATTGAAGTGTTTCACACTCCTTCTCGCGAAAGTCTCTGGCACTGTCGCTATCAGATCTGAAGATTCCAAGATATCCGCCAGGGCCACGAAGTGCGGGACGCGTAGTCGAATCCGACGATGAATTCCGGCGCGTTCTATCAGTTCGTCGGCTCGACCATGTCCCGTTCCTGCCGAAATGACCACCGCATGGTCTGCTGAAGTGAAGTCGTCCAGTAATGGATGCTCCCGGTCCATGGCGTGCCCTTTGCGAAACAGGCAGACATAGCGTTGGGAGAAGAGCGTGCGACGATGAAAATCTGTCGCGAGTCCTGGGATGTGGCCGAGGGCTAGATCGACTTTGCCTTCTTCCATTTCGAATCTCAAATTGACTGCCGTGCTGCGTACAGTGCTAACAGTTACGCCAGGAGCAACAGTGGCTAGTTTCTGCGTTAATGGTGGAAGAAAATTGAATTCACCAATATCGGTCATCGCGAAGGTGAACTGACGAGTGCTCGTGGCGGCATCAAAATCTAGTGGCCGCGAAAGACTCTCCGAAATCATCGCGAGTGCATTAGTAATTGGCACCGCTAGTTGGTCAGCCAAAGGGGTTGGTCGCATCCCGCGAGGCGTGCGAAGAAACAATTCATCGCTCAGCAAGCGGCGCAATCGTTTAAGGGCACTGCTGACAGCCGGTTGTGATAGGCCGAGATTCTCAGCCGCCAGCGAAACTTTGCGGTCTTCATAAAGCTGCGCGAAAACCGTCAGCAGGTTGAGGTCGAGGTCCCTTGGATTCATGGCATGCCTTCCATCAATGCGTTTAGTGCTGCCCGTCTCACCGTGCGCCGAGGGACTCCCGACTTGTCTTCGGTAAAATCCCGGGATCTGGAGAGCATTTGTCGCCGCCTTTTTTGGCATCGGCACAATCGCCCGGGTTAGCGCTAGGGCCGCAGGAGTTGCGACGACTTCCGTTGCCCCGCGATCCACTTCGGATTGCTGTCGCACTACACAGTCCTTACGTTCCATTCCTTTTAAGGCCCCTGGACTTGCGCCTGCATGGCCGGACACGCGGTCACGCGGGGTTGGAGGCGGCCTCGCAGTGTTGGTTGACGGTGAACCCTTCTTTCGGTGCACTAGTGAGCGTGATTGAAGGAAACTATTCCTGAATCAGGAATCGATTGCGATTCTTGGCATCCTTGATCCATGCCGGCGCGCGCCCGCGGCCCGACCAGGTCGCGCCAGTCTTGGGATCTCGGTACTTCGCCTCAACCGGTGCCGGTGCCTTCTTTGCAGGTCTGCCTCGTCGAGCGCCGAAGATGTCTTTCTCGGTAATACCGTACTCGGCGACCTTGGCGCGGATGTCGTCGACGATAGCTTGGAATTCTGCCAAGCGGGCAGCTTCGGTTTTCGCGGCGAGTGCGTCCATTTGAGCTTTCAATTCCTTGTAAGTCGCCATGTATTCCTCCTCTGGTGGTGTTGCACACATGATAGCGGTTTCGACTTAAGAGAAGGAGCGAATCGAGACGTGTCTTCTACTCAATCGATGGCTCTCCCCGCCGTGCGCGCATCCATACAGGAAGCTTGGTGCTGGCCACTTTCGGTTGGGGATTTCGGTGGGGGCGACCGGTCGGCTCGACAACGTCCAGCGGAACGAGAACCGCGCGTAGCAGTGCTCCGACTGTACGGCGGTTCTCCTCATTCCGACGCCGAAAGAGTGAAGACATCTACAACCTGACCCACCTGGTGCATTTGGTCGGAAAGCGACTGGGTTGCGGCTGCGGCCTGTTCGACCAGTGCGGCATTTTGTTGGGTTGCGTCGTCTATCTGTGACACGGCCAGGTCGATGCGCTGGACGCCGTCTCTCTGTGCTTCGCATTCGGCCGAGATTTCGCCGACGACACCCGCCACTTGCGTCATTTTTCGTTGTACTTCATTGATTGCGCGACCCGCATCGGCAGCCCGTTCGGCACTTGCCTCAATGGCCGCAGTCGTCGTTTGGATGAGCGTTTCAATTTCCTTGGCCGCCACCGAGGTCCGTTGAGCCAGCGTACGAACTTCGCCGGCAACAACCGTGAAACCACGCCCTCGCTCGCCGGCGCGCGCTGATTCGACTGCTGCGTTCAAAGCGAGAATGTTCGTTTGGAATGCGATGCCCTCTATCACTGTGATGATTTCGCAGATCCTTGCCGCGCTTCGCCTCATATCACCCATGCTGATCACTAGCGCCTGAACCGTGTTGTTTCCGGAGTCGGCCGTGTGGGTCGCGGACTCGGCCAGCGTGTGGGCGTGACGGGCGTGAGATGCATTCTGGGACACTGCGTCTGTTATCCGTCGGACATTCGCTGCAGTTTCCTCGAGCGAGGCGGCTTGTTTTTCTGTTCGCGAGGAAAGGTCGGTATTTCCGGCCGCAATCTGTTGTGTTGCAACACTGGCAGTTGCCACCGATAGTTGAACTGTCCGAATCGCTTCATCAATCCGGCGCATGAAGCGATCGAACTCCATTGCGCATTTTCCGAACTCATCCGGACGCGGGCTTGCTGATCGCTTTGACAAATCCAGCGTATCTGCAACCTCGGAAAATTTTCGCTGCTGGCGGCGCAATCCCCCGCACACAAGGCTATGCAGGTGTCGTCCGCCAAAGACGGATGTGGTGCAACCCACAAGGGCACCGAGCAAGATCACCCATGGAAGTACGGCCCTGCCATGCGGAGACACGGTGCCCCCTACGCCGACGCCCATTGCGCCGGCGATACTCACCGTGATCAAGGATGCGACGAGCACCCCATGGAGGCATACCATCTTCCGGCTGATTGTCGCGGTGATTTTTTTCATTTCGGTCGACGTAAATCGTTGGTGCGGCCCGGACAATGCATGTAAGCCCCGTGCGGGTGCCTACGCGTAGCCAGTAGCAATCCGTAATGTCAGAATATTGGGGGAGGCGACGTGCAGGCAAGCGCGATCGCCTGGTTGTGTGATCGTGCGCCGTAAGAGACGTGAACCCGAGGCATGGCCTGGCAGAATCGGTGAATGACTTTGGCGTATTGGTACGATTCTTTGAGTGGAGTGGCATTTGAAAAGCATGGGCGGCGACCGATGTTCGGGAATACCGGCAATCGGTCGTCGCGCCGATGCGTCACTGCCACTAAAGAACTGCGGACCTATCGGTCACTCTGCCGCACCGCTTGCACCCGGAATGGACGCTGCGCTTGCGGGCTTGACCTTCTTCGGTTTCTTGGGGCGGGGAACCGGCTGATTTGCCGATGCGGCCGGATTTTCTGCGCCAAGGCCGTGTCGATACCCGGATGGATTAACCACGGTCGGCGTCGGTTCTTTCTCCGCGTGTGCGGAGAGGCTTGTTGCACATGCGGCAATGAGAAATGCGAGTTTGCGCTTCATGATGTTGTGATGCTCCGTCAGAACGAGTGGTGAATGCCGGCAAGAACGGCAACCTGCTTGTTGGTCGAGGATGGGCCGAACCCGTTAAGTACCGCGACCGTTCCATTCCCCGATGCCTTCTGGTACAAGACGGTCGCGTACAACTGGGTGCTCTTGGAAAGCAGGTAAATGTTGTTCAGGCCGAACAGGTTCCACTTGTGCGGGCCAATCTTGGAATAGGTCGTCGTGGCATTGATGAAATCGAACGGACTAAGCTGGTAGTTCAGCCCGGCGTCGATGTTGTTCATGCTATCGGTTCGGCCGTGCGCCGTGATCTTCGTCTGCGTAAAGAGGGTGTATACCTGAGCGCTGGTGAAGCGATACGTTCCGCCCACACCCCAGTTTTGTACCTTGTCTGTCGCGTAGAGAGACGTTGAGGTGACCGGCACGCCATTGAACGACGAAACGCCGAAGGCGTTTGCAAGGTTAAGGGATCGGTTGTGCTCGTTCGAATACGCGGCGCCGACCTCGACGGGACCGTTGATGTAGTTGACGCCAAAGCTATAGTTGCTGCCCGTCGAAAACTGACCGGGAACATTGGAAAAACCAAACATGGCGCCGACGCTGAGGCCACCGAACGACAGCGATCGGAACTTCACCGAATTGTCGAACTGGAATGTGTCGGCCAGATCGTCCAGATTTCCCGGGTGGAACGCGTAAAAGCTGTCAAAGAGGAACCCGGCACTGTAAAGATCGAGAATGTCTTCGCTGAAATTCTGCTGGTGTCCGAAGGTCACGTAGCCAACGGGTGTTCCGACGCCGACGAAGGCCTGGCGGTTGAAGATTGTGCCGCTCGAGATCAGTGCTCCCGTTAGCGGCGAGAAGCCCGTTTCAAGCTGGAAAATTGCCTTGTACCCGCCACCGAGGTCCTCGACGCCCTTGAATCCAAAGCGGTCCGGCTGGAGGTTGCTTTTCTCCGCGAGAACTGTGCTGCTTCCACGCACATTGTTCAGATAGGCAACGCCAGCGTCGAGCGAGCCGTACAGGGTAACGGTGCTCTGCGCATGTGAAAGCGAAGCGAAGAAAAGAAAAGATAAGGCGGCTCGCTTCTTCATCGAAAAAGGTCTCCATGATATGTCTTATGTTCTGCTGATCGCCTGATGCGCCGGTGAAGACCGAACGACAAGCTACGCCGAGAGTACACATGAAGACCGTTCGAACCCATAAATGGCACGTGATACTTTGCTATCAACCTCCTTTATAGCGTCGCCATCGACAAGGGTGGCGGACCGCCGATCGGGTGAGAATCGATTGGATGCGCATCGTCAGGGATTCCGCGACCCAGGTGGCGCAGAGCAATGGCGCCGTATGAGCTCACGGAACCATTTGTTCGCGGGATCCTTGTGATATCGGTCGTGCCAGTACATGCAGATCGGCGCGTTTTCGATGACGTAGGGACTTTCCCTCAGGACCAGTGGGTAGGTTTCGGCGACGGCGGTGGCAATTGTTTCAGGGGCGAGCCAAACGAGATCCGAACGGGAGACGATGTGCGCGGCGGACATGAATTGGGGAAGTCTGAGCTTGATCCGAGGCCGTGCCCCACTGTCAATCAGCGCCCGCTCAAAGATCAGGTGTTCGCTTCCCTCATATTCGACGAGCACGAATTCGAGGCGCTCCAGTGCTTGGGATGTCAAGTCCCGGGATGCGGCCGGATGGGCGTGGCGCATGACGAGAACGTGCCGTTGCTCAAATAGCTGGACACGATGAAGGTCTGTCTGGAGCGCGGGAAGATGTCCGATCGCGAGGTCTATGCGCCCCTTGGCGAGACCGGCCAGCGTCTCCTCATGCGGCAAAAATGTCGACCGCAGGCGAACCAGTGGCGCTTCCTCGCGGAGGCCATCCAGGATGGCCGGAAAGCAAACAACTTCGCCGACGTCACGGGTCCTGACCGTGAATGTTCGCTTCTCCGTGAGCGGCTCGAACACATCGGACTCCGTGCCGGTCTGACGAATTGCATCGAGCGCATCGAGCAGCTGGGATGAAATGGAAACGGCGAACGGCGTCGGATCCATCACCCGGCCGACGAGCGTGAACAATTTGTCGTTGTACTGCATCCTGAGGCGCTTCAGAGAGTTGCTGACGCCGGCCTGGGTCACGCCCAACGACTCAGCGGCCCCTGAGACGGAGCGGTATTTCCACATCGCTTCGAACACAAAAAGCAAATTCAGGTCTCTGAGCACTTCATTCTCCGTGATGCAAAGGTATCACCCACATTGTCTCGATTCCGCTTCCGTCTGGAAACATACTTGGCACATTGGTTGGCGCGCAAGGTTGCGGGAAGCGATCTCCTCGCTGCTGCGGCGACTGCTGAGATAACTGACGGAGACCTGATGAATTACGAATTGAATCGCCGTTTCCATGTGGCACTGGTGCTGCCGCTCGACCAGAGCGGCAAGCCTGACGAAGAGGGTATCCGGCGCCTTGTCCGCTACTTTTGTAAGAGTCCCGGATTTGCGGAGCGTGGTGGCTTAGTCGCCAACGCGGAAGCCGGCGACGTCTTTTACCTGACCAGGGCCGAGAAGCGACGTGTACTGGAGGTCGTGCTCGAAGAAGCAGGCGGTCAAGTGCCGGTTCTCGCAGGAACGTTTGGATGGACCACTTCAGAGTGCGTCAAAGTCGCGCGGGATGCGAAGGCTGTCGGGGCAAGCGGGATTTTTGCGATCCCGCCTGGTGGCGCAATGGACGTGACGACGAGTTGGGATCCTGTTCGCTACCCGGAAGTGTGGCTTGACCAGATTCGCTTGCAGGATCGCGCCGTGGATCTGCCGATTTTCACGCATCCTGTTGCTGCTCCGTCCAGCAAGTACGGTATCGGTTTGCCATTGGAAGCGACGCTGGCGATCTGCCGAGAAGTGCCGAACGTGGTCGGCTGGAAAATGACCTACAACTACGAGGGTTATCGAGCGATTACCCTTGGCCTCAGAAAGCGGGCACCGCACGTCGCAGTGCTAGGCGCAGCGGCACAGAATTTTCACGAAAATCTTGCGACCGGGGCACTTGATGGCACGATCTCCGGCTCTTGGTGTTATGCCTATGAGGCAATGGCTGAGCACATCCACGCGTGGGAGAACAATGACGTAGTGGCTGCGACGGCAATCTGGGATCGAGGTCTCAGGGATCTGCATGATTACATCTATTCGGAGTGGGGACGGCTTCACATCCGGTACAAGATTGCGTCCTGGCTTCGCGGTTTGGTCGATTCGCCTCTGATGACCGCGCCGATGCCGCTGCCCCGTGACGAAGAGGTCGAAGCAATTCAGTGCCGCTTGAACGCCATCGGCGTCGAGACCCTGTCACTCAAGGACGCCGCTGCTCAGCTCGTGAGTTTGCGAAACAGCGTCGCAAGCCGCCTATGACATAAAAACACGGCGTGACGTGGCGCTGCTTGTCGTCGCTTGGTAATGAAAGACATCTGCAAGCGCCACTACCTGGTTGTGCGCCGGGAGACGCGATGGACCATCGCGTCTGTCGTGCGTCCCGCGAGTTTCCAGTATCCGAGTGTGGCCAGTACCGAAGTACCGCCTCACTCAAACAGCGAAATGTCTATGCGCATCGAAAAAGCTGAACTTTCAGGCACCGCCAACTCAGGCGCCGAAGCATTGGTGTCGAGGCTCGAAAGAATACCTACATCCTTCTGGCACGTTCGCACGCGAATCATCGTCGGGATCGCAACGTTTTTCGATGCTTTCGATATCCTGGCGATTGCATTTGTCTTGCCGGCACTTATTCGGGAATGGCATCTGACCACGCAGCAGGCCGGATTTCTCATTTCGGCCGGGTTCGCGGGGCAGTTTGCCGGAGCATTCATCCTGGGTGCGCTGGCGGAGCGAATCGGTCGGATTCCGACGGTGACGATCAGTGTGGCCTTGTTTTCCGTGGCGAGCCTTTTTTGTGCCGCGACCAACAGCGTAGTGATGCTCATGGTGTTTAGAGCGATCCAGGGAGTCGGGCTGGGAGGCGAAGTTCCGATTGCGGCTACGTACATCAACGAGCTGACCAAGTCGCATAAACGGGGTCGCTTTATCCTCTTGTATGAAGTCATTTTCCCGGTTGGACTGGTATTTGCCGGGCTCGTCGGTTCGTGGCTTGTTCCGACGCTCGGTTGGCGATACATGTTCATCATCGGCGGCTTGCCCGCGATATTGGCTGTCTTCCTGACCCGGCTGCTTCCGGAGTCGCCGCGCTGGTTGATCAGAAAGGGCGAGGTGGATCGCGCAAGGGCCGTGATCGAACTGATCGAGCGCGCGTCGCATGGCGGCGTCAGCGACACGCCGCCACAAGATCCAGGCCTGGCTCACATTCATCCGCGCACCACGACGGATGTATCGAGAAGCGGATTCGGCGAACTATTTTCGTCTTTCTATATTGGCCGCACGGTCGTCGTATGGCTTCTATGGTTCTGTTCTGCGTTTGTTGTGTACGGGCTTGTCAGCTGGCTTCCCACAATCTATAGCTCAGTGTTCGGCGTTCCGATCAAGGAAGCGCTACGGTTCAGCCTGATCACAAACGTCGCGGGGCTCGTCGGGACGGTCGCGTGCGCTCTTCTCATCGATGTTGTGGGGCGCAAGGTATGGTTCATCGGTGCGTTCGGATGTGCTGCCGCGGTGCTCGCGTCGTTGTCGGCATATTCGACCAACATCGCAGTGATCGTCGCGCTGGCATCCGTGAGCTATTTCTTCGCCAACACGACTGCGTTGGCGCTGTATGTCTATACACCAGAGTGTTATCCGACTCGCATCCGCGCATTTGGAACCAGTGTTGGCACGGCGTGGCAGCGGGTGGCGGCAATCGTTGGCCCGCTACTCGTAGGTGGATTGATGACGGGACACCATATTGGGCGTGTATTCGCACTGTATTGCCTGGTCGCTGCCGTAGGGACGATCGTATCCTTCAAGATAACGGAGACGTCCAACAAGACGCTGGAAGATATCTCGCCTTGAGCTTTGTTTGCCAACGCCGTGTCGTCAATTTGCGGGACGCCGTCTCGGTGCGTCCAGAGCGCGTTGAGGGACGGAGACGGCGGATTTTGACGGCCGCGTGGCGAATCGAGTCCGACCGTTCCGTAGCGAGTCGACCGTCAGGGGGCTGCGACACGTCTGGTTGACCGTTCGATATCAATCGTCACCTATGGCATGATCCAGCAATCAAGCAACCGCCTTTCCTCCGAACGGAGGGGGCGGAATCGCACTGCCCCCGACCGCCGAAGCGTCACTGCCGGCGCCCATCGGCGAGATACTCCCGCTGGCCAGCGTCGAACTCGCGAAGGACGAGCCTTGCGCGAACATCCCGTGCCATTTTTGAGCGTGGGAGCCCCCGCATGCGCGATCACAATCGAGGCTCACTGGTGAATAGCGTTAACGCCAAGTGATCGCGTGACCCAAGAGAAGTATAAATAGCGCTTATGCGGGAAAGTGGCCACACCACATGTTGCCCTTCGCCTCTTTGGCGGATTCCTGCGCTTACTCACGAGTCGATGTGACGCCGTGTTCAGTCGGGGGGAGTGTGAAAGATCTGAATTTGCTCTACGTGTTCGAAGCGCTGTGGCGAGATCGCTCGGTGACGGTCGCATCGGAAAGCCTGGGCGTGACACAGGCTGCGGTCAGCAGCGCATTGAAGCGAATGCGGGACGCATATGGTGACAAACTGTTCATGCTTGTCGGTCGCAGAATGGAGCCGACCCCATTGGCGACCAACATCGCGCCATCGCTTATTGAGTCGCTGAATCTGGTACGGGGAACGACGGGTACGCCACCGCCGTTTTGCCCGGCCAGCGCACGCAGGACGTTCACGATCAGGACGCGCGATATCGGGGAGGTGACGTTTCTGCCGACGCTGCACCGAGAGCTGAAGATGCGTGCGCCCAATTCGTCACTGCACACCGTGTTTGTGCCAATCGAGGAAACGGTGGCAGGGTTGGCGTCCGGCCGGATAGACGTCGCGCTAGGGTATCTTCCTTCTCTGGAGCAGGACATTCACCGAAAGGCGTTGTTTACCCAGCGCTATGTCTGCGTGATGCGAAAAGGGCACCCACTCGATGGGCGAGATGTCGACAGAGAGACGTTTCTGGCCCAGGAGCACCTCCTCGTCGAGTATAGCGGCAGCGGCCACCGGATACTCGAGCGTACCCTTATCGAGGCAGGTGCCCGAGAGCGGATCAGGATCAGAACGCCGCAGTACCTTGCTGCTCCGCACTGCCTGCTGGGCTCGGACCTGGTTTGGATTGCCCCGGAGGTTCTGGCTATTGCGCTTAGCCGATACTATCCGCTGACTTACACCCCGGAACCCCTCGGGATGGAGCCATTTGAAATTGCTCTGTACTGGCATGATCGATACCACAAAGAGCCGGCAAGCATGTGGTTTCGCCATCTCCTCAATGAGTTATTCCACAAGGCGACCAACGAAACGATCCTCGGTGCCGGATCGGCGCGTCGAGAGACCGCGCAGACTGAAGGGGTGTGAGGTCACTTCGTACTATCGGAATGACAACGGGCGGTCCGCTGTCGCATGACTCGCCGGGTCGCGCATGCGCGAGCGCCGGCCGAAAGGACCGGCCACCCGTGATAACGTCGGCTGGGCTGAGCATCCGGATGGCGCGCGGCCGGCCCAGCATGCCTGTTAATTGATTGGCGAGAATGAAGCCGGTGTCAGGAGTTCATTGCGCTGCTCGACAATCAGCGGACCGATCTTCGCAAGAAGCGCTTTCCATTCGGGCATGGCGGAGAGTCGGGCGCGTCTTTCCTGACGATCTTCAAAAGATGCGAACTTCCAAAGCTGCACGATGCGATTGAGTTCGCCGACCTCCGAATAGAAATATCCAATGAGTTCGCCAAGGGCCGCTTTCTGGATCTGCAGACCTTCAGCCTCGTAGGTCTTGACGAATTCGTGCAATGCGCCGGGTTTGAGTTGATAAATTCGTTGTTCAATGATCATGGTGATGTGACTTCGTTAGTGCCTGAGGCTTTTGCGATTTGAACGTCTGAGCGTCCGAAGTGTGCCGCCCTCCGTTGTCACGGTGGACCGGAAGCGCGGCGATCGGAGCCCATTCTTTTCCGAACCGAGGAAAGACTCCATGCGTGCGCGGTGATACCAATGTATCAATTTGATTTATGTGCGAGGCGGCGAGCCGGTGCCCGGTGAGAGGGGCGGTGCCGCGTGCGTAAGATGCGGGTTCGATCGGGCAGGACACGGCGTCGTCCCGGATATTCATCTCATCACCGGAAAACGCGCTGTGCCGACGACACAATGATCGCCAGCACGCCAATCCACGATATCAGCCAGAAATACTCGACATATGCCATCAAGTTGGACTGGCGAGCGGTTTCCTGTGCGTAGTACGCCATGGCGATCTTTGACGATGTGGCGGGTTCATGCGTGAAGGCGAGGAATCGGCTCAAGTGCTGCAAAGCCTGCGTAAAAACGGGATCCGCGTCCTGAAGCCTCATATTGAGCTGGCTGTAGTGTACGGTGCTGCGCCATTGCGAAAAGACCGTGGCCAGCGCTACGCCCATTGCGCTCGCGACCTGAGCCGCCATGTTCTTGACCTGCTGCGCGTGAGAAAACAATACCTCGTCGCTTCCGACATCCTGGAACGTCTGCATGGCCGTCGTTGCCAGGACGAGCATGGTGAAGCACCCATTGAGCGCGAGCGCAGGCAAGACATGTGTCCGCATGTCCGCGTTGGGCGTGAGCGAGGAAAGCTGCCAGCCGACGGTGGCAAGTGCGAGAAACCCAAGAACAAGGAATTTCTTGGGCGCGGGATATTTGGGAACAATCCGGGACATCACGAGCCAGGTGACGAGCGACGCCAGAAGGGCTAGCGACTGGTAACGGCCTATGGTTTGCCAGGAGAAACCCAGCCCGGTTTGCATGAAGGACGGCAGGATATAGTTGTTCGCGCCGACGAGCAGGTAGCAGAAGCAAAACAAGAGTACGCCGTAGCTGTAGCGGGGTGCCAGGAGTTCGCGGATCTTCAGCAGCGGGCGTTCATCGCTGAGTTCGATGGAAAAGTAGATATAAACCGACAGCGCCGCCAGCAGTGCAAACGCGACAAGCACGAATGTACTCGTGTAAAACTCGTAGTACGACCGTTGCAAGCTGTAGAGTAAAGCGAACGAGCTCATGCTGAGCAGCAGTACTCTGCCCGCGGTCGTACGTGTACGTCCTTCTTCGGGAACCCGCGTGGCTGGAAGGAACGTAATCGCGAGCGCCCCGGCCAGAATCGAAATTGCGACGAGTGCCCAAAAAATCGATTGCCAGGTATCGTAAGTGACCGCGAGCGATGAAATGAGGGGGGCCGCAGCGGTTCCTGAGGCAAGGCCAACGGCGAAGACTTTGACGCCGACGAACCGGCCCGGACCAGGCGGAATCATGTTGACCATCACGCGTGAGCTGGTCAGGAACGATGCACCGCCCATTGCCATGACGACGCGTCCAAGTGCGAACGATTCCATTTGGCTGCTCGTTCCGCATATCAACGCGCCGGCAACATAGATTGCAATCGACCCGACGATATAGCTGCGCCACCCGACCCGTTCGACGAGCCAGCGCTGGACCGAGATGGCCACTACTGCGACGCAAGCGTAAAGCGAAGCGATGAAGCTGTATTCCTCCGGACTCGCCGAGATCTCGTTTCGAATGGGGACTGACGCGAATGCGAGCATTCCCGTTTCGAGAAATTCCAGTGCGCACAACAAGCAGACCGTACAAAGCAGCGCTGCGTGCTTACGATGCATCACGCATCTCCTGCCGCATTGCAGGCGCGTTCGAGGAACGGGGGCTGCCGCCTTCGTTCTTCCGGATGATCGTGTCCACCACGTCGTTGGCGTTCTTTAGCTCAGCATCGAATACGCGGGTTTCATAAGCTGAAGGCGTCGACGTGCCGCGTCGAAGGACGGACCCGCTGCGATCGTGAGTGTCGACGATGACACGCATCGACAGTCCAATTCGGAGCGGATGGGGGGCGATTTCGCGCGGATCCAGTGTAATTCGCACCGGAACGCGTTGCGTCACCTTGATCCAGTTGCCGGTTGCGTTTTGAGGGGGCAACAAGGCAAATGCGCTTCCGGTTCCTGCATCCACGCCGACTATTTTCCCGTGATACGTGACATCGCCGCCATAGGCATCCGCCGTCAGCTCAACGGGCTGGCCGATGCGCAAATCTTCCAGCTGAGATTCCTTGAAATTTGCCGTGACCCACAGCGCATCGAGCGGAACGACGGACATGAGCGAGGATCCCGGGCTGATGCGTTCGCCAACCTGAGCGCTTCGCTTCGTGACGGTGCCCGATACGGGGGCGAGAATCTGCGTCCGAACGCGTGCGATGTATGCGTCGCGCACATTCGCAGCAGCCGACAGAACGTCGGGATTGGTACGTAGTGTCGTGCCGTCGACGACAGCTTGTCGCTGAGCGAGTGCTTGCCGGGATGCCTCGAGTGCGGCTTGAGCGTTTCTGTAAGCATCCTGAGCATGACTGATTTCCTCGCGCGACACGGCGCCTTCTGGCAAGGCCAGTGTTCGCCGGCCGAGATCGGCTTTCGCTTTTTCGACATCATTGCGCCGCTGATCGACTTCGGCCTGAAGTTGATCTGCATCGTGATACTGGCCGCGTGCGGCGCGCGTCGCTTTGGCGAGGGCCGCCGACGCGCGTTCGAACTGGACTTCCTGATCCACGGGATTCAGCCGGACAAGCACTGAACCCGATTCGATATGGTCAGTATCGTCTGCCAGGATCGCGATGACGGTTCCGCTGATTTGTGACGTGACTTGTACCGCGTTCCCGTCAACATACGCATCCTCCGTTCGTTCCGTATGAATCTGGAAAACATATCGGATTGCCGCCGCAACGAGCAGAAGGAGAACGATTGCGAGCAGAATATAGTCCCGCATCCGCCCGCTCGTGGGAGGTCTGGATTGCGTTGAAGAGGAGACGGTACCCATGATGATTTAAGCCAATGCTCTTTCGTCAGAACAAGCCCGGTGCAATTGCCTCGCCATGGTGGCGAGGCGTCCGTATGGCTCAAGCGATGGTGTTTTCCAGTTCGCCGAGCCCGTCGATCCATACGCGCATTACGTCACCTCGAGCCAGGAACGTGCCGGTTTCCATTCCAACACCTGCCGGCGTACCCGTCAGAATGATGTCGCCGGGATAGAGTACAAGGCGCTTGCTGAGGTGAGAAATCTGATCGGCAACGGAATAGAGATGGTTGCGCGTATTCGAGTCCTGTTTAAGCTCACCATTGACCCATAGCTTGATGTCGAGCGTTTCCGGAGACTCAACGAATGCGGCCGGTGTGAGGAGTGGACCGAGTGGGCAGGACCCGGTGAAGCACTTGTGGCCAATCCAGTCGAACCGGAATGGAGAGGTCGGATCGACGTTCTGGCGCACAAGATGGTCGCGCGCGGATACGTCGTTCGCGCAACTGTAACCGGCGACGTAGTCGAGCGCTTCGTCAACTGAAACATCCGATGCGGTACGTCCGATGACGACAGCAAGTTCGGCTTCCCAATCCAGCTTTGTCGTGTTCGGCGGGAACGGGATGGGGGAGCGATGCCCGGTCAGCGTCGCCTTGGGCGCTTTAATGAAGTGCCATGGCGGGATGCCTTCGCTGCGCGGATCCAGCACAAGGTTCATATTGAACGCCCGGCTCATGGCCTCTACATGGTCGCGGTAGTTTGCGCCTGCGCCGTAGATCGCTCCGGCGCGCTGCAGCGGCGGCCGGAATTGAATACTGGCTGCGTCGCGTGCCAGCATCTCGAATCGAGGCGTGCCACCAGGCAGCGCCGCCGCCAGTTTCGTAAGCGTTTCGTGCGACTTCGCCCAGTCGTCGACCAATTCGTCGAGCGTCGTGTCGGGACTCAGGTCGCAATCCAGCATGCCTGCAACTGTATGCAAGTCATAATGCTTTCCGTCGACGACGATGCCAGGGCGAATTTCGCCGTCATCGCT
The DNA here is from genome assembly GCF_000687455.2 of Burkholderia sp. lig30. Taxonomy (GTDB): domain Bacteria; phylum Pseudomonadota; class Gammaproteobacteria; order Burkholderiales; family Burkholderiaceae; genus Burkholderia. The sequence goes on from NZ_JGVW01000076.1 coordinate 65,124, forward strand.
CAGGTACGAGAAGAGTTTGTATTCCATACATTGTCCTGCAATCGGTACAGAGGCGGCCGGACCCTATAAGGATCCGGCCAGTTTTCGTACAGGGCCGAGCGTCAGAGCACTCGGGCCGTTTGATCGGAGAAGCGCACATTCATCGTGATGCTTCCTTCCATGAGAATCCACTTCCTGATTTCGGCCTTGAAGACTCGTTCTCGTATGAACGGGTCTGCCGCAAGGATGTCGGCGGCTTCTTCGGCCGACGCGGCGCGTACAATCGACATCCCGCCGGCGGTACCCGGTGCTGCGTTATCGGCAGCGAAAGGGCCCGATGCAAAAAGCTCGCCCCTCTGCTCGGCGCGAATGGCCCACTCGAGATGCGCGGGCAATAGCTCCGCCATCCTGGCTAAATCGACCGGTAGCCGTAGGGCGACATACAGGGGTTTGTTAAGCATCGCAGCGAGCATTTCGCTTGCGGAATCAGCGTGTGCCATCAATCTGCCTCTTCAAAGTTCTGAACGAACTCCGGCGGCGGAGGCGTGGTTGCCCACACTGCCGTAATCTGGTGCGGATCGACGTCCATGGGGCGCCAGGCTTCGTCATTCTCGGGGATCACGTCAATGTCCCAGAAGTACTCGACGAGGCTGTTCCACGGATCACGGATGTAGTGAAAGTAGTTTGACCCGCCGACATGGCGACCCAGGCCGAATCCGTCCTTGTATCCCGCCCGTAGCAGCGTCTGCGCACCGAGCTCGATTTCGTCGATGTCGCCGACTTCGAAGCTCATGTGGTGAAGGCCGGTATGGCTGCTCTTCGCGAATGCGATGATGTGGTGATCACCGCCGGCGCTTCCGCGGAGGAAGGCGAGTATGTCGTGCGCGCGGTCGCTCACCTTCATGCCGAGCACATGTGTGTAGAAGTCAACGGAACGGTTGACGTCCGGCGAGAACTTGATCAAATGCCCGAGTCGGCGTGGTCGAGTCTGTTTCTGCAAGCTGGCAAGGTCGCAGGCCCGTACGCCGATACGGCCGTACCGGCCCGGCGAATTCACGGCTGCGCTCGGAGCGAGTGTGGATTGAGCCGGTTCGGCTATCTGAACGTTCAGCCAGTCGCCGTGCGGATCCTGAAACCAGATACCTTCGAGATCCGCCGCAAACGGTGACTTCACGACGGAAACATCAGCCGATTCCAGCCTGCTCAGCAGCGTTTGCATGCCGTTCTCGTCGGTGCCGAGCGAGAGATAGCTGAGTTTCTTCTTCGCTCCGGCCATCAGCCGAAGCTGATCCTGCGCGAGCCCTGGGCAACGGAAAACAAGATCGTTTCCGCTGACTCGGCACTCGAGACCAAACAGTTCGTAGAATGCACGGCCTGTTTCCAGGTCTGGCACGGTCATCCCGATGTGCAAGAGGGAACGTATCATGATGGCTTACCGATTTTGATGGATGATGAGGTGTACGCCAGCGGCGCCCGGGCCGGGCGCCGGTGGATCGTCAGGCCATGGCCGCCGGTTGCGGCGTGCGCGAATCTGCATCGATGAGTTGAATGACGGCCGCAATGTCGAGCGCGCCCATCCCTTCGTCTTGGGCTCGGCTGAAGTAGGGGCTTGCCGCCGTAAAGAGTGGCGTCGCGCAGTGGAGCGCGTCGGCAAGGTTTTCGCCGAGCTTCAGATACTTGTCCAACGTATTGAACGCACCGAGTGCGGGCGAAAAACGCCTGGCTGCCATAAGCGGGCCTCGAATCGCGAGCATGGCGGAGGCGCCGGCACCTTGTTTGAGGACGTCGACGGCTTGTTCAGGATCGAAGCCGGCATGGGTTGCGAGGTTGATCGCTTCGGCTGCTGCCAACGTGTGGATCGTGACCAGGCAATTGGCGATGAGCTTCATCGTGACGGCACAGCCGAATCCGCCAAGATGGAAATGATGCGCGGTAATGGCGTCGAAGATGGGTTGACACTGATCGATCAGGGCTTTGTTGCCTCCCAGATACAGGGCAGCGCGCCGCTCGGCGACCATGGGTGGGGAGCCGCTTACCTCTGCTTCGACAACTCCCGCACCGAGCGCCTCGATACGGGCCGCCTGTGCCAACTTGAACTCGCGGGTGTAGGTTCCCAATTCGATAACCGTCTGGCCGGGCTTGATCGCCGAGAGAAGCCCGTTGGGCCCGTCAAGTACATCGAGCTGTGCTTCCTCTCCAGGCAGGCAAAGGAGGAGAACGTCAGCCGCGCGGGCAACTTCTGCGGGATTGGCAAGTGCTTCGCCGCCACGACTGACAAATTCATCCCGGTCATTTCGTCGATATCCGACCACCCGGAATCCAGCGGAGATGAGGTTGGCAGCGATCGGCAAACCTAGCTGGCCAATGCCTATCATCCCGACAGTTTGCTGCTGGGCCATTACGTGTGTCTCCTATAATATTTATAAATTTTTACCCACCGGGCAGGTGGGCGCCAGTAACGCTTGTTAATAGGTTTTCATAAGTGAGGTTTATTCTTTACTCGGCATCCGGCTGACGTGACGGATGTGCGAGGCGGAATGCCTCAATCGATTCGCAGTTTTTCTCGATTTCCCGGAGCGTCGGGTATCGATCGACGTCGACATCGAACCGCCGCGCATTGAACAGTTGCGGCATGAGGCAACAGTCGGCGAGCGTCGGAGAGTCTCCGAAGCAGAACGCGCCACGTGTCGAAGCATGGTCGAGCTGGGACTCAAGTGCTGCGAGGCCAGTCTCGAGCCAATGCGAGATCCAGGTCTTTTTCTGCTCGTCGGAGAGCTGTAGCGTTCCGGTGAGAAATTTCAGTACGCGGAGATTGTTCAGCGGGTGTATGTCACAGGCGATGTACTGGACGACTTCACGCACTCGCGCCCGCTCCACATCTACGCTCGGCAGTAGCGCCGGCGTCGGATAGTGCTCCTCGAGGTATTCGAGGGTTGCGATCGACTGCGCTACACGGAAGCCGCTGTCGTCCAGGACCGGGACAAGCTGTTGTGGGTTCAACGCGGAAAAATCGGCTGCAAACTGCTCGCCGCCGTTCCGATTCAAATGAATCGGAACATATTCGTAAGGCAGCCCCTTCAAGTTGCAGGCGATGCGCACGCGGTACGATGCGGAGCTGCGGAAGTAATTGAATAGTTGCATGGCAAGTGCAAGCAGAGAGGGCGGACCCTCGGATGAGATGTCCGCCCACGTGGGTTTCAGGCGTCGGATTCCTGGAGCTCGACGAAAACATCTCCTCCCTCGAGTTTCACGGGGAATGTGCGAACGTCTGTCGTGAGGGGTTCGCACATGGCTTTGCCCGTCCGTACATCAAATTTTCCCTGATGCAGCGGGCACTCGATCTCATGCCCATCGAGAAAGCCGTCGCACAGTCTGGCGAGGCCATGCGTGCAGATGTTGTCTGTCGCATAGACTTCTTCGCCGACGCGGTAGAACGCGATTTCCCGGCCGCCCACCTGCATTGCTGCGACATCGTCCTGCGGCAACGATGCAATAGGGATCACTTTCATCCATTGTCCAGCCATGTCAGACCTCAAATTGGATAGATGATGGAATTGGGGATCATTTCGCTATCGAACACGCACAGTCGGGACTCGAACTTGAGCCCGTCGGGGGTCTGGCGGATGACGTCGATGTAGCGGCCGACGTTGTACGGCGTGGTCATGCCGTCCGGTTTCGTGCGAAAGACTGCGTAGTTGGCCTCGGCCTCGATACGGTCGCCTTCGATTTTCAAGATGCGAGGAATGCCTACTACGTGACGCTGGTAGTAGGGATCGTGGAAAATCGTCTCGGTCGCGCCGTACACGCGGTCCTTGAGCATGCCGCGGCTTTCGAACGCGAGCGTAGCGAGCGGCAATCCGCGTTCGTGGTTTTCACGCGGCTGGAGCTTGTACGTGCAATTCTCTGTGAAGAATTCGGGCCACTTTTCCCATTCGCCGTGATCCAGCACGGCGGCATAGTCAGCGTACAAGCCAAGAAGGTCGGAATAGGTTGCAAAGTCGAGCATCTCAGATCTCCATTACACGTCGCCAGTAGTCGTACATGCCGCGAATCAGCGTCTCGGTCACCATGTGGTCCGTATTGCCGATTTCCCGGCCACCGAGCTCGGCGATGGTGCGATGGAACGGCTTTTGTTCGAAGCCTTCCTGCGAAAATTCGATGACTTCTCCATCGTCCGCCGAGACGAAGCCGGCCGGGCCGAACAGATTCGCCTGGCGCAGGCGACGCTGGGTCATCTCCGGCGTATCGTCCTCGAAGCCGAAATGCGTCCAGACAAAGTCGAATGAGTCGGGGCCGTTCGGCTGGATATGCCGTGTCGACACGGAGTTGACCTGCTGCTGGATGATCACGCTCGGGAACACGGTCATCATGACGGCCGTCGGCGCGCCCCACCATGGTTCGTGGACAACATCAAGGAAGCGATCGTCATTGAGTTTCATCTGCTCCTTGAAGCTCGTGACACCACTCGTGACTTCCCCTTTGCCACCCGAGCCGCGCGTCGAGATCATTGCGGCATGACGGAACTGTTCGTCCATCTTCAGTTCGGACTTGTTGTCTGCGCGCCAAAGGCCAAACGTCACGAACCACGTATGCAGCAACCCTGGGTGATACGGATCCTTGATGTTTTCCTGCATCAGCTTCCAGTTGCCGGGAATGCGCTGACGGTTGTAGCCAAGGACCTTCAGCTTTCGTCCATTGAATACACGATCGAAGTAGTCGAGGATGGTCGGGCCGAGATATTCCTCGAGTGACACGACGTCGTGGTCGAACGAGGCGAATATCACACCATTGCGGCGAGCAACCTTGAGTTTGGTCAGGCCGTGCTGCTTCGGATCGAAGTCTGCAGGCATGCCGCCGTTGACCTTTCCGTCCTGCTTGACGCCACGACGGAAAGGCACGCCGACAAGGTTACCCTTGAGGTCGTAGTTCCATTGGTGATAGGGGCAGGTGAAGTCCTTGCGATTGCCGAATTTCTCCCGGCAGAACTTTACGCCCCGGTGTGCGCACACGTTCTCAAAAACGTGAATTTCACCGTCTTCGGTGCGCGAGGCAATTACCGAGCGCTCGCCAATCACGGTCCGTTTGAAATCGCCCGCATTGGGGATCTCTGCGTCGAGTCCGATATAGCACCAGTGGCCCGAATAGAAAAAGCGGTCGAGTTCGCGCTGGTAGATATCGGCGTCGGTATAGGCCCGGAAAGGGACGCGGCTCGAGCCGTCGTCTTGCCATTCCAGTTTTCCGTCAGTCAGATGAGTGTCGGTCATCTTTGTCTCCTCAATCATCGAATGCTTGCGTCAGGTGTCGGACTCAGTCGGCGACACGAACGGAAATCTCGCCAAGGCCGTCGATCGATCCGCGCATCAGGTCGCCTTTTACGACCGCGCCAACGCCTTCAGGCGTTCCGGTCATGATGAGATCGCCCGGCTCGAGGCAGTCATACTGCGACAGGTAAGCGATGGACTCGGCGACAGACCAGATCAGCTTCGAGATGTTCGACGATTGCCGACTCTCGCCATTGACTTCGAGTTTGATGTCCGCGTGGTTAATCTCTTGCTGCGTGGCCGCGCGATGAATCGGGCCGACAGGCGCGGATTGAGGGAACGATTTTCCAAATTCCCACGGGCGCCCTTTGTCGCGTGCCTCGAGCTGGAGGTCGCGACGCGTCATGTCCAGGCCGACCGCATAGCCGAAGACATGTTCCAGTGCTTCTGTCACCGGGATGTTCGATCCGCCCTTGCCGATGGCCACCACCAATTCGATTTCGTGGTGGAAATTTTTCGTCATCGGCGGGTACGGGATCGATACCTCCTTCGCGCCGGCCTGGACAATGGCGTGAGCCGGTTTCATGAAAAAGAAGGGCGGGTCGCGATCCGGGTCCTTGCCCATTTCGCGAGCATGCGCAGCGTAGTTGCGGCCGACACAAAACACGCGATTGACCGGGAATCGATCTTCTTCACCGGCGATAGCGAGTGTGTACAGCGGGGGGGCGGCGAGTGCCAGTTTCATTAACGTCTCCAGTAGGTTCAGGACAGCTTTTCTTCGCGCCACAAGCCCAACGCCTGCTGGACGGGGCGATCCGAGAAACTGAATAGAATCGTGTCGCGCGACGCGCGGAACTGATGCGCCGCCCAGGACGGCACCACCAGAACGTCGCTTTCGGAAAAATCAAACGTCTTGCCGTCGATGACGGCACGCCCTTCGCCCTCAAGACAGACGAATACCGTACTGTCAGTGCTGCGATAGGGACGAGTCTCGACGTTGGCCTTCAGGCGCCGGGCAAACGCGCCGATTGTCGGCATCGGGGAGGCGCCCGTTGCTGGATTGACATAGCGGAACGCATGCCCATGCCACGGATCAGCCGGCGTGCCGGCGAGTTCGCAGAGCACCTTGCGGGTCTGGGCGTACGGATAGACGAAGACGCGCGTCGGATCCGAGGCGGCCTGGCGAAAATCGATCGGCACCATGTTGTGGCCGTAACGCAGCAGGGCATCGCCTTCTTGCCGCAGCTGGTCCTGGGAGTCGGTCGTTGCTTTTTCCGCGAAGCCGGCGTCGAGAAACTGCACGATCGGAATATCGAGACCGTCGAGCCAGACGACCGGTTCGTCGCCGAGGTTGCCGTGGTCATGCCAGGTCATCGACGGCGTGATGATGAAATCGCCGCGCCGCATCGTCGTACGCTCGCCATCGACCGCTGTGTATGCTCCTTCGCCATCAAGGACAAGGCGAAGCGCAGATTGGGAATGGCGATGAGCGGGGGCCACCTCGCCGGGCAGAATCAGCTGGAAGCCGGCGTAGAGAGATTGGGTAATTCGCGACTGTCCACGCACCCCGGGATTTTCGAGGATCAATACGCGCCGCTCAGCTTCCTCCGCGGTAATGAGATCCCCGGATTGCAGCAGCGTGTTGCGCAATGCGCTGTATTTCCACATCGCGGGAACGATGTTCGGCCGCGGACTCGGCGGGACAAGTGCGTGCAGTACCTCCCAGAGCGGCGTGAGATTGTCCTTGCCAATGCACTCGTAGTAACTGCGGCGCGCTTCGTGAGATTTCAGTTCGTGTGCCATGTCGGGTTCTCCTCCTGTTGTTTAAACACCGCTGGGATAGAAGGCGTCGGCATAGATGTGTCCCTGCTGGATGCCTTTGCGCGTCAGCAACATCGTCGCCGCGTCGACCATGAGAGGGGAGCCGGCAAGATAGGCACGCCACCCTTCCAGCGTTCCCCAATCCTCTTCGACCGCCTGCGTAACGACGCCACACCGCCATTGGCTGCTCGTGGACTCCGTCGCAATCACCACGTGCACATGCAGATCCGGATGCTTCTCCTGCAGCTCTCTCAGCCACTCGATGCCATAGACGTCGTTGGACGAACGAACGCCGAAGTAGACGTGAGTTGGATTGCGCATGCCGGCGTCGATTGCCCCGCGAAGCACCGAGAGAACCGGGGCAAGCCCGGTTCCGCCGGCGATGCAGATGACCGGGCCTTCATGTTTGCGGCGCAGGTAAGCAGTACCAAGCGGGCCGCTCACACGAACCTGGTCGCCGAGCTTCAATTCGGTGGCGATATACGACGTGACGCGACCATCCGGTACGAGCCTGACGTGAAATTCGAGTTCGTTCGTGTCATGCGTGCATGCCATCGAATACGGCCGAATGTGCTGCGGTGTGAACTGAAGTGTTGCGTACTGGCCGGGCGAAAACTCGAGTGGTTTCGCAAGGGTGAGCCTGAGGCGCTTGATGTCGTGCGTGAGGTCTTCAAGACCTGTAACGGTCGCCTTGATTGCCCGTGCGGGATGTACCACCACCTCGTCGGGCTCGGGAATTTCGATCGAGCAGTTTTCAACGATCGTCGTCTGACACGCGAGAACCGACTGACCGGCGCTCATTGGCGAGACGGACTGCTCCGGGCCGTTTTCGATTACCTTCCCGGCAACCAGCTTGCAGCGACATGTGCCGCATCGCCCGGCCATGCAGCTATACGAGATGGGGATGTCATTCGCTCGCAGGGTGTCGAGAAGGTTTGTCCCGGCCTGAACCTGCAGTGTCCGCTGCAGCGGCAAGATTGCGACTTCCATGGCTGACTGCGTCTCCAAGTTTCTTCATTTAGTGACGCTATGTTGCTGCAACTGCTACTATTGATAAATAGAAGTTTGTGAATTCGTCATATCACTGAAATCAATAAAGGTACGGGCATGGAACTCTGGGATGTGGATCTCAATCTTCTCGTCATATTTAACGAGCTACTGCATCAGAGGCGTGTGTCCGCAGTGGCGGGGACGCTCGAGATGTCGCAGCCTGCGGTCAGTAATGCGATGAACCGGCTGCGAAAGCTTCTTGGGGACGAACTGTTCCTGCGAACGGCGAACGGCATGGTTCCGACCCCGCTTGCAGAGCGCCTTGCCGAACCGATCGGATACGCGCTGGGTGCCATACACAGTTCGCTCAATGAGAAATCGATCTTCGAGCCGGCCACGAGCAAGCGAAAATTCACGCTGGCGATGACCGACATCGGGGAAATTTACTTCCTTCCCGGCTTGATGGAAAAAATGGAACGTTCGGCGCCCGGGGTCACGATCAGTACGGAATGGAACACCAGCGTCAACCTCCGTGAAGAGATGGAGACCGGCAAAGTCGATCTGGCGATCGGTTTCGTGCCGGACCTCAAATCGGGTTTTTTCCAGCGCAGACTTTTCAAACAACGTTACGTGTGCCTCTTTCGACGGGGGCATCCGCTTGCCGAGGAAGGGATTTCGCTAAAGGCGTTTCGTGCGGCGCAGCACGTGGCGGTGGTCGCCGAAGGAACGGGGCATGGAATGGTGGATGAGGTAATTCAGCGTGCGGGGGTGACGCGCAACGTGCGCCTTCGTGTGCCGCATTTCGTGGCGGTTGGGCACATTCTTCAGAATACCGACATGATTGCGGTAGTGCCGGAGGCATACGCGAACAGGACTCTCGAACCGTTCGGCCTCGAGTCGTCGGCCTGTCCGGTAAAGATCCCGGACATTGTCATCAACGTGCTTTGGCATGCGAAGAACCATCGGGAACCGGGAAATCAATGGCTGCGCCAGATGGTGTTCGATGCGTTCTCGTCGTGATACGAGCGCCGCTCCGGTCTCATTTGGATAGGCATGCGAAGATTCAGCAGATGGTAGGGAGCGGCGAGATTCGAAGATTGGGCAGCATCTTGGCTGGCGTGGCCAGTACTTCGTCCGCCAACGTCACTTGCAATTATGCGTCATCGATCTTGCCACATTGCACGTGAGTTGCTCCTGTTGCCTGATTGGCATTCGTCAATTTGATGATTTTTGCCTCGAATCTGGGTCGCTGCGTTTCGTGAGTGCAATGCCCTCGATGTATGTAGACGAAAAATCGATGAATGCGCGAGTTTTGGCTGGCAAAAAGGATCGGCTGCTATAGGCTATGCGCAAATCGATTTCGCCGTTCTCTATTTCAAAATCCGTTAAAATCTCAACTAATTTCCCGCTTCTTATCTCCTCTCTTGACATGAAGTCCGGGAATATTCCGATTCCGCCACCTTGAATCACCAGGCTCAGATTGAAATCTGCGTTGTTTGACGATATGTCGTAGGGTGTCTCTATGTTACAGGTTTGAGAATTTCGTACGAATGTGATCCTTGGTTTTCTTATGTATGGTGAGATTGCGATAAATTTGTGTGTTTTGAGGTCTTCGGGGGATTCTGGTGTTCCGTGTGCGTTCAAATATTGACTGCTCGCCGTAATTGTAAGCGGGATTCTCTCAAGTGACTTTGTAATCGTGCTGTCATTGGTGATCATGTAGGGAAACACAAGGCCGACATCATAGCCCTCGGAGACCAGGTCGATTGGGCGGTCGGTGGTGTGGATGTCTAATTTTATTTTTGGGAATTGTTTGCTGAATTCCGAAATTAGCGGTGCAAGCCTGTTCCGGACGATGCTCGAATGAGACGCTATTCTGAGAACGCCAGATGGGGCGATCGTTTGTTGACTTGCGGTGTGCTCGAGTAGGTCAATGTCAAGAATAATTTTCGAGCAGCCATCGAAGAAAATGCTTCCGGCTTCGGTGATCGATATGTTTCTTGTCGTTCGATTAAAAAGGCGGGTATCGAGGTGTTTTTCGAGATTCGAGATGGTGCGAGACACCGCAGCCGTGGTTATGCCAAGTGCGTCGGCCGCTTTGGTAAAGGATCCGGATTCTACTGCGCAGCAAAATACTCGCAGGGCATTTATATAATCCATTTGTAATGTCTCCTTTTGCGTTTTTATGGATAGTTTAAAGATTGTGGATGCCGTTGATATTCGCTGCTCGATGGTTGAGATCCAGGGCGGATCTGGAATCCTCAATGTGGTCGAGCGAGAACGGAGACTGCCGTAGCGATACCGGCTATCGAGCGCACGATTGGTGGGGTATCGGCAGTACGGGATTTTGCTTGTCGCATGACGGCGGGGGGCGCCATAGACGAGGCGCTAGAGGTTTCCGGGTTATCTGCAATTGTGATATGGATCACTGAATTACTGAGGTGCGAGCAAGGAGGTCGGCTCGAGCATCACCACATCATATCGTATGCATGGCAGAGTTAGTCGGTTCGAGTACGCGCGCGTTCGCTTCGGCAGACGCCCCGTAGACTTGCCCCTGTATGACCGCGTGTGCGGTCATACAGGGGCAAGGCCAGGAAGGTCAGGGGGCACTGAGTTCATTGTGCCTTCCCCGCGTGCTCGATGAGTGCGCGCCTCATGCAGGTGTAACGATTTCCACGCTGCGTTCCTGGATGCTGGCAGGTAAGTATACGGAAAGGTAGTCAATCAAGCTCCGAACTGACGGGAGCATGCCGCGCGGCGGGGGGTAGAGCAGGTGCACGACGTGGATGGCAGCCGACCATTGAGGAAGAACTACCTCCAATGCCCCGCTGCGCACGGATGCCGACACGATCGGCTCCGGCAGGAGTGCGACGCCGATACCATGTATGGCCGCCTCAAGTTGCATGCGCAGGTCGTCGGATGATAGTCGTGGGAAATGCCTCACCTCGGCTTCCCGTCCCGTTGAATCGCTGAGCAACCACCGCGCTTGCCCGTCGTGAATATCACTGAGGCGACTGAAGGTGTCCATTGAAGCAAGAGCCTGCGGCGTTTCAGGTCGCCCGATGCTGTTTAAAAATGCTGGACTGGCCACCAGAACCCGCCGCGCTTTCCCAAGTTCCCTTGCCACGAGCCCGGCAATATCTTCGATGTTGACGTTTGCTCGCAACGATAGGTCGAACCGGTCCTTGAGTGGGTCGACTTGCCGGTCGCCCGTGTCGAGTTCGAGTCTCACTTTCGGGTACAACGCCAGGTAACCCGGAAGGATCGGAGCCAAATAGCTTTGGGCCATGACTTGGGGGCAACTCAACCTCACTGTCCCGGCAGGCTCCTTGCGGAGGTCGGCAACGCTATCGAAGGCATTCTGCGCTCCTTCCACTAGGGCCTGAGCTTGGGCGAAAAAGCGTTCGCCAGCCTCCGTCAGCGCGATGTGTCGCGTATTGCGTTGAAGCAGGCGGACGCCCAGTTGCCCCTCCAGCGCGGCGATTCGGCGGCTAAGCCGAGTCTTCTCGATCCCGGTGGCACGGGTCGCGGCCGAGAAGCCGCCGTGCCGCACCACGGCGACGAAGTACGCCAAGTCGTTCAGATTTTCCATGCCCGGTCAGAATTGGTGCGTATACGCACTAGTCTTTGGTGATTCGCCCATCTAGTCGCCACAGTGTTGCATTTTTATAGTACCAGCATGAGCGTAGTGCGCCAACCAAGCGGGTACTCAAAAATGAACTTTGTTCTTTCCTCCGTCGTGAACGCCGATCCGGTCGCCCGCGGGGGCCATTTCGCGGCACGGCGCCTGGATCTGGACGGACTGGGCAGGTTCGCCGCACCGGTAATGGGTCTCGACCATTACCGGATGAGCGGCCCGACTTTCGCCGCACATCCACACGCTGGTTTTTCGGCGGTGTCCTATGTCCTTGAGGACTCCGCAGGTGGGCTGAGGAGTCGCGATTCATTACAGCACGACGTGGTGATCGAACCCGGCGCGATTGTCTGGACGCAGGCGGGTACCGGGATTGTCCACGACGAATTTCCGGCGCAGATGGGGCGCGAGGTGCATGCGTTGCAGGTGTCCATTAATTTGTCGCGTCAGAACAAGAGCCTGCCGCCGCGCATGTTCCAGCTTGCCACCACTGCAATTCCGGTAGTCAGCGATGCAAACGGAAACCGCACGCGGGTCTTGAGCGGCGGCTTCTCGGATACGAACAGTCTGCTGGAACTCGCTGAGCCGTTCGATTTCCTCGATGTCACTGTCTTGCGGCGGTGGAGCTTCCAGGTTCCGAAGAATCGCAATGTTCTTGTCTACGTTCTTAGCGGCAATGTCGAAGTTCGCGCATCCGGGCAGAGCAGGGCGTTGCGTCCGCTTCAAGCTGTAGCCGGTCGCTGCATCAAGCCGGACATTTTGCATGTGACGACCACGAGCCCTGCTCAAATTTTGTTGCTTTCTGGTACGGATCCGCGCGAGCCAGTAGCAGTCTATGGTCCATTCATTATGAATGACGAGGCTCAATTGACTGCTGCATTCGATCGATATCGAAAAGGGGAGATGGGCCGGCTGGCGCCACTTTCTTGATCGGAATTGTCGATAAAAAATAAATTCCGTGATTGGTTTGCGGTAATGGTGGCGTGCTTCGGCGGATTTTTATGAGTGCCGCGCCGCCGAGATTTTTATGCTCTGATTGCGCGACTGATGACATTCTTGGTTTTCGTCTTTAGCGTAGGTAGTGAATTAAAAAATTACGAATGCGGATCCCGAAAAAATTCATTTCTGGTCTGCTGGTGGGGTGATCGGGTCGCGGGGCGTGCTTGGCGGCATTTTATTTGGGATATTTCAATAGTGGGTGGTTTGATTTTCCTCGCGGTTGTCGGGGGGAGTAGACACCGGCCAGGGTTTGTGAATTTCAAAGGCAGCGCTCCGGCTCAATTTTGGGGTCGTTTCGATAAAACCATGCCGATCTGAATTGCCGGGTCGAGGTGTGGTGCTTAGCACTGTGTCGGTTGAAAATCAATCCGTTTTTGGCTGTCTATTATTCGCCAGATTTCTTTCGTGGCATTAACGTCGTTTATGAATGAAGTTGGTTTGTCGATTGATAATGTTGCAATGCCAATGCTGTCGGGTATCCGTCGACCAGCGGCGGTGGTTAAATTTTTCTATGCCAATATGATGAAGGCTAAGTTTGGCGCAATTGTGGTGCTTCTCGCGATAAGCACGGGCGCATCGGCACAATCGAGCGTGACTCTTTATGGCCGTCTGGACGGTGGCCTCGAGTATCTCAATCACATCGCCAATGCCACGGGCGGCGGCTCGAGCCGTTGGAGCGCCGAAGGTGGTGACTGGGGCACCAGCATGCTCGGTCTCAAGGGTACCGAGGATTTGGGCGGAGGGTTGTCTATGCTCTTCAATCTGGAAACCGCGTTGCAGGTGATGGACGGCAATTCCGGTGGTGGCCGCCTTTTCTCGCGGCGTGCCTATGTCGGCCTCAAGGACGCCGCCTGGGGGCAACTGCAGGCCGGCCGCAACCTGTTCATCGACAGTGATGGTGTCTGGGAATTCGATCCGCTGCAACAGCAGGCCGTGTCGTCGGCCTCGCTCGTGCGCGGGCGCAACTGGCCGCAGGCGAACAACAACGTCGAGTACCACAGCCCGGTGATCGGCGGACTCGACGTGCAGGGCCAGTATGCGTTCGGAAACCAAACGAATGGCTTCAACTATGGCCCTGAGGGCGACTTCGGCCGCTCGGACGGCGTCATGCTCACGTACCATTCGCCGATTTTCGACATCCGTGGAATCTACGACGAACTGCGCGATTCAAACGGGCGCTTCAGCAACATATTCACGGCATCGCGTGAGTACTTTGTTGGTGCGAACCTGAGGGTGCAGAAGTTCAAGATTCAGGCCGCATACACCCATTATGCAGCGCCGGACTCGCCGTTGGGCGTTGCCGATAGCGCCGATCATTACTGGCTCGGTGCCACCTATCAGCCGACACCACGCTGGAACATCACGGCGGCTGGCTTCTATATCCACGTGGGCGAGGGCAGTGGCGATGCCGCGCACGATCCGGGCAGCCACGCGATGCTTTATGCGCTCGGTGCCACCTATGACCTGAGCCCGCGCACGTTCCTCTACGGCACGGTCGCATATGTAAATAACAGCAAGAACGGGACGTTCTCGGTGTTCGCGACGCCCCGCGATTCGAGTTCGCCTACGAGTCCGACGGCCGGCGAATCGCAGACTGGTGCGTATGTCGGGATGATGCACTCCTTCTAGCGCAGTGGACTCCTGAGTTTCGCCGTTCGGGAGGCGGGATGCTGATCCTGGATTGGGCGGCATCGCTCCACCGACCGGGAGTCTCCTGGACGTCAGGGGAGGGACGCGTCGCGATCGTGTTGCCGCAGACAGGGGTTGCTGGTTTTCTTAAAAGGAAATGGTGAAATGATGACAAAACAATCTGCGTCACCGGGTATGGTAGGTGCGGTTACGCTGTTGTTTACAGTATTGACCGCGCTTTATCTGTTAATCGGAGGTGCGTGGCTGCTCGCCATTGGCGGCTCAGCGTATTACGTCGTGACTGGCGTGGTGCTGGCGGCGGTTGCATGGCTGATGTATCGCCGCAGTTCGGCATCGCTCGTCCTGTACGCGCTGGTACTGGTTGGCACCGGGATCTGGGCCGTGTGGGAGTCAGGCTTTGACTTCTGGGCGTTGGCGCCTCGCTCGGGCGTGCTGGTTGTTTTCGGGATGTGGCTACTTCTCACGAGTCGTCGCCTTGTAGGCGCACGTGGGCTTGGCGTGACATCGCTCGTGATCTCCCTGGCTCTCTGGGCGGGCGTGCTCGGTTATGCAACCGGGCACGATCCGCAACAGCTCAATGGCACGTTGGCTGCAACGACATCTGCGTCAGCAGCGCCGGCGCATGTGGCCGACGACGCCAATTGGCCGGCGTACGGTCGCACGCAAGAAGGCACGCGCTATTCGCCCCTTAATCAGATTACGACGGGAAATGCCAGGAACCTGCAGGTCGCATGGGTCTTCCGGACCGGCGATCATAAAGGTCCGAATGACCCGGGGGAGATTACAGACGAGGCCACGCCGATCAAGATTGGAGACATGCTGTATTTGTGTTCGCCGCACCAAATCCTGTTTGCGCTGGATGCAGCGACGGGCACTTTGAAGTGGAAGTTCGATCCAGGTTTGAAACCCGACCCGTCATTCCAGCACGTGACGTGCCGTGGCGTGTCGTATCGCGATCTGTCAACCGACGCTCCGCAGACGGCTTCAACAGATGCCGCAGCGAGCGCAGCCAATGCGAACACGCCGCGTGCGTGCATGCGCCGCATCTATCTGCCGGTCAACGACGGCCACTTGTATGCGCTTGACGCCCGGACGGGGCAGCGCTGCGCAGAATTTGGACGCAACGGTGACCTCGATCTGCAACACGCGCAACCCATCACGACCCCAGGCATGTACGAACCGACGTCGCCGCCGATCGTCACGGACAAGGTGATCATTATCGCTGGCGCGGTCGAGGACAATTTTTCGACGCGTGAGCCGTCGGGCGTGATCCGCGGTTTCGATGTGCATACCGGCAAGCTACTCTGGGCGTTCGATCCGGGCGCGAAGGAGCCGAACACGATTCCGGGGCCTGGCGAACATTACACGTTCAGCTCGCCAAACTCATGGGCGCCGGCGGCTTACGACGCGAACCTCGACATTGTCTATCTGCCGATGGGCGTGACAACGCCCGACATCTGGGGCGGCAACCGCACGCCGGAACAGGAGCGCTATGCGAGCGGATTGCTCGCGCTGCACGCGTCGACGGGCAAGCTCGCCTGGTTTTACCAGACGGCACACCACGATTTGTGGGATATGGATCAACCGTCCCAGCCGACGCTCGCCGACATCACGGACAAAGGTGGCAACAAAGTGCCGGTGGTGTACGCGCCGGCGAAGACCGGCAACATCTTTGTGCTTGACCGCCGAACCGGCACTCCGGTCGTTCCGGCGCCGGAGCTGCCGGTGCCGCAGGGCGCCGCGCCGGGTGACCACGTGTCGCCGACGCAGCCGTTCTCGGAACTGACGTTCCGGCCTTTGAAACGGCTGAGCGACGCGGACATGTGGGGGGCGACAATGTACGATCAGCTCGTGTGCCGCGTGATGTTCCATCGTCTCCGCTACGAGGGAACCTACACGCCGCCGTCGTTGCAGGGCACGCTCGTATTCCCGGGCAACCTGGGCATGTTCGAATGGGGGGGGATTGCTGTCGATACCGATCGGCAAATTGCAATCGCCAACCCGATTGCATTGCCATTCGTATCGCGTCTGATTCCGCGAGGGCCGGGCAATCCGATGGAGCCGGCGAAGGGCGCGAAGGGGAGTGGCACGGAATCCGGCATCCAGCCACAGTATGGCGTGCCGTTTGGCGTAACGTTGAACCCGTTCCTCTCGCCGTTTGGCCTGCCGTGCAAGCAGCCGGCCTGGGGTTACATCTCTGCCATTGACCTCAAGACGAATGAGATAGTCTGGAAGAAGCGCATTGGCACCGTGCGTGACAGTTCGCCTATTCCGCTGCCGTTCAAGATGGGCATGCCGATGTTGGGCGGGCCGATTGCCACCGCAGGCGGTGTCGCATTCATCGGCGCGACTGCGGACAACTACCTTCGCGCTTTTGACGTCAACACGGGCGCCCAGCTTTGGCAGGCACGTCTGCCGGCCGGCGGCCAGGCTACGCCGATGACCTACTCGGTCAATGGCCGGCAGTACGTCGTGATCGCCGCGGGCGGCCATGGCTCGTTTGGCACGAAGCTGGGTGATTATGTAATCGCGTACGCGCTGCCGCAGCAGTAACAACCATTGACGTGATGTTCCGGCATGGTGCGGCGAAAAATCGCCGCCCATGCCGCTTTTCTTCTTGTCGCCGCAGCGTGCGTGCCGCGGCACACCCTTTGTCCACGCATGAGCCATTCACCCTTTACATCGCCTGCCGTTCGCGTCGGCAGTCGGCGCTGCGGCCCCGCATCTTGCGCGGGAACGGCGACGCGCCTCGCTCATTTCAGGCGATTTGCGCCGCGTGCTTCCGCCGTGCTGGCCATGCTTGCGGCGCATGCCATGAGCGCTCACGCGCAAAGCTTCGTCACGCTGTACGGCGAGATTGACGCCAGTATCGAAATCACGAATCCGGGCGCGGGCTACGTCGCGCGCATGGACTCTGGCGCATACCGCGGCTCGCGGATTGGTCTGAGTGGCGCCGAGGACATCGGCGGCGGCATCAAGATTCTGTTTGATCTGGAAAACGGCTTCGGCTCCACCGACGGCACGTACGCGATGGCCAACACGATCTTTAACCGCCAGGCATGGATTGGCGTCGGTTCGCCTTATGGTGCGGTGCGAATGGGCCGACAGTACTCGCCAATCTACATCCCCTTCAAAGGGCAGCTGGATGCCTTCGGTGCAGGCACCATCGCATCAGGCCTCGATAATCTCTCCAAGATCACGCCTTACGAAAGTAACGCGATTACTTATCTTTCGCCTGAAGTCTACGGCTTTTCCACGACGATGATGCTCTCGTTGCGCGACGCCACCGATGGCGACGGCAATGGCCTCGCCGGTCGGATCGCAACGGTCGCATGGCACGACGGCCCGTTCCGCATCTCATACGCGAACCAGCAATCGCATGGCGCGGGCGCATTGCGCGCCAACCTGGGCGGCGTCTCGTACGAGTCCGGTCCGGTCACGGGCTTCCTCTCGTTCTTTAATGGCGACGGTGGCATGCCGCGCTACCACAACGATGGTGTCTCGATCTCCGCGCGCTATGCGGTCAACCCGCGCTTTCGCGCTTCGCTCGGCTACACCTATCTGCGCGACCGGTCTGGCGGCGACAACAACGCCGATCAGTTCAGCGCGGCCTGCGAGTACGATCTTTCGAAGCGCGTGCTGCTCTATGCGAGCGCGGGATGGCTGCGCAATCGCGGTGACGCCGAGTTCACCTTGCGCGGCGTGAACGTGACGGGGCTTGCGCCATCATGGCCCGGTGCATCGGTGCGAGGCATGCAGTTCGGCATGATCGAGCGCTTCTAGTTGCGGCAGTTGGGGGCCGGCCCGCCCGAGGGGCCGTGCCTTTCGTCAAGCGTCAGGGCCTGGCTTGGGGCGGAGCGGTGCCGTCGCGAAGGTGGGCGTCGCAGCGTCGCCGTGCCGGTACGGCATCCCCCCTATGGCTGACAGGTTTCCGTCCTGATACAGCTTGCGCCGGTGAAACAGCGGGTTCGGATTCACGCGGTGCTGGTGCCATCATACGCTCTCGCTTCGTGGCGGTCTTGCGTCGGCATCTCCAAGTTTGGCCAGAATCGAGTTTGTCATGTCAAGGAGCGTGGAATGGTATTCGGCAGGTAACTGAACATCGTCCATCAACGACATGGCCTCCTCAATGCCCAGCCGAAATGACCACGAGACCTCGGCGCGCTGCGTTCGCGTAAGGTGTGGCAAGGTTGCGTCAAGAAACTTGCCCAAAACCATGGCGCGTGCGCCAAGAACGCTCACTCTCTTCGAGTTGGCGATCAGGGACTCGTTCAGTTGATCCAGCGAATTATTAATGTTGTCCAATTTTGAGACTCACTTCAGACTGCCTGCCAGTCAACGGTACCGGAATCCGACATATCCGCAGCGTTCCTGGCTGGGTTGGCAATGCGCGTCTCCGTCTCCTGAACTTCGGCTGTCGTCGCAGCGCTAGCGACACGAAATTCGGAGATGCGCATCTGGCCAGGCTCCCCTTTCATCTGCAGCGCGCTACGCATGCTCGGTAACCAGTTGTCGCGCAGTTCCGCAACATGCGCGTTTTCAGCGCGGGCTCGACCAGAGCAAACCCGCCCACCACGACCAGCAGGACGATCACCGCCAAAAATCCCGGCAGCAACTGGGTGCCCGCTTTCATGTTCCTGAGAGACTGCACTGGGAATACCCCCTTTGTTCTGTTTTTTGGTCGCAGCTGGTGCCAGAAATAGGCGCCATATTTCCGGGCTATGGTACGGGTTAGCGGGTAATGAGAATCAATATTTATTTGCACTAGACTGGTGCTGATATGCAACAGTTTTTGCAAAGAAAGGGTGCGCCATTACAGCGGCTCAGCCGCGTGCTTGCTGCGCAACGCTTTCGGCGACGGGGCCGTGCTTCGAGCTACGGTCTGGCGGCGCAATACGTAGGATGAATAGGGGCGGTTGCGCTTGGCGCAACAATGAGTTGCGTGCCGATACGGTTGACTGTATCTGATTAGTCAACTATTGTTCATGCAGACAGTAGGAGGTTGTTCATGGCGCACTATTCGAAAGACGACTTTCATTTTGCGGACAACATCGGTTTTGCCATCATCAAGGCGCGGAATCTTATCGCAGCGGAAATGGACTCCGCAGTGAAGGGGTTTAACGTGCGGGCGCAACATGTTGGCATTTTCATGGCGCTGTTACGCGACGCCGACATGACAGCGGCGATGCTGTCGCGACATCTGGGTATCGACGCCGGTTTGATGGCGCGCAAACTCGAAACGCTCGAAACGCTCGGCATGCTGACGCGCTCACGCAGTTCCGACGACCGCCGTGTCGTGAACCTCAAGCTCACAGCGGCGGGCCGTGAGGCTGCGCTGCGTATCGCAGAGATCGCGCCGGATGTGCTGAATACGCGCCTCAAGCGCTTCACGAAGGCAGAATTCGACGAACTGCGGCGGCTGATTCACAAGTTTCTGAACGATTGAGCGCTTTTTTTTACTTGACTATCTGATAGGTCAGAAAATGGACAATCAATTAAATGCCGGGCGGCGCGCGTCGCGTGTACTGAAAGTTGCAGTGTCGACGGTGTTCGCGGCGGTGCTGTCTGCTTGCGCGAACTATGCGGGTATTCATAGCGACGCGAAACCGGCTGAGCCGCAGCAGTACGCAACGCAGCAAAGCCTTCGTGCGGAACAAGGCCATTGGCCCACCGCCAACTGGGCTGACCAGTTCGGCGATGCGCAACTGAAGGCGCTGATCGACGAAGCGCTCAAGAACAGCCCGACGCTCGACCAGGCACGTGCCCGCGTCGCAGCCGCCTCGGCGTATAGCGAAACGGCGAAGGCGAGTACGATGCCACGCGTCGACGCCAGCTACTCACTCACACGACAGCAATTCTCGAGCACCGCGCTGATTCCGTCCCCGTATGGTGGCTCGTGGCAGACGGAGAACAAGGGGCTGCTGAGTGCTTCGTACGATCTCGATCTGTGGGGAAAGAATCGTGAAGCGCTGAAGGCCGCCATCTCGCAGCTCCAGGCGAGCAAGGCCGATTCGGAAGTCGTCAAGCTGACGCTTACGACGTCGATTGCCCGCACCTATAACCAGCTTGCGCGTCTGTACGTGCTGCGTGACATCGCGCAACAGGAAATTACGCAGCGCGAGCAGATCGACAGGATCACCGCCGGCCGTATTGCGACGGGCCTGGATACGGAAGTTGAACGCAAGACGGCGCAAGCCAATCTCTCGACGAGCCGCGCTGCGCTGAAGTCGCTCGACGGACAGATTCTCAATACACGTTATCAGATCGCTGCGCTACTCGGCGCGGGGCCGGACCGTGGCCTGCAGATCGCACGGCCGACGCTCGGCACCGGCGATGACGTGCGTCTCCCCGACAACCTGCCCGCCGACCTCGTGGGTCGTCGTCCGGATATCGTGGCGGCGCGCTGGCGCGTCGACGCAATGACGCACGACGTGAAGGAGGCGAAGGCTGAGTTCTATCCGGACATCAACCTGAGCGCAGCGATTGGTCTCGATGCGTTCGGCTTCGGTCGATTTCTGACGGCGGTAAGTCGCACCGCATCGGCGGGGCCGGCAATCCATCTTCCGATCTTCGATGCGGGCGCACTGCGAGCCCAATTGAAGGGGCGCTACGCTGAATTCGATTACGCCGTCGCGACTTACAACCAGACACTCGTGACTGCGTTGAATGAAGTCGCCACGCAACTGGCCGACGTGCGTTCGACGGATGCGCAGCTGGTCGATGCCCAGGCCGCACAGGACGCCGCGCGCAAGGCTGATGAACTTGCACTTGTGCAGTACAAAGCCGGCCTCACGAACCAACTGACTGTGCTGAATGCCGACGTCAACGCGCTTTCTGCCGATCAGGCCGTCGCGAATCTGCGCATGAGCCGCCGCGACCAGCAGATCGCGCTGGCCGCCGCGCTTGGTGGCGGCTTTGTCGATACGTCAACCCCGGATCAAAACGCACAGACGCCTTCCGCGTCCGCGATGCCTGTCGCTGCCGCGCGTTGAGCGGCCATCCACCGAATCTGCCTGGAGAACTGAAATGAGCGAAATGAATACCCTGGAGCGTGAAGCGAGCGGCGTGGCGCACGCGAAACACGACGCTGCATCGGCGACGAATGCCGCCGATTCGAACGAGCCTGGCACCGGCAAGCGCAAGTTGCTGATTGCGTTGCTCGGCGTGGCCGTCGTTGCGTCGTCGGTGGCTTATGGCGCGTACTACACGATGTACGCCCGTTATCACGAATCGACTGATGACGCGTACGTGAGCGGAAACCTCGTGCAACTGACGCCACAGGTGACGGGCACCGTCGTCGCGGTGAACACTGACGATACGCAGATCGTGAAAGCGGGCGATCCGGTCGTCTCGCTCGACAATGCCGACGCGAAAGTTGCGCTCGGCAACGCGGAAGCGACGCTCGGACAGACGGTTCGGCAGGTGAGTAGTCTGTACGTGAACAACGATTTCTATGCCGCTAACGTCGCGCAGAAGCAGTCCGATCTCACGCGCGCGCAGGACGATCTGCGCCGCCGCCAGGCCGTTGCGAATACCGGCGCCGTGTCCGCTGAAGACATCGCACATGCGCGCGACGCCGTGACGGCCGCACAGGCTGCGCTCGACGCCGCGCATCAACAAGCCGAAGCGAACCGCGCACTGACCGACCATACGACGGTCGAGCAGCACCCGAACGTACAGGCTGCTGCGTCGAAGGTACGAGACGCGTACCTCGCATATGCGCGCAATACGTTGCCTGCGCCCGTCACCGGATATGTCGCCAGGCGTTCGGTGCAGGTCGGTCAGCGCGTGTCGCCGGGCACGCCATTGATGGCGATCGTGCCGCTCGACGGCGTGTGGGTCGATGCGAACTACAAGGAGAGTCAGTTGCGCAGCATGCGTATCGGCCAGCCGGTCACACTGACCGCGGATGTCTATGGCGGCAAGGTTCAGTATCACGGTCGCGTGGTCGGCTTCTCGGCGGGTACGGGCAGCGCGTTCGCGACGCTGCCGGCGCAGAACGCGACCGGGAACTGGATCAAGGTCGTCCAGCGTCTGCCTGTACGTATTGAGCTCGACCAGAAAGAACTCAGCGCCCATCCGCTGCGCATCGGTCTTTCGATGGATGTCGACGTGGACACGCGCAATGACACCGGCGCGCAGCTTGGCGCAGCCACGAACACAACTTATCGCACCGACGTATTTGCGAACTACGGAACGCAAGCCGATGCGGAGATCGAAAAAATCATCGAACAGAACATGATGAAGCCGAATGCCGGTTCGGCGGGCACCTTGGCAGCGCCGAAGACAGCCGCACAGCGCGATGCAGGCCGCACGGCTCCACGCGTGGGCTAAATCTCATTGGAGAACGCGGCATACACGCGTTCTTTTTCCATTCATTTTTCTGACAGGTCAAATTCAAGTGCGAGACCTGTCCAATAGTTCGGACTGGAAGCGAATGAATTCCTCGACTAAAGTTGCACCGCCACCGCTCACGGGCGGCAAGCTGGTGCTCGCGACACTGGCGGTCGCGCTGGCAACCTTCATGAACGTGCTCGACTCTTCGATCGCCAACGTGGCGATTCCCACTATCTCCGGAAATCTTGGGGTGTCCGTAGACGAGGGCACCTGGGTGATCACGCTGTTCGCGGCAGCGAACGCAGTGGCGATTCCGCTGACGGGCTGGCTCACCCAACGCATTGGACAGATCAAGCTCTTTGTCACGGCCATTCTGCTGTTCGTCTTTTCGTCGTGGCTGTGCGGCGTGGCACCTAACCTGATGATCCTGCTGGCCGCACGCGTGCTGCAAGGGGCGGTGGCGGGGCCGCTGATCCCGCTGTCGCAGGCGATTCTGCTTGGCTCATATCCAAGGGAAAAGAGCTCGACGGCGCTTTCGCTGTGGGCGATGACTGCGACTGTCGGTCCGATCGCGGGGCCGGCACTGGGCGGCTGGATTACCGATAGCTATAGCTGGTCATGGATTTTCTACATCAACATTCCCGTTGGCCTGTTCGCGGCGGCGGTGACGTGGATCATCTATCGTGACCGCGAATCGGCGACGCGCAAGCTGCCTATCGACAAGGTGGGGCTGCTGTCGCTGATCGTATGGGTCGCGTCGCTGCAAATCATGCTCGATAAGGGCAAAGACCTCGACTGGTTCAGTTCGCCGGTGATCTGCATACTCGCGGTGATTGCTGCAGTCAGTTTCGTGTTCTTCCTGATCTGGGAATTTACCGAGAAAAACCCGATTGTCGACATTCGGCTCTTTGCCGCACCCAACTTTCGCGGAGGCACGATCGCGATCTCGGTCGCGTATGCCGTGTTCTTCGCAAACCTGGTCATTTTGCCGCAATGGATTCAGGGTTATCTCGGCTATCGCGCAGTGGATGCGGGCCTTGTGACTGCGCCGCTTGGCATCTTCGCGGTGTTGCTTGCACCCGTCATGGCGAAGCTCATGCCGAAATCTGACCCACGCGTGCTGGCGACGCTTGCATTCGTCGGCTACGCAGGTGTTTTCTTCATGCGCTCGCACTACACGACGGGCGTCGACCAGTGGACACTCGTCCTGCCGACGCTCCTGCAAGGGATTCCGACCGCGCTCTTTTTCGTGCCGTTGACGGCAATCATCCTGTCCGGCTTGCCCGCCGACAAGATTCCTGCTGCAGCGGGCGTGTCCAATTTTGCTCGTGTATTCGCGGGTGCCGCAGGCACGTCGCTCGTTACAACGGGCTGGAACAATCGGACCATCCTGCACCACGCACAACTCGCGGAGCAGTCGAGCGTGAATAACCCGGTGTATACCGGTGCGATTGCAGACGTGCATGCGACCCTTGGCGGCAGCATGAGTCAAGCCGTTGCGTTCTTCGAGCAGTCACTGAACGCGCAAGCCGCGATGCTCGGCCTGAACGATATCTTCTGGTTGTCGTCGGTGATTTTCATCACGATCATTCCGCTGATCTGGCTGACGAAACCCGCCAAAGGCGGTGGTGGCGGGGCAGCAGCCGCCGCTGCGCACTGACCGAGCCACCTCGAGCGCGAGCCGGCTGGATGAAATGGCTGGCTCGCTCATCGCGGATGCAACATCTTTGGTCTGCGACCGTCTTGCCAACCGGACTGACGGAAGGCGCCGCATCTTGCGGCGCCGTTACCCGCTTCGCGCTTTCCATATCAGCGCGCCATCACTACGTCACTATCGTGCCTCATGCCCGCGAGGCATCGCGAACGCCACGCGACGCGCTCACGTGGCAACGAGGGAGGCATCAATACCATCCAGCGCGCTTTAATCCAGCGATAGACCTCTCCGCAAAACGACAGGCTTGCCTCCAAATCGAAGCTTCGACATCCAGTGCGCGAGCGCTGAGTCGAGGTGGTCGGCGTGGGACGGAAACCAGTTCGCCAACTCGTTGACCAAGTCACGGCAGATTGCCGTGTTTCCGGCGCGCAGCAGTTCGTGCACCTCTCTAACCGATTGCAACACGGCTGCATGCTCTTCTATGTGGCAATCCCTGGGGGGGAAGTCGGTCTCCACCATCCACCTGTCCTCCAGTTCGAAGTGATGCTTGAGATGCATCGCGAGAGCGTCGAAAAGATCAGGCAATGCTGCGTCTTCGGCCGCCTGCATCCGCCCGATCAGGTTGACGAACTCTTCGTGCACGTCATCCATCGGCGTAAAGCCCAGGAGAAATGAGTCGGACCACTCCATGGCGTGATGGTTGTCGGTCATGATTTGTACGTCTCCAGGTTGTCAGGCTTGATCTTCGAAAAGAGTGGGCTGTCGATGGATTCGATTATCGGCAGCGGCCCGTGGGCGAGGTGGGGAATCTGGCTCTCCGGCACGCGTAGTCCGCGCAGGATTGCCTCGACGAGAAATTGCGGGTGTTGGCTATGACTCGGTTCGCTGACCATCGTGCCAATGCCATAGAAAATCGAGCCAACAACCATATCGCGAGCCACGAGGATGTCATCTATGACGATCAATCCCTCGTTCTTTGCATCAGTCAGGTCGCGGGTGATGTATCCCTCGATTGGCTGCCCACGCGCGGCGATACGGACACCAACGCGACTGAGAAACGTGCCCCAGATCGGGTATCGGAGTGCCATGCTCATGTAGAGCCGCACGCCGGCCGATAGTCTTTCCAGCGGACTCTTGCAGGTCAGGATGTAGTCGTTGACTGCAGCCACGAACTCGTCACTCATCGCCGACGCGAGCGCCAGCAGCAGGTCTGGGAGCGTCTTGAAGTGGTTATAGAACGTTCCGCGCGAAACCCCTGCCGCAGTGATGAAATCGTCAATAACCACGGCATCGGTTCCCTTCTCATAAATGACGGCGAGTGCGGTCTCGAGCAACTTCAGGCGTGTTCGCTCCTTGCGCTGGGCGGCGACTCTGACCCGATGATCTTCTCCGGGGGCGGATTTCTGTGCGAGGGGCGGCATAAATTCAGAACGTTAGTGCTTTTGATCGGCCGGCACGAAAGACGTCATCGAACCCGGCTCGGAACAGCTGATGTTACAGCACCGTCACGCAGTTTACGGATTGGCTCTTGGCCCGGCCATGGGCTTATCCCCCAGAGCCGGCAAGGTCCCTTTCACGTCACTGGTAGGGGAAATCCCCAGCGTGCAGGCAACCATCATTGTGACATTATGTTCAACATGAACAAAACGTCAATATGAAGGGTGGGCATCGGCACGCCGGGCGCTTCGCCCACGCCCAAGGGGCGTGGCGCTGGTTGCGTGCCATGCGGGAAACATGAGTTCGCACGATGCGAGAGGAGCGTGGGATGGCTTGTTTGAAGGGTAACGTCGCCTTGATTACCGGTGGAGCATCAGGTCTGGGCCTGGCGCTTGCCGAGCGATTTCTCGAGGAAGGTGCGAGTGTTGCGGTGCTGGACCGGGATGCCGCTCGGGTGGCAGACACTCAGGCACGATTGGGGGACCGAATCGAAGCGATCGTGGGTGACGTCACGACGTGGCGTGATAACGAGCGTGCGGTCCGGCAAGTCGTCGATCGTTTCGGTCGACTGGATACGTTTATCGCGAACGCCGGCGTCTTCGACAATTTCGAGTCTCTCCAGGCGATCGATCCCGACAAGCTGTCGAGTGCGTTCAAGGAGCTTTTTGCGGTGAACGTCGAGGCCGGTCTGCTGGGCGCGAAGGCTGCGATGGCGCCCTTGAGCGCGTCGCGTGGAAGCATGATTTTCACGCTGTCGAACGCGGGGTTCTACGCGGGCGGTGGTGGGGCACTGTACACCGCATCCAAGCATGCTCTCGTCGGGGTGGTGAAACAACTCGCGCACGAGTTGGCCCCCCGGATACGCGTCAACGGCGTCGCTCCAGGGGGAATGCGCACGAACCTTTCGGGTCTCGTTGCGACAGGTACGGCTGACACTCGACCCAATCAGGGCGCGAATTTCGAAGAAATGCTGGCGTCGATTACCCCTTTGGCCATCGCCCCAACGCCGAGCGATTACTGCGGCCCCTATGTGTTGCTTGCTTCCAGGGAGAACGCCGGTCCCATGACGGGGGTAATCATCAATACGGACGGCGGCTTTGGTGTGCGCGGAATCATGGGCGTGCGCGGCGGCGACGCAAATTGAGATTTAGCAGTCCAAATCGAATGGGGAAAAGATGACTTTCATGCCTGCACTGAACTGGATCAATGGTGAATGGATTGATTCGGGAATTCACAAGGAATCCGTCAATCCCGCCACAGGCGAAGTGATCGGTTTGTATGCCGATGGTGGCGAGAATGAGGCTCTCGCGGCTATTGATGCAGCGTCTTCGGCTTTCGAGTCAAGCGCATGGCGGACGGATCGGGCGCTACGCGCTCGCGCGCTTAACGAACTGGCCGACCTTTTCGATCGGAACCAGGATGCCCTGATCGAAGCCGTAGTCCGCGAGAACGGGAAAACCCGCTATGAGGCCGGTTTCGAGGTGTCCATGAACGCTTCGAAACTGCGCTACTACGCGTCGCTCGTGCGTACGAGCTATGGGCGCTCTGTGCAGCCTGCGGAGGGCAGGCTTTCTGTCGTGGTCCCCGAGCCGATCGGCGTTGCCGGGATCATCGTGCCCTGGAACGCGCCGACCGTTCTGCTGGTGCGCTCACTCGCTCCTGCTTTGGCCGCCGGTGCGGCGGCAGTCGTGAAAATGCCGGGACAGACGGCACTGGTGAATGCATTGCTGGCAAACATCATGTCCCAAGTGAAGTCACTGCCGCGCGGGATCGTGAACATGTTCACTGAGTCCGGGGACGCGGGAGCGCGGAAGCTGGTTGATTCGCCGGACGTACCCGTTATCAGTTTTACCGGAAGCACGCATGTGGGGCGCGCCATCGCGTCAGCGGGTGGACAGCGATTGAAGCGGCTGAATCTGGAGTTGGGGGGCAAGACCCCGATGATCGTCTTCGACGACGCCGACCTGGACAAAGTCATTCCCACATTGGAGAAGGGCATCACGGTGTTCGCGGGGCAGTTCTGCATGGCGGGTTCCCGCATCCTCGTGCAACGCGGTATTGCGGAAAAGGTCGTCCGTTTGCTCAAGGCGCGTCTGGAGGCAGTGAAGGTCGGTCCCGGATCGGACCCGGCGAGCGACATGGGGCCGCTGATTGACAAGGCCTCCGTCTCCCGTGTCGACGCTGAAGTCGAGAAGGCCATCGCCCAAGGGGCGACTGTGATCGTGCGCGGTGGACCCTCACGTGACGAGAGGCTTGCGTCGGGCGCGTTCTACCAGCCGACGCTGCTCGAAATCCACGATAGCGGAGCCGATATCGTTCAAAGGGAAACCTTCGGGCCGGTCGGGACACTGGAGGTGTTCGATACGGAAGCTGATGCCGTTGCATTGGCAAACGCGACTGAATTTGGCCTGGCCGCGAGCATCTGGACCTCGGATGCGGATCGCCCATGGAGAGTCGGATGCGCGATCGCCGCAGGGACAATCTGGATCAATCAGTGGGCAGTCATTTATGACGAAATGGAAGAGGGCGGCCAGAAGCAGTCCGGTATCGGTCGGTTGAATGGGGTTGCTGCGCTGGCCCCATTCACCGAATACAAGCACTTCACGATTTCACACGGTAGTCAGTTCTGAGTGTCGTGGCAGACGCGGCTTGACCTTTCTTGCGTTGTTAATCTAACGAGATGGAGACAAACTTGAGTACAGGTTGCGCAACCGGGCTGGAGACGCTGGCCCAAAAATACCCACGCGTCCACGATTTGGTGGCGCGCGGACGGGAAGTCATCGATCAAGGCTTCCTTCCTGCGAAGATCTTCAACGATCCGCAAGTCTACGAGGTCGAGCGGGAGCGAATCTTCGGCAAGGCCTGGATTTATCTTGGTCATGTGACCGAGTTGCCGAACAAGCACGACTACGTTCTTCGTAATATTGCCGACAATCCACTGATCGTAACGCGTGGCGCAGACGGCGAGATTCGCGCCATGCTCAATGCGTGCACGCATCGCGGCGTGCAGCTGGCGCGCGGCGATAAAGGCAACGCGAAGATGTTCCGTTGCCCCTATCACGGCTGGACGTTTACGAATAACGGCAAGCTGGCGGGCATCCCCCAGAAGAAAGAAGCCTATGGAGACGCGATAAACGAAGCCGAGTGGGGGCTCAAGCAGGTGCCGCGCCTGGAAATCTTCCAGGGCATGATTTTCGGAAATCTGGACGCCGACGCCATGCCGCTCGATGAATACCTGGGCGATATGAAGTGGTATCTGGAGCTTCTGACGAAGCGTTCGGAAGGTGGCCTCCAGGTGGTCGGTGCTCCACAACGCTGGATCGTCAATGCCGACTGGAAGTTGCCAGCGGACAACTTCATTGGCGATTCGTACCATACCCAGACTGCACACCAGTCCATCGTGGAACTGGGTATGTTGCCCGACAACCCGTTTTACGCGATGTCCGGAGACCTGATCGACGCGGGCAATGGTCATGGCATGGGGCTGACGGGCGCGCCACCGGGCATTCCTTTGCCACCGTACCTGGGGCTGCCCGAAGAAGTTGTCAGTTCGGCAAAGAAGCGACTTTCGCGGGAGCAGTTGCAAGTCATGGAGAAGAGCAACTTCTTCCACGCGACCGTATTCCCCAACCTGTCCTTTCTGAACATCATGACGGCAAAGGATGCGCAAAGCCAGCTGACTCCGATGATTACGTTCCGACTCTGGCAGCCTGCCGGTTTTGGAAAGATCGAAATCTGGTCCTGGTGCCTGGTCGATGCCGATGCGCCCGAGTCATATAAGAAGGAAGGTTACGAGGCGTATCTGCGTACATTCGGGATCTCGGGGACGTTCGAGCAGGATGACGCGGAAGTCTGGCAGACCTCCTTCAGCATGACCGGGGGCGAGATGGCTCGGAACATGAACTTCAATTATCAGATGGGACTCACGACACAGAAGCCGCGTGAGGACTGGCCCGGTCCCGGCAGGGCATACAACCTCGGCTATGGCGAGTTTCCGCAACGCGGGTGGCATCGCCGTTGGCTGCAGTACATGAGTGGCGAGATCTGACCGGAGGCTGAATCGTGAAAAACATCGACCAATATGACGCAGGTCTCCACGGCCAACTGTCCTGTTTTCTGAATCGAGAATCCGAGCTGCTGGACAATTTTCAGCTGAAGGAATGGCAAGCGACTTGCGTGGACGAGTCGATTCGTTATGTCGTTCCGCTGCGCCAGACAGTCATGCAGGAGGATGGTGATGGATTCAGTGAAGATTCCCACCTCCAGAGTGATGACTGGAACGCACTGACGATGCGGATCAAGCGTTTCGATTCCCGGGCGGCCTGGTCCGAGAATCCGCAAACGCGACTCCGTCACTTTGTGACGAATGTCCGTGTCGGCGACAGAGTCGCAATCGGCGGTAATTCGAAAAATTACGAAGCGACGGTGAAGTCAAACGTGCTCATTTACAGGTCGCGCGGACCATCGCCGGATCATGATCTTTTGTCCGCTGAGCGAATCGACACGATCCGTTGTGTCGATGGCGACATCAAGCTCCTTCGTCGTGAAGTTCGAATCGATAGTGCGGTAGTCGGAACCCACAATTTTTCGTTTATTTTCTGAAACATCATTGATGAGACCGGTGATAACCGGTCTCATCAATCGAGTCCCCAAAGCGGGGGCGAATCGGAATTGCAAGATGGCAAAGATTACCTATATCGAACATGGCGGAGCTGAGCACGTTGTCGATGTGCCGGAGGGGTACTCCCTGATGGAAGGTGCAACGAAGAACAGTGTTCCCGGTATCGTTGCAGAATGCATGGGCGGCTGTGCCTGTGCGACCTGCCATATCTACGTCGATCCCGCCTGGCGTGGGGCCGTGCCAAATGCCAACGATGACGAGATCGCGATGCTGGAGTACGCATCCGATGTGCAGGAGGGGTCTCGTCTTTCTTGCCAGATCAAAGTGACGCGCTCCATGGATGGAATGGTTGTGAGAATGCCTGCGTCGCAAGGCTGATTGTCGGTCGTGAGTTAAATGGAAGGTCGGTATGAGTCATTTCGATATCCTGATCGTCGGATCCGGGCATGCGGGAAGTCACGCTGCCATATGTCTGCGTCAGCTCAAATATGAAGGGTCAATTGGCGTAATCGGCGAAGAAGAAAATTTTCCGTACGAGCGTCCGCCGCTTTCCAAGGATTATTTAAGCGGAGAGAAAAGCTTCGACCGGATTCTGATTCGGAGCGAAGACTACTGGGCCGAGCAAAGGATCGGCATGCTGCTGGGCCGGCGTGTTGGCGAACTCATGCCCGAACAGCATATCGTTCGTACGGTATCGGGCGAATCGTTTGGCTACGGCAATCTGATCTGGGCTGCGGGCGGGGTAGCGCGGCGGCTCGCTTGTGACGGCGCCAATCTCGCCGGTATCCACTACATCCGCCACGTCGGCGATGCGGACGGGCTGTTGAAGGAATTGCCTGGTGTTCGACGGATCGTGGTAATTGGCGGCGGCTATGTCGGGTTGGAGGCCGCGGCATCGCTGAGAAAGATGGGCAAGGACGTGGTGTTGGTCGAAGCGGCCGCCAGAACCCTGGCGAGAAGCACCTGCGAGACGGTTTCCCGTTTTGTCGAGGCTCAGCATCGCCTGCGTGGTGTGCAATTTCGTCTTGGCGTCGGTGTCGCGCGGATAGAAGGCCGGTCCGGCCGTGTCGCATCCGTCCATCTCCTTGATGGCACCAGCATTGACGCGGACTTGGTCATCGTGGGCATCGGTATCGTCCCGGCCGTCGAGGTGCTGGCCGCCGCCGGAGCAAAAGTGACGAATGGCGTTGAAGTCGACGAGCAATGTAGAACGAGCGTGCCGAACGTTTTTGCGATTGGCGATTGTGCGTTTCACAAGAATCGATATGCAGATTACGCGATGGTCCGGCTTGAGTCGGTCCAGAACGCACTGGATCAGGCGCATGTCGTCGCCAGGACTCTCGTGGCTCAGGGCGCTCGCTACGACAGTTTGCCCTGGTTCTGGTCGAACCAGTACGACATCAGGCTGCAAACGGCCGGGTTGTCGATCGGCTATGACCGGACCGAAATCCGTGGCGACATATCGACGTCTTCGTTTGCGGTCGATTACTACAAGGGCGACAGGCTCATTGCGACCGACTGCATAAATTCGCCGAAGGATTTCGTGGCGGCGCGCAAGAAACTCACCGAGCAGTTTAAAGAGACGGTCGACTAGTGAAAGCAGTTTCGGCGTTTCACGAGAAATGTCGTTGATCGGCAAATCTTGTCCTGAGAGAACCTTTTCGTAACAAATCATAAGCCCCAGGAGCGAATGACCATGATTCATCCAAAACTTCGTATCGACGCCTCAGGTATCAACGGACTCTGGCCTATTTTGCCCACGCCGGCGAAGCCGAATGCTTCCGACTGGCGTGAGCGAAGCACCGTCGATCTGGATGAAACCGCGCGTATTGTTGAATCGCTCATCGACGCTGGCGTTGACGGACTCTTGAGTCTCGGCACCTATGGTGAGGCTCACAGCCTCCTGTGGGAGGAAAAGAAAGCGTTTGTCGGCTGTGTCCTGGAGACTATTCGCGGCCGTATTCCATTCTTTACAGGGACGACGGCACTGAATACGCGCGAGGTCGTCGAGCAGACTCGCGCGATGCACGACATGGGCGTGAGCGGGACCATGCTCGGCGTACCCATGTGGTGCAAGACCGATCTCGCTACCGCCGTTCAATTCTTCCGGGATGTGACGGAGGCCTGCCCTGACACCGCTCTCGCCATCTATGCGAACACGGAAGCGTTCAAATTCGAGTTTCCGCGTCCGTTCTGGGCGGAGATCGGAAAAATGCCGCAGGCAGTAGCGTGCAAGTACCTTGGTATCGGCATGCTGGCCGTGGATCTGGAGCTTGCTCCAAATATGCGGTTTCTCCCGAATGAACAAGACTACTACGCGGCCGCGCGCATCGACCCGGAGCGCGTCACGGCATTCTGGTCCAGTGGTGCATTGTGCGGGCCGCTTCCGGCGCTGACGTTGCGGGATCGGGTTGCGCGGGCCAAGTCGAGCAACGACTGGACGTCAGCGAAGGAAATCGCCGACAGGATGCGGGCCTGTGACGTGGGCTTTTTTCCCAAGGGCGAGTTCTCGGAGTTCTCGAAATTCAACGCGCCGCTCGAAAAGGCCCGGATGAACACCGCCGGATATGTGAATGCCGGACCGTGCCGCCCTCCCTATCACGTTATTCCACAGGAATACCTCGCGGGCGCAGAACGCTCAGGGCGTGCACATGCGGCTTTGAATGCTGAACTGAAGCAGGCCGAACATTCGATTTGATTGCAAGGGGGGGCGCGTGAGCATCTACACGATGGAGCGGGTCTTGTGGGATTTGCATGCCGATCCCGTCAAGGTCGCACGATTTCATTCGAACGCCAGTGAATTCTTGTCTGCTTATCCGTTGTCTGGCGAAGAGCGGGTTTTGCTTGAATCAATGGACGTGCGCACTATCGCCGATATGGGGGTGAGTCAAATGCTCTTGTTTTGCTCATGGCAGGCGATTCATGGTGGACCGCCTTCAGTGCCGGAGTACATGAGCAGGATGAACACCCGATAAGGTGAGCGCTGCGGAGATTTTTACCTTTTCAGATAGGAAATGCTATGGCCGAAATCGTTGCGGGCTTCATGTTGCCGCATGATCCGCTCATCCCGTCGATGCCCGACGCGCCGCCCTTGCAGAAACGCAAGACATGCATGGACGCGTACGCCACGATCGTCAGGCGTATCAAGGAACTAGAGGTGGACACCGTGATCGTGATCGGTGACGACCATTACACGATGCATAGCCCTGCGTGTATTCCGCGTTGCCTTATCGGTATTGGCGACGTTGAAGGTCCATGGGAGGAGTGGCTAGGGATTCCGCGCGCAAAGATCGAGAATAACGAGGCGCTCGCCCGCCACATCATGCAGACCGGATTCGACATGGGGGTCGACTGGGCGGTGGCCAAGTCTCTCGTCATCGATCACTCGACCGCCGTCCCGATCCACTACGCGGTTCGGCCGGCCGACGGTGTGAGGGCCATTCCGGTTTACCTGAGCGCGGGGTTTGAACCGCTCATCTCCAGCAGGCGCGCCCACGAGATCGGAAAAATTATCCGGGAGGCCGTGACGTCGTGGTCCGGAACCGAGCGTGTCGCCATTTACGGTACCGGGGGGCTAAGTCATTGGCCCGGCATGGCGCGGATGGGACACGTCAACGTCGAGTGGGATCAAAAAATCATTGCTCATGTCGCGGATGGAAATGTCGAGGCGTTGATCGCGCTGACTGACGATGAAATCCTGCGTGATGGCGGCAATGGCGGGCTGGAAATCAAAAACTGGATTTGTGCGATGGGTGCGTTGGGCCCTGTTCACGGCGAGTTGATTGCTTACGAGGCTGTGCCGGAGTGGGTGTGCGGGTGTGGCTATCTGGAAATGAAGCAGGCCGCTTGAGCGATTGCGTAGAAAGCAGACTTAACAGACCACGTGCAGATATGGAATCAATCGATTTTTACTTCGACTTTCTTAGTCCTTTCGCGTATTTGGCATGCCATCGGTTAGGGCAGATCGCGATAAAACACCAGTGTGTCGTAAATTATATTCCGATTGACCTCGCTGCTGCAAAATTGGCGATCGGGAATACGGGGCCGACTAACAGGGAACTTCCCGTCAAACTGAAGTATTTGATAGACGATCTCGGGCGATGGGCCAATAGATACGGGATTCCGTTTCAGGGTGCAAAGAACCATAACTCGAGACTGCTGAATCTTGGGACTTTTTTTGCCCAGGACCGCGGTGAAGGCGCGGCGTATGTGGCCGATGCATATCGACGAACCTGGGGCGAAGGTGGCGCGCCGGACGACGAAAATCTGTTGAGGAAAATTGCATCGGAATTTGGATGGAATTCCAGTGAATTTCTCGATTTCATCGCTTCGCCGGACGCAAGTGACCGCTACGAAGCCAGTACGGAAAATGCGATTCGAAGAGGAGTGTTTGGCGTGCCGACCATGATGGTGGGTGACTGTATGTGGTGGGGTAATGACCGCCTGTTTATGGTCGATGAATACCTGTCGCAGGTGTCATTACAAAAAACCTCGTGATATACGTCTTTTGCTCGTATTTTGAATTTCGAGTGTGTCAATCCAGGGCGAAAAGACACAAAGAAATAGCAACAAATAGAAAAAGCAGAGTCAGGAGAAACGAATGTCGAATACACAATCCGCGTCGCGTCGAGCTTACTACGGTGAGATCGCAAGGCACAACCTGTCGCCTCTCTGGGAATCGCTGCACGCACTCGTGCCGAAGGAACCCTGCCCGCAGGCTATTCCGGCGATCTGGAAATACG
Source organism: Burkholderia sp. lig30 (assembly GCF_000687455.2). Classification (GTDB taxonomy): domain Bacteria; phylum Pseudomonadota; class Gammaproteobacteria; order Burkholderiales; family Burkholderiaceae; genus Burkholderia. The sequence goes on from NZ_JGVW01000076.1 coordinate 100,249, forward strand.
CACAGTTGCGCGAGCTGGTGATGGAGTCTGGCAAGGTGATCAGCGCGGCGGAAGCGATTCGCCGCGTGCTGATCCTGGAAAATCCCGGGCTGCCAGGCAAGGCGAGCATCGCGTCGAATCTGTACGCAGGCCTGCAGTTGATCCTGCCGGGCGAAATCGCACCAAGCCATCGTCACACTCAGTCGGCGCTGCGCTTCATTGTTGAAGGCGAAGGTGCATGGACTGCTGTAGACGGTGAGCGTACGACGATGCACCCGGGAGATTTCATCATCACGCCGTCGTGGACATGGCACGACCATGGCAACCCAACCATTGAATCTGGTGGTGAGCCGGTCGTGTGGCTTGATGGTCTTGATATTCCGCTGCTGGTCCAGCTCGACGCCGGTTTTGCCGAGAACTTTCCCGAAGACACGCAGCCGATTAACCGCGCCGAAGGCGACAGCTGGGCACGCTATGGTTACAACATGTTGCCGGTTCGTCACGAGGTGAGGAATGGCAACTCGCCGATTTTCAACTATCCGTACGCGCGCAGCCGCGAGGCGCTCTACTCGCTGACCCGCACCAGCGAAGCCGACGCCTGGGACGGTTTCAAGCTGCGCTATGTGAACCCCGCCACGGGCGGATACCCGATGGCGACCCTGGCGACCTTCATGCAACTGCTGCCTAAGGGCTTTCGCGGCAAGCCGTACCGGTCAACCGACTCGTCGGTGTTCAGTGTAGTCGAGGGGAGGGGCAAGGTGAAGATTGGTGAGCAGACGTTCGAGTTCGAACCACGTGACGTGTTCGTCGCACCATCATGGCAGCCAGTCAGATTCGAGACCGACGAGGATGCAGTCCTCTTTAGCTACTCGAACCGTCCGGTGCTGGCTGCGCTCGGTTTGTTGCGTGAAGAGCGCAAGTAACTAGCCGCGAATCCATTACTCTACTGCGAGAATTTGCATGGCATTTGTATTTCCGCCCGAAGCCCCGATCGCCGCCCCGGTCGCCGGAACGAACGATTCGATTGCGGTGCGGCGCGTCTACTGCGTCGGCCGCAACTACGCCGCCCACGCGCGCGAAATGGGTTTCGATCCAGATCGCGAGCCGCCGTTCTTCTTCCTCAAGCCGGACAACACCGTGGTGCCGGTCGGTTACGGCGAGACGCTATCGCTCGAATATCCGTCGGAAACGCAGAACTACCACTACGAGGCCGAACTGGTCGCCGTGATTGGCAGGAGCGGTTCGAACATTCCGCTCGAACAGGCGCTCGACCATGTCTGGGGGTACGCGGTCGGTCTCGACATGACGCGTCGCGACCTGCAGATGAAGATGCGCGAAATGGGCCGTCCCTGGGAAATCGGCAAGGCTTTCGACCGCTCGGCGCCGCTTGGCCCGATCCACCCTGCAGCGACTGTCGGCCATTTTGACAAGGGTGATATCTGGCTGACCGTAAACGGTGAATTCAGGCAAAAGAGCAACGTTACGCATCTGATTTGGTCAGTGGCCGAAACCATTGCGTATTTGTCGAAGTTCTTCAAGCTCGAACCGGGCGATCTGATCTACACCGGAACGCCGGAGGGCGTCGGGCCGGTCAAGGTTGGCGATGCAATCAAGGTCGGCATCGATCGCCTTGGCGAGCTGTCGGTCGAGATCGTCTGACGACACCGCTATCCTCACACAGGAATGCACTGCGTAAGGGTTGCGATCCCGGTGAGTTCCCATGCGCCTTGTCGGTCTTTGAGCATGCGAAACAGCATCCGGCATTCGTGAAGGCTGAACCAGGGAATCAGCCGGATTACACCACGCCTTAAGTACTGAGCTACTGAATGGCATGGGACGCACAAGTAGCGCCATATGGCTTTGCTGAAACGTGATTGAGTTGCAAGGCGTTCAGGCGGGCGGGAAATTTCATATTCCGCGACGGATTTCCCGCTCCTGATCCAGCCATGAGGCGACGGGGTCGTCGACGCCGGATGGACTTGACAGTATCTAGCTTCAGTTCATTGATTTGCAGTGCATACCACTTTGAGTGGTGGATGAATTTGGCTGTATGAAGGGGCGCCTTTCCTGGCTTTCGACCACTCTGGCCCCAAGAAAATCTAAAGAGGCGAAGTTCAATAGAGGCAAAAGAGGAGACGTTTACTTATGTTGATCACGACACGAAAATTGCTTCCCCGCGTTTGCAGCGTAGCCGCATTGATTGCGAGCTTGCCTGCACATGCGCAAAGCAGCGTTACGCTGTACGGCGTATTGGATGCCGGTCTGCTGTACATGAGCAAAACGGCGACACCAGGCACGAACGTCAACGCCGGCAAGTACATCGGTTTTGCGGACAGCGGATACTCCCCGTCGCTGTTCGGCCTGGCGGGTGTTGAGGACCTGGGCGGCGGCCTCAAGGCGGAATTCAAGCTCGAAAGTGGCATCAACCTGGGTACAGGAGGGTACAACAACTCGAACGGGAATCTCTGGGGGCGCCAGGCATGGCTTGCCCTTGACAGCGACAAAGCCGGTCGACTCAAACTGGGTCTGCAGTTTTCGCCATTCTTCGAAAGCCTGTTCGACCTCGATCCGCGTCTCTCGCTGACAGGTTCCACGCTGCTGCCGTATTTGAACAACGTCGCGGGTACCGGCATCTTCACGCCGAATGCGGTCTCGTACACGAGCCCGACGTTTTATGGGCTGCAAGGAAGTGTCATGTACGCGTTCGGCAATCAGCCCGGGGACATGCAAGCAGGGCGCCAGGTCTCGGCGCGTCTCAAGTACGACGCTCACAATTTGCTCGTAGAGGCCGCATACTACGACGCGAATCCTGGTGGCGCAGTCCAGACGGTGCCACCGACCGACGTGCCGTTCGAGGGACGTATGATTGGCTTTGGCTATACGTTCGAAAAACTCACCGTGAAGGCGTCCTTCACTAACTATAAGGTGAAGGGAAGCGGCAACAATAACAACGTGTATGGCATCGGCGCTTCGTACATGGCAACGCCGACGCTCAACCTCAACGGTGCGACATATTACGAAATCAATCGCAATGACAGTTCAAGCCACGCACTGTGGGGTATTGTCGGCGCGTCCTATTTCTTGTCGAAACGCACCACGCTCTACAGCCAGGTCGGCGTGATCAGCAACAAAGGCGGGATGCGTCAAGGCATGGTGACGGGGGAAAACGCGCCTCCAGCGAACTCGTTGTTCCTGCCGGAGGGGACGGCGGCGATCGTCAATCTCGGCATACGCCATACGTTCTAAACGATACGCCTGCTCGCGTGTACGGCTGACCGAGCAGGCGGCCGACAGGCTGATCCTGGCGTGTTGTCTCGGGCAACAAGAAGGCCGAACGGGTCGCCTGTGGGGCTGCGTTCGGATTCGAAGACATCCTGCGGGCCGGCACTCCCGCGCGTCGCCGCCCGTTGGGAGATCCGCTCGCGCTTCCAGCGCAGCTGTCTCTGACGGATTCCGGTTGCCAGGTTATACGGACGCCCCCCGGTGCGATGGCCGAGCCGTCGTCATCGGATGAATGGCTGCCGGGGAACGTGCATGGCCGAAGGGCGGGGTATCGAGAATTGCGCTGCTGACGATCTGAATTTCTTGAGCGTTAGTAATGTCAGTTGCTGACACAACGTATCTTCTTGAAGAGCGCGCGCTCCGTACGCGCGGTTGAAAAGCGAAATATCAGTCAGCGGTTGCGGATATAGTTAAATATCGTGGTGGAGTTGCCTCACATGAGTGGTTCCCTTAGCCTCAAGACTCGACTGACCTGCGTTCTTTTTTTGCTTGGCGTGCTATGTATCGTCATTGCCGGAATCGGCATCAAGGGCATTCAAAATGCGAACGCTCGGGCGCAACGCACCTACGACACCCTTACACGACCTGCACAGGCAATCGAATCGTCCTATATCATGACGTTGACTGAGGGGATTCAGCTCATGGAAGGGCTGGCGTCCAATGACGAGTCGACGAAGCAGCAGCGTCTGGATTTCATTGCGCAGCTGCAAAAGGATAGCGATTCACAGTTCGCCGAATTCAGGAACAGTCCGAAAGACGATTCCATCAAGGATGTTTCTTCCCGGATCGAGCAGGATCACGCGAAGTTCACCGAAGTATTGCAGAGAGCCGTGGAGCTGTTCAGGGAGGGCAAGACGGCCGATGCGCTCTCTGTCGAGGGGAGCGATTTGCGTCCGTACGGTATTGCGCTTTTCAAGGGGGTGGTGCAGATTAGTTCGACCCTGCGTGGCCAGGAGAAGGCGGCGAACGAGCACGATCTTGCTGCCTATCGGCACATGATGACTATCATGACGGCTATTCTCGTCGTGGGCGGACTGATTGCCGGCGGGTACGCGTGGGCGCAGTTGAGGGGGGTGGGATTCAGTATCGGCGGCATCCAGAAAGCGTTGCAGGAGGTCAGCGAGACACTGGATCTGACGCGCCGGGCGCCAGTCGAGCGAATGGACGAAATTGGCCTGATGGCGCGTGCGTTCAACCACCTTATGGATCGCGTTTCGGGCGTCATGACCACGGTGCACGGGGCAGTGGAATCCGTTGCGACTGCCTCAAGGGAAATTGCTTCGGGCAATACCGACCTGTCATCGCGTACTGAGCAACAGGCGGCATCGCTGGAGGAGACCTCTGCGAGCATGGAGGAGCTGACCGGTACAGTCCGGCAGAATGCGGAAAGCGCGCGCCAGGCGGCCGTGCTGGCAGCCAGCGCGTCCGAGGCCGCGAATCACGGCAACGACGTGGTGTCGTTGGCGGTCGGTACGATGCAGGAGATCAGTGAAAGCTCCGCAAGAATTGCGGACATCACCGGGATGATCGAGGGCATCGCCTTCCAGACTAATATCCTCGCGCTGAACGCGGCGGTCGAGGCGGCACGTGCAGGTGAGCAGGGGCGCGGCTTTGCCGTGGTGGCGGGCGAGGTACGCTCGCTTGCACAGCGTGCGGCTGGCGCGGCGAAGGAGATCAAGGATCTGATTGGCGCGTCGGTCGAACGAGTCGAGGCCGGTGCAAGGCAGGTTCACGAAGCTGGCAATACGATCAACGAAATCGTTCAGTCAGTCACGAAGGTGACGGATCTGGTGCGGGAAATTGCCGCGGCGTCGGAAGAGCAGAACAAGGGGATCAGTCAGGTTGGCCAGGCGGTCACACAGATGGATCAGGTCACCCAGCAGAACGCTGCGCTGGTCGAGCAGGCTGCGGCTGCAGCTCAGTCGATGGAAGGCCAGGCGCGCAGCTTGCGCGAGGCGGTTGCCGTATTCAAGGTGGGCATCGTCGGCTGACAGAATGAAATTACTTCTCCCTGGCACTGAGCGCTCGATAGTGCTTGCCGGCACGCCTTGCCCGGAGGCTTCGTGGACAATCGTATGAATCAGGCGGCGCTTGGGAAGGTTGCAAAGTTCGGAACCTCTAGAACGCGAACAACCGGGAGAATCTCAATCGCCGATGAACTTGTGCAGCAGGCGGCACAACTCGTCAAACTCTGTCTTGTCGAAGTTGCGTAGCCGACTGTTTAGCACCTTCGGCGCAATTTCCGGGATCTGGCCAGCAATTTCCTCCCCTTTAGGGGTAAGCGCCAAATTGACCACGCGGCGATCGTCGATGCTGCGGGAGCGTTTCAGCAGGCCTTTCTCTTCCAGCTTGTCGAGCATGCGCGTCATCAAGCCGGTATCAATTCCGAGCAGTTTGGAGATTTCGAAAGGCGTGGAGGCCACGCCTTTCCGAAGTGCAAGCAGAATGCCCATATGATGGCTGGAAATGCCGAGATCCTTGACGGCCGCGTCCATTTCCGTAGTGATCAGGTTGCGCGCCTTGGCCAGCATGAACCCGACACTTTCTGTGAGCATAAAATTCTTTGGTGTGTAGTGTTCCATGAGCGCCCTGATTTGGTTGGTGAAAATAATAGCTGATTTATCAGATATTGTCAAGGCTTGTTTGTTGTGCGGCGATTTTCCGTGATGGTGCTCCTGCCCAGGGGGCGGTGTTGACGTACTGGTTCGGGCCGGGGGCTATGGTAGCTGCGTGCTCGAAAAGCGACCTGATGTGTAAAACGACGTTTCAGCCTGAATGCTGATTTCTCAATGCATCGACCGGTTTCCAAATTCCGAAATCAGTTTTTGGGGCACTGACCTTACCGCGCCGACCATCGAGTGAGTTCCTCGATCAGGGGAGCGGGCTTCGCACGCGTGCGGGTTTGGAGTCGAGGACCGGGTATTCGCTGACGTCCGCGTGTGTCAAAAAAGTGGCTTATTGCACCACCAACGCGAGAATGCGGACACATGCTTTTAAGTGTATTAGCCGGAACTCGATCTGACAGGTAGTCGGGCCGATAGAGAAGGAAGGATCAATGGGGAATGAGTTTCTCCCTGGCGAGCTCCAGTGAATCGAGGAAGGTGCGCATGGGTGTCTTGCCGTGGCACCCGCGTCCCTGAAGCTCCCGTTCATTGTTGTGTACTGGTCGAGCCACGCATCCAGATCCGTCTGCAAGGTGTCAATCGATTCGTGGATCTTCTTGCGGAAAGCGATGCGATAGAACTCGTTGAGCATGGTCTTGTGCGGCCGCTCGACGATCCCGTTGGTCTGCGGCGACTTGGCTTTTGCGGGTATGGTCGAAGTCTTCCACGGCCAAATGCAGCTCATATTCGTGATGCTCGGGGTTGCCGCAGTATTCGGCGCCGCGGTCCGTCAGCACGCGCAGCACCCTGATGCATTCACGAAATGAATGATCGCTGATTCAATAAATAAATTTTAAAAATGCAAATGTGCTCGCTAAGCTAGACGCATCTGACCTGGTGAGCATGCGATGGCTGAACTCTATCTGGTGCGGCACGGACAAGCGTCCTTCGGCACGGGCAACTACGACCGGCTCTCCGCGTGCGGCGAACAGCAGGGCGTGTGGCTCGGCGAATACTTCGCGCAGCAGGACATCGTCTTCGATCACGTGATCTGCGGCACGCTGCAGCGGCACGCGCAGACGGTCGACGCGATCCTGCGCGGGATGGGCCGGGAAGACACCCGCTACGACCGGCATCCGGGCCTGAACGAATACGACTTCGACGGACTGTTTGCCGCCGCCGCCGACGACTATCCGGAGATTGCGCGGCTCGCTTCCGGAACGATGAAGGAGCACTTTCGGGCGCTCAAGCAGGTGTTGCATCTCTGGTCGGAGGACAAGCTGCGCGGGCCCGTCCCCGAAGCCTGGGCGCAATTCCAGCAGCGTGTCGCCAACGCGCGCGCCGCGATCCGGCACGGCGGTGGGCAGCGCGTGCTGGTGGTGAGCTCCGGCGGCCCGATCGCGGTTACCGCGCAGCAGGTGCTTGCGGCGCCCGCGTCGAGTGCGATCGCGCTGAACCTGCAGATCCGCAACAGCAGCATTTCGCAGTACTTTTTCAACGCCGATGCGTTCCATCTCGCGTCGTTCAACGGTATCCCACACCTCGAGGATCCGGAACGGCACGCGTTCCGGACCTACGGCTGACCCACGACACTGAGCGATCGGAACGATGACGAACACAACGCAGCAACTCGATATCGACAGACTGACGCGTTATCTGGAAGACCACGTACCCGGCTTCGAAGGCCCCGTCGAGGCCGAGAAGTTTGCCGGCGGCCAGTCGAATCCGACCTTCCTGCTGACCGCGCGCAGCGGCCGCTACGTGCTGCGGCGCCAGCCGCCGGGCGAACTGCTGAAGTCCGCGCATGCGGTGGATCGTGAATTCCGGATCCTGACCGCGTTGTCGGGGACCCGGGTGCCGGTCGCGCGACCGTATCACCTGTGCGAGGACCGCGACGTGATCGGCAGCCTGTTCTACGTGATGAGCTTCGAGGACGGGCGGATCTTCTGGAATCCCGCGCTACCGGACCTGCCGCGGCCCGACCGCGCGGTCTGCTACGACGCGGTGCTGCAGACGATGGCCGCGCTGCACGACGTCGATGTCGATGCGGTCGGCCTGTCCGATTACGGCCGCCCCGGCAACTATTTCGAGCGCCAGATCGGCGTGTGGACGAAGCAGTATCGTGCGGCGGAAACAGAGCGGCTCGACGCGATGGAAGCGCTGATCGACTGGCTGCCGAGCGCCTGTCCCGCCGACTCGGGCCGGCCCGCACTCGTGCACGGCGATTTCCGGATCGACAACCTGATGTTCGAGCGCGACAGCTACCGCGTGCAGGCGGTGCTCGACTGGGAGCTGTCGACGCTCGGCAATCCGCTCGCGGATCTCGCTTATTTCTGCATGTGCCTGCGGTTGCCGTCGGACGGCCATATTCCGGGGCTCGCGGGCCAGGATCGTGCAGCGCTCGGCGTGCCGCAGGAAGCGGAGATCGTTGCGCGCTACTGCGAACTGCGCGGGATCGAGCCGATCCGCGACTGGCACTTCTATCTCGCGTTCAGCTTTTTCCGGCTTGCCGCGATCGCGCAGGGCGTCAAGGCGCGCGGGCTGAAGGGTAACGCGTCGAGCGCGGCCGCGCTGCGCGTCGGCGAGATGGCCGGACGTCTGGCCGAGGAGGCGATGCGCGTGATCGACGCGCATCGCTGAAAGAACCGAAGCGGCACGCGCCGCACACACACAACGATGGAGGAGCGAAACATGGCAACGAATCTGTTCGACCTGGCGGGGAAGGTTGCGCTCGTGACGGGCGCAAGCCGCGGGATCGGCGAGGAAATCGCGAAGCTGCTCGCGCAGCAGGGCGCGCACGTCATCGTGTCGAGCCGCAAGCTCGACGACTGCCGCGCGGTGGCCGACGCGATCGTCGCGGCCGGCGGCAGCGCCGAGGCGCTCGCCTGCCACGTCGGCCGGATGGAGGATATCGCCGCAGCGTTCGAGCAGATCCGCGGCAAGCACGGGCGTCTCGACATCCTCGTCAACAACGCGGCGGCGAATCCGTATTTCGGTCACATTCTCGATACGGATCTGGCGGCCTACGACAAGACCGTCGAAGTGAACATCCGCGGCTATTTCTTCATGTCGGTCGAGGCCGGCAAGATGATGAAGGCGCAGGGCGGCGGCGCGATCGTCAACACGGCATCGGTGAACGCGCTGCAGCCGGGCGACCGGCAGGGCATCTATTCGATCACGAAGGCCGCGGTCGTCAACATGACGAAGGCGTTCGCGAAGGAATGCGGACCGCTCGGCATTCGCGTGAACGCGTTGCTGCCGGGCCTCACGAAGACCCGGTTCGCGGGCGCGCTGTTCGCCGATGAGGCGATCTACGAAAGCTGGAAGGGGAAGATCCCGCTGCGCCGCCATGCGGAGCCGAGCGAAATGGCCGGCACCGTGCTTTATCTCGTGTCGGATGCGTCGAGCTATACGAACGGCGAATGCATCGTCGTCGATGGCGGCCTGACGATCTGAGCGTGCGATGGCGACCGATTGCGACATTGCCGACAAACAGGATTTCGTCGCACGAGGCTCGTCGATGAAGCGCGTCGGCCGCCCGGCGGAAGTCGTTGCGACGATGCCGGTGTCGTGTGCAAAGGAAAATTCTTGTCTGACCGGGCAGACCGTCGCTGTCGACGGTGGTGTCCCGGCCTTCTGATCGAACGGAATCGAGGAAACGATCATGGACTTTGGCTATACCCCGAAAGTGGAAGATCTCCGCGGCCGCGTGCGCGCATTCATGGACGAACTGATCGTGCCGCGCATCCGGCAATGGCACGACGAGGTCCATGCGGGCCGCTACCCGGTGTCGTTCATGGAGGACCTGAAGGCGCGCGCGAAGGAGGAGGGGCTCTGGAACCTGTTCCTGCCGCACCTGAAGGACGACGAGCCCGGCACGCGCCTCACGAACCTCGAGTACGCGCCGCTCGCCGAGATCATGGGGCGCGTCGCGTGGGCATCGGAAGTGTTCAACTGCAATGCGCCGGACACGGGCAACATGGAGCTGCTGCACATGTTCGGGACGCCCGGGCAGCGCGAGCAGTGGCTGCTGCCGCTGCTGCACGGCGAGATCCGTTCTGCGTTTGCGATGACGGAGCCGGACGTGCCGTCGTCGGACGCGACGAACATCACGACCCGCATCGAGCGTGACGGTGGCGACTACGTGATCAACGGGCGCAAGTGGTTCATCACGAATGCTTCGCACCCGAACTGCCGGATCTTCATCGTAATGGGCAAGACCGACCTGAACGCCGAGTCGCATCGGCAGCAGAGCATGGTTCTCGTGCCGCGCGACACGCCGGGCGTGACGGTCGTGCGCAATGTCACGGTGCTCAATCACGTTGCGCCGGAAGGGCATTGCGAGATCACGTTCGACAACGTGCGCGTGCCGGTGCGCAACCTGCTCGGCGAAGAAGGCAGCGGGTTCGCGCTGGCGCAGGCGCGCCTCGGGCCGGGGCGGATCCACCACTGCATGCGTTCGATCGGCGCGGCGGAGCTGGCGCTCGAACTGATGCTCGACCGTGCGCAATCGCGCGAGACGTTCGGCAAGCCGCTGAACCGGCACGGTACGGTCGGCGAGTGGATCGCGCGCTCGCGGATCGAGATCGACCAGGCACGGCTGCTCGTGCTGAAGGCCGCGTGGATGATCGACAAGGTCGGCGCGAAGGCCGCGCGCAAGGAGATCTCGATGATCAAGGCGCTCGTGCCGACCGTGCATACGAACGTGTGCGACCGTGCGATGCAGGTGTTCGGCGCGATGGGCGTCAGCCCCGACACGCCGCTTGCCGATCACTGGACCTGGGGCCGCGCGCTGCGCTATGCGGACGGCCCGGACGAGGTGCACCTGCAGGCGATCGCGCGCATGGAGATCAAGGATGCGGTGCCCGGATCGACGGCGCCGTACCTGACCGTCCCGCCGCGCGCCTGAACGTCGTGCGCGCCGCTGCAGCGGCGGCGCGTGCGACGCCACGCCACGGCGTAGACGCACGCGTGGCACGCCCTTTAAGATGCCGGCAGGGGGAGCACGGCGATGCGCTTATCGAAGCTGGATCTGAATCTGTTTGTCGTATTCGAGGCAATCTACAACAAGCGCAACCTGACGCGCGCGGCCGAGGTGCTGAGCATTACGCAGCCGGCCGTCAGCAACGCGCTCGCGCGGATGCGCAGGACCCTGAACGATCCGCTGTTCGTGAGCACGTCGGCCGGGATGATGCCGACGCCGATGGCCGAGAACATCATCGGCCGCGTGCGCGAGGCGCTGCAATTGCTCGATTCGAGCGTGCACGAAGGCGATGTGTTCGATCCTGCGTCGTCCGGGCGCGTGTTCGGGCTGAGCATGAGCGATCTCACCGAGGCACTGGTGCTGCCTGCGCTCGGCGAGCTGCTGCAGCGGCTCGCGCCCGGCATGCACGTACGCAGCTACTACACCGACCGGGGCGAGGTGCCGACCGCGCTCGCGAACGGCTCCGTCGACATCGCGATCGACGCGCCGCTGCTCAGCGATCCGCACGTGCTTCAGGCGCCGCTGATACGCGACCGCTACGCGTGCATGATTCGTCACGACCATCCGTTCAAGGGCAACGTGCTGTCGATGGCCGACTATCTTGCGATGGGGCACATCCACGTGTCGAGCCGCCGCAAGGGCATCGGTCACGTCGACGCGGAACTGGCGCGCCTCGGGCAGCGACGCAACATCCAGATGCGCGTCCAGCACTACATGGTCGCACCGCTCGTCGCGATGCGCGGCGACCTTGCGCTGACAGCGCCGCTCGGGCTGCTGAAGCGCTATCCGGCGCGCATTCTCGAGCTGCCGTTCGAGGTGCAGGATCTCGAAACCTACTGCTACTGGCATCACAGCGCAGATCGGGACCAGGGAAACCGATGGCTGCGCGAACAGCTGATCCAGTTGATGCGCAATGCGGCCGACTGACGGAACGGGATGCGCGGCCACACGTCCTGATGTCGGCGCCACGCCGGCATTCGCCAGTGTCAAACCCTATCGCCGAATCAGACCAGCTTGCCGAGCACGCGCGCGTGTCGACGGGATGCGATGACGAGGAAGACGATTACGACACGGTCGGGGCGGCACCGCCGAACGCATCGACCGGCATCCAGTCGCCGAGCGACGCGGGAAAGCTGACGAACGGCAGGTTGTCCCAGAAAGACCATCCCGTTTCCTGCATCAATACCGCGTCCGCGACAGCCTCTGCGCTCGCGTAGGTTTTCGGGAGCGCGCATTGCTCGAGAATCACTTCCCCAGTGGCGGATGTTCGCCGCACATCGTGCGCGAGCAGCCAGCGCGGATTTCCCCCGGGCGTCTGGCGGATCGTCATCAGCCCGAACGGGGAGTGGTAGGTATAGATGATCGGCTTTTCAGCCATGGGCGCCTCTATCGTTGTCGGGGTGAGCGTACAAAAAGCCGATTCTGACACGATTGAGGGTTTTCCCTTATGAAGGCCGGCGCAGGGCCGGCGGCCCGTACGCGCTGCTTCTAGAAATCCGACGCACTGAGCAGAATGCGTTTGCCGTCCGCGTGCAGTTCGAGACGGGCAATCGCGCCGGAAATCCTCTCCTTGTTTTGCTCGAAGCCGGCGAGGATCTGATCGGCGGTCGCCCCGGCGGTGCCGAGCATGTTGCAGATGACGTCAACCGGCAGCTTGAACGCTGCATAGCCCCATCCTTGCCTGAACGCGGAGAAATGCAGGCTCGCGTCGTCGCAGAGAATAGGCGCCGTCAGGCGGGTGGTTTCATCGGGTGTGGCGTTTTGCAGGGAATCGTTCATCGCGCGTGACTTGAGTGTGGCATTCCAGCGTGAATGCAGGATGTGGCGAAGCGGTCACCGGATCAGCCCGGAACGGCATCGGCTTCCGGTGAGCCGGCCAAAGCGATGGCCCCGTGGGACCGAGCCTCGCCCTCGGTGGGGAAGGTCTCCTGACTGAACGCGATTACTTTGAAGCCAAAACCCTTTGACCGCGGGATGGTGATACCCCAATGCCAGCCCCCGTCCTGCTCGAACACGTGCAGAGCGGGCGGAGGCGCTTCATCAGGAGGTTGGGGGACAGTCATGGCATATCCTCCCGTCATGGAGCGAACGTCGGCGGATAATTTCAAAAAAGTAAACTCAGTCTAGGAGTGTTTTTGGTGCAGCGCAATATGTGATTGCTTCGGCGTTGTTTGCGGGTTACATGTCACATTTCTGAAAAACTTCCGTGCGTGTATGGGCCGTGCGACCACGACAAGGTCCGGATTTTAATATGAAGATTGGACTTGTTCGGAGAGCTCGGGATCGGAGCGTGCTCGTTCGGGCTCCGGAGCCACACGGCAGCGATGCTGCTTTGGCTCCAGCTCGCGTCGAATCCGGCTTCGTCAGGCGCTTCGCCGCGAGCGCCACGCGTGGCGCGCGGGGTGGGGGCGAGTCGACCCGGCACGCACGGTGCTAATCCTTGTTGAAGCGGTCCATCACGACGTACCACGCCATGATGAGCGCGATGCCGCCGAGAAAGCTCCCGACCGGCCACCACGAGTGCAGGTAAAACGACAGCCCTACTGAGACCAGGTACAGGGCTACGGTCAGCATCTTCAGTCTCCCGACAGGCTCGCGATGCGAGCGGGTTGCAATTGTCACCGCTGAGTGTACTTGCCCGCTTCATTTTTATCTCGGCCGGGAATTCCATAACCTCGGGAAGCGGCGTCTGGCGGGCACCGGCGATGGCGAACGTCATCGATGCCGCCGACGCAGCCGATCGGGGCGTTTGCCGGCGTCATGCGACGGGCCGGGCAGTGCGTTCGCGAATAGCCGTTGCGGCGGCGGACTAAAGCTCTTCGCCGACGCGTCGTAAACACAGGTGGACATTGCCTCCGTAGTGTCCAACTCTCAAGCAGTAATTCGTTGCCCGCTTGCGCTTTGCGTGAGCGGGCTATTTTTTTGTATTCCGGCCGAAGCCGTCGAGCATTTGATCGCGATTGCGCAATTCTCCACCCGGCTTGGCGGCGGGAAAAAGGAGAAATTGCCTGATCAACGCACGATTATAATCAGCCCGAACGCATATATCGGAAAAACACGCCCATGATTCCGCGTGGCGCCGGCAAAGCGCCGGGCGAGACACGGATGCCTGGGCGAAGCTTCGTGCCGCGGCGCTGTTCCGCCGCGCGCAATACCTCAATCAACGGGAATCGGGAAAATGAAGAAAGCGGGAATCGCGGCTGGCGCGCTTGTCGTGGCAATGAGCGCTGTCGTGCCTGTGCATGCGGAGATGCGTTGCGGATGGATTTCGAACGTCATGCCGTCGAGTCTGTCGATCGACGACCGTGACGCGACCTGGAGCATTGCGACCATTGACCGCACGGCAGACGATTTCGAGAAAATGCCCGATACGAATCGCGGAGACACGTGCGGTTGCGTGACGGGGACGACCGACAAGCAATCGCATCGCTTCACGAAGATCACCGGCGGGAAAATCCTGCCGGCGGCCACATGCCAGCGAGACAAAAGCCTGGCGCAAGCGATCGCCAGACGAGACGGCCGCTGAGCAGGCGCGGCGGGTTCGCCGATGAACGGGTGAGCGGAACCGAAGCGGCGGAGGCTCGCGTTGTCAGGCGATTCATGCGCCGCATATGAGAAAGCCGCCATATGGCGGCTTTCTCATATGAAGCGATCGCGCCGATGCACGTCGCAGCCGGCATTGCCGGATCGACGCGTGCTTGCCCGATCCGGCAATGCCGATGCGTGCGCCCCGCTTGAAAGCAGGGCGCGCATGCGGGCTCAGTTGCCGACTTCGTGCACGGTGAGCAGGTTGTTGACCGATGCCACGCCCGACACGGCCGTCGCGGCATCGCCTGCGATCTTGATCTGATCCTGGGTGGGAACCGTTCCTTCCAGCGTGATCTTGCCGCCCTTTGCCAGGACGACCGTGTGCGACGAATCGAGGCCCTTCGCATGCGTCAGTGCCGCGCGCACGGCCTTCTCGAGCTTCCAGTTCGCGGCATGCTGCGCCTTCGATTGCTGACGGTGCTCGGCGCGCTTCGCCTTGGCGGACGGTGCGGACGCGGCTTGCGCGGCCTGAGCGTCCGGCGCGCTGGCTGCTTGCGCGAAGACGTTCGTCGAGAGCGTTGCCAAAACGATTGCGCCCAATCCCAGCAGTGAATTCGTCGATTTCATGTCGGTCCTTTCCTGGTTGTTGTGGTTGCTAAAGCAATAATTTTCCAGCACCTGCATGGCAAAGCCCGATTGCCGAGTTTCGCTCGTGTCGCATTGTCACCCACTTCAATCGGGAGCGCCAGCGACAAGCGGACACATCGAGCAGCGCGAACGCGTCAATCGCCAGCATGTGATCGCTATTGGTGCATGCTTCACGCGCGACGGCCCGGGGCGATCCGGGCCGCGAGCAGATAGTACGATATGCGATTCTTTTGTCCGGCGCTAGCCGGCACGTCAACGTCTGCCGCTGCGTCGTGCCGGGATGGTCCGCCCTCGTGCGGCGCGAATGGACGCCCGGTCAGCGTCGTCTCATCCTTCCATTCCAGCCGCGAAAGCCGCCGGCGCAGTCAAATCGCGTCCGTGCCGTCGCTTTCGATCAATTCTTATAAGCAATCGACATTCCGCTTCATTAGGTTGGCGGGATTTATTGGTGGTGACATCGTTCGCGATTCCGTAAATTCAGGCGAGCCACATGTGCGCCTGCCCGGCATGTCTGATGCAACCGACATGGTCATGCGGAAAACGATCGCGATCTTTCCGCTCCGGCTTGCGCGTCGACACAACGCGATTTTTCGCCGAAAGCTGACACCTGAACCATGAGCAAGAAGATCCATTTCAACGCCTTCGAAATGAACTGCGTCGGCCATCAGTCGCCGGGCCTGTGGGCGCATCCGCGTGACCGCTCGTGGCAGTACAAGGACCTCGAGTACTGGACGGATCTCGCGAAACTGCTGGAAAAAGGGATCTTCGACGGCATTTTCATTGCCGATGTGATCGGCTACTACGACGTCTACCGGGGCGGCAACTACCATGCGCTTCATCAGGGCGTGCAGATTCCCGTCAACGATCCGCTGCAGCTTGCCGCGCCGATCGCGCTGGCAACCGAACACCTCGGCATCGGCATCACCGCGTCGACGTCGTTCGAGCATCCGTACACCTTCGCACGCCGGCTGTCGACGGCCGACCATCACACGAAGGGGCGGGTCGGATGGAACATCGTGACGTCCTATCTGGAGAGCGGCGCGAAGAACATCGGCCAGAGCGGGCTCGCGATCCACAACGATCGCTACGACGTGGCTGGCGAGTACGTCGAGGTGCTCTACAAGCTGTTCGAGGGCAGCTGGGAGGCGGACGCGGTGGTGCGCGACCGCGAAAACCGCGTGTTCGCCCATCCGGAAAAAATCCATCAGATCGCGCACAAGGGCAAGTATTTCGACGTGCCGGGCTACCACCTGTGCGAGCCGTCGCCGCAACGCACGCCGGTGCTGTATCAGGCCGGCGCGTCCGGAGCCGGCAAGGCCTTCGCGGCAAGGCATGCGGAGTGCGTGTTCGCCTCCACGCCGAGCCAGGCGCTGCTGCGCGCCTATGTCGCGGACATCCGCCGTCAGGCCGCCGAGGCCGGGCGCGACCCGCGCAAGATCCGCGTGTATGCGATGGTGACGCTCATCGTCGACGAGACCGATGCGAAGGCGCAGGCCAAGTTCGAAGAGTACAAGCGCTACGTGTCGTATGACGGCGCGCTGGTGCTGATGTCGGGCTGGACCGGGATCGACTTCGGGCAGTACGCGCCGACCGATCTGGTCAAGCGCGTCGAAACGAACGCGATCGTCTCGGCCGTCGACCATCTCGCGAATGGCGACAAATCCTGGACGATCGATGAGCTCGCCCGCTGGGGCGGTGTCGGCGGCCTGGGGCCGGTGTTCGTCGGTTCGACGTCGACCGTCGCCGATCTGCTCGAGGCGTGGGTCGAGGCGACCGATGTGGACGGCTTCAACCTCGCCTATGCGGTGGCGCACGAAACGTTCGAAGACGTCGTGCATTACCTCGTGCCCGAACTGCAGCGGCGTGGCGTGTACCCCACTGCGTACAAGCCGGGCACGCTGCGCGAAAAGCTCTTCGGCGAAGGGCCGCTGCTCGGCGCCGATCATCCGGCCTCGGGCTACCGCGATCTCGGCCGCGTCCAGCAGCTGCAGGCGCAGCCCGAGCAGGAACCGGCCTGACCACGATCGGCGCGCGGGCGGCAGCATTCCCGCATGCGGCGCAACCTGCCCGGGCAGGGCGGCATAGCATCCGTTCCGCCCAGGACGACCCGGGCGTCACCGGAATGTCGAAACTCGCTTCAACCATCAATCAAAAGGCAACTGAATGACTTCACAGACCTTGCGCGAACCTGTGCCACTTTCCACCGGCGCCGACTATGAACAGCTTGCCGCGCGCTTCAGGCCGATCTTCGCGCGCATCGCCGCCGGCGCGCTCGAGCGCGAGCGCACGCGCGCGCTGCCCTACGAGCCGATCCAGTGGCTGAAGGAGGCCGGCTTTGGCGCGGTGCGCGTGCCGACGGCGTTCGGCGGCGCAGGCGCGTCGCTGCCGCAGCTCGTCCAGTTGCTGATCGAGCTGGCGCAGGCGGACTCCAGCCTGCCGCAGGCCTTGCGCGGGCACTTCGCGTTTGTCGAGGACCGCCTCAACGCGGCGCCGTGGCCGGCTCAGGAGAAGTGGTTCCGTCGCTTCGTCGCGGGGGAGATCGCCGGCAACGCATGGACCGAGGTCGGCGACGTCAAGATCGGCGACGTGACGACGCGGGTGTCGCGCCAGGGCGGGCAGTGGGTCGTCAACGGCACGAAGTACTACAGCACCGGCAGCATCTTCGCGGACTGGATCGACGTCTTTGCGCGCCGCGACGACACGGGCGGCGACGTGATCGCCGTCGTCAGCACGCGTCAGCCGGGCGTCACGCAGCATGACGACTGGGAGGGCTTCGGCCAGCGCACGACGGGCAGCGGCACGTCGGTGTTCGACAACGCGCGAGTCGACGAAGACGATGTGATCGATTTCTCGACGCGCTTCAAGTATCAGACCGCCTTTTATCAGCTCGTGCTGATCGCGGTCATCGCGGGAACGGGCGGGGCGCTGCTGCGCGACATCTCGGATGAGGTGCGCAAGCGCACCCGCGTCTACAGCCACGGCAATGCGCCGCGCGTCAGCGACGACGCGCAGGTGCAGCAGGTGGTCGGCCAGATCGCGGCGCGCGCGTATGCGGCCGAAGCCGCGGCGGTGCGGGCCGCGCAGCCGGCGCAGCGGGCGTATGAAGCGCGCTTCGGGAACGACAGCGCGGAGGAGCATGCGGCCAACGTCGCCGCCGAGCTGGAATCGGCGAAGGCGCAGATCGCCGTCGCCGAACTGATCCTGCCGGCGACGACGAACCTGTTCAACGCGCTGGGCGCATCCGGCGTCAGCGAGCGCAAGCTGCTCGACCGGCACTGGCGCAACGCACGCACGGCTGCGTCGCACAACCCGCTGATCTACAAGGAGCGCATCGTCGGCGACTGGGAGATCAACGGCACCGAGCCGCCTTACGTCTGGCAGATCGGTAACGGCGCGGCTGCCGGGTAAGCCAGCGTGCTGCCGTAAGAAGGCCGCCTGACGGTGATTGGCGAGTGGGTGCGTTCGGCGGGCCGCGATGCGCGCCGGCGCAGGACAGGCCGCGACTCGCCGGTTCGCCGGCCGGCAGCCAGCCCCTTGCGGTACCGGTTTCACTGCGGACTCGATGGTGATGTGACAAAATATGCCACGCATTCACCGTGTTCGATGTCCGCCTTGAATTCCATCTCCGCCACCGTTCCCATCTCGGTCGTCAACGGCTTCCTGTCCGGCGCCGACCGGGCCGCCGTCGTGCGTCTCGCCGGGCGCTCGGGCATCCCGCACGAGCTGCTGAAGAAACCGGCGGCGCGCGTCACGCAGGAGCAGTTCTCGACGCTGTACCGCCTGCTGGCGATGGAGCTGGACGATGAAATGCCGGGCATCTTCAGCCGGCCGCTGCGCAACGGTCTGTTGAAGTTCCTGTGCCTGAGCCTGCTGGATGCGCCCCGGCTGGAGGTCGCGCTGCATCGTTTCGGCCAGTTCTTCCACCTGATCCTCGACGATTTCCGGCTCGTTTCATGGCGCGAAGGCGAGCTGGCCTATGTCGAGTTCGTCGCCAATCCGGACGGGCCGCCCGTCAGTGCGCTCGCGCGCGAACTGGTGCTCAAGCTGGTTCACGGCGTCGGGTCGTGGCTGATCCGGCAGAAGATCCCGCTCGTCGAAGTCACCTTCGAGTTTCTGCGGCCCGCGCAGTCCGGCGACCTGCTCTACCTGTTCCCCGGCCCGGTCCGCTTTGGCCGGGACAAGTCGTGCCTGGTGTTCGACGCCGCCTACCTCGACCGGCCGATCCGCCAGCGGAAGTCGGACCTGCAGGACTTCCTGCGCCGTGCGCCGGAGGACTGGATTTTCGTGTCGTTCGCCGAGCAGATGGTGTGTCACCACGTCAGGCAATGCATCGTGGACAGCCTGCCGAAAACACCGACCGTCGACGTCGTCGCCCAGCAGCTGCATTACTCGGTGCGTACGCTGTGCCGGCGGCTCGAGGCGGAAGGCACGACCTTCCAGGCGATCAAGGACGAAGTCCGGCGCGACGTGGCGATCCAGCGCCTGACACGTTCGGACGACGCGATCGCGGCGATCGCCTACGACGTCGGCTTCGACAATCCGACGGCCTTCCATCGGGCCTTCCGTCACTGGACCGGCAGCACGCCGGCCGCCTATCGCGACACGAAGTAGCCCCGCAGCGGCGCGCGTCGCATGCGCGGGCGGTGTGCGACGGGCAGGCGGGCTGGACGGGCGCGACGCTTCGAACGGCAGGTTTTGTCAGTGAAAGGGCAGATTTGGATATCGGCCCGGAGCGGCTCGGACGATACGATGCGCTATCGCAATCGCGCCGTCCGGCCGCGCGCACCGCGCCGCCACATGCGCATATCCCCGAAGGAGACAGGTGATGAGCTACGCCCCGCCAATCAAGGAAATGGTATTCGTGCTGGATGAACTGGCGGATATTGCAAGCGTCGCAGCGCTGCCTGGCCTCGAGGATTCCAGCCTGGAAACCGCGCAAGCCGTGCTCGACGAAGCAGCGAAGCTGAACGCCGAGGTGATCGCCCCGCTGAACGTCGAAGGCGACAAGCATCCGAGCTACTGGCAGGACGGCGAGGTCGTGACGACCGCGGGCTTCAAGGAAGCGTACCGCCAGTATGGGGAAGGCGGCTGGCAAGGCGTCGTCCACCCGACGGAATTCGACGGGCAGGGCCTGGCGAAGGTGATCGCGACGCCGTGTATTGAAATGGTGAACGCGGCGAACCTGTCGTTCGCGCTGTGCTCGCTGCTGACCGATGGCGCGATCGAAGCGCTGTTGACGGCCGGCTCGGACGAACTGAAGCAGCGTTACCTGCCGAAGCTGATCGCCGGCGAGTGGACCGGCACGATGAACCTGACCGAGCCGCAGGCCGGCTCGGATCTCGCACTGGTTCGTTCGCGTGCGACGCGCGAGGCAGACGGCACCTACCGGGTCTTCGGCACGAAGATCTTCATCACGTATGGCGAGCACGACATGGTGGAGAACATCGTGCATCTCGTGTTGGCCCGCACGCCGGACGCGCCGGAGGGCGTGAAGGGCATTTCGCTGTTCCTGGTGCCGAAGTTCCTCGTCAACGAAGACGACTCGCTCGGCGCGCGCAATGACGTCCACTGCGTATCGATCGAACACAAGCTCGGCATCAAGGCGAGCCCCACCGCAGTGCTGCAGTTCGGCGATCACGGCGGCGCGGTCGGCTATCTGGTCGGCGAGGAGAATCGCGGCCTCGAGTACATGTTCATCATGATGAACGCGGCGCGCTTCGCCGTCGGCATGCAGGGCATCGCCGTTTCGGACGCGGCTTACCAGAAGGCGGCCGAGTATGCGAAGGAGCGCGTGCAGAGCCGTCCGGTGGACGGTTCCGCCGCGCAGCCGGTCGCGATCGTCCAGCACCCCGACGTGCGCCGGATGCTGGCGACGATGCGCGGCCTGACCGAGGGCGCACGCGCGCTCGCCTATGTCGCGGCCGCGCATTCGGACATCGCGCATCACGCGGAAGATGCGGCGGTGCGCGCGGAGCACAAGGCGATCTACGAATACCTGGTGCCGATCGTCAAGGGCTGGAGCACCGAGATGTCGGTCGACGTGACGAGCCTCGGCGTGCAGGTGCATGGCGGGATGGGCTTCATCGAGGAAACGGGTGCTGCGCAGTTCTACCGCGACGCGCGCATCCTGTCGATCTACGAAGGCACGACCGCGATCCAGGCCAACGACCTCGTCGGCCGCAAGACGCTGCGTGACGGCGGCGCGACGGCCCGCACGATCCTCGCGGCGATCGACCGCACGCTGGCCGATCTGAAGGCCGCCGACGCGGGCAACGCCGCGCGCGCGTTCGACGCGATGCATCAGCGTCTGAGCGCGGGCCGCGACGCGCTGGCGAACGTCGTCCAGCACGTGCTGGACAACGGCAAGCGCGACCCGAACGGCGTGTTCGCCGGCAGCGTGCTGTACCTCAAGCTGGCCGGCATCGTGCTGTCCGGCTGGCAAATGGCGCGCGCGCTGCTCGCCGCGCAGCGGAAGCACGCCGAGGACCCGTCGTTCTACGGCGCGAAGATCGCGACCGCGCATTTCTTTGCCGACTACCTTCTGCCGCAGGCGCAGGCGCTCGAGATCTCGATTCTCGCCGCGCGCGGTGACGACGGCCTCTTTGCGCTCACCGAAGATCAGTTCTGAGCGCAGCGTCGTTCCGAAGAAAGGAGACAGAGATGACGGCAGGGGGAGATCGGTCCGTGGATTCGTCGGCGCGGTGGCTTGAAGCGTACGGCCCGCGCGAATCCATGGAATACGACGTCGTGATCGTCGGCGGCGGCCCGGCCGGGCTGTCGGCGGCGATCCGGCTCAAGCAGCTCGCCGCGGAGAAAGGCGCCGAGATCGGCGTGTGCGTGCTCGAGAAAGGCTCGGAAATCGGCGCGCACATCCTGTCCGGCGCGGTGATGGACCCGCGTGCGATCACCGAGCTGATCCCCGACTGGAAGGAACAGGGCGCGCCGCTGACCGTCGACGTGACGGAAGACCGCTTCCTGTTCCTGTCCGAGACGGGCGCGAAGGCGGTGCCGAACTGGGCGCTGCCGGCCAACTTCCAGAACCACGGCAACTACGTGATCAGCCTCGGCAACGTCACCCGCTGGCTCGGCCAGCAGGCCGAGGCGCTCGGCGTCGAGATCTTCCCGGGCTTCCCGGCCGCGGAGATCCTGTACCACGACGACGGTTCGGTGAAAGGCGTTGCGACCGGCAACATGGGCGTGGGCAAGGACGGCGAGCCGACCGAGAACTTCCAGCTCGGCATGGAGCTGCACGCGAAGTACACGCTGTTCGCGGAAGGCTGCCGCGGGCATCTGGGCCGTCAGCTGATCTCGAAGTTCAAGCTCGACGCGAACGCCGATCCGCAGGCGTACGGGATCGGCATCAAGGAACTGTGGGAAATCGACCCGGCCAAGCACCAGCCGGGCCTCGTGATCCACACGGCCGGCTGGCCGCTGAAGTCCGACACCTACGGCGGCTCGTTCCTGTACCACATGGACAACAACCAGGTGGTGGTCGGCTTCGTGGTGGGTCTCGGCTACACGAACCCGTACCTGTCGCCGTTCGAGGAGTTCCAGCGCTACAAGACGCACCCGGAAATCCGCACATTCCTGGAAGGCGGCAAGCGGGTGTCGTATGGCGCGCGCGCGATCACCGCGGGCGGGCTGCTGTCGCTGCCGAAGACGGTGTTCCCGGGCGGCGCGCTGATCGGCGACGACGCAGGCTTCCTGAACGCGTCGCGGATCAAGGGCAGCCACGCGGCGATCAAGACCGGCATGCTGGCGGCGGAAGCGGCGTTCGACGCGGTGCAGGCGGGCCGCCACAGCGACGAGCTGAATGCGTATCCGGACGCGTTCAGGCAGTCGTGGCTGCACGACGAGCTGTACCGCGCGCGCAACTTCAAGCAGTGGATGGCGAAGGGCCTGTACTTCGGCACGCTGATGGTCGGGATCGAGCAGAAGCTGCTGGGCGGCAACGTGCCGTGGACGCTGCACCACCAGCATGCGGACCACGAGATGCTGAAGCCGGCGTCGCAGTGCACGCCGATCGAGTATCCGAAGCCGGACGGCAAGCTGACGTTCGACCGGCTGTCGTCGGTGTTCATCTCGAACACGAACCACGAGGAGAACCAGCCGGCGCACCTGACACTGAAGGATGCGAGCGTGCCGGTGAACGTGAACCTGCGCACCTACGCGGGCCCGGAGAGCCGGTTCTGCCCGGCGGCGGTGTACGAGTTCGTCAAGAACGACGACGGCAGCGACCGGCTGGTGATCAACGCGCAGAACTGCGTGCACTGCAAGACCTGCGACATCAAGGACCCGACGCAGAACATCGTGTGGGTCACGCCGGAAGGCGGCGGCGGGCCGAACTATCCGAACATGTAGGAAGCGGGCGCCCCGCGAGGGGGCGCCCCGCGAGGGCGCGGCGCAGTCGAACGGCGGGTGACGTTCGGGGGCGCGGGATTCGGTGTCGCGGCACGACGATTTCGCCGTGTGATGGGGTTTGGCAGAGCCGGCATTGCATGGCGAATGGTTGCTGCTTGCGACGGAAGCCGATTCGAATGGACAAGAACGCCGTGGGCGCGGGAACGCGCGTGACGGCAAGGGCCGCACCGTCTCCGTGACGGTGGGGCCAAGTTGATATTCAGGAGAGTGTCTTGAAGATTCTGGTAGCAGTGAAGCGGGTGGTCGATTACAACGTGAAGGTCCGCGTGAAGTCGGACAACACGGGTGTCGACATTGCGAACGTGAAGATGTCGATGAACCCGTTCGACGAGATCGCGGTGGAAGAGGCGGTGCGCCTGAAGGAAGCGGGCGTGGCGACCGAAGTGATCGCGGTGTCGGTGGGTGTCGCGCAGGCGCAGGAAACGCTGCGCACGGCGCTGGCGATCGGCGCGGACCGCGCGATCCTGGTCGAGTCGAACGACGGCGTCGAGCCGCTGGCGGTCGCGAAGATCCTGAAGGCGCTGGTCGACAAGGAGCAGCCGCAGCTGGTGATCCTCGGCAAGCAGGCGATCGACGACGATTCGAACCAGACCGGCCAGATGCTGGCCGCGCTGGCGAACCTGCCGCAAGCGACGTTCGCGTCGAAGGTTGTCATTGCCGACGGCAAGGCGACCGTATCGCGTGAAGTGGACGGCGGCGCGGAAACGCTGTCGCTGACGCTGCCGGCGGTGGTGACGACGGACCTGCGGCTGAACGAGCCGCGCTACGTGACGCTGCCGAACATCATGAAGGCGAAGAAGAAGCCGCTGGAGACCGTGAAGCCGGAAGACCTCGGTGTCGACGTCGCGCCGCGCCTGAAGACGCTGAAGGTGGTGGAGCCGCCGAAGCGCGCAGCGGGCGTGATGGTGCCGGACGTGAAGACGCTGGTCGAGAAACTGAAGACCGAAGCCAAGGTGCTGTAAGGGGAGCGGAAAGAGATGACGATTCTGGTAATTGCGGAACACGACAACGCGTCGATCAAGGCGGCGACGCTGAACACGGTGGCGGCGGCGGCGAAGATCGGCGGCGACATTCACGTGCTGGTCGCGGGTCATAACGCGCAAGCGGCGGCCGACGCGGCGGCAAAGATCGCGGGCGTGAGCAAGGTGCTGCTGGCCGACGCGCCGCAGCTGGCCGCAGGCTTGGCGGAGAACGTCGAGGCGA
>NZ_JGVW01000077.1 GCF_000687455.2 Burkholderia sp. lig30
CAAGAGGTTTGTGAAAAAAATATTAAAAGCCTGCACACGCAGGCTTTTAACGAATAAGCCAGCCATCACGCCGGACGCATTTGACGGGTGACGATCTTTAATACGGCGCGGCCGACGCGCGGGCCGAGCCCCACCTCCCTCATCCCCCCCCTCACCCGCTCCTCAATATGGATCGCACACACATCCCCGAAACGACTCGGGCATACCGTTCACCCGGCCGGGTCCCGAGCGCAGGCCCGGCTCGCTGTCGAGTATCATGCCGCGACCGCTCCAATCCACTTCACCGATGAACGATAGCGACACCCCATTCGACGAAGCACACCTTCGCGCTGCCTACGCGGCACTTCGCCGGCGCGCAACCGCCCTGGAAGAACAGGTGCCGCCGCGCCTGCAGCGGATTTCAGATGTGCTGCACCGTATCGGCGGGCAATCCGAGCTCGCGGACGATTACCGGGCGATGCTCGTGGGCGCGCGCAATGCGGCCATGCTGGCAATCGAGAACTACCACCAAGCCATCCCGTTTCTGCACACCGCGGAATCCATCCTCGAGCAAATGGACAAGACGCCCGAACAGGAAGCGGACGAGGATTGGCGCGAGGCATTGTTGCAGCGCCTGCTCGAGTTGATCGACGTCGCGGCGACGATGGTCGACGATGCGGAAGCGCATGACGAACAGGCGAATGATCCGGATCCGGAAAGCATTCCCCCATCCATTCTCGACGCCTAGATTGCAGACATGCGCCCGGCGAGCAGCGCCCGACGGCGGATCTGCCCGCCGTGCCGGCCGATCGTGGAACGGTCGCGACTCGGCCGGCGGCACCGCCACGACGTCGCGCTCGAGGCGTCGCCCGAGCCCGCGTTTCCGTTTCCCCCGACATCGATGCCGGTAACGGCGCGCGGCACCGCCTACGCAGCCCCGATGCGACGATCGTCAGGAACGCGCGCCTCCGCGGACACGCTCAAGCCAGCGGCCGCGCCTGGTAGGCCGCATCGAAAATCGCCTCCAGCCCGGGATGAACGCCGCGCATGCAGTCGACGACGGCCTTTGCCCAGTCGAAGTACGCCTGCTTTCGCTCAAGCGGCCAATCCGCGGGCGGGCTCGTGACGATATCCCGCACGTTGCATATCTTGTCCGCCAGCTTCACCAGCTTGGCGCGGCGGCTGATGTGCGCCGCATGTTCGATCTGGAGGCGCTTGCGCTCATCCTTCGGCAAATCCTTGTCGTCCGTGACTTCCATCACGATGTCCGCCACGTCCTTGCCGAACACGCGCAGCAATTCCTGCTCGGTCGTCTCGGTGTCCTCGACGGTGTCATGCAACACGGCAGCGACCAGCACGCGCTCGTCCTCCACCCCGGCTTCGTTCGCAAGTACGTTGGCGAGCGCAATCGGGTGATTGATGTACGGCGAACCCTCGTGATCCTTTCGCCGCTGATGACGATGCTTGTCCGCCGCGAATGCGATTGCTGCAATCAATTTGTTCATGGACACCCTTTGAGCTGACAGACCTGCGCGGTCACTCGATCGCGCAGAGCCTCCCATTCTTGCAGATTCTGCCTGTACTGCAACGTCACCCGATTCGCGCAGCCCTGATGCACGCGCGCCACCGGTCAGCACATCAATACCTGGACTGCATCCTCGAGCGACTGCGCCTGTTTGTTGAGATCGGACGACGCCGCCGCCGACTCCTCGACGAGCGTTGCATTCATCTGCGTGATTTGAGCCAGCTGTTCCACCGCGAGCTGCGTCTCCCCGATCTCGAGACTTTGCCCGGCACTTGCCTGAGCGATTGCCGAGATGGTTCGTGTGAGTTCCGCCACAGACTGCTCGACCTTGCCCATGTCAGACCCGGCGCTCGCGGCTGCCTGCGCGCTCGCCGCCATCATGTCGAGCGAACTCTCGATCAGCGACTTGATTTCCCTGGCGGCCACCTCTGCCCGTTTCGCCAGCGTGCGCACCTCGCCGGCCACGACGGCAAACCCGCGACCGTGCTGGCCCGCCCTGGCCGCCTCGACCGCCGCGTTCAATGCGAGGAGGTTCGTCTGCACGGCGATGCCATCGATGGTGCCGGTAATTTCGGAAATGCGCCGCGAGTGGCCGGTGAGATCCTCCATGAGGCGCGCCGACCGGCGCACGGCATCCGCCGCGGCCGATGCCGCCTCGGCGGTGCGCCGCCCTTCGGCGTTGGCGAGTTCCGCCGACTCGGCATTGTGTTTGGCCGTGTCGGTGATCTGGCCCAATGTCGCGCTCGTCTGCTCGATCGCACTCGCCTGCTGTTCCGTGCGCGCCGACAGATCGGCATTCCCGAGCGCCAGCCCCGAAGACGCATTGCGCACGCTGTCGATCGATCCGCGCGCATCCATCAGCACGCCGGTCAGCTTGCCGTTCATCTGGTTGAGGAAGCGTCCGAGAAGTCGCATCTGCGCATCGCCGCACTCTCGAAACCGGTGCTGCAATTCGCCGGCGAGGACGACGAGCGCACTGTCGTTCAACTGGGCAAGCGGCGCGAAGAAATTGCGCGCCATGTATGCCGCCATGATCGCGCAGCACGACGCGGCCACGATCGCGAGCGCCCATCCGAGCCGCACCCCGGTCGCCTGCCCGAAAAATCCGGCCGACATGCAGGCCGGCACCAGCAGGATCATGAGTGCCTCGACAGCCAGGATCGCGTCGAGGCGTCCGACCGCGGAAAGCGCGAGCAGTCGCTGCGGAGCGCCGAGCATGCCCTTGCGGATCGCTCGCCCTCCCTTGAGTCGCCACCTGGACCCGTGCTCACGGCGCAGATCCTCGTACAGCCGCGTGGCCGACGCGACGTCGTCGGCGCTCGGACGCGTGCGCACGGAGACGTATCCGGTGATCTGGCCGTCGCGCACGACAGGCGTAACGTTGGCGAGCACCCAGTAGAACCCGCCGTCCTTGCGCCGGTTCTTGACGACGCCCGTCCACGGATTGCCACTCTTGATCGTGGACCACAGATCCTCGAAGGCCGCCTCGGGCATGTCGGGATGGCGCACGATATTTTGCGGCTGGCCAATGACCTCGTCACGCGAAAATCCGCTGCTGCGAAAGAAGGCGGCATTCGCATATTCGATGACGCCGTGGCAGTCGGTCCGGGTGATGATGACTTCATCCGGTGGCAACAGGTATTCGCTATCCGCGACGGGAAGATTGATACGCATCTTATTGTTTATCTCGCTGATTTGAACTCGCCGCCGCAGCGTGGAAGCGGCATTTACCCCGATGTCGCCGTATCCCGGCCGGCGCAATGGCGCACGGACCGCCGCAGGGAACGCAAGTATGCCCGCACCGAAAATCCCTATGAATTCGCCCGATTGATCAGAATCAACGGTTCTGCGCGGATTGCTTTGCGGCCCTCCGAAAGGTCTTTTCCGCTTTGCGCAAAAGCGTTTTCAGCCTCCCGGAATGGCGTGCATGACATCGGCTTTCATCGCCTGACAAACAGGACGATCGCGTGCAATCAACGCATATCCGGAGGATGCTCGACGCGAAGATGCAGGCGCCGCTTCTCCCGCAGCATGTCGTGACGGACGAACGCGTTGCGGCCGGCGAGCATCGCTGCGCCGGACAGCGGAACAGAAAGAGTCGGCAGCATTCAGCAACCCGTCAATTCATGAATGTTGGCAATCAGTTCGCGATCCATATCGTCCAGTACGTCATCGTGGAATATCAGCAATTCCTGCAGCACGGCCGCGAGTGTCTCGACCGGATGACGTGTCGACGCAAAAAAAGGCCACGCATACAAAAGATAGACGAGCGGCGCAAGCTCGCGGCGCTCGCACCAGCGATCGAACAACTCGATGCACAAATCGTCGACCTGCCCCCGCAGGACACGGTTGTCATTCGGATTCCTTGAGAACGTTTCGAGTCGGGCCCATATCCGCTCGAAACCATCGTTCCGGTCAATGCTTCTTCTCATTTTCTTCGTCCCCGGGAGCGCTTCCAGGATGCCAACCCAACGTGCCGCGAATGAGCCGAAGCGCGCGATACGGCCACCGGCCCGCACCGCGCCGGCCACATGCTTGTTTCTTGACAACGCGATTTCATCGCGCCCCGGGCCGGACGACGCGCCCCATGCGCCGCCGGCCATCGCCCCGCTTACGGTGCCGGCGAATCGATACTGAACGTGGAAACGACACGACTGCGCGCCGCGTGGTAAGCGGCGCTGCGCGGACCGTGCATGACCGCCGCGTCGACCAGTGCCTGCGTCAAGGTTTCGTCATCGGGCAGCGTCGTATCGATTCCCGTGAAGAACTCGGAGAGCCGGCACTCCCGGCAGAACGGCTGCTGCGACGACTGGGCCACATGCGCGATCGGCGGACTCGCGCGCGCCCGCATGACCTCGACAAGCCGCGCCACCGCACTCAGATCACCCCGCACCAGATGCAACCGCTCCTCCCAGATGAGCAGCCGCGCGAGCTTGCCCAGCATGCCGTCCGGCGCATCCGGCAGACCGGTCCAGGCCGGCCGGCTCGCGATCCACTCCGGCAGCTGCCCGGACGGCATGGGCCGCGCGAGCACGTATCCCTGCACCGCATCGACATTCAGCACCTTGCACGCTTCGAGCAATTCCTCGCTCTCGACACCTTCGACGATCACGGACTTGCCGAGCGAGTGGCCGAGCCGCGTCAGCTGGTAGATGAAGCTGAGCACGGTGGACGCATCGTGGCCGGCGAGACTCACGATGCTGCGATCGATCTTGATCCAGTCGAAAGGCAGCTCACGCAACCTCGACAGGCTGCTGTGCCCCGCACCGAGATCGTCTTCCGCAAGCGTCACGCCCAGCGACTTGAACCTGGCCAGCTCGACGGACACGCTGGCGTCCGAAGGCAGCGCCTCGGCCTCGAGCAATTCCAGCGTCAGCATGTGAGGCGGACAGCCATGCACTTCCAGTGCCTGCCGCGTGGCGTCGAAATAACGGATGTCAAGGAGCGCGCTACAGGGCAGATTGAGCGACACGCCCAGCTCGATGCCACGCCGGCGCCAATCCGCGTGATGGGACAACGCCACGTGCAACCCGCGAACATAGAGATCGAGGAAATCGCCGGACCTGAGCGCGGGAAAAAATTCGCCCGGCGTCAGCACGCGCGCGCCGTCGTCGAGCCGGGCCAGCATCTCGACCTTGGTCACGCGGCCCGTCTTCAGTTCGACGATCGGCTGGCAGTACATCTGCAGCGCGTCGGATTGCAGCAGCGCCTTCCATCGTTTCCGCGTCGAATGCGGAATCGCGCTGGCCGTGCCCTCGTGGCTCGCGAAGCGGCCGATCGCGAGCGACAGCAGCGTCTGCAACAGATCGATGAAGGCCTCCTGATCCGCCGACGAATAGCCGCCCGGGAACGCGCTGTACAACGCGAGCACCGCAAACGTCACCCCGCCCTTCTGCCGCAACGGAATCGCGACACCCGAACGCAACCCTTCGCGTATCGCCGCCGACCGCCAATGCGTCATCGCAGGATCGGTCGAGACATTGATGCAGCGCTCGATGTTTCCGCTGCGCCATGCCGACGCCAGCAGCGGCAAATCGTGCGGCGCGCCGGCGCCCGCGTCTTCCGCTTCCACGATGCGGCCGGCGAGAATCCGCCCGGCCGCCGATTCGACGCGAAACACGCCGTACCGGTCCCGCCGGCTGATCGCGCAGCCCGCGACCTCGTCGCAGGTGCCGAGTATGTCGACGATGCGCGCGATCAGGTCCGCGTAGCTTTCGCTGTTCCATGCCACGCGCGCGATCTGCGACAGCGCGCGCCGGCGCTCCTCCTCGATGAACTGGTAAGCCTCCGCCTGAAAGGCGAGATCACGGTTCAGGCGCCGCGCAAAAACCTGCAATGCTTCCCGGCCGGCCGACTTCGCCAGCCGGCGATCCACGGCTGATGCCAGAATGCCCCGGCTGCGCACGAGCTCCTCGCGATCCAGGCCCACCATCGCGTGAATGCGGCCGACACGCAACGCCGTCGCGCGATGATCGGCTTCGGTCAGGTTCGCGTCGGCGAGCGCAAACAGGTTCCGGATCTGCTGCGCCTTCAGATGCTGCAGCCCCGGGACGTCGAGCGCGTCGAGAATTCGCTTGCTTTTCGGCAAACGCGAAAGGCGCTGATAGAAATCGTTGACGATGACGGCCGCATTGCGCTCGAGCTGCACCGACAACTCGGCCAGTTCCGTTGCCCAATGCCGGCTGTATGAATCGGAATCGCTCCGGGTGCCGGTCGCGAGCTGTTCCGGTACATCGCCCTCCGTCGCCCAGCACCACCAGGGCTCGCCTTCGCCTCCGCGTATCTTGACCGAGCGCAGCGCGCGGTCGGCCTCGGACAGCGCATCGTCCGGACTCGTCGCGGTGAAATCCCGCCAGACGGAAAGCCCGAGACTGACGCCGCACTGCCATGACATGCTGCCAATGTTGACGGGCTGAGTGAGCCGCGCATACATCCGCTCGAGGAACGGCCCGAGCACGCCCTCGGGGTCCTGCACGCCCTCGAGAACCACCACGAATTCGTCGCCGCTGCGACGCGCGACGAAATCGCTCGCGCGCACTTCATCACGCAAGCGGGCGGCGATCTCCCGCAGCACGTCGTCGCCCGCCTCATGTCCGAACAGATCGTTGACGGGCTTGAACTTGTCCAGATCGAGCAACCCGACCACCAGTGGAATGCCCGCGCGGAACGCGCGCGCCAGCGCCTGCTCGAGATGGAGCGAAAGCGCCGCCATGTTCGGCAGCCCGGTCAATGCGTCCTGCAACGACAGCTCACGCAACCGGGTCTGCTCCACGCTCAGGTGCAGCCTGTCGAGCGCGACACTCACGATCAGGCCGATATGCGCGAGCGCCTCCGCCCACCCCGGTTGCGTGAATGCGTCCTCGTCGTCGCTGAACAGGTTGAGCAGCCCGATGCACTGCCGCGCATCCGCGAGCGGCACTGTCGCGCAGGCGCGCCAGCGGGTCACCGGCTCGCCGGATCGGCATGCGTCCGTGCCGTCGTCACGACGCGCAAGCGCGGTGACCTGCAACTGCTGCGATCGCCACGCGCGGCCAGCCGGCCCGCGTCCCTCTGCGCACGAATCGTGAATCGACATCCGCGTGTCGTGCAGATACGCGTCTACGCCGTCGCCAGCCGACGGCCCCGGGCGCAGCCAACCCTGCGAATCCGGCGTGACGACAAACGCCGCGGCCAGGCCCGCCCGCGTTGCCCATTCCACGAGCGAACGCGCGAGCATATAGAAATCGGCGGCGCCAAGAACGCTTTGGTCAAGCGCAAAAAGGCTGAAAGCCAGATCTTCGGTGGGTCCACCCATAATTACAATAGCCTTTCGAATTAGCGCGATTCACAAGGCAAAACGCCCCGTGCATTCCGCTATTCGCGAATCCTTTCAAATGCGTACGGATCGAAAACCAGCCGGCCTGACGCGCGGCCGGCAGTGACGAGCGACCGCACGCTGCAATCGCATCGCGCGCTCGTGCGGCAACCTCAGGGATGTGCTGCTGCGGCAACCGGTTTTCGGCGACGCCGCGTTTCGCCACGTCGTTCAGTCGACCTGAGCGGTCGCGACGTGGACCTCGCGGAACGCTCCCAGCCGCTCGTTCTTCGCCAACCGACTTCGTCCATGAGGCCATTTTCCGTGCCGCTTGCCGAGCGACACGTCGAATGGCGCAGGACCGCTTCGCCATGGTGTGCAACGATTCGCTGTTTACGCACTACGCTTCCGTTTTCGAATAGGCAATCGTCCTATTTATCCATTAAAAGAATTTGTCAAACGCTAAGGGAAAACCCTTCAGGAAAACGTTTTCCATATTAAAGCTTGAGCAATATCAAGATTCTGCGCGCCGCGCCGGATCGACGATGCGAAAGACTCGACAGGACATATCGGATATGTAGTTATGCGAATTTGCATAAAACGGGAGTTCTCCGATCATCCTTTCGCGGAGGGACAGGAAGCCGGTGCATGGAGGAAAGAGAACTTCAAGCGGGGGGATGCCGGGGAAGACGGGCGCCGCATCGAGGGCAGCGGGCGAGGAAGACGAAACTTGGTGCGGGAGAACCCGCGGACCCGAACGCGCATCGCGGCATGGTGGATCGATGAGCTGCCGGAAGCGCACGGCGAAACAACTGTTGAATGGCGCGCACAACAGACATTGCGGCTTATGTCGGTGAACCCGGATGTTCGCGGTAGCCCGCGCCAACCCGGTGGCACGTCATGCGCCCCTGCGGCACGGTCCGGCGCCTGACCACGCGCCGGACCGTGCCGCTGCCCGCGGGCCGCGCCGTCAGAACTGGTGGCGCAAGCCCAGCGTAACCGCCACCTGCGTGCCCGTCGACGACGGCGAGAGCGTGTTGATCATCGCCTGCCCGAGCGTCGAACCGGCCGGCGCGCCATGCACATGCTGATAAACGCCCTCGAGGTAGACGTCGGTACGCTTGCTCAACGCGTAGTCGGTCTGGAGCATCACGGAATTCCATGCGGGCGACGAAGCCGTCGTGCCATTGTCGTATGCGCCGTCCGTGAACGTGTACGCCGCCGAAACGTTCCATGCAGGCGTGATCGCATAGCGCGCGTTCACCTCGTAGTTGTCGAGACGCAGGGTTCCGCTCGTCGGCAGGTAACTGCCGAGCCCCAGCGAGATGACGCTCGCCATGTTGTCGATCTGCGTATGGCTCCATACCAGGCCGATGGTCGCCGGGCCGAACGTATAGTTGCCGCCTGCGCCCCAGATCCGCTGACGCTCCGCGATGAAGTTGGCGCTGCCGTCGCCCTGCGAAATGGCGCCATTCAGATTGGAGCCGGCCACGCCGCCCCCGGCGTTGTTGAACTGCAGGTATCCGGCCGCCAAGTTGACCGGCCCTTGCGAATACGACGCGCTGAAGCCATACGAGCGATTGTTCGCGAAGCTGCCGGCCTTGTTGCTGAACGCGTACATGCCTTCGAAGGTGAGCCCGTTCCAGGTGGGGCTCACGTACTTGACCGTATTGTTGGTCACGACCGAATCTGCGGCCAGGTTGTCATTCTCGAACGGGTGAGCGGCCATGTTGCCCCCCCACGTGTTGCTGCCGGCCGAGAGCGGCCCGAGCAGGTCGTTGACGACGTCGAACTGCCGCCCGAACGTCACCGTGCCATACGAATCGCTCTGCAGCCCGACCCACGCCTGCGAACCGAAGCCGTCGCCGGCGAACGCCATGGTGCCGTTGTTCAGATTGAAGCCTTGCTCCAGCTTGAAGACGGCATGCAATCCGCCGCCGAGGTCTTCCGAGCCCTTGAGGCCGAAGACCGTGTTCTGGGTCGAGCTCGTACCCATTTGCCACGCGCTGTGGCCGGCCTGGTTGTTCGTATAGACGATACCCGTGTCGATGAGACCGTACAGCGTGACGCTGCTTTGCGCGTGTGCCGACACGGCAAACAGTCCCGACAGCGCGAGTGCCAACAGAGATTTTTTCATACCGTCAAACTCCGCAATGTGGTCAAACAATGAAAACTCAAACATGGCGGGCGGCCAGTATCGCCACTGCCTCGCCCAGCGTTGCGGTCAACACTGCAAAATAGGCTGGATTTTCCCGGAGAAACCCGACAAGGCTGATCTCGTCGCTACGATTGCGCCACATGCCGATATAGCCGCGCGTCAGGATCAGGCCGAACAGAAAGCTCAATCCGAAACCCGCGCCCATCCACCGGTTTTTCACCACGAATTCCTCGGCGAATGCGAATGTCGCCAGACAGACGATCTGGGATGAGAGCACGATCAATACGACGGGATGACGCTGATCGTCGTCTTTCATGAAGCGGCTCTCGTCATGCCCGGCGCGGCCGATGGCGTTGCGCAGGCGTATCCGTATGCGAGCGTCGCGCGCCCCACTGCCTTGCGCAGCTGCAATGTCGGTTTCCTCTCACGTGTCATTCCGTTTTACGGTCGGCAGCAAGGCAACGTCCACGCCGCGAATGCCTGATGGCCGGCGCCCGGCCGTGACGAACCGCCGGGATCGTGCGATTGCGGCCGGCACTTGCCCGCCGGCCGGCAAGCGACTGCCGGCCGGTACGGGTCGTTTGTTTCGACAGAATTGGCCGACTGGCGTCGACGCCCGCCGATGGGCGGGCGCCGGGTCGATTACTCGATCGCCTCGCCGTGGAGGATCACGTCGAGACCTTCGCGCTCTTCCTCTTCCGTCACGCGCAGGCCGATCACCATGTCGATCGCCTTCAGCAACACGAAGCTCAGCACGCCGCTGTAGACCAGCGTGATCACGACACCCTTGAGCTGGAGCATGACGCTGCCGTCGGCGCCGCCGATGTCCTTCACCGCGAACACGCCCGTCAGCAGCGCGCCGAGGATGCCGCCCACGCCGTGCACGCCGAACGCGTCGAGCGAATCGTCGTAGCCGAGCTTCGACTTGAGCCACGTGGCCGACCAGAAGCAGACGACGCCCGCCGCGATGCCGATCACGAGCGCGCCCGTCACGCCGACGAAGCCCGCCGCCGGCGTGATCGCCACCAGGCCGGCAACCGCGCCCGACACGATGCCGAGCACCGACGGCTTGCCCTTCGCGATCCACTCGGCGAACATCCAGCCGAGCGCCGCGCAGGCGGTCGCGACTTGCGTCGTCAGCATCGCGAAGCCGGCACGGCCGTCAGCCGCCACCGCCGAACCTGCGTTGAAGCCGAACCAGCCCACCCACAGCATCGAGCCGCCGATCAGCGTCAGCACCAGGTTGTGCGGCGCCATCGCTTCGCGGCCGTAGCCGACGCGCTTGCCGAGCACCAGGCACGACACCAGGCCCGCGATACCCGCGTTGATGTGCACGACCGTGCCGCCCGCGAAGTCGAGCACGCCGTCCGTCGCCAGCCAGCCGCTCGGCTCCCAGACCATGTGCGCGATCGGCACATAGACGATCAGCGACCAGAGCGTCATGAACACCAGCATCGCCGAGAACTTCATCCGGTCGGCGAACGCGCCGCAGATCAGCGCCGGCGTGATGATCGCGAACGTCATCTGGTAGATGAAATAGACCGATTCCGGAATCGTCGTCGCCAGGTGACTCACGGTCAGCGTCGTCGCCTTGTCGCCCTTGATGTAGTTCATCCCGGACAGGAACGCGCGCGAGAAGCCGCCGATGAAGCCGCTGCCCGGCGTGAACGCGAGGCTGTAGCCGATCACCGTCCAGAGCACCGTGATCACCGCGGTGATCGCGAAGCTCTGCATCACCGTCGCGAGCACGTTCTTCTTGCGGACCATGCCGCCGTAGAACAGCGCGAGGCCCGGGATCGTCATGAACAGCACCAGCGCGCTGGAGGTCAGCATCCACGCGGTGTCGCCCGAATTGATCTTCGACGAATCGACGGAGAACGGCGCGGTCGGCGCAGCCGGTGCGGCGGCAGCCGATGCGGGTGCGGCAGCCGATGCCGCGGCGGCGGAAGCTGACGTGTCGGACGCGGCGGCGGCCGAAGCGGCCGGCGCGGCGGTAGCCGATGCCTCGGGCGCCGATGCTGCGGGGGCGGACGCCGTCACGGCGGAAGCCGCGTCGTCTGCCATTGCGGAACCGACGCCGGCCGCGATCAGCGAGCCGGCCATCAGCAGGGACATCAGAAGTTTGCGCATCTTTGGTTTCCTCTAATCGCTCGTCTCGTGTTACAGCGCGTCCGCGCCTGTCTCCCCGGTGCGGATCCGGATCACCTGCTCGATCGGCGTGACGAAGATCTTGCCGTCGCCGATCTTGCCGGTGCGGGCGGCCCGTTCGATCGCCTCGACCACCTGGTCGACGAGATCGTCGGACACGGCTGCCTCGATCTTCATCTTCGGCAGGAAGTCGACCACATACTCGGCGCCCCGATACAGTTCGGTGTGCCCTTTCTGGCGCCCGAACCCCTTTACCTCCGTCACCGTGATGCCCGAAACGCCGAGGGCGGACAACGCCTCGCGCGTCTCATCGAGCTTGAACGGCTTGATGACTGCACTTATCAATTTCATCTGGTCTCCCTTTCATTACCCAATCAGACATAGACACCTGCATAACCATCCGATGAAGTGAGCAACTGTCGTGCCAGCCGAGACAATGCACGCGAAACGCGCCGCCCGAACGCGCGCCCGGGCACGATCGATCACACGGCATGCACCCCGTCGTTCGGCGGTCGACACGGCAATGGAATCGTGGCATCGGGCTTGCCCCGGAAAGCCATTTCCCGAACGTCGATTCGGATTGCATATCAATTGGCACGTGGATCGCATGCACCATCGCCAAGCACGTTTGTCTCGCTGCCGACCCAATAGCGTGCATCCGTGCTCGTCGACGTTTTGTCCGACGACTACATTTCGTCGACAGCCACCTTTCTGCAGGCTTCTGTCGCCGGCGCCGGCATCGATCTCCCGCTGCCCGGGGGCCTGCGATCGCTGTCGCACGTGGTGGCCGGCATGCCCCGAAAGGCCCGCATCGTTCGCCCGGACCCGCATGGGCCGGAACTATTCCACCGTTCGCGTGCGCGCATCCGGCGCACGCGAACGGGCGCAACAGGCGTGCAGCATGAGAGGGAGCTTGAGAGGGTGTTCGGCCGCGGCGGTCATTCGGGATGACGCGGGCACTTCCCGACAGGGGATGCCGGGTTCGCGAGCGTAGCGATTGAACCTGCGGTCAATCCGCTCGCGTGCATGACGCCCGAACCGTTCGGCCGGGCGCATGAGGACAGCGGTTTTCGGCCTCCGGCTTCAGCCGCGGTGCGGACCGAAACCGGAGGCGGTTTGCGTCACGCATGGACGCAAACGACATCCCGTGCGGGATCAGAACATCTGGCGGATACCGACTGCCACGCCGACGTTGTTGGTGCGGCCGATCTGGTCGACGGAACCGGTGGTACGGTTGGTCGCGCCCGGATAGTCAGCGGCGAACGCGCCGTTGCCACGCGCAAAGTCCGCGGTGCCATAGACTTCCGTGTGCTTCGACAGCGAGTACTCGGCGAGAACGGTAGCCGAGTAGTTGATGCCGGAGCCGAGCGTGCCGTCGAGACGTTCAGCATTGCGAGCGTGACCGTAATAGCCGGCCACCGTGATCAGCAGCGGCGCCGTTGCTTGCCAGTTCGCGCCAACGTAGAACGTATCGTCGATACGGTTCGGGCTGCGGCCCGGCAGTTTCGGCGCGCCGGATTGCTGCATGTTGGTGTCGGTCGTGCCCGTCTTGTCTTGCGCGTGCAGCCAGCCAGCCAGCAGGCGTACGGTCGGGGTGATCTGGTACGCGCTGCTCACGTGCGCCATGCTGACCTTCGCGCCGTTGGCCGTCGTGGCGCCGTTCACCGTCGACACCGAGGTCTGCTGGTAGCCCGCGTTGAGCGACGCAGGGCCGTGCGTATACGTCAGTTCCACGCCATACGTGGCGTCGAGGCCCATTGCGCCGGCATGGTTGCCGAAGCCGTAGATTGCGTCGATGCTCAGGCCATCGGCGGAGAACTTGTACTTGACCGAGTTGTTGACGGTCAGGAACGAACCGATGCCGTTCCACGCCCAGCTGTCCTGCCAGTAGTCGCCGACCGTCAACGGATCGAACACGTCACCCATCGTGTCGTACAGCGGCGCATACTGGTTACCGAAGGTCAGTTCGCCGTACTTGTCGCTCTTCAGGCCGACGTATGCCTGCCGGCTGAACAGCGTGTTCGCCTGGTGAAGACTGCCCGTGTTGACTTCGAAGCCGTTTTCAAGACGGAAGATCGCGGCCAGACCACCGCCCAGATCTTCGCTGCCACGCAGGCCCCAGCGGCTGTGGGTTTCCGGGCCGACCGTCATGCCGACGACGTCCTTGCCATCCGGGCCCGCATTCGTCTGATAGCGGATTGCCGTATCGACGAGGCCATACAGCGTGACCGAGCTTTGAGCGAATGCCGACGACGCAGCAACAGCGAAAAGTGCACCAACGGCACTGGAAATGACGATTTTTTTCATCAGATGGGGTCCCCTACGACGCTACTTATTTGGCCGGCGCAATGCCCGGACAGAACGTTGATTAAAGCTGCGGCCCGGAGCATAGCGCTTCATATTGCTGACTCATAGTCTTATGGCGCCTTGATGCACCATTAGTTGGGAATATGCAACAGTGATCCGCGGCGCGGTTGTGCGGTCGATTTAAAAGTAATGCTCACGATGGCATTTTGTAGTCGATTTGTAGGAAATATTCGCGTCAATATTTTTCGGAGTCCGGTCAGGCTCGGCGATGAATGATGGCGAAAAACGGCGGTGGCACGCGCGAATCGGGCGCTCACGGGCGTCACGAGCGTCGCTCGATTACCGTTTTTTCCGTCGATGCAGAAGCGGGATACGGCGCACCGATTCGACGCCACCGGATTCTGGCGGTGCGGCCACGTTCCAGCGGACAATCGCCGCAACGCCGAAATGTTCGCGCCCCTGACGGCCGGGTATCGTGCAGACGCTATCGATCCAGTTCCGCGTAGTGCCGGAAGATCCCCTCTTCGTTGAACGGGATGCGTCGATCCGACGCCAGATAGCGCGCAATGGGCGGATGCCGCGCGACCCTGTCATGCAGTTCGATCAGCGCGGCATGTTTCGATTCGATGCGCGCCATCGCACGCGGGAACGCATAGCGCAGGCCCTCGATCACCTGGAACACCGACAGGTCCACATAGCTCAGGCTGGCGCCGGCCATGTGGCCGCTCTTGTGCGGATTGTGGGCGAGTACCGTGCTGAAATAATCGAGGAACCTGGGCAGTCGATGCTTGATGAAATCCTTGGCCCGCATCCCGGCCTCGCGCATCTGGTCCTCGTAATACAGGCTGCTGGCGATCGGATGATGCGTGTCGTGAATCTCGACGACGAAGTCGGCCACCGTCAACTGCAGTTGGTGGACCCACAGCCGCCCCGCCTCGTCGCGAGGCGAGAGGTCGTGCCGCGCGCCGAGAAACAGCAGGATGTTGGCGGTTTGCCCGATGATCTGGTCGCCGGCCCTCAGGAACGGCGGCGCAAACGGCAGGCATGCTTCCGATGCGCTTTCGAGCACGCGCGTCATGGCCGGGACGCCCATGCCGTTACGTGCGGGTTCGCGTGCCACGTCCACGTATTGCGCTTCGGCCGCTTCAAGCGCCAGCCGCACGAATTCGCCGCGGCCCTGGATGCCGGGCCAGTAATAGAGTTCGTAGCGCATGGCGCCCTCCACTCCCTTGCATGAAAACCATCATGGAACCGGCGCACCGCCGCGGGCTTCGCAATCGGGCAACGCGGCGCGCTCCCGGGGACACGTTTCAGTCTAGGCGCAACCTCCATGGCCGTCATCCGATGCGACCACAGAATCCGAGGGCGTTCCTCGCGGCCTTTGCTGAATGGCCGGATGCGGAATGGCTTTGCACCGCAGCTTTTCGGCGATAATCGCAGCCATTCAGCCGATCAAGATCGAAGCCGGCCGCGTCACCCGCCGCGGCGTCCACGGATGAGCCGGCAATCCCGCCCCTTATGAGCAAAACAGCAAATCAGCAACGCAAGCTCGATGCGATGCTGCGCCAGGCCGTCGCGTTGCAGCAGAACGGCGCGCATGCGGACGCCGAGGAACTCTATCGCGAGATTCTCGCGATACGCCCCAAACACTTTGAGGCCACCCAGCTATTGGGCGCACTGTCGCTGCAGGCGGGACGTTTTGACGAAGGCATCGTGCTGTTGAAGAACGCCATCGCGATCAACACCATGCAGGCGCCGCTTCACTCGAATCTCGCGTATGCGTATAACGCGCAGCGCCGCTTCGGCGAGGGCCTGGCGAGCGCCAGTCGCGCGCTGGCGCTGCAACCCGACTTCGCCGATGCGTTGAACAATCACGGCAATGCGCTGGCCGGGCTCGACCGGCTCGCGGACGCGCTCGCGAGTTTCGAGCGCGCGCTCGCGTTGCGCCCGGAATTCGCTCAGGCATGGAGTAATCGTGCCTGCGTGCTGCGCGAGATGGGCCGCCCCGCCGATGCGCTGGCCAGTTGCGATCGGGCCATCGCATTGCAGCCCGGCTACGCCGAGGCGTGGAGCAATCGCGCGAACGCACTGAGCGACATGAATCGCCCCGACGACGCGCAACTGAGTTATCGACGCGCGATCGAATTGGCCCCCGCGCTCGCGGATGCGTGGAACAACCTCGGCCTCACGCTGATCGACCTGAACCAGCACGAGCAGGCACTGCAGTCGTACGAACGCGCACTCGCGCTGGAGCCGGACTCTGCCGAGGCGCACTGGAACCGCTCGCTGTGCCTGCTTCAGACGGGCCGGCTCGAGCAAGGCTGGCAGGAATATGAATGGCGGTGGCAGCGCCACCGGATCAAGGCGAGCCAGCGCCGCTTCGCTCAGCCGCTGTGGCTCGGCGAATTTCCGCTGGAGGGTAAAACCATCCTGCTGCATGCCGAGCAGGGGCTGGGCGATACGCTGCAGTTCTGTCGCTATGCGGCGCTCGTCGCCGGCATGGGAGCGAAAGTCGTTCTCGAAGCGCCACCTGAGCTGATGCGGCTGCTCGGAACACTCGACGGCGTCGCGGAACTGATCGAGGAAGGCGCGCCGCTGCCGCCATTCGATTGCCACACGCCGCTGCTCAGCCTGCCGCTTGCATTCAGGACGGCGCTGGCGGACATCCCTGCCGCGACGCGTTACCTGCGCCCCGACGAATCGGCTGTCCAGCACTGGGAAGAACGGCTCGCGAGCGGCGCCGCGCCCGCCCTGAAGGTGGGCCTCGTGTGGGCCGGCGGCCACCGGCCGCACGTCGCGGAGTTGAGGAAAAACGACGCACGGCGCTCGGTCGCGCTCGAACTGCTGAGACCGATCCTCGACGTGCCGCAAGTTCAGTTCTACAGCCTGCAGAAAGGGGCGCCCGCGCAGCAATTGCCCGCACGCCCCGAATTCGCCGAGCGTATCGTCGATCATACGCACGCGTTCGCCGATTTCGCGGACACCGCCGCATTCGTGGACAACCTCGACCTGGTGATTACCGTGGACACCGCCGTCGCGCACCTTGCGGGCGCGATGGGCAAGCCGGTGTGGATCATGAACCGTTTCGACACGTGCTGGCGCTGGCTGCTCGATCGCACCGACAGTCCGTGGTACCCGAGCGCGCGGTTGTTCCGGCAGCCGGCACTCGGCGACTGGGACAGCGTGGTTGCGGCGGTGCGCGATGCACTGGCGGCGCTCGCCGAAGGGAAAACCACGGTCTAGCCTGCACCCGCCCGACTGACAGGCGCACGGGGGGCGGGCGCCGGATACAGGCGCGAGGTGCCGGCGCGGGGCACTTGCGCGTGAAGCCAGTGCGCCGAAGCGCCTCGATGCCGCCCTTCGAACTCGGTTCGTGAACCACCGCACCGCCGCGCCCCAGGAAGCGGAACGTCGCACACACGCGCTCAGCCCCCGCAAGAAACCCCGGCGCCAGAAACCCTGGCGCAATCCATATGAAAGACGCATCAAGACAAATGTAAATGCGGATGTTTATCATTTGCGTTTACATTGACTGGCATTCGCCGCATCGGTACGATTCGCCCTCGAAAGCGCGTTCGTTCGCGAACCGGCGCCGAATCCGCTCGACGTTCGCCGAACATCGAGCAACGCGGGAAGCGCGCGTCGGCGTTTCGACTCCGCCTAACGAACCTGGACTTGAACGTGTCTGTGAACCGGATGCCGCAAACGGCAACACATGGCGGCGATTGCGCGGGCGAACCGCACGCCGCGGCCATTGCAAGCGCTTGCGTCGGCCAATGCGACGAACGTCAGCCGGGAAGCCGGCGCGATCTCGATCGCTACGACGGCATCGCACGTTTTTTTCATTGGGTGTTCGCCGCCGGCATCATTTACGCCAGCATCGCGGGCTATACATTGGCCCGCCTCGCCAGCGGATCGGTGCACGATTTCCTGTCGCGGCTGAACATGTCGATCGCCACGGTGCTGATCGCGCTTTTTCCGCTACGGCTGGGCTGGAAACTCGTGCGCGTCGAGCCTCGCGCACTGCCCGGCCTTTCTGCCCGGCAACGCGCGCTGGCGCACCGGATGCACATCCTGATTTATGCGACGATCTGTGTCGTGCTCGCGAGCGGTTTCCTGATGGTGCCGAACGGCTATTCGTTTTTCGGCCTCGTCGAGATTCACACGCCATTCGCGAAAGGCACGCTCACCGACGGATTCTTCGCCATTCACCGCGCAGGTTGCGCGCTGCTCGCCGCGCTGGTCGTGCTGCATGTGCTCGCGGTCGTCAAGCATCAGTGGATCGCACGTAACGGCGTGCTGCGAAGAATGCTGTGAGTCGCGCGCATACGATGCGCGCTCTCTGTTCGAACGCCGGCCGGACACGCACGCAGCGCGCGTCGATCTGGCCCGTTGTGCGACCGGACAAATTGTCCAGCCACCGGGTAAAATCTGCCCGCTCCGGTCACACCTCGGCCGGGCCGTCTGCTTCTGGCGACGGCATCCTCCCGTGGCAGGGTTCCGTGAATGTGGAACCCGGTCAAAACCGAACAAGAGAGCTAACCAGTGGTTTTCAGTAGCATTGCCTTTCTCGGGCTGTTCCTCCCGGTCACGTTCCTCGCGTACTACCTGACCCCTCGGGCCTGGCGAAACGCCACCCTGGCGGTCGCCAGCATCGTCTTCTATGCATGGGGCGAGCCTCGGTTCCTGATTCTTCTGGTCGTGTCGATCGCGATCAACTACCGCCTCGCGATCGCCATCGACGCCGCGCGCAAGCCTGCGCGCGTGGTGGGCATCGGCGTGGCGATCAATCTCTTCATCCTGGGCGCATTCAAATACACCGGGTTCCTGGCCGACAACGTCAATCTGCTGCTCGCGCACGCAGGCGCGGGCCCGCTCGTGATCCGGCCGCTTCCGCTCCCGATCGGCATTTCCTTCTACACATTCCACGCGATCTCCTACCTAGTGGACATCTACCGTCGGAACGCCAGGCCGAACCGCAGCATCATCGATTACTGTCTCTACATCACGCTCTTTCCGCAGTTGGTCGCAGGCCCGATCATCCGCTACAAGGACATCCAGTCGCAGCTTCGATCCCGGGTTGCGTCTCTCGACGACGTGACGGCAGGCGCGCTTCGATTCACGATGGGCCTGGCCAAGAAGGTGCTGATCGCGAACCAGCTCGCCGTGGTCGCCGATGCGGGCTTCAGCGTTCCTTCGGCGGAGCTGGCGCCGCAGGTGGCCTGGCTTTCCCTGCTTTGCTACACGCTGCAGATCTACTTCGATTTCTCCGGCTATTCCGACATGGCCATCGGCCTCGCCCGCATGTTCGGGTTCCGGTTTCCGGAGAACTTCAACTACCCCTACGTGGCCAGCTCGATGCAGGACTTCTGGCGCCGGTGGCACATTTCGTTGTCGACGTGGTTCCGCGATTACGTGTATATCCCGCTCGGCGGCAATCGCCGCGGCGCGAGCCGCACGCTGCTGAATCTGTGGATCGTGTTCCTGCTTACCGGCTTCTGGCACGGCGCGACGTGGAATTTCGTCCTTTGGGGCGCCGCGCACGGTGCGCTGCTCACGCTGGAACGCGTCATGCCCGGCGTCGACGGACGCGGCCGGCCTGTCTGGCGGGGCTTGCGTCATGCGTACGCGATCTTCGCCATCATGATGACGTGGGTGCTGTTCCGCGCCGATACGCTGGAGCATGCGACGCAGTTTTATCGCGCGTTGTTCGGCATTCATGTGCCGGCCAATCCTTCCGTCACGTTCGACAGCCTCTATTCGACGCACCTCGGCTGGTTATTGGCCGGCGCGGTGATGCTTGCCGGCGGCGCATTCCATGCGGCTCGGGTAC
Source organism: Burkholderia sp. lig30 (assembly GCF_000687455.2). Classification (GTDB taxonomy): domain Bacteria; phylum Pseudomonadota; class Gammaproteobacteria; order Burkholderiales; family Burkholderiaceae; genus Burkholderia. The sequence continues at coordinate 19,745 of NZ_JGVW01000077.1, forward strand.
GGCTTGCCCCGATCGTCGCCGTCCTTCGCGCCCGCAGTCTCGACGGCTGGATCGCCGCGGCCTTCGTGGGTCCGGCACTCGTTCTCTCGGCCATGTCGATCGCGCTTGGCCAGTACAACCCGTTCATCTACTTCCGCTTCTGAGTCGGCCATGTTCGAGAATGTTGAATCATCCACGGCGGCTGCCGGCGAGCGGCGTTGGGCGGCCGCTGTGAATCGGGCGATCGTGGCGGCCGTCTTCTTCGGCCTCCTCGCGCTGCCTGTCGTGTGGTTCGGGCGCGCGAGCTTCGCACCCGCGCCGCTTCACGAAAATCGCGTCATGACGCCCTTTCCCGACCTGTCGATCCACACGCTGCAGCAGTTCGAGCGGTGGTTCAGCGACCGATACGGAATGCGCGATGCGCTCGTTTACTACGGTTCGCGGCTACAGATGGCTCGCACGGGCACACCGACCAATCAGGACGTCGTCGTCGGGCCGGGCCGGTGGCTGTTTTTCGATCCGTATCACGTGCCCGGACAGCCTCACTTTGCCGATCTGCTCGGCAAGGATCCGCTGTCGTCGTCGCAACTTCAGGATATCGGGCACAACCTTCGCGACATCCACAAGGCGCTGGCGGCGTGCAAGATCCCGTTCTATTTTGTGATTGCGCCGGACAAGCAGACTGTGTATCCGGAAAAGCTGGGCGTTCATGTCCCGGCTGACGCCCGGACGGAAACCGATCAGGTCGTCGCATTCCTGCGCGAACGAGATCCCGATCTGCGCGTGATCGATCTTCGCGGGCCCGTGATCGATGCGAAGGCGAGCGCGCCCTACGAGATTTACAAGCGCACGGATACGCACTGGAACTCCCTCGGCGCGTTTTACGGTTATCGCGCGATCATGGGCCGCCTGGTGCGTGACGGTGTTCTTGCCGGCGCGCCGTGGGCCGATCTCGATCAGTGGCACGTCACCCAGCATCCGTTCGATCAGGGAGACATCGCCGTGAACCTGCTGTCCCTCCCCGGTTATTTCGAGGATTTCAACACCACGTTCGACAAGCGCACGCCAAGGCTTGCGCGCTCGGTTCCGGCGCCCGCGGATGCGCAGCCGGACGAAGGACAGTTCACCGAGAATCCGCAAGGAAAGGGCGGCCTGCTGCTCTATCGCGACTCGTTCTCCGGCGAGCTGATGCCGTTCTTGTCCGAAGACTTCGCGCACATGTGGTCTTACCTCGGGCGCGACGTCGACGGAAGCGAAGTGCGCCGGCGATCGCCTTCGGTCGTGGTGCTCGAAATCGTGGAGCGGAACGTTCGCATGCTGACGAAAAACCCGCAGCGCAATCTGGGGGACGCCTGTTCACGATGAGGTGGGGCGGTTTCGCCCCGAAAAACGAGATGCACACCAGCCCGCAGGCATGACAAGCCATGCGGGCTTTTTGTTGGTGCTCGATCGAGCGCAATCACAACAGGAAGCCTGTCGACACGATCGCGTCATCGCGCCGTCACACCGGCACGCGACCCCACGCACGGCGAAAAAATTCCATCGCCGCCATGCCGGATGTCACCGAAGTGCCATGCCCGCCGCCTACGCTGAGTCCAGCCCCCGATCCAATCGCCTCACCCAGATAGCCTCGACAAAGCGTTTTCCGGGAGCATCCCCTTTCGATGACTGATAGACAGGAGTCCGATCATGAAGACGTTGATGCCTGATGGGTTGACGCTGGCCGGTACGGCAGCGGCGATGATGTGTGCGGGACTGTTGATATCGACGCCGGCCCGATCGGCCGGCGAATTTCCCACCAGGACCCCGATCAAGCACATGGTCGTGATCTTTCAGGAAAACGTTTCTTTCGATCATTACTTCGGCACCTATCCGCATGCGCAGCCCAACAAGGACGGATCGCGCCTCTTCGAGAAACCGAGGGACGACACCCCCACGGCCAACACCCTGCTGAGCGCCGGCTTGCTGACCCATAACCCCAACGGGGCGAATCCGTTTCGCATTGACCGCAGCGTGCCCGTGACGTGCGATCAGGATCACGGTTACGGGGACGAACAGTTCGCGTTTCACGGCGGTCTCATGGACCGCTTCCTCACGCACAGCTGCAAGGACGCGAACCTCGGGCCGAACAGCACGCTCGGCTACTACGACGGCAACACCGTGACTGCGCTGTGGAATTACGCGCAGCACTATGCGATGAGCGACAACTCGTTCGGAACGAGCTTCGGCCCGTCCACCCCCGGTCTTCTGAACCTCGTCGCCGGCACGACCTACAGCGGAACGATCACCAACGGCCTGTCGGCAGCGGGCAATATCGCCAACGGCGCTACCACCGGCGCGGTGATCGGCGATCCGGACCCGGCCGGCGACGTCTGCTCCAATCCCAAGCGCACCCAGATCACCATGTCCGGCACGAACATCGGCGACCTGCTGAACGCGTCGGGCATCAGCTGGGGCGCATTCATGGGCGGCTTCGACAACTGCACGCTGGCGCACAACAATGTGTCGGGCGCCAGCGCGGGCGCGGACTACATTCCGCACCACGCCTTCTTCCAGTACTGGAAGAGCACGCAGAACGCGCAGCATTTGCCGCCGGGCTCGGATGCGGCGATCGGCAAGACCGACCAGGCAAACCATCAATACGACCTGAGCCGCTTCCACACCGCGCTCGCGAATCACAACCTGCCGGCGGTGAGCTTCCTGAAGGCGCGCGCGTTCCAGGACGGACACGCCGGATACTCCGATCCGCTGGACGAGCAGACGTTCATCGTCGGCGTGGTCAACGACCTCATGCGTTCACCGGAGTGGCGCGAGACCGCGATCGTGATTGCCTACGACGATTCCGACGGATGGTACGACCATGTGATGGGACCGGTCGTCTACCAGTCCAGCACGAGCGACGATCAACTGCTGGCGCCGGGGAGCTGCGGCCAACCGCGCCCGACCGACCCGGCAGGCGGCACGCAAAACGGGCGCTGCGGCTATGGCCCGCGGTTGCCGCTGCTGGTGATATCGCCCTGGGCGAAGACCAACTTCATCGACCATCGGGTGACCGATCAGTCTTCCATCACGCGCTTTATCGAAGACAACTGGCGCCTGTCACGCATCGGCAATGGTTCCGCCGACGCGGTCGCCGGGTCGCTGAACGGACTCTTCGATTTCGATGGCGGCCCGCGCGCAGGCCGATGGATTCTCGACGAGCGCACGGGCGTCGTCGCCGCCTTCTATCGCTGATCGCTGGACGTTCCACCGGTCACGCGGCGGCACGGGCACCCCGCCCGCTCCGATCGGGCCCGCGAGCGCCATGCTCGCGAGGCCCGCGCCCATGGTCGCCGGTGGCGCGTGCCGTCGGAACCTGACTTCACATCCCCGGCGCGGGCGCTGCCGCCAGTGGACGAGCGGCGCCCGCCTGCGACAACAGCGTCACGGCGGCCGGATCGGGCATGCCGTTCGCGTCGATGGCGCCGGCTGCCGCCAGCGCGCCGAGATCGCTATCCACGCCCGCTTGCCCGACAAAGAACGGTGTCGTCAGAAACGCCGACACCGTCAGCGTGACCGAATAGTGCTGCTGCAGATTCTTGACGACCGCCGCTTGCGCCGCCTGCACGTCGACCTGGCTCGCCAGCACTTGCTGGAAGCGGGAATTGCCCGGGAAATCGCCGATCAGGTGGGCCGTGTCGGTGCCCAGTTGCGACGCGAGATAGACGAGCATCAACTCGGTTTCAGGCGTGGTATTGAAAGTGCCGCCGGAAAACGCCAGCGAATGCAAGGTCGTGCCGCCCGAGGTCACCGTCAGGACACAGGGAAGCGTCGCATTGACCGTGACGCTGTAATGTCCGCCGCCGTCCGACAGGGTGGAACCGGAGCCCTGCACGCAGCTGACGATGACCGTCGCGCTCGCCAGCGCACGGCCGGTGGCGGCAGTGCCCGAGATGGCGATGGTCGGCATGGTGGTGCCGCCGACGCAGTTGTCGAAGCCGAAACACGCTTCGCCGCCACACGCATGAAGCGCTGCAAGCGCCACCACGCAAAGCGCACCGAGCGCCGGGCGAACGAAACGCGTATCGCGAATGTTCATGGCCGCTGCTGTCGATGGAAGGAGAAAACGCGACGGGTTCCACGCCGATGACCCGGCGTCAGGTTCAATTCTAGGTCCCATTCCCCGAAACCGCTCGCTCACGCGGTAGCGGCCCGGTGCGGATGGCGGCGGGCGGGACCGAACCAGCCGTAACACCAGCCGTCACGTCACGTAACGTCACCGGGCAATGCTACGTAACAATCCTTCATAATCGTTCTGCCCCCGACCGGGAACGTCACGTCCCCATATCGAAAATTCGTTTGAATTCAATGCTGAGCCATGGTTCGAAGCGACTTCCGATGCGCCTGGCCTGACAATTGCAGTAATCCCCTCGTCACCGACTTCAACCGGACATGCGAGGGCTGCCATGGACTGCAAATACCTGTACATCGACAACATCAAGATCAACTTCCTGCGCCGCACGATCGAGATCGACGGCAAGGAGATCGACGTCACGCCGCGCGAATTCGACGTCGTCGAATTCCTGCTCGACAACATGAACCAGATCGTGCCGCGACAGGCGATCCAGGAAGCGGTCTGGGGCCGCGAGCTGGGCGTCTCGTCGCGCACGCTCGACACGCACATCTCGCGCATCCGCTCGAAGCTGCGTCTCGACGAAGACAAGAACATGCGCATCATCCCGATCTATGCGGTCGGCTACCGGCTGGTGCTGTTCGGCGCGGCGACGACGCATGCCGAGCGTCACGAGCCGGCTCCGATCGCGCGCGCGGTGCCGCAGCACACGATGGTCGCGGACTACGCCTGATCGCCGGCCGTCGGGACGACGTGGCGCCTCGCCCCGGGGTGGGCGGCCGTTCGTTTCAGGCTCCAGCTGATCTGACGGCACCCCGTCACGAACCACACCGCTGTAAACGCACATGCCGGCCTCGAAGGCCGGCATGTGCGTTCGGCTCGGCGAAGCACGCTGACTCGCGCACTCCGCCGCTTGCTTCCGCTTACTTCAGCAACATCATCTGCACGACCTTGACGATCACGAGACCGACCGCGATCACCAGGTAGCCGCGCAGCACGCCCATCCAGATTCGCGTCGCGAGCGTCATGTTCTGCGGCTGCAGCGTGTCGAGCGGCGGCATGCGCCAGGTGTCGCGCAGCGAACGGTCGACCACCGGCTCGGCGCTCGCCTTGCCCCGGCGCAGCAGCAGCATCGCGGCGTAACCGGCGATGGCGAACGCGGTGCCGCCCACCAGCACTTCGATGATAGTTTCGCCGCTGATGTCCGGGTACATCACCGAAGCGGTGAGGATGATCGACAGCATCACCAGCACCCAGATCACCGCCCCGGTAAACACGTTGAGCGTCTTCGAATTGACCCACGGGCCGAGCACCTGCTTGTCGTTGCAGAGCAGCAGCAGGAACACGGTCGCGCTCGGCAGCAGCACGCCGGCGAGCGTCTGCACCGCTTCGGTCAGCAAGCCGAGCGGGCTGCCAGGGATCAGCACGATGGCCGCCGCCGCCGCGACGATCCCGAAATACACGAGGTAGAAGCCCTTCGCGTCCGACACGCCGCGATGCAGCGAGTGACGGATCTTGAACACGTCGCCGATCGCGTAGGCCGTCGCGAGCGATACCGACGCCGCGCCGATGATGCACGCGTCGAGCAGCGCGATCGCGAACAGCGTCGCGCTCGTGCGGCCCGCATACTTCTCGAGGCCGGCGATCACGCCACCCGCGTCGGTGAAGTTGCCGGATTCCGGGTGGCCGGCGAACAGCGCCGCGCAGAACGAGATCATCGCAACCGAGCCGATCAGCACGAGCACGATGCCGATCCACAGGTCGGCCTTCTCATACTTCATGAAGCGCGGCGTGATGCGCTTGTCGATCACGTAGCTCTGCTGGAAGAACAGCTGCCACGGCGCGACCGTCGTGCCGACGATGCCGATCACGAGCAGCATCACGTCGGAAAGCTTCGCGTGCGCGGGCCAGTTCGGCACGAGGAAGTCGCGCGTCATCTGCGACACGGGCGGATGGATCGCCACCAGCACCGGCACGAGCAGCAGGCTCAGCACGCAGAGCAGCACCGCGAAGCGCTCGAAGCGCTTGAAGTCGCCGGTACTGACCGCGGCCATCGTCAGCGCCGCGGCGACACACACGCCCGCGACCTTCGGCATGCCGAAGAAATCGAGCACGAACGTGATGCCGATGAATTCGGTGACGATGGTGAGCGCGTTGAGGATGAACAGGTCGATCACGCTGAACGCGCCCCAGAACTTGCCGAAGCGCTCGAAGATCAGCCGTGCGTGACCGACGCCGGTAACGGCGCCGAGGCGCAGCACCATTTCCTGGTTGACGAACAGCACCGGCACGAGCAGCAGCAGCGTCCACAGCAGCGTGGTCCCGTAGTTCTGGCCCGCCTGCGTATAGGTGCCGAACGCGCCGGCGTCGTTGTCCCCCACCATCACGATGAGTCCCGGCCCGAGAATCGCGAGCAGCGTGCGAAAGCGCGCCCACCACGTGTTGCGCGGCGCGGTGTCATGGTGCGCGATCGAGCCGAGCGCGCCGTGGATGTCGCCGAGGTGCGCGTCGTCGAGGACGGCGCTGCGCTGCGCGGCGATGGGTGGAGAAACGTTGGATGGCGTGGACATGATGTGTTCCGTACGGGCTAAAGGTTGTCAGGCAAGCGCTCGCCCTCGGCATATGCACGCGTGCCGGCCGCGTCGCGGCGGCCAGGCGTGCCTATGCCGAGGAACGCTCGACGGTTCAGGAAACGAGTGATTTCAGCTGGCGGATCAGGCGCACGAGCGCCGGCTTCCGGGAATCGAGCGACAGCATCGCTTCGTAGTGCGGACGCGATTCCGGGACTTGCGGGAGTTGCGGCAGCAAAAGGCCGAAATTCATGATCTGGCTCCGGGCGGCGGCACGAGACATGCTCGCCGCATGGCTGGGCGCGAGCCAATCCGGAGTGCCGTTCGTGGTCAGGCTACTCGGCCGGATTGCCCCTGCGACCCATGGTTGAAAGGGTCAAGCGGCATAAGGGGCAACTGTCACTGTCGTTCATGTCAGCTCCTGTTCGTGTTCCGGAGAACGGTTGAGCCGCCACGACGGACGCAGCCGGGTGCGCGCCGGCCTGCGAACAGGCGTGCGCGAACGCGGCCGCGAACGAGCGGCGGCAAAGCCGGATTGCGCATGCGCGACGGCACGGCGCTATCTGGCGCGAAAAGGGTGCACGAGGAGTGTTACTGCGGAAAACTGCTGCGCGCACCGTTTGCCTTGACGACAAACGGCGGCTTCTGAAGAGGCGCGGACGTCTGTCGCTCAGGCGGAAATTCGAGTCGAAGATCGACTACTGCAAGCGTCCAAGGCATCTGCCCCATTTGTGAAGATGGCGGATTCTAGGGATCGGCCGAAATGGAAGTCAACCCCTTTGCCCGCTCTTTCTCAAAATTATTTTTCGGGGTTCGACGACTGAAAGTTTTGACGCCGCCAATACGTACCCGAACCTTTCAGCAGCGCTTCGGCGACGATCCGCGCGCGGCCGGAAGCGCCCGCGGGACGGGCCGGTGCGGGAAATCGCGCAGGCCGATCGCATCGATGCAACGTGCCGCGCCTTTACGCGTTTTTTACTTGCACTACCGCGCGGCCCGCGAATACAATCCGCCGCAATTCAAAGAAGGAGTCCGTCCATGGACACATCCCCTGGTAGTGGCAGTTCGATGCCGGCACTGGCCGGCCACGCATTCGCGAGATAGCCGCCAGGGTATGCCCTTCGCCGCTGACTCGCACCAGTCGGGTTAGCGCGCTTCACTCCGGATCGGCCTTGGCCGGTTCGTCCGTCGCACACTCCGTCACGTTTCAATCGTCGATCGCAGGCCGCGCCGCGCGCCCGGGATTCTTCACGTCGTCCGGCATCGCCGGACCGGGCGGGAGCTTCGTCATGTTCATTCAATCGTTCGTGGTCAAACTCAAGCGCCATGCGCATCACGCATGCGACCGCTCGTGAGTGTCCGCCCCGTCGCCGCTCCGCCCCCATATATTTCATTAGCCAGACTAAACAAATCGCGGAAGTTACATGAATAAGAAATTCGATTCCACGCTTCGCAGGAACGGCCTTTGCACCTGTGTGACGCTGCTGCTGTCGCTCGGCGTCGTCGCGCCGTCGTTCGCGCAATCGGACGCGCCCGCTGCTGCGCCCGCAGCTGCCGCTGCCGGCGCGAGCGACACCGCCGCGCCCGCGCCGACCGGCTTCTGGGAGCGCCCGAACCTGTTCGGCAACATGGGCGGCCTGCGCGACAAGCTCGGCGACGCGGGCGTCACGCTGAGCCTGCAGGAAATCAGCGAGTACCTGAACAACGTATCCGGCGGCACCAACCGCGGCGGCGCATACGACGGCATCACGCAGCTCGGCGTGACCGTCGACACCGACCGGGCGGTCGGCCTGCCGGGCGGCACATTCTTCGCGTCCGGGCTGCAGATCCACGGCACCAATCTCACGCAGCGCAACCTGCAGGCGCTGCAATTCGCGACCGGCATCGAGGCGAATTCGACGACACGTCTCTGGGAACTCTGGTATCAGCAGGCGTTCGCGGGCGGCAAGGCCGACGTCAGGATCGGCCAGCAGAGCCTCGACCAGGAATTCATGATGAGCCAGTACGCGACGCCATTCATGAACGCGACGTTCGGCTGGCCGGTGCTGCCGTCGACCGACATGCCCGCGGGCGGCCCGGCATACCCGCTGTCGTCGCTCGGCGTGCGGCTGCGCCTGAAGCCGTCCGACTCGTGGACCATCCTCGCGGGCGTCTACGACGGCAATCCGGCGGGCAGCATCAATGGCGACCCGCAAGTGCTGAACGCGCACGGCACGAACTTCAACCTGGGCAGCGGCGCGCTGCTGATCGGCGAAGTGCAGTATGCGATCAACGCGCCGAGCGCCGATCCGAAAGACCCCCAACCCGGCGGCCTGCCCGGCACCTACAAGCTCGGCGTCTGGTACAACACGCTGCACTTCGCCGACCAGAACACCGACGCCAACGGCATCGCGGCGAGCCATCGCGGCAACTACGGGTTCTATGCGGTGGCCGACCAGATGGTCTGGCGTCCCGCCGCCGACAGCCCGCGCTCGCTCGGCGTGTTCGCGCGCCTGATGGGCGCGCCGGGCGATCGCAATGTCGTCGATTTCGGCTTCAACGCAGGCGTCACGCTCAAGGCGCCGTTCGCGGGCCGCGACAACGACGTCGCCGGCATCGCGGTCGGTTACGCGAGGATCGGCTCGCATGCGAGTGCGTTCGATGCAAACGTCGGGCGCACGACGCCGGGCTACCCGGTGCGCAGCGCCGAAACGCTGATCGAAGCAACCTATCAATTCCAGGTCACGCCATGGTGGCAACTGCAGGCCGACCTGCAGCACGTGTTCCATCCGTCGGGCGGCATCCCGAACCCGAACGCGCCGGGCGCGCGCGTCGGCGACGAAACGATCGTCGGTGTACGCACGACGATCACGTTCTGACGAAAGAGAGGCGGTGCCTGCTGCGCGGCGCGCAGGAAACAACTGTTGCCGGCGATGACGCGCCGACAGCAGGCGATGCATAATGGCGCCTTTACCGCGCGTCCTTCCCATGCCGTTCGCCCTCCACGCCTTCATTGCGCCGCTGATCGTTGCCTGTGCGCTGTTCATGGAAAGCGTGGATGCGAACATCATCGTCACGGCGCTGCCGGCGATGGCGCGCGATTTCGGTCATAGCCCCGTCACGCTGAACATCGCGATCACGGCCTATGTCGTCGGCCTCGGCGTGTTCATCCCGATCTGCGGCTGGCTCGCCGACCGCTTCGGTGCGCGCACCGTGTTCCGCACCGCGATCGGCATCTTCGTCGCCGGCTCGCTGCTGTGCGCGGCGTCCCGCTCGCTCGGCCTGCTGACGTTCGCGCGCTTCGTGCAGGGCATCGGCGGCGCGATGATGGTTCCCGTCGGCCGCATCATCATCTTCCGCGCGGTGCCGCGCTCGGATCTCGTGCGCGCGATGAACTACCTCGCGATTCCCGCGCTGTTCGGCCCCACGGTCGGGCCGCTGCTCGGCGGCTTCATCACGACCTATCTGCACTGGCGGATGATCTTCTTCATCAACGTGCCGATCGGCCTGTACGGCATCTATCTCGCGAACAAGCACATCGCGAACACGCACGAGCCGGACCCGGGGCCGCTCGACTGGTTCGGCTTCCTGCTGTCGGCGAGCGGCGCGGCGCTGCTGCTGATGGGGCTCACGCTGCTCGACGGCGCGCTGACTTCGCGCGGGAACGCCGCGGCGATGTGCGCGGGCGGCGTGGCATTGCTCGCGCTGTACGTGCCGTATGCGCGCCGCAAGGAGCGGCCGGTGCTGGATCTCGCGTTCCTGCGCATCCCGACGTATCACGCAAGCGTCGTCGGTGGCTCGCTGTTCCGCATCGGCCTCGGCGCGGTGCCGTTCCTGCTGCCGCTCGCGCTGCAGGAAGGGCTCGGCATGAGCGCGTTCCATTCGGGCCTCATCACCTGCGCGTCGGCGCTCGGCGGCGCGGTCAGCCGCTCCACCGCCACCCGCACGCTGCGCCGCTTCGGGTTCCGCACCGTGCTGATGTACAACGCCGCGTTCGCCGGGCTCGCGATCGCCGCGTACGGCGTCTTTCATCCGGGCATGCCGGTGTGGGCGATCTGGCTGATCGTGCTCGTCGGCGGCGTGTTCCCGGCACTGCAGTTCACGAGCCTCAATTCAATGATCTATGCGGACATCTCGCCGCGCGACGCGGGACGCGCGACGAGCCTCGGCAGTGTCGTGCAGCAGATGTCGCTCGGGCTCGGCGTCACCGTCGCCGGGCTCGTGCTGCATGTGTCGCACTGGATTCAGGGGCACCAGGCGATCGTCTGGTCGGATTTCTGGCCGGCGTTCGTCGTCGTCGGGCTGTGCTCGTTCGCATCGATTCCGATCACGCGGCGGCTCGCGCCGGATGCCGGCGACGAAGTCGCGCGGGGGACGCGGGGCAAGGACGAGTAAGCGGGAATATGACTTCCGGCAACCGCCCGCTCGCAGCGAGTTGAAAGGTTCGACGAAGACGAGTACGGCGGAGTATGTTGCGTGCTGCCCCCAATCGCCTATGCTAAAAGCCAGGCGCGATGCGCGGGCCTCCAGGCGGTGACGATCCCGTTAAGAACAGAGGTGATGTACCGCCCATTGCCCATGCGTGCGGAGGGCAATGGATGCGATCGAAAACATGCTTGAACGTCATGGTCGCACTGACGACCATCCTCGCAGGATGCGGTGTCACTCCGGTGGGCGACCCGCAACTGCTGGCGTTCCTGAAGGACGGCGCGACGACACGTGAAGATGTCTACCTGCACCTGGCAGAGCCCAGCGCCACGTTTGAGGGAGGGCGCATCCTGAGCTACCTGCTGGATGAGGATAAGGGTGGCTACATTCTGATGCGACGACGGGAGAAAGCATGGAACGGCAAGTTCAGTCTGGTACTGGCCTTTGACGAGCACGGCGTGCTGCGGCGCCACGCGTTGGTCAGAGTCCGGGATCTTCCAAACTCGCCTTGATCGAGATGCCGGGGATGCGCGCGAACCTGCTCAGGACCCTCTGCGCCGCGGCCAGTGCCACGCTGCTGCTGGCCGCTTGCCCCGTGCCCATTTGGCGGGGCTATGACTACGATTCCCGCGCCAACGTACCCGCGACCGTTCCGGATTCGATCAAGAAAGGCGAATCCACCCGCGAAGACGTCCTGATGCAGTTCGGCGAGCCCGATACTGTGGCGGTCGACGAATCATGGGTGGAGTATGGCAGCAGCTACACCTTGGGCGGGCTGATACTGGTCGTGTTCGCGGGTTCAGGAGGCGCTGCCGTAGGTGCCGTGGACATGCGATTCCGCCGAATGATCATTGAATTTGATCGTCAGGGTGTCACGACTGAAATCATCCTCGAATCGATGAGCTGCTATCAGTACTCCGGCGCGGCCATTGGCCAGGGCCAAGGCCGTAACATCGGGGGCTCGACCAAGCCCTGCCTGGATAAATTGGGACTGGACGTGCCAGAAAAGTTTCATCTGTCTTCCGTCCGTGAATGACGGCGGCTCTGAGGCATTGGCGCCAACAGGTACTTTCCCGTCCTGCCCCCTGTCTGGATTCCAGCGTGTACCGTACTTCAGTCGAGTTCTTGCGCAACGAGCGCGATCTTGGCCCCTGCGGGAAGTCCTTGCGAACAGAGTCGGTCGATCCCGATCATTCGAACTTCCCGCCTCGGCTCCAATCGGCGTCCACGCATCACGCACCGAACATTTGCTCCCGAGCCGACACGTTTCGCCGCTGAAACGCTTTTCGCACGCGCCCGGGGGCGGGATTTCGGAATCCGTGACCGGACGGCCATGGTGCGATTCATGCATGCCCGAAACTGCCCGACTTGTGAGCCAGTGACCCAACCGGGATTGACGCCAATACGTTGACCATTGCCGCCGCCCGTGCCACCCCGATTCGGCTCCCCAGGCTACGACGCCAGGGCCGTTTCTCTGTTCAAAGGGATGAAACATGTGCAAGTAACGGACCACGGGCCTCGGCAGCGCCGGGATATCGGGCCCGCTTGTTCCGTGTGCCGCTGGTTGACATGGCGGCCACTACATTTGATAGGAGTTCGTAATGAATGACAGGTACGCGCTCTTGAGAAAGATTTACGGTGTGAGCCTTGTCATGGGCATTACTGCCCTGTTGGCGCTTGGCGCAGACAGGGCAGCAGCCGACCAGGTTTTGACGATCTCCGATCTTGGCACGCTTCCCGGTGGAACCTTCAGCGTTGGCACCGGCATCACCAGACGCGATGAGGTAGTCGGCTACGCGCTCACCTCGAGCCAGCAATATCACGCCTTTTTGTATCGAGACGGCGTGATGACGGATCTCGGCGCCCTGCCCGGTGGCAGCAACAGCTATGCGACGAGCATTGACAACGATTGGCATGTGTCCGGCGTGGCATACACCGCGGGCGGGGCAGGACACGCTGTCGTCTGGACACCGGCCCATTGACGGCACCGCGCCTGCTTTGTGCTGGCTCAAAGTCGCCACTGTCAGGCTAACTTCCGCCGGCTGAAAAGCAGGAGTCCGTCTACGGGTTCAGCCACGCGAGTTATCGTCGGGAGTGATATACGCGGCGTGCGCGTGTGCGGCCAACCAAACCAGTCGAGGCGCCTGACGGCCCCTCGGCAGGATGTGCATTTGTGTGGGTGGCAGCCACCTTCGTGAGCGCCCCGGGAAAATCGAAATGAGTATGCGCGCGACTTACATGTTCGCATTGCGGTACGGCGGCGTTGCGACGTTCTACATGCGACACGACGGCTATCCGACTGGCGCTGCCCTCTACCTGCTTGCCGCGCACCTGTCGGACGCTCCCGCATCGCTTGCCGACAGGTTCCATCGCGTGAACAAGGATGCGGAGCTGGCTTCACCCGAGGGGCACAAGGATCTGTCCTATCGCTACGCGATCGACGTCAATGGACATCTGTTCGCGTATCAGCTCGAATCCCGCACGGATGAGTGGGACCGGATCTTTTCCGGGCATTATGCCGAGTTCATCAACGGGCACGCGCCCGCCGAGGCGCTGGGAAACGGCCCCCTGAAACTGATCAAGACCTCGCACACCGGCGAGTGTCGCGAGTGGGTCACGCGCGGGCAGTTGATCACGCGTCATGCCGTCGCTGTCGCCGCATTGTCGTCCCACCGCGAAAGACACCCGGAACACGTGGACAGCATCGTCGGCTATCAGCGTGCGGTCGCGGCGCTCGACCTCGCGCTCCGGCAATACGACGAAGCGGAGGATCACCGGGGAGCGCAGTGGTAGCCCAATACCTGCGACGGCCGGCAAACGGTCAGAGCGGCCAAGAGCCGCCGTTCGACAATCCACCTCATATCGCCGACAATGCATTCGCATGCCGTTCGTGCGAATGCTGACGGCCCCGACGTCTGTTTCAGTGCCCCATTCGGGTCCGCCATGGCTTGGCCTCGCCGGGAAACAGGCGGCCGCTTTGAGTCGATCGGCAGCGCGGTGCAGATCGTTGACCATTGAAAGCATCGCTTGCCGGGCAGAGATGAACATCGGATCGCTGCGCGGCCATGTCCAGGCGGGAGACGCCCCGATGATTCCCTCTGCCCGTTATGCACTCGCATTTGTCGTCAACGTGGCGTTGCCCGTATTGGCCTACCGGATCGGATACGTTCACTATGGGCTGCCAGGCGGGCTGATTGCGTCGGCCATCCCCTTGCTTGCATGGATATGCATCGACCTCGTGCGATTTCGACACTTCGATGCGCTGAGCGCGGTGTTTCTCGCGGGTATCGCCATGTCACTGCTCGTGCTCGTTTCAGGCGCCTCGCGGTGGGTACGCGAAGCGCGTGAGCCGCTGGTGAGCGGCATCATCGGCGTGCTTTTTCTGCTGTCGCTTCTGATGGATCGGCCACTGGTGTTCTATCTTGCGAGGTCGACAGTGGCCCGCGAGCGGTCCGGGCGGGAACGGGAATTCGACATGATGTGGCAGACCCGCCCTGCACTGGCGAAGTCTATCCGCCTGATGACGGCAGTCTGGGGCGCAGGTCTGGTCGGCGAGAACGCGGTACGGCTCTGGATGACCTGCTGCATGGCCGGTCAACACGGTCATCTGCTCTCTGCCTTCGTCAGATACGGAACCTACGCTGGACTGACGGTATGGACGATCGTTTACCGGCGTATATACATCAAGCGGCGGATATAGCAGCCGCTCAGTCGCCTGAATGGCGTGATCGTCGTGCGACGCCGGTGCGCAGCGGGTACCGCTGCGTGTTGCAAGGACAAAACATTCAAATGGCTCCTGCAGCCTGATAGCGATCGTCCGAACGACACGAATCGCAAGATGCTTCCTGCCCGTCCGTGAGCGCCATGACGCCCTGCCTCCTCGCCCACACGGCACACAGCTGAATTCAGATCACCTGTCCGTTGATCATTCATCAATTGTCAGCACGGCAATTCACCTGTCAAATCCCGGCATTGCTTCTCCGGGGAATCGGAGACGCGAAGTCTTGCCGGGTTCGCTGACCCACCATTCCTGTTGAAACGAGGAACAGAAACATGATTGCCGGAAAATCCGTCGAGCAGTGGAAGCAAAGCCACCCACTCATCGAAGACCTCGTCGCCCTGAAAGAAACGGCCTGGTTCAATCCGGCCGTACGGCCCGCGAAAGAAGCGCTGTCCGACGCAGGATTGACCCGGGAGGACGTGGAGGACGCCGGCGCAAGACTCGCGCGGTTCGCCCCCTACATCGCGCAGGTATTCCCGCAGACGGTGGAGGCGGCGGGAATCATCGAGTCCCCGGTCCGGCCCGTTCCCCGTTTCCACGAGGCGCTGCGCGAACGATACGGCTGCGCGCTGCCGGGCCAGCTATGGATCAAGCTGGACAGCCATTTGCCGATATCCGGCTCGATCAAGGCACGTGGCGGGATCTACGAGGTTCTGAAACATGCCGAAGATCTCGCATTGTCGGCAGGAATACTGAACATCAATGATGACTATTCGAAGATCAACAGCGAAGCGTTCCGCGCGTTTTTCGGAAAATACCGAATCGCCGTGGGCTCCACCGGAAACCTGGGGCTGTCGATTGGCATCATGGGGGCCACGCTCGGGTTCCAGGTGACGGTCCACATGTCGGTAGACGCGCGCCAGTGGAAGAAGGACAAGTTGCGTGCACACGGCGTGGAAGTCGTCGAACATGCGTCGGACTACAGCACGGCAGTGACCGAAGGACGGAGGCAGGCAGCCAGGGATCCCCGGTGCCACTTCATCGACGACGAGAATTCGCGGAATCTGTTCCTCGGATACGCGGTGGCCGCAGACCGACTCAAGCCGCAACTGGACACGGCCGGAGTCGTCGTCGATGCCGGGCATCCGCTGTTCGTCTATCTGCCCTGCGGCGTCGGCGGTGGTCCGGGCGGCGTGGCATTCGGCTTGAAGCTGGCGTTCGGCGACGCAGTGCACTGCGTCTTTGCGGAGCCCACGCATTCGCCGTGCATGCTGCTCGGCGTATACACGGGCTTGCACGACGAGGTGTCGGTGCAGGATTTCGGCATCGATAACGTCACGGCGGCCGACGGACTCGCAGTGGGGCGGCCGTCCGGATTCGCAGGCAAGGCAATGCAGCGGCTCGTCGACGGATACTATACCGTCACGGACGAGGCGCTCTATGCATTGCTCGCGCTGCTCGAACGAGAAGAAGGCCTCTGCCTCGAGCCTTCCGCGCTGGCCGGCGCGCCGGGCATGGCGCGCGTCCTCGCCAACGATCAGGAAGGCTACCGCCAGCGCATGGGCATGCGTCCGGACATCCTGGCCAACGCAACCCACCTCGTGTGGGCGACAGGAGGCAGCATGGTCCCGGAAAAGGAAATGGCGGCCTACCTGGCCAAAGGCCGGCAGGCGTTGAGCGCCTGACCGGCGCGGCCGCCAGCCGGTTCCGGGGCTGGCGGCCGCACGACATCGACGCGGCAGCGGCGATACGTCGAGACTTTACCGACGACAGAGGAAACAGACATCATGCACAACCTGCCGCCACGAATAGCCAATCGTCTCGACAGCAGCCAGTTCGCCAATCTGCACACATTCCTGGCCGTCGCACGCCACATGAGCTTTCTGCGCGCGGCGGAAGAGCTTTGCCTGACCGCCAGCGCGGTCAGCCACCGAATCAGACGCCTCGAAACCGCGCTGGGAATGAACCTGTTTCAGCGGCTCACCCGGAAAATCGCCCTGACCTCCGACGGGGAGCGCCTGTTCGACATCCTGCAACGCGCGATGACCGAACTGGCCGAGGCGCTGGAGCCGGCGTCGGGCGATTACGTCGAAGGCCGGATTACCGTGTACGCCCGCCCGTCTGTCGCGCAGTGCTGGCTGGTGCCGCAACTCGGCGAGTTTTCCGACAGGTATCCGGGGCTGTCGATCGATCTGCGGGTCGGCAACGACAACATCGATTTCAGGACGCAAAACATCGACCTGGCCATCGACTATGCCAATGGCGAGTTTCCGGGCCTCGTCAGCCATAAGCTCATGGACGAGCGCATCGCCCCGGTGTGCAGCCCCGAGTATGCGGAACGCCACGGGTTGCACGGTCATCCGGAACATATCGCCCACTGCACGCTGTTGCACGATGCGCTTGCCTGGAACCATGCGGCGCACGACGCGGAGTGGGCGCTTTGGGCGCGTCAGAATATGCCGGACGTCGACTTGCCGGAACGGAGTTTCACCTTCGACCGATCGGACCTGTGTGCCATTGCCGCCCTGAACCACTGCGGCGTTGCCATCGGGCGGCAACGCCTCACACAACAGGGAATCGATCGCGGTGAACTGGTCTTGCCGTTCGGGGCCTTTTCCCAGCGCAGCCAATACAGCTACTACCTGGTGCACCCGCCCGCTCCCGACATGCCGCTCCGAATATCGGTTTTCATGTCATGGCTGAACGAGAAAGCGAACGACAAGGCGCGATGAACCAAAAAAATCAGCGGACATCCATGCGGGGCCGGTGAAGCACCCGCCTGGATGTCCGCTCAGGGTTCCGGGCCTCGTGGGGGGTGAGGTTGCCGGATCCGCCTCCTGCGTGCCATGGACGTATCGTGCGTCGGAAGCGTCATCGGTGCGCGCGCCGCAGCACGCGCATGAACCCACTATAAGGAATCTCGATCGACGCATCTGTCAACGATTGTCAGATGCGTCGCGTGAGCGCATCACGCGTCCGGCCGCATGCCGACGGGCGATGGAACGCTCGCCGCCGGACGCGCACCGCGCCCGCCACCTACGCCATCTTCGCGATCCAGGCGGCGATGCCGGGCCACGTATCCTTGAGCGTGCGCGATCCCATGAACAGGCCGATATGCCCGCCCGGCACGAGCTGGCTCGTCACCTGCGATTCTGGCGTGCCGAGGTATTTGCGCGCATCGAACACCTGTTCCTGCGTCGTGATGTCGTCGGCCTCGCCCGCCAGCAGGTACACGGGGCACGTCACGTTCTTCAGGTCGAGCTGCTGGCCGAGCGCGACGAACGTGCCCTTCGCGAACCGGTTCTCCTTGAAGAGCTGCACGATCGCCTGCAGGTACCACCGCCCGGGAAGATCGATCGGGCTTTCATACCAGCTCGCGAACGCCTCCTCCTTGCGCAGATAGGCCGGATCGTCAATGTGCTCGTACAGATCGACGTGCTCGCTCACGTAGTGCTGATCCGGGTGCATGTTCTTCCAGCCGTCGAGCATGAAGCGCCCGCGCATCAGGCCGCCGCCCATTTCCACGAGCTCCTCGTAGAAGGACGTCGGGTACGAGTGCGCCATCCGCTTGACCGGGCCGTCGCCCGCCTCGGTGTCGATCGGCGAGCCCGCGAGCACGAGGCTCGCCACCTTGTCCGGAAAGCGCGCCGCATACATCGCCGACATCCAGCCGCCCTGGCACAGGCCGACCAGGTTCACGCGGCCGCCGAGCTCGTCGACGCAGACGTTCAGCTCGGCCAGATACTGGTCGATCTCCAGATCCTTCATGTCCTCCGTCGCGGACTTCCAGTCGGTCAGGTAAAGACGCGTCACGCCGTTGTTGCGCAGCGTCTCCATCAGGCTCTGGCCGGGCTGGTAATCGGCAATCATCGCACTGTGGCCGGCATACGGCGCATCGACGATCGTCGGCAGGCCGTCGGCGGGCGCGATCGAGTAATCGCGAAACGTCATCGTGCGCAGATCGAGCAGCGGCCGGTTCCCGGACGCCAGCGAAGGATGCATTTCGAAGTGCAGCTTCTCCTCTTCGGCGAGAAAGCGGAGATTGCGCGCCGATAACTCGCTGCCGGCCTCGACCATCGCCGCGGCAGCGGCAAACGGCCAGAAGATCGGCAACACGGGGACGGAAATCTTGGCGGCGGCAGTGTGTTCCGGATGATTCATGTTCGCTCAGGCGTCCTGATTCGAAGGTTGAAGGAGGGCATGGTCCAGCAGGGCGCGCGTATGACGCGCGATCATCAGGTTTTCGTCCGTCGGGATGACCCGCACCGTCACGCGCGACGCGCCGGCCGAAATCACCGGGTGGTTGCCGGCGTTCGCCGCGTCGTCGAGCGCGATGCCGAGCCACGCCGCGGCACGGCAGATGCGTTCGCGCACGGGCGGCGCATTCTCGCCGATCCCCGCCGTGAAGACGAGCGTGTCGAGCCCGCCGAGCGCGCCGGCCAGCGACGCGAGCTCGCGCGCCGCGCGGTACGCGAACAGGTCGACCGCATGCGCGGCCGCCGGCACGTCGCTGTCGAGCAGCGCGCGCATGTCGCTCGACACGCCGGAGACGCCGAGCAGGCCGGACTGTTCGTAGATCAGGTGCTCGACGTCGTCGACGGAAAGCCCTTCGTGGCGCAGCAGGTAGAGAATCACGCCCGGGTCGAGCGCGCCGGTGCGCGTGCCCATCGGCAGGCCGTCGACGGCCGTGAACCCCATCGTCGTCGCGACGCTCTGCCCGCGCGCGAGCGCGCACATGCTCGCGCCGTTGCCGAGGTGCGCGACGACCGTCCTGCGTTGCGCCCAGTCGGCGTCGATTTCGGCGAGCGCCGTCGTGATGTACTCGTACGACAGGCCGTGGAAGCCGTAGCGCACGATGCCCTGCCCGGTCAGCGCGCGCGGCAGCGCGAATTCCCGCTCGATCTCGGGCAGCGTGTGATGGAACGCCGTGTCGAAGCAGGCGATCTGCGGCAGGTCGGGCGCGACCGCGCTCACCGCGCGTATCGCGTCGACGTGGTGCGGCTGGTGCAGCGGCGCAAGCGGCGCAAGCGATTCGATGATCGCGAGCACCTCGTCGTCGATCCGCACCGGCGCCAGAAAATGACGGCCGCCGTGCACGACGCGATGCCCGACGCCGTCGAAGGCGGCCTCGTCGCCGACGTGACGCGCGAACCACGCGTGAATCGCCTCGATCGCGCCGTGATGGCCCGTGCGTTCGACCGGATGATCGGCGAGGACCGCGCCGCGTGCGTCCTTCACGACGAGTCGCGGCGCGGTGTACACGCCGCCGACCTGCCCGTGGACGCCCTCGCCGAGCGAGCGGTCTTCGCGCGTGTCGTAGACGGAGAACTTGAGGCTCGACGAGCCGGCATTCAGGACGAGAACAGGATGTCGCATGTCGGCCCCGCTCACTGTGAACGCGCATCGCGCGCGGCGGCCGCCGCGCGTGCCGAGCGCGCATAGAGCGCGGCGACCGCGCAGCTCGCCATGCGCGTGCGCTCGCTGTCGGCACGGCTCGTCAGGATGATCGGCACGCGCGCGCCGAGCACGATGCCGGCCGCATCCGCGTTGGCGAGGAACGTCAGCTCCTTCGCCAGCATGTTGCCGGCCTCCAGGTCGGGCGCGAGCAGGATGTCGGCATCGCCCGCGACGGCCGAGCCGAGATGCTTGAGCCGGGCCGCTTCCGCGCTGATCGCGTTGTCGAGCGCGAGCGGGCCGTCGAGCAGGCCGCCCGTGATCTGGCCGCGCTCGGCCATCTTGCACAGCGCGGCCGCATCGACCGTCGACGGCAGCTTCGAGCTGACCGTCTCCACGGCCGACAGGATCGCGACCTTCGGCGTGTCGACGCCGAGCGCGCGCGCGAGGTCGATCGCGTTCTGCGCGATTTCCGCCTTCTGCTCGAGCGTCGGGCGAATGTTGACCGCCGCGTCGGTGATGAAGAGCGGCTTCGGATAGGTCGGCACGTCCATGATGAACACGTGGCTGAGCCGTCGTTCGGTGCGGATGCCGGTGTCGGCGCGCACGACTTCGGCGAGCAGTTCGTCGGTGTGCAGGCTCCCCTTCATCAGCGCATCCGCCTCGCCGGCGCGCACCAGCTCGACCGCGCGCGCCGCCGCCTCATGGCTGTGCGGCACGTCGATGCGCCGGTAGCCGGACAGGTCGAGACCGAGCGTATCGGCGAGCGCCGAGAGCCGCGCGGCCGGCGCGACCAGCACCGGCTCGATGATGCCGGCACGGGCGGCATCCACGGCGGCGCGCAACGATACTTCGTCGCACGGATGCGCGACCGCGACGGTGACGGGGGAAAGCGCGCGACAGCGCGCGATCAGTGCATCGTACTTCTCATGCTGACGGGAATCGGACATCGGGCAAGGCTCCCTGATCGATGACGGCTGAGGTGGACGCACCAGCATGCGGGAGGATCAGGATACGCCGGGAAATGTAACGATCCCATGACACCCCGGCTGCATGGACGGTCGCCGCACGGCGCCGCGTGATCCCGAACTACCGATGCGAAGAGCGCGCGGCATGCCGTTCATTCTGTGGCATCCGTCCAACGAAAATTTGATTTCCATCAGAAGTTTCAGGTGAAGTCCCTATAGCATCGATCGAAGCCGCGATGGCATGCCGACCGGCAGCCGCCGTGATAGCCTTGCGCGGCGCGCCGACACCCGGCTGCGCCACGTTCCCAACACGCGCCGGTATGACCGGATGCGTCCAGCCGCCGAAAAGAGCATGCACGTTCGAGAAATCCGTTCGAAGATCGCCAGCACGTCGTCCACCCGCAAGATTACCCGCGCGATGGAGATGATGGCACGCACCAAAATGGCGAGCGCCCAGAAGCGCGCGCACGATTTCCGGCCGTATGCGGCAAAGGTCACGGCGATGGCCGGCCGGATGATGCGCGACCGGCCCGACTACGTGTCGGCGCTGACGGCGCGTCGCGAACCGGTGCGCCGCGTCGGCCTCATCGTCGTCAGCACCGATCGGGGGCTGTGCGGCCCGCTCAACGCGCGGCTCCTCGTCGACTGCATCGAAGCGCTCGAAGCGTGGAACCGCTCGGGCGTGGCGGCCGAGCTGAGCGTGATCGGCTCGCGCGGCATCACGCCGCTCGCGCGCTACGGCGCGAACATCGTCGCGCGCGCCAGCATCATCGCCGGCGAGCCGCGCTTCGACGCGCTGCTCGGCGCGCTGCTCGTGCCGCTCACCGCGTTCATCGACGGCGAGCTCGACGAAGTCCACATCGCATACAACCGCCTGACCAGCGCGCTCACGTACGAGCCGCGCATCGACCGGGTGCTGCCGCTTGCCGGCCTCGACGACGAAGGCGCCGCGGAGAATCACGCGGGCTCCGACTATCTGTACGAGCCCGCCCCGAAACAGGTGGTGGACACGATCCTGCTGCGCTACGTCGAGGCGGTGCTCTATCAGGCCATCGTCGAGAACTACGCATGCGAGCAATGCGCGCGGATGTTCAGCATGCAGACCGCGACGGAAAACGCGGACCGGGTGCTGCGGGACCTGAAGCGCCTGTACCAGAAGACCCGGCAGGCGCAGATCACCACCGAGCTGTGCGAGATCGTCGCGGGCGCGGCGGCTGTCTGAAGGAGGCGAAACATGGATTCCGTGCTGAAACTCGACATCCTGAGCATCGAGCAGGTGCTGTACTCCGGCGACGCGCGGTTCGTCGTCGTGCCGGGCGAAAGCGGCGAACTGGGCATCTATCCGCGGCATGCGCCGCTGTTTACGCGAATCCGGCCCGGCATCGTCACGATCACCGATGCGGGCACGGGCGAGCATCGCCGGATTCTGGTCGCGGGCGGCGTGCTGGAAGTGACCCGCGACGGCGTGATGCTGATCGCCGATCACGCGCTGCGCACGCCGGATCTGGATGCGCTGCGGGCCCGCGACGCGCGGCACGCCGCGCAGGAATGGCGCGAGCGCTACGCGCACGAAAGCCGGCACACGTTCGATTTCGCGGCGGTGAAAGCGGAACTGATGGATGAGATCCGGCGATTTTTCACGCTCGCGTTGCACCGGAGCACGTCGGGCGGCAAGTCAAACAGCGCCGGGTAAGGCCAGGCCAGGGCCTGCTCCCGGGAATAACGGGCTTGCGCCGGCCCTGGCGCGTGAGGCTCAGTCGCGCAGCTTCCGGAAGCGCGGCGTGCCGTCTTCGAGCGTCTCGTTGAACATGGCCTCGGGCCGCACCCACAATCCGCGTTCACGCGGCCACAGGTGCTCGTACACGACGAGCGACTCCTCCGTTTCGGAATGGCGGGCAACGCCGATCACACGGTACAGCCCGCCCTTGTAATGGCGGTGCGTCGCGAGTTGTTCGGCTTCCTGTTCGGTCATGATGCGCTTCCCTGTTTCAAAGAGCGCGTATTGTATGCGCCGCCGGGCTCGGCGGGCTCGCCGGTTCGCGGCAACGCGACTGGATCGGCCCGCCACCACACCGCACAGATTGATAACGAACGTGCATCAATCATTCTGAAAAATGCACTTATCGGCGGCGCCATTCCGGAGGAACATCGGCACGGCGACCCATCCATCAGTCGTCGCCATCCAACACAAGATCCTGGAGACAACCCGATGTCACATTCCGTGGCGACCCCACCCCGTTCGAAGGCCGCGGCCGTGTTCCGCGTCACTGCCGGCAACTTCCTCGAACAATTCGACTTCTTCCTGTTCGGCTTCTATGCGACGCAGATCGCGTCGGTATTCTTCCCGTCGAGCAGCGATTTCGCGTCGCTGATGATGACGTTCGCGGTGTTCGGCGCAGGCTTCCTGATGCGTCCGCTCGGCGCGATCGTGCTCGGCGCGTACATCGACGAGGTGGGCCGCCGCAAGGGCCTGATCGTCACGCTGTCGATCATGGCGAGCGGCACCATCCTGATCGCGTTCGTGCCCGGTTACGCGACGATCGGCCTGCTCGCGCCGGCAGCCGTGCTGATCGGCCGCCTGCTGCAGGGCTTCTCGGCCGGCGCCGAGCTGGGCGGCGTGTCCGTCTACCTGTCCGAACTGGCGACGCCCGGCAAGAAGGGCTTCTACACGAGCTGGCAGTCGGCCAGCCAGCAGGTCTCGATCGTCGTCGCCGCGGCGCTCGGCTTCGCGCTGAACCAGTCGCTGAGCGCATCGGCGATCTCCGCATGGGGCTGGCGCGTGCCGTTCCTGGTCGGCTGCATGATCGTGCCGCTGATCTTCCTGCTGCGCCGCAACCTGCAGGAAACCGAGGAATACGCGCAGCGCACCCACCGCCCCGGCACGCGCGAAGTGTTCTCGACGCTGATGCGCAACGGGTCGACCGTGCTGGCCGGCATGCTGCTCGTCGCGATGACGACCACCAGCTTCTACCTGATCACCGTCTATGCGCCGACCTTCGGCAAGACCGTGCTGCACCTGAGCACCGCCGACAGCCTGCTGGTCACGCTGTGCGTCGCCGTGTCGAACTTCATCTGGCTGCCGATCGGCGGCACGCTGTCCGACCGCTTCGGCCGGCGCCCGGTGCTGCTCGCGATGACCGCGCTGAACGTGCTGACCGCCTACCCCGCGCTGTCGCTGCTCGCGCACGCGCCGAGCTTCATCAACATGCTGCTCGTGCTGCTCTGGCTGTCGTTCATGTACGGGATGTACAACGGCGCGATGGTCGCCGCGCTGACCGAGGTAATGCCCGCCGAGGTGCGCGTCGCCGGCTTCTCGCTCGCGTACAGCCTCGCGACCGCGATCTTCGGCGGCTTCACGCCGGCGATCTCGACCGCGCTGATCCACTCGACCGGCGACAAGGCCGCGCCCGGCTATTGGATGGGCTTCGCCGCCGCCTGCGCGTTCGGCGCGACGGTCCTGCTGTACAGCCGCCGCGGCGCCGCGATGCGCGCCGCCTGACGTTTCCCTGGCGCGGCGCTGGCCGCGCCGCCTCCCCCTTTTCCGACCCACGCACGATGAAACGCCATCCGCTCCCCCGCCGCGCGGCGCTCTGGCTCGCCGCCGCGCTCGCCAGCGTCGCACTCCATGCGCAGGCCGAGACGCTGCGCGTGATGATCTCCGGCGGCTTCACCGCCGCCTACAAGCAGCTCGGCCCGGGCTTCACGGCCGCGACCGGCGACATGCTCGACACCATCCCCGGCCCGTCGATGGGCCAGTCGAAGGAAGCCATCCCGAACCGCCTCGCGCGCGGCGAGCCCGCCGACGTCGTGATCATGGTCGGCTACGCGCTCGACGACCTGATCCGGCAAGGCAAGGTCGTGCCCGGCTCGCGCGTCGAGCTGGCCGATTCGCGGATCGGCATGGTCGTGCGCGCGGGCGCGCCGGCGCCCGACATCCGGACCGTCGACGGGCTGAAGAATGTGCTGCTCGGTGCGAAATCGGTCGCGTATTCCGACAGCGCGAGCGGCGTCTATATCGAGCGGGAGATGTTCAGGAAGCTCGGCGTGGAAGCGCAGGTGAAGCCGAAGGCGGCGATGGTGCCGAAGATCCCGGTGGCGTCGGTCGTCGCGAACGGCGACTACGAGATCGGCTTCCAGCAGGTCAGCGAACTGCTGCCGGTGCAGGGCGTCACGTATGCCGGCAAGATTCCCGAGCCGGTGCAGTCGGTCACGCGCTTCGCGGGCGGCATCCCGGCCGGCGCGCAGCATCCGGACCGCGCGAAGCGGCTGCTCGACTACCTCGCGTCGTCGCCAGCCCAGCCGGTCGTGCAGGCGACCGGGCTCGATTCCGTCACGCCCCGCTGAACGGCCTGTCGGCGCGCATGGACCGCCGACAGGCCCGCCCTCGCGCCGGGCCTGTTTTGCATGGCATGCACTGACGCATCGCACGCGGCGCGCCGCCGTCCGCAGCGCACCGTTCGTTACACCCCACTCGCCTCCCACCGCTCGATGCTCTGCACATGACGCGCGCCGCTGCCGCTACCGCTTCGCATCCAGCACCTCATTGAGCCTTGCACGATCGCACGCGCGCTCGCGGACCGACACGACGACGACCGCGCACGCGTTGCTGATCACGCTCGTCAGTGCGCGCGCCTCGGACATGAAGCGATCGATCCCGACCAGCAGCGCGACGCCCGCGACCGGCAGATCCGGCACCACCGTCAGCGTCGCGATCAGCGCGACGAGGCCGCTACCCGACACGCCCGCCGCCCCTTTCGACGTGAGCAGCATCACCGCGAGCAGCGTGACGATCTGCGTCGCCGACAGCGGGATGTCGCAGGCCTGCGCGATGAACATCGCCGCGAGCGTGAGATAGATCGCGGTGCCGTCGAGATTGAACGAATACCCGGCGGGCAGCACGAGCCCGACGACGCCCTTGTCGCAGCCGAGCGCCTCGAGCTTGACCAGCAGGCGCGGCAGCACCGGCTCCGTGGACGACGTCGCGAGCACGATCAGCAGCTCCTCGCGCAGATAGCGCAGCAGCCGCCACAGCGAAAAGCCGTGCCAGCGCGCGAGCGGCGCGACCACGAGCACGACGAACAGGCCGCTCGCGGCGTACATCGACGCGATCAGCTTGCCGAGCGAGCCGAGCGACCCGATGCCGAAGCGGCCGACGGCAAACGCCATCGCGCCGAACGCGCCGAGCGGCGCGAGCCGCATCACGAGCGCGAGGATGCGGAACAGCACCTGGGCGACGCCGTCGACGAACGCATGCACGACGCCGTTGCGCCCTTCCGTCGCGTTCAGCGCGAAGCCGAACAGCAACCCGACCAGCAGCACCGGCAACACCTCGCCGGTCGCGAACGCGCCGACGAGCGTATCGGGAATGATCCGCAGGACGAACGCCGCAAGGCCGCGCGCGGGCGCGTGAGCCGCGAGCGACGCGAGCGCCGACGTGTCCAGGCGGCTCGCCGCGACGTGCAGGCCCGCGCCCGGGCTGGCGGCGAACGCGACCGCCAGCCCGGCGACGAGCGCCGCCGCGGTCAGTGCGTAGAACAGCACCAGCGCCTTGACGATCGTGCGGCCGACGCGCTTGCCGTCGCTGACCGAGTTGATGCCCGTCACGATCGTGCAGAACACGATCGGCGCGACCATCATCCGCACGAGCGCGATGAACGCATCGCCGAGCGGCTTCATCGCGGTGGCCGCGTGCGGAAAGAGATGCCCGACCGCGACGCCGAGCGCCATCCCGGCCAGCACCTGCACGTAGAGCAGCCTGAACGGCCGCATGCGCATCACGCGGACGCTCCCGCCGCCCGCTTGCGCGGCCCGGCCGGCTTGCCCTCGATCACGCAACGCAGGAATTCCTGCGCGGCGGGCGTGAGCGCGCGCCCGCGCCGCCGGACGATGCCGACCCGGCGCGTGACGACCGGATCGACGAGCGGCACGCTCGTCAGGATCGGGTGGGTCGGCAGCGGCATCGC
Source organism: Burkholderia sp. lig30 (assembly GCF_000687455.2). Lineage (GTDB taxonomy): Bacteria > Pseudomonadota > Gammaproteobacteria > Burkholderiales > Burkholderiaceae > Burkholderia. The sequence continues at coordinate 46,858 of NZ_JGVW01000077.1, forward strand.
CATCGACGGCACCGCCGCCACGCCGAGGCCGGCCTCGACGAGCCCGAGCATCGTCGTCACGTGGCGCGTCTCGCACACGCTCGCCGTGCGCGGCGCGACCCCCGCCAGCGCCTGGTCGAGCAGCAGCCGGTTGCCGGAGGTCTTGTCGACGGACACGTAGTCGTATTCGTACAGCTCGCTCCACGTGACCCGCTTCCTGGCCGCGAGCGGATGATCGCGCCGGCACGCGGCGACGAAACGCTCCTGCAGCAGCGTCTTGAACTCGACGCCGCTCTCCTGGCTGCCCATGAAGCCGACGCCGAAATCCGCCTCGCCGCTCATCACCGCGTCGAGCACCTCGTTCGCGCTCGCGTCGATCAGCTTGATGCGGATTTTCGGATAGCGGGCGCGATAGCGCGCGATCACGTTCGGCAGGAAGTAGTACGCGACGGACGGCACGCACGCGATCGTCACGTGGCCGAGGCGGCTCGACGACACGTCGCGGATGCCGAGCAGCGCGACGTCGAGATCGTCGAGCAGCTGCTCGGCGCTCGGCGCGAACACGCGTCCGACCGTCGTCAGCGTGACGCTGCGCGTCGTCCGCTCGAACAGGCGCACGCCAAGCGCCTCCTCGAGCTTCTCGATACGCCGGCTCAACGCCGGCTGTGAAATATTGATGGCGTCCGCCGCCTTGCGGAAGCTGCCGAGCTGCACCACCGCCCGGAAAGCCTGCAGGTCGGTCAGGTCGAAGTTGATGCCCACGCGCTGCCCGTTTGCTTGTCTGGTTCGCTATTCTGCAGGCTGCGACAACGGGCGGCAATCTCCGGCGCGCGGCGGCACGCGCCGCGTCACAGCGGCAATGCGTGCGTGAGCTTCACGGTCTCCATCGGCACTTCCGTCTTGACGCTCTGCACGCCGGGAATCCGCGTCAGATGGTCCGCGTGAAAGCGCCGGTACGACGCCAGATCCTCCGTGACGATCCGCAACAGCGCATCGCATTCGCCGGCCATCACATGGCACTCGACCACCTGCGGCATCGCCTTGATCGCCTCGATGAAGCCGTTGGTCGTCTCGGCGTCCTGCGCCTTGAACCACACCCGCGCGAACAGCGACAGGCTCGCGCCGATCTTCGAGCCGTCCAGCACCGCGACATAGCGGCTGATCACGCCCGCTTCCTCCAGCAGCCGCACCCGCCGCAGGCACGGCGACGGCGACAGCCCCACCTCGCGCGCCAGTTCCACGTTCTGCAGGCGCCCGTCGCGTTGCAGCGCCCGCAGAATGCGCTTGTCGATCTCGTCGAGCTTCATTGGCATCCAGTTCCACTATTTTTCAATAATTGGCATCGTACTCCAATCCTGACCGAAATACTGGCAACTTTGAAACCGAATTTTGGGTGAAAAGGCTTAAGATTTCACGCACTTCGATGCCCGAACGCGGCGCGCCGCCGGCGCCTTCGCCCGGGCATCAGCGAAACGGAGACGGACGAACATGCAGTTGGGAACGATGGTGGTATTTGGGGCAACGGTGATGCCGCTCGTCTGCACGCCGGGGCCGGACATCCTCTTCGTCGCGTCGCAGGGGCTGTCGGGCGGCACGGGCGCGGCGACGCGCGCGAACCTGGGCATCCTCGGCGGCTACGTCGCGCACGCGGTGCTCGGCGCGCTCGGCGTGGCGGCGCTCGTCGCGGCGTCGCCGCTGCTGTTCGAAACCGTGCGCTGGGGGGGCGTCGCGTACCTGATCTACCTCGCCATCCGGATGCTGCTGTCGGCGTCGCGCACCGGCCAGCTCGCGCTGCCGCAAGGGAACGCGCAGCGGCTGCTCGCGAAGGGCTTCATGACCAGCTTCCTGAACCCGAAGGGCATGCTCGTCTATCTCGCGATCCTGCCGAACTTCATCCATACCGGCGAAAGCGTCGCCGTGCAGGCGCTCGCGCTGTCGTCGATCTTCATCGTGTCGTGCGCGATCGTCTATTCGCTGGTCGGCATCGCGATGGGCGCGATGGGACAGCGCGGCACCTTCAGCGACATGCGCCGCCGCTGGGTCGAAGGCACCGCTGGCGGCCTGCTGCTGCTCGCCGCCGGCCGGCTCGCGGCCAACTGACGCCGCGCGATCGCGCTGGCTACGCGCGGCGCAGCCAGCGGGACGCCTGAACGCGCCGCGTCAGCCGAGCTGCGCGGCGAGCTTGCGCCGGATTGCGTTCGCCTCGTCGTGCAGCGCGCCGGCGAACGCATCGACGAGCAGGTTCTTCGGGCGATGCTCCGGCACGATGATGCTCACGCGATACGGGAACGACCGTGTCAGCGGCCGGATATGCAGGTCGCGCCCGGCGAAATCGAGCGCGGTCAGCGGATTGACGATCGCCGCGCCGAGCCCCTGACGCACGAACGCGCAGACAGACACCGCGGACGGCGTCTCGACCACCGGCCGCGGTGCGACGCCGAGCTGCGCGAACGCCTCGTCGATCAGCACCCGGTACGGGTCGTTCAACGACAGGCTGATGAACGGACGGTCCGCGAGATCGGCCAGGTCGAGCGCGTCCTTCGCGAGCAGCGGATGGCCGTTCGGCAGCACGCAGACCTCGTCCACTTCGAGCAGCGGCGTCAGCACGGTGCCGGCCGGCGCGACGTCGTGCTCGGTCAGGCCGAGATCGTAGCGCTGCGCGGTCAGCCATTCCTCGAGCATCGGCGACTCCTGCGTCGCGACCGACACGCTCACGGCCGCGTGCGCGGCATGGAAGCGCCGGCAGGCGCCAGGCAGGATCGCATGCGAAAACGCCGGCAGCGTGATCACCGACAGCTGGCCGTCGCGGAATTCGCGCAGCCGCGCGGCCGTCGCGGCGACGCGCTCCAGCCCCACGTACGCGAGCCGCACCTCGTCGAACAGCGTCAGCGCGGCCATCGTCGGCCGCAGCCGCCCGTGTACGCGCTCGAACAGCGTGAAGCCGACGACCTGCTCCATCCGCGCCAGCTCGCGGCTGACCGTCGGCTGCGACGTGAACAGCATCTCGGCCGCGCGCGTCGCGCTGCCGGTCAGCATCAGCGCGCGGAAAACCTCGATGTGGCGATGCGTGAGTGCGGACATATATCAGGAATGAATCGAATCGCGATGAATTGGCATTTTACTGGATGACCGATCCGGCGCATCATGCGAACCATCCGTTCATTCGACCCGACTCCATCGCCATGTCCCTCGATTCCCGCCAGCTCGCCGCGCTCGCGCAGCAATACGGTACGCCGCTCTGGGCGTACGACGCCGACGTCATTCGCGACCGCATCGCGCAACTGCGCCAGTTCGACGTGATCCGCTACGCGCAGAAGGCGTGCTCGAACGTCCACATCCTGAAGCTGATGCGCGCCGAGGGCGCGCTCGTGGATGCGGTGTCGCTCGGCGAAATCGAGCGCAGCCTCGCGGCCGGCTTCCGCCCGGACGGCGAGCCGGAAGGCGTCGTGTTCACCGCCGACCTGATCGACCCGCCGACGCTCGCGGCGGTGCTGAAGCACGGCGTCACCGTCAACGCGGGCTCGCTCGACATGCTCGCGCGCGTCGGCGAGCATTCGCCCGGCCACCGCGTGTGGCTGCGCATCAACCCGGGCTTCGGCCACGGCCACAGCAACAAGACCAACACCGGCGGCCCGCAGAGCAAGCACGGCATCTGGATCGACGACGTGCCGCGCGCGATCGAGATCGTGCGCCGCCACGGGCTGAAGCTGGTCGGCATCCACATGCACATCGGCTCGGGCGTCGACTACCACCATCTGTCGCAGGTGTGCGACGCGATGGTCGGCGTCGTCACGTCGCTCGGGCATGACATCGAGGCGATCTCGGCGGGCGGCGGCCTGTCGATCCCGTATCGCGACGGCGAGCCGCGCGTCGACGTCGATCACTATTTCCGTCAGTGGGACGCCGCGCGCAAGCGGATCGAGCAGCATCTCGGCCACGCGGTGCGCATCGAGATCGAGCCGGGCCGCTTCCTCGTCGCGGAGTCGGGCACGCTCGTCACGCAGGTGCAGGCGATCAACCACCGCCCGAAGCACGACTTCGTGCTGATCGACGCGGGCTTCAACGACCTGATGCGCCCGGCGATGTACGGCAGCTATCACGGCGTGTCCGTGCATGCGCCCGATGGCGCGACGCCGGCCGACCGGCCGCTCGCCGACATCGCGATCGCCGGGCCGCTGTGCGAATCCGGCGACGTGTTCACGCAGGACGCGGGCGGCGTCGTCACGCACCGCAAGCTGCCGCAGCCGCAGATCGGCGACCTGCTGTTCCTGCACGACGCGGGCGCATACGGCTCGTCGATGTCGTCGAACTACAACAGCCGGCCGCTCGCGCCGGAAGTGCTGGTCGATGGCGGCGTGCCGCGCCTGATCCGCCGCCGGCAGACGATCGACGAACTGCTCGCGCTCGAGCTGCAGGCGTAACGCCGCTTCCCGCTCGCCTCGCCGGGCCGGCCGCGCGACGCCGGCCGATTCGCGCGCGGCGAGCGTCACCGCGTGCCGTGACCCGCCACGGCCGCCGTGCTGCTTCATGCAGGGACGGCGCGTCCGGCTTCCCCTGCCGCGCGCCGGCACACACCCGCCGCACAGCCCCCCTCGCGCCCGATCGTCGCGCCGTGTCGCCGTACCCGCCTGACCGCCATACCAGCCATGCGCGTCCTTGCCCTGCCGGCAACGCACGCGCGGATCGCCCTGCCGCGAAGTAGCGACGCAGGCCGGCCCGCAGCGCAACAGCCACTCCGATCAGCGCCACTCGCAGCAGACGGGTTGCGCCACGCCGCCCCGCACTAGAAAAATTTTTCACGAAGCGCGGCGTACCCGCATATCTTTGGAAACACTTTCCATTTTGGCAAAACTAAGATTGCCCTCAGTCGTTCGGCATTCTTGACCGCCGGATGGCGCCGCCGCCGTCCTCCGGTCAACCGGACTCACTTCGTCGCACGGGCAATCATGAACAGCACGCTTGAACTCATCGCCGCGCTCCGGCCCGCCTCCGGCAACACCGGTACGCGGCCCGTCGCGCGGCTTGCCGGCGCCGCGACGCACGGTCGCCCGCCCCCCTGTCCGACACCGCGGCACGCGCCCCTGCGCACGTAACGCGACACCCTTCCCGCCCCCTCAAGGAGACCGCCGTCAACGCGCTGACGGCGTGGGGGCTCGCACGCTCTGACTTTTGCCAATGGAGAGAAAAATGAAGCGCTTCAACCCGAAGTTCAAGCAAGGACTCGCCGCCGCCCTGCTCTGCGTCGCCGCCACCTCGAGCCACGCGGCGGACCTGCTCGACACCGTCAAGCAGGCCGGCGTGCTGCGGATCGCACTGGAAGGCACCTACCCGCCGTTCGACTACCGCAACGGCGAAGGGCAGCTCGACGGCTTCGACGTCGACGTCGCGAAGGCGGTCGCCGCGCGCCTCGGCGTGAAGCCGCAATTCGTCACGACGGAATGGAGCGGGATCATCGCGGGGCTGCAGGCCGGCAAGTTCGACGTGATCGTCAACCAGGTCGCCATCACGCCGGCGCGCAGGCAGGCGCTCGACTTCAGCCAGCCGTACGTGTACTCGTCCGCACAACTGCTGCAGCGGGAAAACGACTCACGCGCGTTCAAGTCGCTCGACGACCTGAAAGGCAAAAAGGTCGGCGTGACGATGGGCAGCAACTACGTCGATCTCGTGAAGACGGTTCCCGCGATCGATCTGCAGGTCTACCCGGGCACCCCCGAAAACCTGCGCGACCTCGCGGCCGGCCGCATCGACGCGGCGGTCAACGACCGGCTGATGCTCGGCTACCTGATCCGGAATTCGCACCTGCCGCTGCGCCCCGGCTCGGTCGTGCCGGGCGGCGACGACCAGATGGGCATCCCGTTCCGCAAGGGCAATCCGAAGTTCGCGAAGGCGATCGACGACGCGATCGAATCGATGAAGCAGGACGGCACGCTGAAGAAGATCTCGATGCAGTGGTTCGGCGCCGACACGTCGAAGCCCGTCACGCAATAACCCGCACGGCCCGCGCGGCCCGCGCGGCCCGCAGGCGCGCCGCGCGGCCGTTCGCGCCGGCGCGCCGGACAACAACATTCAGGAGACAAGCCATGGAAGCCCTCGATCTCGTCATCCATACCCTGCCGGCGATGGCGAAAGGCGCCGCCCTCACGCTGAAATTCGCGGTGTCGTCGATGGTGTTCGGCCTGATGGCCGGCCTCGTCATCGCGATCATGCGGATCAGCCACAACCGGCTCGCGGCCGGCGTCGCGCAAGGCTACGTCAGCCTGATGCGCGGCACGCCGCTGCTGGTGCAGATGTTCGTCGTGTATTACGGCTTTCCCGACCTCGGGATCTCGCTCGACCCGACGACGGCCGGCATCTTCACGCTGACGATCAACGCGGCGGCGTACCTGTCCGAGAGCATGCGCGGCGCGATCCTCGGGATCGGGCGCGGCCAGTGGGCCGCCGCGCACAGCCTCGGGCTCACGCACCTGCAGACGCTGCGCCACGTCGTATGCCCGCAGGCGCTGCGCCTCGCGGTGCCGAGCCTCGGCAACACGCTCATCAGCCTGATCAAAGACACGTCGCTCGTGTCGGTGATCACCGTCACGGAGCTGCTGCGCTCGACGCAGGAAGTCATCGCCGCGACGTTCCAGCCGCTGCCGCTCTACCTGACCGCGGCCGCGATCTACTGGCTCCTGAGCACGGTCCTCACCCGCCTCCAGGTGCGCGTCGAAACCCGGCTCGCGCTGCCGTCCGTGCATTGAGCTGCGCTTTCCGGTCCGCACGCCGGCCGGCGTGCGCATCTCCCCATCTACGGTGAACCAGAACATGATTTCTCTCGACAGCGTGTCAAAGTGGTACGGAAAGCATCAGGTGCTCTCCGAGTGCTCCGCGGAAGTTTCGAAAGGGGAAGTGGTCGTTGTCTGCGGGCCGTCCGGCTCGGGCAAGTCGACGCTCGTGAAGACCATCAACGGCCTCGAGCCGTTCCAGAAGGGCCGCATCACCGTCGACGGCACGCGGCTCGACGATCCGGCGGCCCGGCTGTCGCAGCTCAGGGCGCGCGTCGGCATGGTGTTTCAGCATTTCGAACTGTTTCCTCACCTGTCCGTGCTCGACAATCTCGCGCTTGCGCAGGTCAAGGTGCTCGGCCGGAGCCGCGACGAGGCGAACGCCACCGGGCTCAGGCTGCTCGAGCGTGTCGGCCTGAAGGCGCACGCGCGCAAGTATCCCGGCCAGCTGTCCGGCGGGCAGCAGCAGCGCGTGGCGATCGCCCGCGCGCTGTCGATGAACCCGGTCGCGATGCTGTTCGACGAGCCGACCTCCGCGCTCGATCCGGAAATGATCAACGAGGTGCTGGACGTGATGGTCGAGCTGGCGCGCGAAGGGATGACGATGGTGTGCGTGACGCACGAAATGGGGTTTGCCCGGAAGGTCGCCGATCGCGTACTCTTCATGGATCGCGGCGTGATCGTCGAAGACGCCGCGAGCGACGCGTTCTTCCACGCGCCGCGCTCCGAGCGCGCGCGGGACTTCCTCGACAAGATCCTGCACTGATCGCCGCCGCGCCGGCGGCCGCCGGCACGCGCGATATCCAACCCTGTTCGCATGCCCGACATGACACACACGCCCCTCTCCGCCAGGCTCGGCGCCTTTCCGCGCCTCGAACTGATCGACGCGGCCACGCCGCTGCAACCGCTGCCCCGGCTGTCGGCACGCCTGGGCCGCGACATCTACGTCAAGCGCGACGATTTCATGCCGCTCGCCATGGGCGGAAACAAGTCGCGCAAGCTCGAGTTCCTCGGCGCGGACGCGATCCGGCACAACGCGGACGTGCTCGTGACCGCCGGCGCGATCCAGTCGAACCACGTGAGACAGACCGCCGCGCTCGCGGCCCGGCTCGGGCTCGATTGCGTCGCGTTGCTGGAGAACCCGACCGGCACCACCCAGGCCGACTACCTGCACAACGGCAACCGGCTGCTGCTCGACCTGTTCCGCACCCGCGTGATCGACGTCGACAGCCTGGACAACGCCGACGCGCAGCTCGAGGCCGCTGCGCAGCGCCTGCGCGACGAAGGCCGACGTCCGTACGTGATCCCGATCGGTGGCTCCAACGCGCTCGGCGCGCTCGGCTACGTGCGCGCCGGCCTGGAGCTCGCGCAGCAGATTGCCGATGCGGGCCTGAACTTCTCGGCGGTCGTGCTGGCGTCGGGTAGCGCGGGCACCCACGCCGGTCTCGCGCTGGCGCTCGCGCACGTGCTGCCGCAGACGCCCGTGATCGGTGTCACGGTGTCGCGCACGGACGCGGCGCAGCGCCCCAAGGTGGACGATCTGCTGAGCCGCACGAGCGCGCTGCTCGGCATCGACACGCCGGCCGACACGCGCGTGGTGCTGTGGGATGAATACTTCGCGCCGCGCTACGGCGAACCCAACCAGGCGGGGCTCGACGCGATCCGCCTGCTCGCGGAAACGGAAGGACTGCTGCTCGATCCCGTCTATACCGGCAAGGCAATGGCCGGCCTGATCGACGGCGTGACGCGCGGACGCGTGGCGGGCAACGATCCGGTGCTGTTCCTGCACACCGGCGGCGCGCCCGCGCTGTTCGCGTACCGCGACGCGTTCGGCGCCGCCTGACGCGCGGCGCCGTCACCGGCGTGGCCGCCGCCGACGCGGCCGGCCATGCCGCATCGGCGGCGCGCATCGGAATCCGGCACGCACGCGGCGTGCCGGCATTTCCCGCGCCGCCCTTCGGCGGCGCACCTGCGTCACGCCGCTTCGACGTAATCGAGCGGCAACGCGGTCGTCCATTTGATGACTTCCATCGCGAATGCCGAACTGACGTCGAGTAATTCGACGCTTTTAATCAGCCTTTTGTAAACGCTGTCATATCCGGCGATATCCGGCACGACCACTTTCAGCAAATAATCGACGTCGCCGGTCATGCGATATATTTCGACGATTTCCGGAATGGAACGGGCGCCGCTGATGAAGCGCCGCGTCCATTCGTCGCTGTGCTGACTGGAGCGCACCGTCACGAACGCGGTGAGGCTCAGGTTCAGCTTCGCCGGATCGCAAAGCACCACCTGCTGGCGTATCACGCCGTCTTCCCGCAGCTTCTGCAAGCGGCGCCAGCATGGCGTCGGCGACAGATTCACCGCCTTCGCGAGATCGTTGAGCCCGATCGTCGCGTCCTCCTGGAGCATCGTGAGTATCTGCGTGTCGCGCTTGTCCATGTCGTCTCCAATTTAGAAAATATTCCTAATCATACCCAGAGACACGCCATTCTTTGAAAACAATTTTCGTCCTCGCGCAATTAACATGGTTTCAGAAACGCGATTGACGCAACACACGATGCGCACGCGATTCCCGAATCAATTCGCTTCGATCGACGACAAAAGGATGACACCTTGAACGCTCTGCATTCGACCGACACCGTCCTGGCCCACGAAGGCCGCACGCACGGCCAGCCCGGCGCCCCCGTCAGCCCGCCGGTCTATCGCCAGTCGACGCTG
>NZ_JGVW01000078.1 GCF_000687455.2 Burkholderia sp. lig30
GCGGGAGCGGGAGCGGGAAACGGCGATGAGCAACGGCCCGGCGCCGCGCACCGGCCCGCGAACGGCCGGGACACGCCGCCCCGTCGGCTATGCCGCCGTCGGGCGGCGCGTCAGTTCGCCGCGCTCGTCGCGAGCCGGCGTCGTGCCTCGCCCGCGCCGCGCACCGCGCACGTCACCGGCTCGTCGGCGATCCGGATCGCCAGCCCTGTCTCGTCGACCAGCCGGCGCACGAGGTTCGCGAGCAGCGCGCCGCCGCCCGTCAGCACCACGCCGCTGTCCGCGATGTCGGTCACGAGCTCGGCCGGCGCGTTCTCCAGCACCGACTTGACCGCGTCGACCACCTGGTTGAGCGGTGCCGCAAGCGCGTCGGCGATGTCGTGGCTGGACAGCTCGATCGTCCTCGGCAGGCCGTCGCCGGCGCCGCGGCCGACCACGCGCATCACTTCGCGCGGCACCGCGCGGCTGGCCGTGCCGATCGTCTTTTTCACGTGCTCGGCGGTCTGCTCGCCGAGCAGCACCCCGTAAAGATTCCGCACGTAATTGACGATTGCCGCGTCGAACTGGTCGCCGCCGACCCGCACCGCCTCCTTGTAGACGATCCCGCCCAGCGCGATCACCGCGACTTCCGTGGTGCCGCCGCCGATGTCGACGATCATCGAGCCGACCGGCTCGGTCACCGGCAGGCCCGCGCCCAGCGCGGCGGCCAGCGACTCCTCGATCAGCTCGACCTTCGACGCGCCCGCCGCGAACGCGGCGTCGCGAATCGCGCGGCGCTCGACCGGCGTCGCGCCGGACGGCACGCACAGCGTCAGCTCGACGCGCCGCCCGAACAGCGAGCGCGTCGCCGACATTTCGATGAACTGCCGGATCATCTGCTCGGCCGCGTGATAGTTCGCGATCACGCCGTGACGCAACGGCCGCACCGCCTCGATATGCATGGGCGCGCGGCCGAGCAGCGCCTTCGCCTGTTCGCCGACCGCCTCGAGCGTCGGGCGCGCGGCGGCCGCGCCGGCCTTGCGAAAGCACACGACCGACGGCTGGTTCAGCACGACGCCGCGATCCTGCGTGTAAATCAGCGTGCTGGCCGTGCCCGGATCGATCGCGACGGATTGCGCGAACAGCCTGCCAAAAAGCGGTGTCGACATATTGGAGCCTTTACGAACGTGCGGTCCGGAGGAAGGGCTCGCGGCGCAGGCCCGCCCCGGAAGACGGAGCGGCGCCGTTGCGCCGGGCTATTCAGGACTTAGCGGCAAGGCACCCGGATTCTTTAGGCAATCCGAGCGTTTTTTTCGGTCGGCACGGCCCGCGGCCGGGCGATCCGGGCGGCGGGCGCCGCTCGATCGTTCTCCCGACCAGTCAAAACACGTTACTCTTTCCCTTTTTTCCTGCTCCCCGCAGGACCACGATTGTCCGATTACACCAAGAAACTACGATGACAGCGCCCGTTCGTTCCCGCGTTCAGGGGTGGCGCCGCGTCTTCCCGATGCTCGCTGCCCTCTGGTGGTGCTGCGCCGCGCTGGCGCAGTCCACGCCCTCCTCCGCCGCGACCGATGCCACGGATCGCACCACCCTGCCGCCCGCGCACGCGTGCGCGCCCGCTGGCGGCAATGCGGGCCGCCCGGCGATCGGGCTCGTGCTGTCCGGCGGCGGCGCGCGCGGCTATGCGCATTTTGGCGTGCTGAAAGTGCTCGAGGAAAACCGCATTCCGGTGGATTGCATCGCCGGCACCAGCATGGGCGCCGTGGTCGGGGGGCTGTACGCGAGCGGCATGGCTGCCGGCGACATGGAACGTCGCCTGTCGCAGGTCAATCTCGCCGACATCGCGTTCGACGCGACCGAGCGGGCGGACCTGCCGCAGAGCCGCCGCGAGGACGAGCGGCTTTACGTCAACGGCCTGACGCTCGGCTTCGGTGCGAACGGCGTGAAGACGCCGGCCGGCCTCGTGCAGGGCAACCGGCTGCAGGCGCTGCTGGCCGACTGGACGTCGACCGTGCCCGCCAATCAGCCGTTCGATCAACTGCCGCTCCCCTATCGCGCGATCGCGACCGATCTGCAGACGGGGCAAATGGTCGTGCTCGACCACGGCTCGCTGCCGCTCGCGATTCGCGCGAGCATGGCGATGCCGGGGCTGTTCGCGCCCGCCGAGATCAACGGCCGCGCGCTCGTGGACGGCGGGCTCGTCAGCAACCTGCCCGTCGACACCGCGCGGCAGATGGGCGCGGACGTCGTGATCGCCGTCGACATCGGCTCGCCGCTGCGTCCGCTCGACGCGCTCGCGACGCCCGCCGACGTGATGCAGCAGATGGTCGGCATCCTGATCCGCCAGAACGTCGCGACCCAGCGCAAGCAGCTCGCGCCCGACGACGTGCTGCTCACGCCCGAGCTGGGCTCGCTCGGCTTCACCGACTTCCAGAACGCGCGCGCCGCGATCGCCGCAGGCGCCGCCGCCGCGCACGCGGCGCTGCCGCGCCTGAAGCGCTATGCGCTCACGCCGGAGCAGTACGCGGCCTATCGCGCCGCGCACGCGCGGCCGCAGCCGCAGCCGATCCGCCTGGCCGGCATCGACATCCGGACGAACGGCGCGGTGCCGACGCGGATCGTCAGCGATGCGCTGCACGTCAAGCCGGGCGACACGTACGACCCGAAAGCGGTCAGCGAGGACCTGCTGAAGCTGACGACGAGCGGCAATTTCGACAGCGTCACGCAGCAGGTCGTCAGCGACGGCGACACGCACCGGCTCGTGATCGACGCCCGCGAGAAACACTGGGGACCGAATTTCCTGCTGTTCGGCCTCGGCATGTCGAGCAGCTCGACCGACGAAGGCGGATTCCGGCTGCACGTGGGCTACCGGCGGCCGTGGCTGACGGATTCGGGCCTCGAGTTCCGTGCGGACACGACGCTCGGCAGCGACCTGCAATCGATCCGCACCGAGCTGCGGCAGCCGCTGTCGACCGCAACCGGCCTCTATGTCGCGCCCTACGCCGAGTACGAACGCCGCTTCGCGAACCTCTATCTGGACGACGTCAAGCTGACCCAGTTCCGGCTGAAAACCGAGCGCATCGGCTTCGATTTCGGCGTGCCGATCCGGCGGCTCGGCGATTTCCGCATCGGCCTGGCCTACGCGCACGGCACCGCGGCGCCGAACTACAACGTGCCGACCGCGTTCGACGCCAACGGCGTGCCGACCGCATTCATGTTCGCCGGATCGAACGGCCAGCAGCTCAGCGCACGCGCAAGGCTCGTGATCGACCAGCTCGACGATCCGCAGTTTCCGCGCAAGGGATACTTCGGCGAGCTGCGCGCAGAGCGGTCGTTCATGTCGAGCGTCCGCCGCCAGTACACCGAAGTTTTCGGCAAGGGCATGATCGCGCAGCAGTTCGGCCGCCACAGCGTCAGCGCGAGCGTCGAAGCGGGCAAGAGCTTCGGCGGCGTGAGCCCGGTCAACCTGCTGGATTTCACGCTCGGCGGCTTCCAGCACCTGGCCGCGTATGCGGCCGATCAGCTGAACGGCAACGCGCTCGCCTACGGACAGGTGACGTACATGAACCAGCTGATGACGTTCAACGCGTCGCCGGTCAAGGCGTTGTTCGTCGGGACGAGCGCGGAGTTCGGCAACGTCTGGTCGCTCGACAACCCGCTCAGCGCCGGGCCGCTCAAGCGGAGCTATTCGTTCTTCACCAGCATGACGACGTCGTTCGGGCCGCTCTATGTCGGCGTCGCGCTCGCGCCCGGCGGGCGGCGCAATGTCTACTTCCAGCTCGGCCGGACGTACTGAGCGGTTGCGCGAGCCAGGGGAGGCCGGCGCGCGCGAGAGAATCGGTCAGCCAGAACGTGCCGCGCGACGCCGCGCCCGCGCACCGATCCCGCAAACGGCTCGCTGGCCGCGCACGCCGCCGTGCCGGCGCTTGACGAATCGCCGCGAAGGCGGTTCCATACGGGCTCGCCCGCATCCGGGCGGCGCACCGCCGCCTCACGTCATGAGCTATCAACCGATCCTCGAACGCATCCACGCCGAACTCGCCCCCTGGATCGGCCAGGGCCGCGTCGCCAACTACATCCCCGAGCTGGCGAAGGTGCCCGCCGACAAATTCGGCATGGCCGTGGTGACGCTCGACGGCGCCGTGCACACGGTCGGCGACGCGTACGAGCGCTTCTCGATTCAGAGCATCTCGAAGCTGTTCGCGTGCACGCTCGCGTTCCAGCTGCTCGGCGACGCGCTGTGGGAGCGGGTCGGGCGCGAGCCGTCCGGCACCGCGTTCAACTCGCTCGTGCAACTGGAAAGCGAGCGCGGCAAGCCGCGCAATCCGTTCATCAACGCCGGCGCGCTCGTCGTCACGGACGTGCTGTGCCGCCGCTTCGTGAAGGCCGAGACCGCGCTCGTCGAATTCGTGCGGCGGCTGACCGGGGCGGCCGACGTCGACTACGATTCGCGCGTCGCGCTGTCCGAATGGCAGCACGCGGAACGCAACCGCGCGATGGCGCATTTCATGGCGAGCTTCGGCAACATGCGGATGCCGCCGGACGCGGTCGTCGAAGCGTATTGCCGCCAGTGCGCGATCACGATGAACTGCGTGGAGCTGGCGCGCGCCGCACTGTTCCTCGCCAACGGCGGCGTCGCGCCGGTGACGGGCGAGCGCATCGTCGATTCGAGCTCCGCGAAGCGCCTGTCCGCGCTGATGCTGACCTGCGGCACCTACGACGCGGCGGGCGACTTCGTGTATCGGGTCGGCCTGCCGGCGAAGAGCGGCGTCGGCGGCGGCATCGTCGCGGTGCTGCCCGGCGAAATGGCGGTGTGCGTGTGGTCGCCCGGGCTCGACGCGAACGGCAATTCGCTCGCGGGTGCGCTCGCGCTCGAGTGGCTCACGACCTATTCGGGGCGGTCGATTTTCTGACCGGGGCCGCGGCAGCGACATCTGCATTCTTGATCGACGGAAGGTCGGTCACGATTTCCTGCATGCGCGAATACAGCTTCCGCGTGCCGACCTAGTCCGCATGCGCGTCGGCACTCGCCTGGTCGACGTATTTGACGAGGGCGGCCGTCGGCAACATGCCGGCGGCCAACGCGATGGCAAACGCTGCGAGACTTGACGGGACACTTTTTGACCCGTTCGAAGCGCAACATCGGCGTTCCTTCACTTGCGTCGACGCGCCATGCCCCCCCCATCGATACCCCGAACCTCGACCTTGCATCGAACGCGCGCGCCCCGCTCGGATCGCGGTGCGGCGAGACCTGCTCGCGCTGATCGCGACGCGGCTCGATGCGATCCGCCCGCCGGCCGGCGCACAACGCCGTCGTGCCGCGAGCGACACCGAAACGGATCCATCACGCAGTTCCGACGGCGCTGGCGATCTTGTTCGTCATCAGGACACGGTATGTCCTGACCGACGTCGACAATACCGACTCGACAACAACAGGACACCATTCTTGAAGCCATTCATCCAGGACATTCGACTCTCGACGTGCGTGGTCTGCAACTGCCGACAAACGCATGAGCTCGAGAGCGAACCGGTTCGACCGAACGACACGATGCCAACGCGTCCGTCGAATGACCGCAACGCTTGCGAGAGCGTCCCGGTCGAGTCCCCGGCGATCCGGATTCCGCTGAACGAGTGGCCGATGTCCGAAAAAATGCGTCACGTCGCCGAATGGATCGCGAACAACTTCGCCCATCCGCTCAAGGTGCAACAAGCCGCCGACGTCGTCGCGATGAGCGAGCGTACGCTGCTGCGCAATTTCACGCGCGAAATCGGCATGACGCCCAGCGCGTATCTGCTTCATGTCAGGCTCGCCCACGCGTGTTCGATGCTTGAGCGCACCACCCTTCCGGCCGATTCCATCGCCCGACGCTGCGGGCTCGGGAGCGGCGATCACCTCGCGCACCTGTTTCGCCAGCACTTCAACCGGACGCCGACCGAATATCGGCGATCGTGCTCGACCGCCGGCTTCCAGCCGGCGTATCGGGACAGCGCCGCGGATCGACGCGGGGCATAAAAGAGGCACGGCGAAGCGCGTGCGTCAGAAGCGGTGACGAATACCCGTCGCGACGCCCGCCTGGTTCTGGGTACCCGACGCCGGCAGCATGCCGGCGAAGTTGGTGCCGCCGAGTTCCGTGGTCGAGCCCAGACGATCGCCACCCGTTGCGTGCTGGTACACGGCCGCCACGTAGACGTCCGTGCGCCTGCTGAACGAATAATCCGCGCCCAGCGCAACCGAGTGCCAGCGCAGCGAGTCCGACGCGCCTTTCTGCGATGCCTTGCCGTACGTGAACGTGTAGTTGCCGACCAGCAGCAGTGCCGGGGTCAGCCCATACACGCCATTGACCTCGATGTTGTCGAGACGCAGGTCGCCGCCCGCGAGCGCGCCGTCCGCCGTCGTCGCGCCCTGGTACTTCGTGCGCGTCCACAGCAGGCCGGCCGTGGCCGGACCGTACGAGTAGTTGGCGCCGACGCCGAACGTGCGCTGGGTCTTCGCCGGAATCCACTCGCCATCGGACGCCGCGGCGCCGGACAGTGCGCCCGTGTTGCTGTTGGTGAGCTGGTCGTACACCGCGGCGACTTTCAGCGGACCGCTGTCATACGCGGCGCCGACGCTCCATTGACGGCCGGCGGTGAAATCCGTCGAATTGCTGAAGCTGTACATGCCGCCGAAGTGGAAGCCGGCGTAGTTCGCGCTTTCATACTTGATCGCGTTCGAGATCGCGTACTGCGCGCCGATGTTGTCGTTGTTGAACGGGTGAGCCGCGAGGTTCACGCCCTTGCCGGCCAGCGACAGCGGCGCCAGATAATCGACGACCGAGTCGTACTGGCGGCCGAGGGTCAGCGTGCCGTACGTGTTGTTCGACAGGCCCACGTAGCTCTGGCGATTGAACAGGCCCTGGCCGGCCCCCGCGCTCAGCCATTCGCCGAGCCGGCCGTTGCCGACGTTGAAGCCGGATTCCACCTTGAAGATCGCACGGTTGCCGCCGCCCAGATCCTCGACGCCGCGCAGGCCCCAGTAGTTGTTCGACAGGACGCCGCTGGTCTGCGCCAGCAGCGCACCGCCGCCGACCTTGTTGATGTACGCGAAACCTGCATCCAGAGACCCGTACAGGGTCACGCTGCTCTGGGCGTGAGCGCCTGCACTGAAAACCGCGGTCACGGCAGCGAAGACGAGCGTTTTCGTCAATTTCATGTTCGATTCCTTTTCTTGTTCTCGTTTTCCAATCCCGGTAAATCGATTACCCGGCTTACCTGAAACATCGATTCCGGAACGCGTCAGGTGCAGGCCGACGTCCGATCGAGGCCGGTAAGCCGAATCGCGCTCAGTTCCACGGATGACGCGGCGCGGCGATGCCGTTCAGGTGGTAGTTGCCGATGTGGAAGCGCTTCCAGCGCACCGGGTCGTGCAACGTATGCGTGCGCGCGTTGCGCCAGTAGCGGTCCAGCTGATGCTCCTGCAGCGTCGAGCGCGTGCCGGCCAGTTCGAACAGCCTGTTGGTCGCGTCGATCGCCACTTCGGTCGTCAGCACCTTCGACTCGGCGGTCCCGAGCGTCGCGTCGTTCACGTTGTGCTCGCTCGGGTCGCGCAACGCGCGGTCGATCGAGCGGCCGGCCCGGTCGAGCAGCGCCTCGGCGGCGTGCAGGCGCAGCACCAGGTCGCCGATCGCCGTGACGGTGAACGGGTCTTCGGCAGCGGTTTCCTTGCCGCTGTCGATCCACGGGCGGCTCTTGGTGCGCACGAAATCGATGGTCTCGGCGATCGCCGCCGCCGCGATGCCCGCGTCGATCGCGGACTGGATGATCTGCGAGATCGCTCCCGCCGCGGTCGGGCGGTCGAACGCCGCCACCGGCACCAGGCGCGACACCGGGACGCGCACGTTCTCGATGCGGATCGAGCCTGACGCGGTGGTGCGCTGGCCGAAGCTCGACCAGTCGTTGATCACCGTCAGGCCGGGCGCATCGCGGTCGGCGAATGCGAGCCAGCCGCGGCCTTCGTCGTCGACCGCGACGATCGGCACGATATGCGCGAGCAGCGCGCCGGTCGTGTAGAACTTCTGGCCGTTGACGACCGCATGGTCGCCGTCCACGCGCAGGCGGGTTTCGAACGCGGCGACGTTCTTGCTGCCCTTTTCCGAAAACGCGTTGCCGAAGCGGTAGCCCTTCAGGACCAGCGCGAACAACGCCTTCTTCTGCGCGTCGGTCGCGTCGAGGTCGATGTGCACGACGATCGCCAGATGGTTCTGCGTGATCTGCGCGATGCTGGAGTCGCCCTCGGCGACGAGGCGGATCACTTCGGCCAGCGTCGCATAGGAGACGCCCGCGCCGCCGTACGCCTTCGGCACGGTAATGCCCCACAGGCCGCTCTGCGAGTATTCGTCCAGCTCCGCGAGCGGCAGGATGCCCGCCTTGTCGCGCAAGGCCGCCTCGGCGGCGAATTTCCGGGACAGCCCGCGCGCGACCTCGATGGCCTCCTCGTCGCTGCGGATCACATGAGCAGCCTGTTCCGGCCGTGGGCGCGGCGCGAACGGCACGTTCGGCGTATTGACGCGAGGCGCGTTGCGCAGATCATCTGACGACATGACATTTCCTTTTCAAAAAAAGACGAGTTTCCGTATTCAAATCAGACAGCCAAATCCATTCGCGTCCGGATGAACGATCATCCCGACCTGGCATTTAATTTCGTATAACGAAATATTGCTCAAGCACCTCGTTCCGGACGAATTCCGCAATGCGCGCCACTTCACGAATGGCACGCCACCTTGTTTCACGCGGAATCGGCAGGCACCCGATCGCCAGCCGAACGCCACGCGCCGGCCGTATCAGGCCGCCTGCTTCTGTCGCTTCGCCTCGAGTTCGCGGACCAGCGGCAGCACCTTCTGGCCGAAATACTCGACTTCCTCGATGAAGTGCAGGAAGCCGGCCAGCACCAGGTCGACGCCGATCGACTTGAGTTCGACGATGCGCTCGGCGATCTGCTGCGGCGTGCCGATCAGGTTGGTGCGGAAGCCGTCGTTGTATTGCACGAGGTCCTCGAAGGTCGACCTGGCCCAATTGCCCTCGCGCTCGGGCGATGCGTTGCCGGCCTGCTTGACCGCGTCGCCGAACGCATTCACCGCCTCGGTGTCCGCATGCCGGATGATGTCGTCGAGCACGGCCTTCGCCTCTTCTTCCGTATCCCGCGCGATCACGAACGCATTGACGCCGATCCGCACGCGATGATTGTTCGCCGCCGCCTTGGCGCGAATGTCGTCGATCTGCGCCTTCAGGTTCTCCGGCGTGTTGCCGTTCGTGAAATACCAGTCCGACACGGTCGCCGCGTTGTCGCGGGCCGCGCGCGAGCTGCCGCCCTGGAAGATTTCCGGATGCGGCTTCTGAACCGGCTTCGGGCTCAACGTGAAATTGTTGAAGCGGTAGAAATCGCCCTTGTAGGTGAAGTTGTCCTGAGTCCAGATCCCCTTGAGCGCCTGGATGAATTCCTTCGAGCGCCGATAGCGTTCGTCATGCTCGAGCCACGGCTCGCCGATCGCGGTGAACTCCCCCTTGAACCAGCCGCTCACCACGTTGATCGCGATACGGCCGTTCGAGATATGGTCGATGGTGGAGATCTGCTTGGCGACCACGGCCGGATGCCACGGCCCGGGCAGGATCGCCGCGAGCACCTTGAGCTTCGTCGTCGCGTGCAGCAGCGCCTGGCTGAACGATACCGATTCGTGCTGGTACTCCGCGCCATAGCCGGCCGTGAAGCGGATCTGGCTCAGCGCATACTCGAAACCCGCGCGCTCCGCGGTCTGGGCGAGGCGCTGGTTGTACTCCAGGCTCCAGTCGGTGCGTTGCGCGATCTTGCTGACGACGAGGCCGCCGCTCACGTTCGGTACCCAGTAGGCGAACTTGACTGCGTCGTCGGAATGGGAAGTCTGGCTCATGGTTGATTCCTCGGATGACGTTGAACTCAAGCGACCGATACAGCCGCAGCGTGGGTGTCTCCCGCATGGATCTGCGGCACGGCGCGCTCGATGGCGAGTGCGATCCGGGCCTGCAACGCGGGACTGTCGATTTCGTAACGATCGAAATCGCTTTCGGAGGCGTAGACGCCGATCGGCAGCGTGCGCGCCTGAAAGAAGCTGAACAGCGGACGCAACTGATGATCGATCACGAGCGCGTGCCGCTCGCTGCCGCCTGTCGCGGCCAGCAGCACCGGCACGTCGAGCAGCGCTTCGTGATGCACGAGATCGAACAAGTGCTTGAACAAGCCGGAGTACGACGCGCGATAGACCGGGCTGGCCGCAATCAGCAGATCGGCCGTCTCGATTGCGCGGATCTTCTCCTCGATGTCGGCCGGCACCTGTGCGCGCGTCAGCGCGCCGGCCAGGCGAGCGGCGATTTCGCCGAGCTCGATGATCCGCACGTTCACCCGCACCGCATCGCCGAGCGCCGCCGCCAATGCCCGGACCAGCTCCAGCGTGCGGGACGGTCGCTGCAGGCCGCCGGATATCGCGACCACCTGATATGTCTTGCTCATGAAAGCCCCTTCCTGAAATCCAGACAGTCGCGATTCCGTCCCGAGGTCCCAGGGCAATCGCCTGGTTCCCGCATTTTTCAGCCGGCCGGATCGCGCAGCACATCTGGCGTATTAGACGAGACCCGCCGCTCCGCTCCTACAAATGAATTCTCGAATGCATATTTGAATTGGGACTGATCGGATAGCACATTGATTTGAAATGTGAAATTTGGATCGAGCGGGGAAAATGGCGAGCATGCGCCTCCGCCCGGAAGCAGGCGACTGAATCAGGGAAGGGTGAAAATCGAGCAATTTGCATGGCTGCTTTGCATCCGGCAGCAGTCCAGACCACACGCGCGGAACGCCACGTCGAATTGCCGGCGGGATCGAGCGATACACGCCGCATTCGGTTGGCTACCGTGCGATCGCGATGTGATCAATCGGGAACGTGATGAAGACTGGACCCTGCAGACGGTGGGCGTCTATGCGTCGGGTTCCATGACAGGCACAGCGTTGAAGGCGATTCGGTGAATAAGCAGCTGACCCGCTGCGGTCGATATGTGTCGATCATGCTCGACGTCCGCGCCGCGCGCGCGGACGGGCGAGCGCGGCTCGCCGCAACGAATCGCTTGCCGCCCGGCATGCGGGCGGCAACCGCAACCGGATCGTTCAGGCCGTGGCGTCGGCGCGCCAGTCGCTCGGCACGGCATGACGGCGCAGGACCACCGGCGCGCCGCCATACACCTTCTTGTTGATCCACGTGGAAAGCGCCGAATCCATGTAAGTGGCATGACCGGGAAACCAGTCCACCAGCGCCTCCGCGAGCCGCTTCACGGCCAGCAACGTGATCGTGCCGGCCAGCGCGCGCGAATAGACCTGCTGCACCGTATCGAGCACGCGCTGATGCTCGTCCAGATGGCAGTCGGCCGGCGGAAACCCGGTGCGCTCCATCCATTCGCGTTCGGTCTCGAAGTGCGACACCAGATGCGTGTCGAGCGCCTCCAGGCAAGCGAGCATCGACTCCTCCGTACACCGCCCGAGCGCCGTCACGACCTCGACGAATTCTTCGTGCGCCGCGTCGATCGGCGCATGTCCGAGCACCATCGCGTCGCTCCACACCAGCTCGTACGGCGCATCGGCCGAAAGCCCCGCCTCCTGCGAAAATTGCGTCATCCCGGTTCTCCATTGAGCCGCATCGCGCCGTTCCTGCTCATCAGCCGGCGCGCAAGCGAATAATCGTCGACGTTATCTTATCGGGCCGGCCTGGTGCGCACCTCTGCGTTGGCGCAAGGTTTGTTCACTCAGCGCGGAAACGGCGGCGGCGACCCGCGCGAATCCGCCGCCGCCGCTCCATCCGTCCCCGCGCGCCCGCCGCCCGCGCGAACATGGCAACGGGCACGGCGCGGACGGCGCTCGTGCGCGGCTCACGCCCCGCGATGCGCGCGCGTGACGAGCACGATCTTGCCGACGTGCACCGCCGAGTCGATCAGCGCGTGCGCGCCGCGCGCGTCCTCGAGCGGAAAGGTCTCGAACACCTGGGGCCGGACCTGCCCCGCCTCGATCAACGGCCAGACGCGCTGCTCGAGCTCCCGGATGATGTCGGCTTTCTCTTCGTAGCTGCGCGAGCGCAGCGTCGAGCCGACATGCGTGAGCCGCTTCGTCATCATCGGCCACAGGTCCAGCTCCCGGGCCGGCCCCTTCAGCACGCTGACCTGCAGGATGCGGCCGTTCATCGCCGCCGCCGTGTAATTGCGCGCGACATAGTCGCCCGCGACGATGTCGAGAATCACGTCGACGCCCTTTCCGCCGGTGAACGCGTCGACCCGCTCGACGAAGTCCTCCTCCAGATACTCGATCGCGTGATCGGCGCCGAGGCGCAGGCTGGCGTCGCGATGCGCGCGCGAGCCGACGGTGGTCATGATCTTCGACGCACCGAATGCCTTGGCGAGCATCGTCGCCGTCGTACCGATGCCGGACGCGCCGCCGTGAATGAGGACGGATTCGCCGGCCTGAAACTTGCCGCGCTGGAACAGATTGAGCCAGACGGTCATGAACGTCTCCGGCATCGCCGCCGCCTGCGCGACGTCGAGGCCGGCCGGGATCGCCAGCGTGACGCGATGATCGGCGACCGCGTATTCGGCGTAGCCGCCGCCCGTCACCAGCGCGCAGACGAGATCGCCGCGCCTGAAGCGGGTCACGGCGGAGCCCGTGTCGACCACCTCGCCCGCGATCTCCAGGCCCGGAATGTCGGACGCGCCGGGCGGCGGACTGTACTGGCCCTTCCGCTGGTACACGTCGGGCCCGTTCACGCCGGCCGCATGGACGCGGATCAGCACTTCCTCAGGCTTCGGGCGGGGCACCGGGCGCGTCGTCGGGACAAGCACCTCGGGGCCGCCCGGCCGGGCGATTTCGATCGCCGTCATCGTCGACGGCAGGGGGAATTGGGCATCGTGCATGGCAGCATCCTTTTCGGGTGTTCGGCGGGTTCTCGCGTATCGAGACCGCACGAGCGCAAACGCGCGTCGAAAAAGAGCATATGCTTGTTCGCTGATGAATCCACGCAGCAATTTCCAACACCAGTGATGCAAATTTGCATCGCATCGGGAGCACGCGCATGAACTGGGACGACACCCGGATCTTTCTTGCCATCTACCGGGAGCGCAGCCTGCGCGGCGCGGCGCGCATCGTGGGGGTCGATCAGGCGACGGTCGGCAGGCGGCTTGCGGCGCTCGAGCACGCGCTCGGCGCGACGCTGTTCCTGCGCACGTCGAACGGCTATGCGCCGACGGCGGTCGGCGAGGTGGCGGTGCGCGCGGCGGAAAAGATGGAGCAGTCGGCGATCGACCTCGTGAGGCAGGCGCAGGGCGTCGACCAGCGGCTGGCCGGCGAAGTGCGCGTGACGACGACCGATTCGCTCGGCCTCGCCTTCCTGCTGCCGGCGATCGGCGCGCTGCACGACGCGCACCCCGACATCCGCGTGCTGCTGAACACGTCGACGCAGGTGCTCAATCTCGCGAAGCGCGAAGCGGATATCGCGATCCGTACGATGAAACCCGACAATCCCGACTTGCTGACGCGCCGGCTCGCCGCATGGCCGGTCGGCCTTTACGCGTCGGCGGCCTATCTGGAGCGGCACGGCGAGCCGGCTGTCGGCACCGCCTTCGCGGGCCACGATCTGGTCGTCTACCAGCCGCATATGCACGCGCGGCGCCCGCTGACGCTGGCAGGCGAGCCGGTCCACGCGGGGCGTATCGTGTCGGGTCTGGACTCCAGCCTGATGGTGCGCGCGGCGATCAAGGCCGGCCTCGGCCTCGGCGAAATCGCCGTGCCGCTGGCCGAGCGCGACGGATTGGTGCGCGTCTGGCCGGACCGCGCCAATGCGAGGCTTTACGAGGTATGGATGGTCACCCATCAGGATCTGCGGCATACGGCACGGATCAGCGCCGTGGTCGATCAGATCGTTCGGGTGTTCGACGCGCCGTTGCGCGCTGGCGGCTGAACGCGACGCGCACCGGCCTCGGCGGCCGATGCGGTGCGCGCGTCACGCCCGCTTGCCCGGTATCGGGCGCGGGCAGCGCCGCATGAGCCGGCGAAACGAGAGGCTTCGCCGCGACGCATGAATCGGCAAGGCCGGCACGCGCGATCGCATGCCGGGCGATTCAGCGCCAGATCCGGCGCATCAATGCCGGTGATGGTGCTTGCCGTGGCGATAGTAGCCGCGGTCGTAGCCTTCGTCGCGCGAATAGGAATTGCGCTGGATGTTGCCGCCCAGCGCGGCCCCTGCGCCGCCGCCGACCGCCGCGCCGACGAGGCCGCCGGTGCGGCCGCCCATCGCGTTGCCCGCCGCGGTACCGACGCCGCCGCCCACCGCGCCGCCGACGATCGCGCCGGTGCGCTCGTGACGATTGGCCGTCAGCGCGCCGCCGGCGCCGCCGCCGACCGCACCGCCGATCACCGAGCCGGTCTGCCCGCCGAGCGCGCCGCCGACCGCCGCGCCGGCGACACCGCCGAGCGCGCCGCCGAGCGCATTATTCATATCGCCAGCCGATGCCGGCAAAGACGTCAGCGCGGCAAACGCCGCCACGACGAGGGTAGGGGCTACCTTGTTCCACATGCCCGGTTTCTTCCTTATGCGCAAACGATTGATCTGATTCAAGCCGCCGCTGTCGAATGACCGATCGAACCGGCGGGGCCGATCGGCCCCGC
>NZ_JGVW01000079.1 GCF_000687455.2 Burkholderia sp. lig30
CTGTCCCGATCCGAGGATCGGTTCGCTGCCATCAAGCGTCCACACTTATCGGCTGTTAGTTTTTAAAGAGCACATCTGCGAGAAGCGTTCTTCTCAGCAGCGCTGCGTTTTCAGCAGCAGAGAAACGAGATTATGAACATCGTTTCGCAGTTCGTCAACAACTTTTTTACTACGTCGTTGCGACTGCGGGGTTCATTTTCCTTCGCTCGCCCGGCCGCTGAACCTCCAGCCACCAGACTGCTTCGTTTCCCCTCTTCCGCGCCGCGTTTCCGTTAGCGCGAAAGAGGCGTGATTCTAGTCAGCTTGCGCGCATCGTGCAAGCGTTTTTTACTTACCCTCGTTGAGCGCCCTCAGCCACTCGATCGGGACGGCTTCCGCCATCGCTGCATAGCCGGCGTCGCTCGGGTGAATGCCGTCTCCGCTGTCATACCGATGCTGCAGGATATCCGGGGCGGCCGGGTCTCGCAGCACCTGATCGAAATCGATCACACCGTCGAACGCACCGCCGCCGCGAATCCAGCGATTCACCTCCAGACGAATCGCCTCGCGCCCGACCGGCAGCGCCGCAGGCGTCAGCGTCGCGCCGAACACCTTCACACCGCGACGGTGCGCGACACCGATCACCCGGCGATATCCGTCGACCAACATCGCCGCCGTGACCGCCGTGTGCGGATGATCGCAATCCAGCCCGGCATGCGGGGGCACCGCCGCGAAGTTGATGTCATTGATGCCGATCAGCAGGATCGCCGCCTTCACGCCCGATCGCGACAGCGCGTCCCGCTCGAACCGTTCTTGCAGCGGCGCTCCGTAGCACGCCGAGTCGCTGAGCAACCGGTTCCCGCTGATGCCGAGATTCACCACGCCGAGCGAATCCCCGTCCGCCGCCAGCCGCCGCGCCAACGCGTCGGGCCAGCGGCGGTTGCGGTTCAGGCTCGAGCGCAGGCCGTCGGTGATCGAATCGCCGATCGCAGCGACGCTCGCCCGCGCCGATTCCGACTCAACCGCCAGCTCGCTCACCCACACATATTGCGTAAACCGGGTGCGGAACGCCGCGCCGCCCGCATCGGTCGTGTGATCGCCCGGACCCGACACGTAGTTCAGCTGGTTGGACACACGATGCCAGACAGTCATCCGCTGATGCCTGTCCATATATAGCGAGATCGCGTACGGCCGACCGACGGACACCGCGATCGGCACAGGATCGCTTTCGATTTCCTGGCCCGGCGCCAGCTTGACCGACGCGCTCCCGCCAAAGCGCACGGCAACCGGCGCGCCGCCAGCCAACGCCGCGCCCTCTCCCGCTTGCGCCAGGCTCGCCGACTCGATGACGAGCGGCGCGCGGCCGTACGCGTTGCTCAGGCGTATCCGCGCCGCCCGGCCGGAGGCCGTTGGGTAGACGATCTGGCGCACCGTCCTGCCGGCCACTTCCGGCGCGCGATACAGCGGCGGCGGCGAATCCAGATCCGGAATCGGCTGCAGCGCCGTCGCCCAGGCCGCGACCCACCCGGCCGGCGCCGCATGTGCGGCAAGCGCCGGCAGAAACACGGACACACCCAGCACGAGTGAGAGACAACCACGTCGGAGTGACATCGGCGAACACCTGGCTCAACGGAAAAGGGCATTGTGCCCGAGAAGCGCCGCCGCCCTCCGCATGCCCCATCCCGCACGAGCGAATGCGACAAATTGCCTCTCGTTTACCCGAGCCACCCCACTTATTGCTAAAATTATTCATTGACCGACCGGTCGGTTGGCTTATACTGCGTGCACATTCAATCGGACGAGACCCTCGCCATGTACACGCAATCCCTCGACATCCCCGGCAACGTCGCGCCGCTCGACGTCGCAGCCGATTCGCCCGAGCAAGCGCGGTTCGACGCGGTCGTCGCTGCGGACGGCAAGATCGAGCCGCAGGACTGGATGCCCGACGCATATCGCAAGACGCTGATCCGCCAGATCTCGCAACACGCGCATTCGGAAGTCGTCGGCATGCTGCCGGAAGGCAACTGGATCTCGCGCGCGCCCAGCCTCAAGCGCAAGGCGATCCTGCTCGCGAAAGTGCAGGACGAAGCGGGCCACGGCCTTTATCTGTATAGCGCGGTCGAAACGCTCGGCGTCTCGCGCGAATCGCTGATCGACGCACTGCACGCCGGCCGCGCGAAATACTCGAGCATCTTCAACTACCCGACGCCCAGCTGGGCCGACGTCGGCGTGATCGGCTGGCTCGTCGACGGCGCGGCGATCATGAACCAGATCCCGCTCTGCCGCTGCACGTACGGCCCGTATGCGCGCGCGATGATCCGCGTATGCAAGGAAGAGTCGTTCCACCAGCGCCAGGGCTTCGATGCGCTGCTGGCGATGATGAAGGGCAGCGACTCGCAGCGCGAAATGGTGCAGCAGTCGGTGAACCGCTGGTGGTGGCCGGTGCTGATGATGTTCGGCCCGAGCGACGCCGATTCCGTCCACAGCAACCAGTCGGCGAAATGGGGCATCAAGCGGATCTCCAACGACGACCTGCGCCAGAAATTCGTCGACGCAACCGTCGAGCAGGCGAAGGTACTCGGCGTCACGCTGCCCGACCCCGACCTGAAATGGAACGACGCGCGCGGCCATTACGACTACGGCGCGATCGACTGGGCCGAGTTCTGGCGTGTCGTCAACGGCGACGGCCCGTGCAACAGGGAGCGTCTCGCCACCCGCGTGAAGGCGCACGACGACGGCGCATGGGTGCGCGAAGCCGCGCTCGCCCATGAGGAAAAGCGCCTCGCGCGCGCCCGGCAACAGGCCGCCTGAGCGGCAAGCGCCCGGCGCCTCGCGCCTGGCACATCGAAGTCAGCATTGCATGGGATCGGGGGGGGCGCTGAAGCGCCAACTCAGGTCGATCGCGAAGCATGGGCCCAGAGTAAGCGCTAAGGCGCTAACTCTGGGCGACAGGAGAGAGTGATGAACAAAGAATGGCCCATCTGGGAAGTTTTCGTCCGCAGCAAGCAAGGTCTCGACCACAAGCACTGCGGCAGCCTGCACGCCGCCGACGCGCCGATGGCGCTGCGCATGGCGCGCGACGTCTACACGCGCCGCCAGGAAGGCGTCAGCATCTGGGTGGTGCCGTCCGCGGCGATCACCGCGTCCGACCCGAACGAAAAAGGGGAAATGTTCGAGCCGGCGGGCGACAAGATCTACCGTCACCCGACCTTCTACACGTTGCCCGACGAAGTCAACCACATGTAAGCGGTTCGCGCCATGACGACCACGCCTGAACAACTCTCCTACGTGCTGCGCCTCGCGGACAACGCGCTGATCCTCGGTCAGCGCAACGCCGAATGGTGCGGCCACGGCCCGATTCTCGAAGAAGACATCGCGCTTACCAACATGAGCCTCGACCTCATCGGCCAGGCACGCATGCTGTATACGCACGCCGCCGAACTCGAGCGCCAGCTGAACGGCGCGTCGAAGACCGAGGACGACTACGCGTATTTCCGCACCGAACGCGAGTTCGCGAACTTCACACTCGTCGAGCTGCCGAATTACGGCCCGGTTTCGGGCACCGCGCACGCCGACAAGGACTACGCGGTGACGGTCGTGCGCAACTTCCTCTACACGTCGCTGATGCTGCGACTGTGGACCGCGCTCGAATCGTCGTCCGATACGCAGCTCGCCGCGATCGCCGCGAAAGCGGTGAAGGAAACCCGCTATCACGTCCACCACGCGCATGAGTGGCTGGTCCGCCTCGGCGACGGCACGGACGAATCGCATCGCCGCGCGCAGGCCGCGCTCGACTATCTGATTCCGTACACGCGCGAGTGCTTCGCGACCGACGCCATCGAGGAAGCGATCGCCGCGCAACGCGTCGGCCCGACGCTGGCGTCGCTCGAAGCGGCGTGGCGCGCGGATGTCGACGACGCGCTCGGGGAAGCAACGCTCGCGCTGCCGGCCCCCGTCGAGCACGTGACGACCGGCAAGCACGGCGAGCATTCGGAGCACATGGGCTTCCTGCTCGCGGAAATGCAGAGCCTCGCGCGCCAGCACCCCGGCGCGAGCTGGTAACGCGTTCATTCAACGGAGCACCACGATGTCCGTCCAACCCGACCCGGCCGCCGCACCCGCCCCGCACCACGCCGATCCGCTGCTCGCGCGCGCATGGGCGGCGCTGGAAGCGGTGCCAGACCCGGAAATCCCCGTCGTGTCGATCCGCGAGCTGGGCATCCTGCGCGACGTCCGTCGCGCGGAAGACGGCACGCTCGAGGTCGTCATCACGCCGACCTACTCGGGCTGCCCGGCGATGTCGCAAATCGCCGAGGACATCGCGGCCGCCATGCAGCAGGCCGGCTTGCCGCCGCACCGGATCGAGACGGTCCTCGCTCCGGCATGGACGACCGACTGGATCACGCAGGAAGCGCGCGACAAGCTGCGCGCGTATGGCATCGCGCCGCCGGTCGGGCAATGCGGCAGCGCGGCTTCACAGGAAAACGTCGTGCGCTTCATGCCCAAGCCGGCCGCGGCACCCGTCTGCCCGCGCTGCGGTTCAGCGCACACCGAACGCCTCGCGCAATTCGCATCGACCGCCTGCAAGGCGCTGTATCGCTGCCTCGACTGTCGCGAACCCTTCGACTACTTCAAACCTTACTGATATGGCGACCCCGCAATTCCATTCGCTGCGTATTCGCGACGTGCGGCCCGAGACCGCCGACGCCGTCACCGTTTCCTTCGAAGTGCCGCCCGAGCTCCGCGACGCATACCGCTTCACGCAGGGCCAGTTCGTCACGCTCAAGGCCCACATCGACGGCGAGGAAACCCGCCGCTCGTATTCGATCTGCGTCGGCACGACCGACTACGACCGCGACGGCGAATTGCGCATCGGCATCAAGCGCGTGCGCGGCGGGCGTTTCTCGAACTTCGCGTTCGACACGCTGCAGCCGGGCCACACGATCGACGTGATGACGCCCGACGGCCGTTTCTTCACCCACCTGAACGCGGATCACGGCAAGCAGTACGTGGCGTTCTCGGGCGGCTCGGGCATCACGCCCGTTCTCGCGATCGTCAAGACGACGCTCGAGATCGAGCCGCGCAGCACGTTCACGCTGATCTACGGCAACCGCAGCGTCGACGCGATCATGTTCGCCGAGGAGCTGGAGGACCTGAAGAATCGCTTCATGGAGCGCTTCGTCCTCTATCACGTGCTGTCTGACGACGTGCAGGACGTCGAGCTGTTCAACGGTGTGCTCGACCAGGCGAAATGCGCGGCGTTCCTCGAGATGCTGGTGCCGGCCGAGTCGATCGACGAAGCGTTCATCTGCGGCCCCGCGCCGATGATGGATGCGGCCGAAGCCGCGCTCAAGGCAGCGGGGGTGCCGCAGGCGAATGTCCACGTCGAACGCTTCGGCTCGCCGCTGCCGCAGGCCGGCGTGCCCGTCGTCGAAATTACCGACGACACGCCGGCCGCCGACCTCGAAGTCATCATCGACGGCAAGAAACGCAAGATGCGCCTTCCGTACGAAGGCGTGAGCCTGCTGGACGTCGGCCTGCGCGCCGGCCTCGCGTTGCCGTACGCATGCAAGGGCGGCGTGTGCTGCACATGCCGCGCGAAGGTGCTCGAAGGCGAAGTGCGGATGGAGAAGAATTACACGCTCGAGGAGCAGGAAGTGAAGGACGGCTTCGTGCTCACCTGCCAGTGCCACCCGGTCAGCGACAAGGTCGTCGTGAGTTTCGACGACCGCTAAAGCTTGCGCGCGAACGGTATCGCGCTGTCATGCATCTCGCTTACACTAGCAGCCGCCCGCCGGCCCGACGACCTATCGTCCGGCCAGCCGGCGGCTTTTTTTGTTGACGACAGGCCGATGGGTACCATTCACGTCATTCAGGGCGAAAGCGCCGCCGCCTCGCTCCGCACCGCGCTCGCCGATGCGGGACGCGACGACCGCGTCATCGGATTGCTGGACGATCTCGCGGTCGGGCCGCTGCGCGGCATCGACGAGTCGACAGACGTACGTGCCGCCTTCTGGCAGCGCGTGCTGGGCGACCGGGTGCCTGACTGGAAAGCCGAGGTCGAAGCCGAATTCGCTCGCCTCGACGCGCTGGCCATGGACAACGGCCAGGTCGTCACCTGGCACGCGCACAACGTTGCCGAACAACTGCTGCTGCGGCGGGTGGCCTACCATCTTCGCAACGTGCCGCAGCGGCTCAACGAGGTGCGGCTGTCCGCCGCCGATCTCGACGCATCGCAACGCGCGTCGCTCGCGCGCGCCGACGAGGCCTGCGGAGCGGGGATGTTCTCGCCGCCGCAACTGCTCGCGAAGCTCGCCGAAGCCGCGCCGATCTCGGTGCTGCGCATCAGCCGGCTCGCGCTCGAGTGGCAGGAAGCCAAGCAGGCCACCGCCGAGATCCGCTACTGGGCCAGCAACACGATCAAGAGCGGCCACTACGCCGATCTCGACACGCTGATCCTCGCGCAGCTATCCGACGGCTGGACGCCCGCGCCGGCGGTCGCCGCCGGCGTGCTGGCGGCGGCGGATCGCGGCTGCCTGTTCATCGGCGATTCGATTCTCTACTGGCGCTGCCGCGAGCTGGCCGCCGCCGGCCGCCTCGAATTGCGGCACGCATCGCTCGCCAACATACATTCCAATGAACTGCGCGCGGCACGCGCCGCCGCGCACCGCTAACCCCTACATCACAATGGCCCGAACCCGAGCGCCCGATCACGAATCCCAGCGCGAGCAGATCCTCGATCTCGCCGCCGACAAATTCGCGCAGACGAGCTACCCGAGCACGTCGATGTCCGATCTCGCCACCGCGAGCGGCACGTCGAAGGCGCGGCTCTACCACTATTACGCAAGCAAGGAAGCGATCCTCTTCGATCTGCTGGATCGCTACACGAAGCGGCTGATGCTGATCATCGCGGAGGTCGAGGGCGTCAGCCAGCGGCGCGGCCTGACCGAGCACGAGGCGTTCGCGGAGCTGGTGCGCGCGTTCCTCTCCGAATACGAGACGTCGCACAGCCGCCACGTCGCGCTGCTCAACGACGTGAAGTATCTCGAGGATGCGCAGCGCGAGATCATTCTCGACCGGCAGCGCGACATCGTCGCCGCCTTTTCGCGCCAGCTCGCGCGCGCGTACCCGGCGCGCATCTCGAAGGAAAACCAGACGTCCGTCACGATGATGGTGTTCGGCATGATCAACTGGACGTTCACCTGGCTCAAGCCGGGCGGCCGCCTCGGCTACCGGGACTTCGCCGAGCAGGTGATCGGCATGATCGAGCACGGCCTGTCGTCGCCGGCGTGATTTCTGCGAAGCAGCAAGCGTTGCGCGGGAGGAACAGTGCGACAGTTCGCCCCGCATTTCATATGATGAATTTTTAAATCAATAAAAATCAATGACTTACATGTTTATGTAAGCGTTTTTAGAATTTCTCCTCGAGACAAGTACGGGTTTTCCCCAATCATGAGCGTCATAGTCGGGTAAAATGCTGCTGCATTGCACAACCCGCTGTACGGTCACACATTGAGGAACCCACGATGAACACGCAACTTCACGGCTCAGCCGATGCGTTCGGCCAAGCCGGCTCTGCGCCAGTTCTCGTCAGGGAACTGGCTTCCAAAGACCGAGAGCAACTGCTCACCCACTTTCTCGCGCTCGACGAAGAAGATCGCCTGCTGCGCTTCGGGCAAATGGTGCCCGATCACGTGATCGAGAATTACGTCCGCACGATCGACTTTGGCCGCGATACCGTGTTCGGCGTGTTCAACCACCAGCTCGAGCTGATCGGCGTCGGCCATCTGGCCTACCTGCCCGCCGAGGGCGACAAGCGCACCGCCGAATTCGGCGTGTCGGTGCTCGAATGCGCGCGCGGCAACGGCGTCGGCTCGAAGCTGTTCGAGCGCGCCGCGATCCGCAGCCGCAACACCCACGTCACGATGCTGTACATGCATTGCCTGTCGCGCAACGCGACGATGATGCACATCGCGAAGAAATCCGGCATGCGGATCGAATACGCATACGGCGAAGCCGACGCGTATCTGTCGCTGCCGCCCGCCGACCATTCGACGATCATCGCAGAAATGCTGCAGGAGCAGGCCGCGGTGTTCGACTACGCACTCAAGCGCCAGGCGCGCCGCACGTCGCAGATCTTCGAATCGCTGATGCCCGCCGCGCTGACGGCCTGACGTCGCCCTGGCCGGGCCTCTCGCCCGGCCGGCGCACGCCGATCAACGCGTCGTGCGGATCGGCAACGCCGTCGTTTCCTTGAAACACTCGAGCGAAAAGCTCGTCTTCACGTCGATCACCGACGGATGGTGCAACAGTTGTTCCTGCACGAAGCGGGAAAAGTGCGCCATATCCTCGACCTGTACCCGCAACAGGTAATCCATGTCGCCCGTCATCGCATGGCAGGCGACGACCTCCGGCCACGCCTGCACGGCTGCGCGGAATAACTCCGCGTGTGTCGCGCCGGCGCGCGCCGACGCCTCGTCTCCCCGCGCCGGCGCAAGTCCGCCGCGCTTTTCCAGCCGCACGCTGACGTACGCGAGGAGATCGAGCCCCAGTTTCTGAGGATCCAGCAGCGCGACATAGCCGGTGATCACGCCGATCTCCTCCAGGCGCCGGATACGCCGCAGGCACGGGCTCGGTGACAGGTTCACGCGCTCCGCGATCTCCTGATTCGACAGGCGGCCGTTCTCCTGAAGAATCGCCAGAATCCGACGGTCGATGGCATCCAATTCGACTTGCGACACTTTCTGCCTCCAATGATCTGCTTCGAGACTGGAAATTGCGCCATCGTAGTCACGCACGATTAAGTTCGCAAGTTTTCGCTCCGCCTTGCCCGCTACACTTTGCCGCACACACTCATTCATCGTGCGCGTTGCGGCGCACCTCAGGAGACATCCATGCAGATCCCCGCCTGGGACAATCCCGTCGGCACCGACGGCTTCGAATTCATCGAGTACACCGCACCGGACCCGAAGGCACTCGGCCAGCTGTTCGAGCGGATGGGCTTCACCGCGGTCGCGCGCCATCGCCACAAGGACGTGACGCTGTACCGTCAGGGCGACATCAACTTCATCATCAACGCCGAGCCGGACTCGTTCGCGCAGCGCTTCGCGCGCCTGCACGGCCCGTCGATCTGCGCGATCGCGTTCCGCGTGCAGGATGCCGCGAAGGCCTACAAGCACGCGCTCGAACTCGGCGCGTGGGGCTTCGACAACAAGACCGGCCCGATGGAGCTGAACATCCCGGCGATCAAGGGCATCGGCGACTCGCTGATCTATTTCGTCGATCGGTGGAAGGGCAAGAACGGCACGCAGCCGGGCAGCATCGGCGACATCAGCATCTACGACGTCGATTTCGAGCCGATCCCGGGTGCCGAGCCGAACCCGGCCGGCCACGGCCTCACCTACATCGACCACCTGACGCACAACGTGCATCGCGGCCGCATGCAGGAATGGGCGGAGTTCTACGAGCGCCTGTTCAATTTCCGCGAAGTGCGCTACTTCGACATCGAAGGCAAGGTGACCGGCGTGAAGTCGAAGGCGATGACGTCGCCGTGCGGCAAGATCCGCATTCCGATCAACGAGGAAGGCTCGGAGACGGCCGGCCAGATCCAGGAATACCTCGACGCGTATCACGGCGAAGGCATTCAGCACATCGCGCTCGGCACGTCGAACATTTACGCGGCGGTGGACGGCCTGCGCGGCAAAGGCGTGACGCTGCTCGACACGATCGACACGTATTACGAGCTGGTCGATCGCCGCGTGCCGAATCACGGCGAACCGCTCGACGAGCTCAGGAAGCGCAAGATCCTGATCGACGGCGCGCGTGACGACCTGCTGCTGCAGATCTTCACTGAAAACCAGATCGGGCCGATCTTCTTCGAGATCATCCAGCGCAAGGGCAATCAGGGTTTCGGCGAAGGCAACTTCAAGGCACTGTTCGAATCGATCGAGCTCGACCAGATTCGCCGCGGGGTCGTGCAGGACAAGGCCTGACGCGGACGGCAACGGTGCGCCACGCAACGCGGCGCGCAAACGCAAAGGGCGGGAATCGCGAGATTCCCGCCCTTTTTCTCATGCGCGGCTGCTCGACCGCGCGATCCGGTCAATGCGTGGCCGGGTGCCGCGTGGCCGTGCGTACGGCCGTCGACGGCGGCCGCCTCACCTCGCCCGCGGCCGCGAACGGGCGCATCTGCACGCCGGCCGCCACCGCCAGCGCGCTCGCGCCTCGCCCGTGCGGCCGGCCATTCATCGAAAAGAACGCGGCAGACACCATCAGAAAGCTCTGGACATGTCGTGTATTCATTGCACCTCCTCATGAACCGCCGGCGTCTCTCCCGGTGCGCGTCTCGAAGCGCTGCACCGGAACACCTTCGGCTGGCCGTCAAGATTAACGGCGATTGACGGCGGATTCGTGCGGCATTACATGCTTTTACATGCTGTAACGCGCCTCATGTTGAGGATTACCCAGCAGCAGCGGGTATTTTTGAACATCGAGCGGCGGGTTTATCCCAGTGCTACGATCGCTCAAAACCCGCCAATATGGCGGCCCCGGCCAACGCGTCCACAAGACGCCGACACACCGGAAGTTTTGGCGATCCCAAACTGGGTGGAGGAGATCCGATAATGAATGCCCCGCTAGACGCAGGCCAACGCGCGTCG
This sequence comes from Burkholderia sp. lig30, assembly GCF_000687455.2. GTDB lineage: Bacteria > Pseudomonadota > Gammaproteobacteria > Burkholderiales > Burkholderiaceae > Burkholderia. The sequence continues at coordinate 10,638 of NZ_JGVW01000079.1, forward strand.
CTCGAAGCCGCGCTGCAGTCCGTCACGCTCGACGACAAATACACGCTCGAACGCGGTCGCGCGTACATGAGCGGCATCCAGGCTCTCGTGCGCCTGCCGATGCTTCAGCAGGAACGCGACCGGGCCGCCGGCCTGAACACCGCCGGCTTCATCTCCGGCTATCGCGGCTCGCCGCTCGGCGGCCTCGATCAATCGCTGTGGAAAGCGAAGAAACACCTGTCCGCCCATCAGATCGTCTTTCAGCCCGGCCTGAACGAAGACCTCGCCGCCACCGCCGTGTGGGGCTCGCAGCAGGTCAACCTGTTCCCCGGCGCGAAATACGACGGCGTCTTTTCGATGTGGTACGGCAAGGGCCCGGGCGTCGATCGCACCGGCGACGTGTTCAAGCACGCGAACTCGGCCGGCTCGTCGCAGCACGGCGGCGTGCTGGTGCTCGCCGGCGACGACCATGCGGCGAAGTCGTCGACGCTCGCCCACCAGTCCGAGCACATCTTCAAGGCCTGCGGGCTGCCGGTGCTGTTCCCGTCCAACGTCCAGGAATATCTCGACTTCGGCCTGCACGGCTGGGCGATGAGCCGTTATTCGGGCCTGTGGGTCGCGCTCAAGTGCGTGACCGACGTGGTCGAATCGTCGGCGTCGGTCGACATCGATCCGCACCGCACCCGGATCGTGCTGCCGACCGACTTCGCGATGCCGGACGGCGGCCTCAACATCCGCTGGCCCGACCCGCCGCTGGTGCAGGAAGCGCGGCTCCTCGACTACAAGTGGTACGCCGCGCTCGCGTATGTGCGCGCGAACAAGCTCGACCGCATCGAGATCGACTCGCCGCATGCGCGCTTCGGCATCATGACGGGCGGCAAGGCGTATCTCGACGTGCGCCAGGCGCTGACCGACCTCGGCCTCGACGACGAAACCTGTGCGCGCATCGGCATCCGCCTCTACAAGGTCGGCTGCGTGTGGCCGCTCGAAGCCCAGGGCGCGCACGCGTTCGCGCACGGGCTCGAGGAGATCCTCGTCGTCGAGGAAAAGCGGCAGATCCTCGAATACGCGATCAAGGAAGAGCTGTACAACTGGCCGGACGCGCAGCGGCCGCGCGTGTACGGCAAGTTCGACGAGAAGGACGGCGCCGGCGGCGAATGGTCGGTGCCGATGGGCAACTGGCTGCTGCCCGCGCACTACGAGCTGTCGCCCGCGATCATCGCGAAGGCGATCGCCACCCGCCTCGAGAAGTTCGAGCTGCCGTCCGACGTGCGCGCGCGCATCGCCGCGCGCATGGCCGTGATCAACGCGAAGGAAATGGCGCTCGCGAAGCCGCACGTGACGACCGAGCGCAAGCCGTGGTTCTGCTCCGGCTGCCCGCACAACACGTCGACCAACGTGCCCGAAGGCTCGCGCGCGATCGCCGGCATCGGCTGCCACTACATGACCGTGTGGATGGATCGCAGCACGAGCACGTTCAGCCAGATGGGCGGCGAAGGCGTGCCGTGGATCGGCCAGGCGCCGTTCACCGACGAAAAGCACGTGTTCGCGAACCTCGGCGACGGCACCTATTTCCACTCGGGGCTGCTCGCGGTGCGCGCGGCGATCGCGTCGAAGGCGAACATCACCTACAAGATCCTCTACAACGACGCAGTCGCGATGACGGGCGGACAGCCGGTCGACGGCACGCTGACGGTGCCGCAGATCACGCATCAGCTCGCATCCGAAGGCGCGAGCAAGATCGTGATCGTCACCGACGAGCCGGAGAAGTACGACGGCAAGACGTCGCTGCTCGCCGCCGGCGTGACGATCCATCACCGCGACCGGCTCGACGACGTGCAGCGCGAACTGCGCGAGATCGGCGGCACGACGATCCTGATTTACGACCAGACCTGCGCGACCGAGAAGCGCCGCCGCCGCAAGCGCGGCGCCTATCCGGACCCGGCCAAGCGCGTCGTCATCAACGAAGCGGTATGCGAAGGCTGCGGCGATTGCTCGGTGCAGTCGAACTGCCTGTCGGTCGAACCGCTCGAGACCGAGTTCGGCACCAAGCGCCAGATCAACCAGTCGACCTGCAACAAGGACTTCTCGTGCGTGAAGGGCTTCTGCCCGAGTTTCGTCACCGTCGAGGGCGGGCAATTGAAGAAGCCCAAGGCGGTGTCGGTCGACGCGAAGGCGCTGCCGCCGATCCCGGAGCCGTCGCTGCCGGTGATCGACCGCGCGTACGGCGTGCTGGTGACGGGCGTCGGCGGCACCGGCGTCGTCACGATCGGCGCGCTGCTCGGGATGGCCGCGCACCTCGAGAACAAGGGCGTGACGGTGCTCGACGTCACCGGCCTCGCGCAGAAAGGCGGCGCCGTGATGAGCCACGTGCAGATTTCGCACGCGCCGTCCGATATCCACGCGACCCGCATCGCAATGGGCGAAGCGGATCTCGTGATCGGCTGCGATGCGATCGTCACCGCCGGCGACGAATGCACGTCGCGGATGCGGCATGACGTGACGCGCGTCGTCGTCAACAGCGCGAAAACGCCGACCGCCGATTTCATCAAGAACCCGAACTGGGCGTTTCCTGGCCTCAGCGCGGAGCACGACATCCGCGCCGCCGCCGGCGCCGCAGTCGATCTCGTCGATGCGAACCAGTTCGCGGTCGCGCTGCTCGGCGACGCGATCTACACGAACCCGTTCGTGCTCGGCTACGCGTGGCAGCGCGGCTGGCTGCCGTTGAGCCATGCGTCGCTGGTGCGCGCGATCGAGCTGAATGGCGTGCAGGTCGACAAGAACCTCGCCGCGTTCGAGTGGGGCCGGCGCGCGGCGTTCGACCTCGCCGCCGTGCAGCAGACCGTCGCCGGCGACGCGCGTGCCGTGCAGCCGGGCGCAACCGTCATCGCGCTGCATACGAAGAAGTCCGTCGACGCATTGATCGCGAAGCGGGTGGAATTCCTCACCGCGTACCAGAACGCCGCCTATGCGGCCCGCTACGCGAGCGTCGTCGACAAGGTGCGCGCCGCCGAGCGCGCGGCGTCGGACAGCGACGCCTCGCAGGAGCCGCTGACCGAGGCAGTCGCGCGCAATCTCTTCAAGCTGATGGCGTACAAGGACGAATACGAGGTCGCCCGGCTGCAGACCGATCCGGCGTTCCTCGCGCGCGTGGCCGCCCAGTTCGAGGGCGACTGGAAGCTGACGTTCCATCTCGCGCCGCCGCTCGTCGCCAAGAAGGATTCACACGGCCACCTCGTCAAGAAGCAGTACGGTCCGTGGATGCTGACCGCGTTCCGCACCCTCGCGAAGCTGAAGTTCCTGCGCGGCACCGCGCTCGATCCGTTCGGCCGCACCGAGGAGCGCCGCACCGAGCGCTCGCTGATCGGCGAGTACGAAGCGCTGGTCGGCGAGGTGACGGCCGGGCTGCGCGCTGCGAACCGGCCGCTTGCGCTCGAACTGGCGGCGTTGCCCGACGGCATCCGCGGCTACGGCCACGTGAAGGAGAACAACCTGCGCGCGGTACGCCAGAAGTGGAACGCACTGCTCGCCCAGTGGCGCTCGCCGGCAGGCGGGCAAGACCGGCAGCACGTTGCGTGACGCATCACGAAAGCCGGCGTCCGGGCACATCCCGGACGCCGGCTTTCGTCACGTTCCGGACGCGCTCACCTTTCGCCCCCTGATCGCGTCGCCCCGCCGCCCCGTGGTCGAACCACCGACCGCGCCGCTGAATCCCTCCCGTTCGAACCCGCAATAAAAAACGCCACGGAACCTGCGTCCCGTGGCGCTCTTGCCGCGCGCAACACGCGCGGCGCTGACCGGTGAACGATCGCGTTACTTCGCGCTCACGTTCACATTCGCGGCGGCCACCGCGGTCATGTTGATGATCCGGCGCACGGTCGCGGCCGGCGTCAGGATGTGGACCGGCTTCGCCGCGCCGAGCAGGAACGGCCCGACGGTCACGCCTTCACCGCCGACCATCTTCAGCAGGTTGTACGCGATGTTCGCCGCTTCGACGTTCGGCATGATCAGCAGGTTTGCTTCGCCGGTCAGCGTCGTGCCCGGGAAGGCCGCCTTGCGGACCACTTCCGACAGCGCCGCGTCGCCATGCATTTCCCCGTCGACTTCCAGGTGCGGCGCACGCGCGACGATCTGCTTGCGGGCCTCGGCCATCCGGCGCGACGACGCCGACGGCGCGCTGCCGAAGTTCGAATTCGACAGCAGCGCGGCCTTCGGCGTGATGCCGAAACGCTCGATCTCGGCGGCGGCCTGGATCGTCATGTCGGCGAGCTGCTCGGCGCTCGGCACTTCGTTCACGTAGGTGTCGCACATGAACAGGTTGCGGCCCGGCAGCATCAGCAGGTTCATCGCCGCGTAGTGCTCGGCGCCCTCGGCCCGGCCCAGCACCTGATCGATGAACTTCAGGTGGCTGTGATACGTGTCGATCATCCCGCAGATCATGCCGTCGGCATCGCCCAGACGCACGAGCATCGCACCGATCAGCGTGTTGAACTTGCGCAGCGCCGCCTTCGCGACTTCCGGCGTCACGCCGTCGCGCGCACCGATCTCGTGATACGCCTGCCAGTACTGGTGATAGCGGGTGTCTTCCTCGGGGTTGATGACCTCGAAATCGACACCGGCCTTGAGCTTCGAGCCGATCTTCTGCAAGCGCATCTCGACGACCGACGGACGGCCGACGATGACCGGCTTCGCGATCTTCTCCTGCAGCACGAACTGCGCGGCACGCAGCACGCGCTCGTCCTCGCCCTCGGCGAACACGATGCGGGCCTGCTTCGACTTCGCGGTCGCGAACACCGGGCGCATCACCATGCCCGTGCGGTAGACGGTCGCGCCGAGCTGCTCGCGGTACGCGTCCATGTCCTCGATCGGGCGGGTCGCGACGCCCGAATCCATTGCTGCCTGCGCGACGGCCGGCGCGATCTTGATGATGAGGCGCGGATCGAACGGCTTCGGAATCAGGTATTCCGGCCCGAATTCGAGCGAGTGGCCTTCATACGCCTTCGCGACTTCCTCGCTCTGGTCGGTTTCCTCGGCCAGTTCGGCGATCGCGCGCACGCACGCGAGCTTCATCTCTTCCGTGATCGTCGTCGCGCCGACGTCGAGCGCACCGCGGAAGATGAACGGGAAGCACAGCACGTTGTTGACCTGGTTCGGATAGTCCGAGCGGCCGGTCGCGACGATGGCGTCCGGGCGCACGGCCTTCGCGTCTTCCGGGCGGATTTCCGGCTCCGGGTTCGCGAGCGCGAGGATCAGCGGGCGGTCGCCCATCGTCTTCACCATGTCCTGCTTCAGCACGCCCGCGCTCGAGCAGCCGAGGAACACGTCCGCGCCGACGATCGCGTCGCCGAGCGTGCGCGCGTCGGTCGTCGAAGCGTAGCGCTGCTTCGACGGATCGAGGGCGCCGCGGCCTTCGTAGATCACGCCCTTCGAATCGCAAACGAGCACGTTCGCCTTGTTCAGGCCGAGCTTCACCAGCAGGTCCAGGCAGGCGATCGCCGCCGCGCCCGCGCCCGAGCAGACGAGCTTCACGTCGGACAAATTCTTGCCGACCACCTTCAGGCCGTTCAGGATCGCTGCGGACGCGATGATCGCGGTGCCGTGCTGGTCGTCGTGGAAGACCGGGATCTTCATCCGCTCGCGCAGCTTCTGCTCGATGTAGAAGCACTCGGGCGCCTTGATGTCCTCGAGGTTGATGCCGCCGAGCGTCGGCTCGAGCATCGCGATCGCCTCGACGAGCTTGTCCGGATCGAGTTCGTCGAGCTCGATGTCGAACACGTCGATGCCCGCGAACTTCTTGAACAGGCAGCCCTTGCCCTCCATCACCGGCTTCGCGGCCAGCGGGCCGATGTTGCCGAGGCCGAGCACCGCGGTGCCGTTCGTCACGACGCCGACCAGGTTGCCGCGCGACGTGTACTTCTGCGCATCGAGCGGATCGGCGTGGATCGCCTCGCATGCGGCCGCGACGCCCGGCGAATACGCGAGCGACAGGTCGAGCTGGTTCGACAGCGGCTTGGTCGGGGTGACCGAAATCTTGCCGGGTTTCGGATTCAGGTGATAAGCGAGAGCGGCCTGCTTCAGTTGTTCGTCCATGATTGACCTGCGAGAGACATGCGTAATGTTAAACGATCAGTACACTGCACCTTGAGCCGCGCATGCGTGGATCGAGGGGATGGTCGACTGCGACGGCCGGTGCGCGCCGGATCGGCGCGCCATCGAACCTTGGCGGATGGCAAGAGAGAAGTACAAAGTGCTGGGCGATTTCGTAGAACTATCTAGTGTACACCTCGGGCATGACGATTCGTTACTGCGATGCCGCATCGCGCGCCGCATGGGCCGGCCGGCGGAGGCCGCGAAGCCGCAAGCGGCCCGAAAGGCCGTCGGCTTCCGTCCGAATCGGGTAAAATCGCGGGCTACGCGCGCAGCGAAACGCCCGGCCTCGGGCCGGCCGCGCCCCGGCCCTCGCGGGCGGGCTCCCCTTGCTGCGCCGCCGGGCCCGCGCCCGCTCCTCGCTCACCATCCAAGGAACGCCCATGACAGGCTTCGATCGTCAGACGATCTCCGACACGACCGCCAAAATCCTGCTCGAAGTGCAGGCGGTGCACTTCAACGCCGAAAAGCCGTTCATCTTCACGTCCGGCTGGGCCAGCCCGGTCTACATCGACTGCCGCAAGCTGATCTCGTACCCGCGCGTGCGCCGGGGCCTGATGGAAATGGCGGAAGCCACGATCCTGCGCGACGTCGGCTACGAGCAGATCGACGCGGTGGCGGGCGGCGAAACCGCCGGCATCCCGTTCGCGGCCTGGATCGCCGACCGCATGATGCTGCCGATGCAGTACGTGCGGAAAAAGCCGAAGGGTTTCGGCCGCAACGCGCAGATCGAGGGCAATCTGGAAGAAGGCTCGCGCGTGCTGCTCGTCGAAGACCTGACGACCGACAGCCGCAGCAAGATCAACTTCGTCAACGCGCTGCGCACCGCCGGCGCGCAGGTGAACCACTGCTTCGTGCTGTTCCACTACAACATCTTCAAGGAAAGCGTCTCGGTGCTGAAGGACATCGACGTCGACCTGCACGCGCTCGCGACCTGGTGGGACGTGCTGCGCGTCGCGAAGGCGTCGGGCTATTTCGAGACGAAGACGCTCGACGAAGTCGAGAAATTCCTGAACGCGCCGGCCGAATGGTCGGCCGCGCACGGCGGCGCGACCGGCGCCCAGGAGTGACCGCGGCGGGCTTCGGCCCGCTGCCGGGCGTCCCGCAAGACCGCACGCCGCGCTGGCGTGCGGTTTTTTTATGCGCGGCCGACCGCGCGCCGCGCCGCCGTCACCGGCTGTCCGACGACGCCAGGCTCAGCAGCCCGTTGCTCTGCGCGTACTTGAACAGATCCGGATCCCGCTCCAGCCCGAGCTTGCGCATCGCGCTGGTTTTCTGCGTGCTGATCGTCTTCACGCTGCGGCTGAGCCGCTCGGAAATCTGCGTGATCGTGAGGCCGGACACGAACAGGCGCACCACCTCCAGTTCCCGCACCGACAGCTTCACGCCCGCCGACTGGCCGGGGGCGCCCTGATTCAGCGTGTCGAGCGCCGCCCACACCGACGGGCTGCTGTAAGGCACGCCGTTCATCACGTCGCGCACCGCCACGCCGACGTGCGCGAGTTCGTCGGACTTGCAGACGATACCGTTGACGCCCAGATCGACGAGCCGCGTCAGCAGCGCCGGATTCTCGAGCATCGTGAGCACGACGATCAGCAGATCGTCGAAGTGGCGCTGCAGGTAGCCGATCAGCTGCAGGCCATCGCCGAACTGGCCCCCCGGCATCGCGAGGTCGGTCACGACGACGTCGCAGCCGTTCGCGGCGGACGCATCGCCGAGACGCGCGACGAGTTCGGTCGAATCGCGCGCCTGCCCGATCACCTCGATGCCGGGATCGCGGGACAACGCGCGCTTCACGCCTTCGAGAATGACAGGATGGTCGTCGGCGATCAGTACCCTCGCCGTCACGGAAGGTTGCGGCGCGCTGCCCGCACTCATGTGCGCGCAGCCGGCACGCGGCAGGAAATCGTCGTCATTGGCCCTCTCGTTTTCAGTCTTTTCGCACGCCGTCAATGCCGTCCGGCGCGCATGGCCGCCCCGGTCCGCCGCCCGGCGCGTCGTTCATCGAACCCTAATGTTAGACTTGATCCATCGTCGGGAACACCTCCGCAACAACGAACAGCGCCGTGATCGCTCCGGCGCGCGTGACGGGAGAAGCGTCATATGCGTGTGGATCGCCAGATCGCCCCGCCTGCGCCGCCGCGCCGCGCCTGCCCGCTCGCGATCGCGGTCCTGTGCGCTGCCGGGCTCGCCAGCGCGGCCGCATGCGCCGACCCGGCGTTCACCGTCACGAGCGACGACCTGTCGCCCGGCGGCCGCGTCTCGGCGGCGCAGGCCTTCGACCGCGGCGACTGCAAGGGCGCGAACCACTCGCCGCAACTGTCGTGGCGCAACCCGCCCGCCGGCACGCGCAGTTTTGCGATCACGATGCTCGACCCCGACGCGCCCGGCCACGGCTGGTGGCACTGGGCCGTCGCCGGCATCCCGGCGACCGTCGCCAGCCTGCCCGGCGACGCCAGCGCCTCCGGCTATCTGCGGCGCGTCGGCGCGGCCGAAGCCCGCAACGACTTCGGTATCGACGGCTACGGCGGCCCCTGCCCGCCGCCCGGCAAGCCGCACCGCTACGTGATCACCGTCTATGCGCTGAAGGGCGCCGACCTGCGCGTCGGCCAGGGCCGCCCCGCGCCGATGTTCGAGCACGAGATCGGCACGCAGACGCTCGGCACCGCCCAACTCGTCGTCACCTACGGACAGTAGCCGCCGCCGCCGGCGCTTGGCGGCCATCGAGACCCGGCGCCCGATAAGGGGACTCGAGACGGGCTGCGGGCCGTCCTTTTTTTGCCTCGCGCGGTTACGGCCCGCCGCATGACGTCTTAGAATGGCGGTTTTCGGGCGTGAGAGCGCCGCGGCCCCGTTTCTGTGAGAGCGAAATGAGCACCAAAGTTTTTGTCGACGGCCAGGAAGGCACCACCGGCCTGAAGATCTTCGAATACCTGTCGGCACGCAGCGACATCGAAGTGCTGCGCATCGACGAAGCGAAGCGCAAGGACGTCGACGAGCGCCGCCGCCTGATCAACGCGTCGAACGTCACGTTCCTCTGCCTGCCCGACGCGGCGTCGCGCGAATCCGCGTCGCTCGTCGAGAATCCGGACACGACGCTGATCGACGCGAGCACCGCGTTCCGCACCAGCGCGGACTGGGCCTATGGCCTGCCGGAGTTGACGCGCGCGCAGCGTGAGCGCATCCGCACCGCAAAGCGCATCGCGGTGCCGGGCTGCCACGCATCGGCGTTCGTGCTGGGCATGCGCCCGCTGGTCGAAGCCGGCGTCGTCGCGCCGTCGTTCGCCGCGCACAGCTACTCGATCACCGGCTACAGCGGCGGCGGCAAGGCGATGATCGCCGACTACGAGAACAACCCCGCCGGCAAGCTCGCGAGCCCGCGCGCGTATGCGCTCGGCCTCGCGCACAAGCATCTGCCGGAAATGGCCGCGCACACCGGGCTTGCCACCCCGCCGATCTTCACGCCGATCGTCGGCCCGTTCTACAAGGGTCTCGCGGTGACGACCTACTTCACGCCCGGCCAGCTCGCGAAACGCGCGACGCCGCAGGACGTGCAGCGCATCCTCGCCGAGTATTACGCCGACGAAGCGTTCGTGCGCGTCGCGCCGTTCAATGCCGACGAGAACCTCGATTCGGGCTTCTTCGACGTACAGGCGAACAACGACACGAACCGCGTCGACCTGTTCGTGTTCGGCAACGAAGAGCGCTTCGTCACCGTCGCGCGCCTCGACAATCTCGGCAAGGGCGCGTCGGGCGCCGCGATCCAGTGCATGAACCTGAACATCGGCGCAGCCGAGGATACGGGCCTCAAGCGCTGACGTCGCGAATCGCGCACCACACAAGCCGGCCGATGGCCGGCTTTTTATTTGCCCGAAAATCCCATTCCCGGCATTTTGCGCGCGCATTCACGAATATTCACAAGCTTTCAATTCCCCGCGTTTTTCCAATTATCAGAAGATCCGATTTGCCATGTAAATCCCGAATAGGGATTTTCCGGATGCAGACGCCCGAAACCCCGCCGGCACTGGCTCCTCAGGCCACCACGCCGTGCCGGACACACCCGCCAACTCCGCCGCCGGGACGCATTTAAAACACCTTTTCCGTTTTAAATCTTACTCGACGCCAATTCCCAAAAGCGCGAATTTCTCCACCACCGTTTAAATCGACTTTTTTAGACGAATTCGTCAATTGACAGCAAAAAGCCGCGCGGCCAAATTAGCTCGCACAAATTAAACGATTGGAGACAGCGGCATGTCGCACGCCTTTTCGAAGGGGGTGGCAACGGCCTTTGCCATGGCCCCTTTGTCCGGCTCCGGTGGAGAGAAGGACACCGTCGCACCTGGTCCCGTCAATGTCTTCCGGTGTTTCGGCGCATGCCGTGACACGCGGGGAATCCCCGCCCGATTTCCACTCGTTCCCCGGCTTCGCTCAGGCCGGCGCCATGCTCGCGGACCTGCAACGCCCGGCCTGTAGCGCGCTCGCCCGTCGCGCCCGGCCGTCGAAACAGCTCAACACGGCGCACGGCACGGCGCCGGCAGCACACAAGCAAGAAGCGGCCGCCACAGAGACGGTCGCCACACAAGACACATTCTGGAGGAGCAACATGAAACGGAACCTCATTCTGGCGGCGGCCCTGAGCGCGCCTCTTCTTTCGGCTTGCGGTGGCGGCGACGGCGAAAACGCGACGCCGGTCGCGCTCGCCGCGGATCGCCTTTGCCCGGCCTCGCTCGACTACGGCACGGTCTTCACCGGCGGCGCGGGCAGCGGCGAGCTGGTCAAGCTGCAGCTCGACACGACCAGGATGACCTGGCAGGTCACCTACGTCGAATCAGCGATCCCGCGCACGACCGGCACCGTCACGCCGACGCGCGCCGGCACCGTCGACAGCGGCACGCTGACGCAGGAGACGTTGCTGCCGACCAACAAGCTGAACCAGTGTGCGTTCCGCCTCAACGGCGCCAGCCTCGACGCGAGCCGGCCGGCGCGGATCTTCGTCGGCTTCGGTGTCGCTGGCGGCACGATCCCCGGCAAGGAAATCCAGTTCGGCGGCGTGCTTGGGCTGGCTGCAGTGCCGGACACCCGGTTCCCGTACTACCCGTTCATCGGCTTCTCGTCGATCGAGACCAACCTCGCGAACGTCGCCGGCACCTACAGCCATCTCGGCTTCGACGAAGTGCCGTCGCAGAACTTCGCGCCGGCCTCGATCGACGCGAAGATCACGATCAACGCGAACGGCACGTGGAGCAAGTGCGACACGACCGGCCAGTATGCGAACACCTGCCGTCAGCCCGGCACGAACCTCGTGCAGTCGGCCGACGGCAGCGGCGCGTTCGAGACCGATCATTACCAGAGCCAGCTGAGACCCACGCTGTCGACGCTTCCAGAGGGCAAGGGCTTCATGATCGTCGGCAAGCTGCGCAACCAGCTCGTGCCGATTCTCGTGCGCACCGGCGTCGCGAACCCGAGTGCGGCACCCGACAGCAACGGCGTGCCGGGCCTGACCGCCGACGACGAATCGGGCATTTCGATTCTCGCGCCGCAAGCCGCGATCGCACTCGGTTCGCAAAACGGCGAGTACATCGGTGTCGACAGCCAGTTCAATTACCGCACCAACGCGCTGGTCAACAACCAGGCCACGCTGCTCGATCCGTTCCAGGCGTCGCAGGCATCGTCCGCGACCGCACTGAACCTCGACTACACGCAGACGGTACCGGGCACGGTCACGTCGACGCATGCCGGCGCGAGCAGCGCGACGGCGACCGGCAAGTTCATTTTCTCGGGTGGCATATTCGGCTTCCTCGACATGGCCAACGCGTCTTCGCCGTATTTCACGATCGGCGCGTTCGTGCAGTAACCGTCACGGGAGGCCACAACATGAAGAAGCTTCTCTGCGCGGCGGCCGGCGCTGCCGCGCTGGCGCCGCTCGCGTCGCACGCGCAAAGCGCGGGCAGCAACGTCGTCGCGCTCGGCTGGTTCCACGTGATGCCGGTGCAAAGCAGCACGCCGCTCACGACCAACGTCACGCCGCAGCCGATCAACACCCCGTTGCGGCTGCCGTCGTCGTTCACGTCGGCCGGCACGGGGCTGCGCACGAGCGGCGCGGACACCGTGGGCCTGACCATCAGCCACTTCCTGACGGACCATATCGCCGTCACGTCGGTGGCGGGCGTGCCGCCCGTGTTCAAGGTGTCGGCCAAGGGCACGATCCAGCCGCCCGGGCCGGCGGGCGCGCTGGGCACGCAGAACATCGGGCTCGGGTCGGTCAATCCGATCGTGAAGAGCGTGCGGCAATGGAGCCCGGCGGTGGTGTTGCAGTATTACTTCGCGCAGGCCACCGCGAAGTTCCGGCCCTTTCTCGGGATCGGCGTGTCGTACAACTGGTTCAGCGACCTGCAGCTCAACCCGAATTTCGTCAAGCAGACGCAGGAGAACCTCGGCGCGATCCTCGCGGCGGGTGCGGGCAAGCCGGGGCTGACGCAGGTGTCGGCGAAGGCATCGTCGTCCTGGCAGCCGGTGTTCAACGCGGGCCTTCAGTACAACATCACCGACCACTGGGGGCTCGTCGCATCGGTCACGTACATCCCGCTGAAGACGACGTCGACGGTGACGATCAAGGCGGCCGACGGATCGGTGCTCGCGGAGTCGAAATCGGACCTGAAGGCGGACCCGATCATCAGCTACGTCGCGATGTCATACAAGTTCTGATCCGGCGGCGGACGAGAAACGGGCAAAAAAAAGCCCGCCTGAAGAGGCGGGCTGAATCCATATCAGAGGAGACATGGAGGAGACAGGAGCAACTATACAGAATCGATTGTCGCAATGCAACATTTGCAGATAGAAAATCAGTATTTTCCCTCGAATCATCACTCGAATCTGCCGCCTCTTCTGGCCCCATCCGAATCAGTGACGAACGAGCGCCATCATCGCGCCAAAGCCGACGAACAGGCCGCCCGTCATGCGGTTGAAGGCCTTCGCGACGTTCTGGCTCTTCAGCGTCTCGCCGATGCGCGTGCCGAACGACGCATACACGAGATACCAGCTGACCTCGATCACAGCGAACGTAACGACGAGGATGCCGAACTGCGGCAGCGTCGGCGCAGACGCGTTGATGAATTGCGGCAGTAGCGCGGCAGCGAACAGGATCGCCTTCGGATTGCTGCCCGCAACGAGAAAACCGTTGCGAAACAGCGCCCAGCGCGACGCCGGCGCCACCGCGCGCAGCGCGGTTTCGGCTTCGCCGGTGGCGGGCGCCTCGTCGACGCGCGCACGCCACGCCTTCACGCCGAGATAGATCAGGTACGCGGCGCCGGCAAAGCGCAGCGCGTTGAACATCGCGGGCCACGCCTCGAGAAACACGCCAAGCCCGGCCGCGGACACCGACAGCATCAGCACCAGCGCGGTCAGGCAACCGGCCATCGTCGCCGACGAGCGCCTCAGCCCGTGACGCGCGCCATGCGTCATCACGAGCAGCATGTTCGGCCCGGGAATCGCCGACACCACGAACACCGTCGCCACGAAAAGCCACCAGGTATGCAAGCTCATTGCCGCCTCTGCCGCAAAAGGAATGAAAGGGAACTGCCATTATGCCGGGACAGGCGAGGGCGCGGGCTTGTCCCGCGCCCGCGCCGGCCGGCTCAGCGCCCGGCGCGGCGCGCCGCCACCTCGCCGAGCACCGCGAAATCCAGGTCGCCGCCGCCGTGCGCGAGCGCGTCGAGGAGACTGTCGCGCAGCACGCTCGCCACCGGCAGCGGCACCGACACCGCGTCGCCCGCCTCCAGTGCGAGCCGCACGTCCTTCAGGCCGAGCCGTGCCTTGAAGCGCGCGGGCTCGTAGCGCCGTTCGGCAATCATCGCGCCGTAACCTTCGTACACCGGCCCCGGAAATACGCTGTGAGTGATCACGTCGAGGAAATCGCGCATCGCAACACCGTGGCCGGCCAGCAGCGCGGACGCCTCGCCGAGCGTCTCGATGGCGGACGCCAGCGTGAAGTTCGCCGCGATCTTCACGGTATTCGCGTGCTGCGGCAGCGAGCCGAGCCGCCAGGTTTTCTGGCCGATCGCGTCGAACACCGGCTGCATCCGGTCGATCGCTTCCGCCGGGCCGGCCGCCATGATCGTCAGGCGCGCCGCCGCCGCGACGTCCGGCCGCCCCATCACCGGCGCGGCAACGTATTCGATGCCGCGCGCGGCATGCGCATGCGCGAGCGACTCGGCGAGCGCGACGGAAATCGTCGCCATGTTCACGTGAATCAGGCCGCGCGGCGCCTGCGAGAGCAACGCGTCGTCGAAGACCGCTCGCGTGGCGGCATCGTCGGCGAGCATCGACAGCACCGCATCGCCGCGAAACGCGCCGGCAGGCGTATCGACCGCCTGCGCGCCCATCCCGACCAGCGCGGCGAGCCGCTCGGGCGAACGATTCCAGACCCGTACGCGATGCCCGGCCTTCAGCAGATTGGCGGCAATCGCCTGCCCCATTTCACCCAGCCCGATAAACCCGAGATCCATCGCCTGCTCCTTTCTCGTAGGGAAGTCCGGAGTTAAGCACAGCTTTGCGTGATGTGCAGGCACCGCCACGGTTCCGGCGATGCGATACTGCGCCCATGACGACCGCGACTTTCCGTTTCCACGGCGAACTGAACGCGTTCCTCGCGCGCGCGTTGCGCGACCGCGCGTTTGCCCGTGCGTGCGCGCGCCAGGCGACCGTGAAACATATGGTCGAGGCGCTCGGCGTGCCGCACACCGAGGTCGGGCGTCTGCAGGTCAACGGCGCGCCGGCGCGATTCGACCGCCTGCTGGCGGACGGCGACCATGTCGACGTCTATCCCGAACGCGCCGCGCAACCGGCCGACGACCCGCCCGCGCCACCGCCGCCGGCGCACCGGGAATGGCGCTTCGTCGCCGACGCGCATCTGGGCGGTCTCGCGCAATTGCTGCGTCTGGCCGGATTCGACACCTGCTACGACAATCATTTCAGCGACGACGAGATCGCCGCGCTCGCCGAGCACGACGCCCGGATCGTGCTCACGCGGGATCGCGAGCTGCTCAAGCGACGCGCCGTCGCGCGCGGCTGCTATCTGCATGCGGTCAAGCCGGCCGCGCAACTGAGCGAACTGTTCGCGCGGCTCGATCTGGCGCCGCACATGCGGCCGTTCCGGTTGTGCCTGCGGTGCAACGTGCCGCTGCACCCTCTGCGCGCAGAAGATGCGGCGTCACGCGTGCCCGACGGCGTGTGGCGCCGCCATCAGCGCTTCGCGGCATGCGACGTCTGTCAGCGCGTGTTCTGGGAAGGGTCGCACTGGCGGCGCATGCACACGGTCGTCGAGGCGATGCGCGCGCTCGCGCCCGACGCCTGAAAAAAACAAACCCCGCATGCGGAAACATGCGGGGTTGCGACTTCCGGCCGGCAGCCCGGCCGCAGCAGCGCGTCTTACTGTTGCGCGCCCTTGTCGTTCGTGCCGGCGGCGGAAGCGGCAGCGGCCTTCGCCTTGCCCTTTGCCGAACCGTGTTGCTTCAGCTGGTGCTTCGGCTTGGTCTTGTCGTGCTTCATCGGTGCCGATGCGGCTGCCGGCGCTTCAGCAGCCGGTGCCGAAGCCTGCGCGAAAGCCGAAACCGAAGCCAGTGCGAAAGCGGCGGTCATGATCGAAGCGAGAGTCTTCTTCATTGTTTTTCCTTTAATAGGGAAATCAAATCAAACATACCGGTACGAAAGATGCGAGACGTACGCATCGGAGCGCCAGTCATGCCGATGCTTCCGGCGCCTGTCGGGCAGGACGGCGTCGCCATCCGTTCCCGCAGCCACTGACACACTGTCTCCATAACGCGTCGCCTTCGCGGTGAGTTGACAAGCCGCTTGCAACTTTCGCGCGGACGCACGAACGGCCGTGCGAAAAAAGCCGCGCGATCCGGCCTGCGCCGACATTATCGGTATGACGGAAGGCGCACGCGACCCGGCACGAATCCGGGTTGCGCCGACGGGCCGCCCGTGCTTTCGGCGCGGCGCGCTCGGCCGACGCCCCCCTGCCCGCTCGCGGCGAATCCGGCGAAGACGCATGGTTCCGGATGTGCAGTGGCGCGGCGCGACGGCAGGCGATGGAGAAATGTAAGTTGTCTTGACGATCACGAAGCGCTTTCGCAGTGCGCTACTTGGTCGTGGCGGGGATAGATAGCGGGCGACGGGGGCGCCAGGCGCTCCCGCACGGTGAAGCTGTGGCCGGACGCCAAATAAAAAGGGCCTAGCCATCGGCTAAGCCCTTGATTCTGTTGGTGGAGCGGATGAGGATCGAACTCACGACCTTCGCATTGCGAATGCGAAAAAGTCGACATTTCTTGAGATGGATTCGAGTTGATCAGATTCCGCAAACCATTGTATTTCAATGATTTTTTCTTACCAACCTTCCCGTTGATGTTGATCTACATCCCTTCATTGCCCCATAATCGGGTTACATGGCGGTTACATGAGATTGCCGGCTTACGGATATGGAGGTTAGGTGGCGAAGGTAAACTTCACTGCGGCTCGGGTAGAGGCGCATCGCTGCGAACAGGGTAAGTCGCAGTCGTTCCTCTGGGACATCATCCCCCAAGACGCCTATGCTTCGCCAAAGGTCAAGGGCATTCTCCCTCGCACCACCGCGAAGGACGATTGCCTGCAGCGCGAGCAACTGTCTGTTTGGTTTAGCGCGGTACGTGGTATCGCGAATCCAGTCATCAGCGCATACCTACAAGGGCTCCTGATCACCGGAGCCCGTCGGGAGGAGCTAGCCGCGTTGCGCTGGGAAGACGTGGACTTTCGGTGGCGGAGTCTGACGATGAACGACAAAGTGGAAGGCACCGGCGGTCGGACTATTCCGCTGACTCCGTATTTAGCGAGCCTATTGTCGAACCTTCAACGACTGAATGAAACCCCTCCCAATAAACGCCACGTCGCCCGTCTTGCACAAAGAGGCAACCAGTGGGAACCGTCCGAGTGGGTATTCGCCAGCAAGACTGCGGCAGACGGGAAGATTGCTGAGCCGCGTCACGCGCATAATCGCGCGTTGGCACCGACGGGTTTACCACACATCTCGCTCCACGGTCTGCGCCGATCATTCGGTACGCTTTCTGAGTGGGTCGAGGTTCCTGTCGGCGTCGTCGCCCAAATCCAAGGACATAAGCCATCGGCAATCGCCGAGAAACACTACCGGCGCCGCCCACTTGATCTGCTGCGAATGTGGCACGACAAGATCGAGTCTTGGATCTTGGATCAAGCGCAGATCAGGTTTGAGCCGCCGAAGTGACGCCAAGCGAACTGTCCGCCTTTTCACTCCCGGGCCAGTGGATCAATAGACCAATGCGCCCGGAAATGAGTTCGAGGTCTGGATGACAACCATCGGACTGCGCAATTCCTTTGGCGCGCGGCACTCGCTCCTTTCCCGAATTACCGCTGAAACACTTGCGCAACGCCCTGCTACCCCCGCGCCATCGTTTGGATTATCAGCGAAGATATGCCGCCCTCCGGAAGATCAACCCGCTTTTCTATTGGAGTTTGGTTGCCCCCGTCGCCGTTTTGCTTAACGGGAACACTGCCAAAAAATCGATTGATTAGTGACCGTGGGTGGCGTTTTTTCTCGCCGATCTGGAGCAACCCCAATTGGCCCGAGAAATGCATCGCTCCGGCAGACACAGTTCCTCGCGGCACGTCCTCTCGGCCAATATTGCGCCTACTGTACGTCCTAGTCGCAGTCACCTCCAGTAGCTCTTTGATCATCATCGACCACTGATCCGTCGACGATCCAAAGTGGACTAGTCGTCCATCCTTGCCGAGCAACATATCGCCGAGGCATTTCGACAGGGAACGAGACGCAGTTAAGTTAACAGCCGCCGGAGTGCCACTCCATGGACACTGATCGGCCCATTCAATATCCTCCGGATAGGCCTCACGAGCCAGTACCAACGAATATCGGGAGCCTTTTCCCTTTTCATTGATTTGTCGAAGCCCTGTTTTCAGTCCTCCGGTCACGAACTCGAAATTTGGCCAAGTCGTATACAACGTGAGTTGCGGATCTTTCGGATCTAGCTTATGCGTTCCGTCCACTGACATCTTCGCCTGTATGAGCATGGCTCGCGTGGCGTCTGATCTCCCCTCTGAGTGTCGATGCACCACGAGGAGGTCGGCGAGTTCAACGCGCCCATTTGGATAATCAAATTCGACCTGCGGATGCCCGTGACAGAAGACACCTGCGACCTGGACGTCAATTCCTTTTCCGCCAAGAACTTTGCGCCATCGCTCCTCTAGCAAGGGAACGCCGTCCGTCACCAGTGTCGCCACGAAATCCTCTTCTCTTGCGGCTTTTTTTGCGAGATCGTGTGCACGCGCGTGGGAGCGCCAGATAGATGAATTCGCTCCAGAGTACAAACTTTCAACCTCTACGTTCTCTAGTCTCTTCACAATGGACATTGTCCTGTTTTCCTATTCTCTATCGGGTTCGTCAGCTTATGCTTTCATCTAGATTTTTGGAACAATTGCCGACAGTCGGATTCGGCTCCGTCAATGCCGACCAAGCAAAGCTCTGACGCCTAGCGCATTAGTTGCAAGAATATAATCACTGCGACAACACAACTCGGATACGAGATCACTTTGAAAGGTTTTTGCCAAAGCGAGAACCGGGTTTTCGATTCCAAGACCTGATAGATTGGGCGCAAGGCAAACATTAGGAAAGTGGGGGGAAGGCGCCGGCACAGTGCCATCTATGTGCCATGTGTCTTCCACCGGGCCGAAAAATTACGCTGCTAGTAGTCCCAACGCCTCTTCAGCAGCTGTATCCGGAGTCGCTCCACAGAGAATAGAGGATCGAACTCCAGACCGTAATGAAGCAAACTGCCCACCACATTAAGCGGCTAAGATGCCCCCAAAAGTGCCCCCAATCATGCTCTCCTGCGCACTTATGGTCCATTTCCCGTCACATCACCGTGGACAAATGGCACGCTTCCGCGTACTGCTCAGATCTTGGCCGTCAACCGGAAATTCCACCAACCCAAGCGCAGGCGATTCCGCTCAACACCGCGACGGTCGACACCTACTTTTCGCTGGATAGCGCAGCACTGTAGATGCAACTGCGCAGATGATCAACAGCGTCATATAACGACTTGCACGCTTCGACCCGTCCCTTTGAAACAATTAGCGTGCCGTCAGCCGTCGCCGCAACTCTTCGACAACCTCGCGAATCACCCGGACATCTCTGACATCTGCGGCCATCAACTCCGAGTTATTCTTGATCTTCCGTTGATAGATGAATGCAACCGTCCGCAGGTTCTCTATAGATGATGCCGTCACCCCTTGCGATTCGACCATTTTCGCGACAGCGAAACAGTCTTCGATAGTTCGCAACCCACCGCGATACCCATCGTACGTCAGGCAGAACGGTTCAAGCAGTTCATATGGCGCTCCCGGAGGCGGAAGCATCTCAATCTTAAGCGCTTGGTCAACAATCAGTTCGTTACCCGGTGATGGAATGCTGAAGCCCGATGCCGGCGGCGGCAGATTTTCGTCGTCCGCTGGAAAAAAGTCCAAACCACCATAAAACGCTGGCAATCGATCGTGCTCAGCGCGCCCCAGCACTTCAGTAAACCACCCCGCGTACATCCAATCCTGGCCTAAACCCGCTACCGCGACTTCTGGGAATCGCGCAACGAACTTATTTGCCAAGCAGCGAGCATCATCAACATCCGTGTCTGTCCAGCCGAAGAATTTCTTCCCGTCATCAGAAGTGTACGACGGCCATCTCTCTGTATCCTTCGGCGTCCACCCATCAGCAGTCGTTTCACCAGCCGGCACGATATGCAAGCGCCACTCGCCACCGGTTACCGAGCGACCAGCGCAAATACGGAGTCTTTGATATCCAACCTTGTGCAGTTCATGAACCATCGATAGCAGCCTGGTTGCCCGCCTTACGACTGGGTCACTCGAAGATGACGTTGAGACAGTTGCACGCCACCCTACCGGGCCACCGTCGTGAGATCGCGCCTGGACCGAAGCGATGGCTCGGTCACTGAATCAAAAGCCGATATCAGCGTATAGCCGAATGTACTTCTTCCCGTCAATGCCGTCCGGCCGGTCTTCCACCGGTAGCAAGTCGATTGTCACACGCCTTTTGGACGGAAGGCCGTCATGGTTCACTGCTCAAGTGAACCGTAAGCGTGTCCCCAACCGGCCACGCTTACCATGAGCTAGCACTTACAACGTCTGCTCGTGCGCTGCTGCCAACGACCACGCGACCTGCTGCGGGCGAACCTTGGCGCTGGGTGCTCACGATCTAACATGCGCTGTCCGAGCTGCCGGTAGCATATAGGAATGTGCGAGAATCGTTGCGTCCATGCCTCAAAGACGGCTCCGCGTTATTACGAAATAATTACAATGAGCCCTTGATCCATTGGCTAATAAAAGTTAGGTCTTACGGGGGGCAGGATGGCAAATTACGGTGAGCGATCCCATCACCAGTTGGAGGTTGGCGCCTTCGTACATGTTTGTATTCAACCGTACGCTAACTGGGGAACCGGGAAATTCCTTGGAGTAGCAGAAGGAAGGCTGGGGCGCGTTCAATATTTCGACGCCCCTGGCGCAGAGACAGCGGCGATAGCTGAAATCCCTTTGGAGCAAATTAAGCGTTCCAAATTGCCAGCGCAGACACGTGTCTACCGAAGACACGCCGCAAGCCGCTGGCAAGTTGGACGAGTGCTGGAGGACGACGCAGAAGCACTTACCGTCCAGTTTCCGAATGGCGAATCGGTAAACGTCGAGGCAGCCGATCTCCAGGTCAGGTGGAACCAACCGCTTAGAGATCCGCTGCCGCTGCTGATCAGCGAAGCGACGGAGACCCCCTTTCTCGCAGACGCGCGCAGCGCCTTCGCGCGCCAGGTCGCGCTTCAATACACGGCGGCGTCGGGCATCACCGCGGCGCTTTCGCCGCCCATCGAACTCGTCGACTACCAGTTCGAAGTGGTCAAGCGCGTGCTCACGGACCCGGTGCAACGCTATCTGCTCGCCGATGAAGTCGGCTTGGGCAAGACAATCGAGGCGGGCATTATCGTCCGCCAGTATTTCCTCGATGCGGCTGACACCGCGCGTGCCGTCATCCTTACCCCTGCCACGCTGGTGCCGCAATGGCGCCGAGAACTGTCCGGCAAGTTCGGGCTCGCGCCGTGGCTGGACGACTTCCTGCACGTAGTCTCGCATGACGAACTGGACGACCTCGAAGAACTGCTTCCGGCCGCCGGCATGCTCGTCGTGGACGAAGCGCATCATCTGTCGCGCTCGGATGACGACGAGGACGCGGGACTGTACGGCCTACTGCAGGAATACACGCCGCGCATTCCACGGCTGCTCCTGCTGTCGGCCACCCCGGTGCTCTCGGACCCGGCGGGCTTTCTGCGCGTTCTGCATCTGCTCGATCCGGTGATGTTCCCTCTCGATGACCTCGACGGCCTGCGCCAGCGTATCGATACGCGCCAGATCGTCGCCGAGGTCGTCGCGGCGCTGGCTCCGGGCAATTTGTGGGGTCTACCCCAGGAACTAGACCGACTGCAGAGCGCCTTTGGGGAAGACATCGTGTTGCGGGAAAAGATCGACGCGCTCCGGGTCGTCATCGCCGCGTTCCCCGAAGAAGACGACGAAGCCTATATCGCGGCGCTCGACGACCTGAAAACACACCTGACCGAGTGCTACCGACTACATCGGAGAATGTTGCGCAATCGTCGCAAGACGGTCGGATGGGCAACGCCGGGGCGCGCCGGTCTCACGCGCATCTCGTTCAAGGCTGACGCGACGGAACGCTGGCGCCACCGCATCGACGAACTGCGCTACCGCCTGGGGGAACTCGGGCCGATTCCCGCGCCGCTGCGCAGCGCGCTGCTCAACACCGCGGTGAACTCACGCGAAACGGCCTCCATGCGTGACCTGTTACAGCAACACGACATCAGCGACGACGCGGCGGTCGACATCGCGACGGCACTAGACAGCAGTTCGCTTCGCCTGCGCGAAGGCCACGAGCGCTTCGATGCGCTCGCGCGAGCGGTCGAGGCAGTGCTGGCGACGCCCCACGCTCAGGCTGTCGTGTTCTGCACCCAGCGCGCCGATGCCAATCGCGCGACGGAACGCCTTAGGCACTCGTTCGGCGCGCAGATCGTCCGCCACGAACTGCGTGGCGACGACGAAGGCGACACGGCGATGCCGTGGCAACAATTCCTGTCTGCGCCGAACAAGGTGCGCGTGCTCGTGTGCGACGCGAGCGCCGAGGAAGGCGTGAATCTACACGGCGGCAAGAAGATCGCAATCCACTTCGATATGCCCGGCTCCCCCAATCGCTGCGAACAGCGCATGGGCCGTCTCGACCGCTTCGGCGTGGGCGATGCGGTCAACTCGATCGCCTTGCAGGACGAACTCAACGCTGATGAGATCGCTTGGTTGGATACGCTGGACGCGGGCTGGGACGTCTTCAATCGGTCGGTTGCGAGCCTTCAATACTTGATCGAGTCCACCTGCGGTGAACTTGCGGAAGATTGGCTATTGCGCGGGACGGAGGCGATCGAGGATCATTGTGCGTCGCTCTCCGGGCCGAACGGCCGCGTCGCCACCGAGCTTAAGAACATCGATCTGCAAGACAGGCTGGATTCGCTCGACGAACCTCGTTTAGATACGCTCGATCCGCTCACGGATTGCGACCAGGCGTGGCGCGATTGGAGAGGCGCCTTCTCGGGCTTCGCCATCGGCGCTCTCGGCTTTCGCGTGCGCTGGGAAGGCTCTCAACCGGCTAACGGCGCGGATGAGGTGTTCCGAGTGGGCTATGTACATCAGGACGACTCCGCTGTAACTCTCATCCCGATGGGTGGCTATCTGCGCACCTTCCTGCAAAGCGTCGACGTGGACGCACCGAACGGAAGTTCGCGCGCGCCGCTTTCATATCCGTATGTCTTCAACCGTCGCAATGCGCTCACGCGTGCGGCACGCGCTCAGGCCGTGCGCGTACTGCGAGTCGGCGACCCCCTGGTCACCGCGCTCGAGGATTTCTGCGCTCAAGACGATCGCGGGCGCGCCTTCGCGATGTGGCGCGTTGACCGCGAATACGACGTGACGGACCCGAGCGGCGCGGATCTGTTCTTTCGCTTCGACTTCGTCATCCGCCCGTCAGCGGTCGGAACGGAACGGCCGCGTTCGGCGCCTAACGCGTACTGCATCGAGGGCCGCGCGCTGGATCGCAAGATGCAGACGTTCTTCCCGCCCGTCTTCGTTCGCATCTGGGTCGATGGCACGGGCGCAATCGTACCCGGTCCGAACTCCCTCATGAGCTCGCCGTATCAGAACAGTTGGCAGGGGAGCCGGCGCGACTTCAATCTCAATCCAGCCCGATGGCGCGCCCTGCCGTCCACCGTTCAGTCGACTTGGATGCGCAACTGGTCGGGCACATGCGGCGAGGCGCGCGGGCAGGCGGCGATCGCGGCGCTCGCCTCTGACGCGTGCCAAGAACACATCCAGCACGCGCTCAAGGCGCTCGATCACGAGTTTCGGTTGCGGAGAGCGCAGGCGGAATCGCGGCTAGCACGGCTCGACAGCGTGCAACGGCGGCGCGAGATCGAAGAACTCGAGCATGACGAAGCCCGCTACGCCGCGATGCGCAGCGCGATCTCCGAACCCACGCTCGAACTCGATGTCGCGGGCGCGCTTTTCCTGGCCTCCGATCATCCGTTCGAGCAATGAGCCGCTCCTCTTTTGGCGACGCTGAACTCCGCGAATGCTTGGCGGACTGGCCGAACGCTTGCGCCTCTCTCGCCGCGTCCGGCGCCACCGGGCTACTCGAGCGACTGAGGCAGGTGCTCGCACTCTACGCCGATGGCCCGCCCCCTCCCTCGCATGTCGATCTGGCTGCGCTGCTTAGGCAATGGCTGCTGTTTCAAGTGAAGAATGCCGGCGCGCCCTGGCTGAGGGTGCCGACGACGTCAAAGTGGCCGGAACGGCGATTCTGGGAAGGCGCGGGATTCAACGTGCTGTCGTACAGCGGCAAGTTGGAGATTCAGGCGATGCGGCCACGGCTCGCCTGGCTTGGCAATCAGAGCGATCTCTTCGATGACGCCCACGACCGCCTGAAGGCGCTAACGCCGGACTGGATGCCCGCCGAACCGGTCGTTGCGGGCGCGCTACCGAATGTGGACTCCTTCACCGGCCCCGGTCAGCGCGAGGCGGTCCGTGCCCTGCTCCAGATGCCCGCCGATATCACGCTCATCGCGGCGCTCCCGACCGGCAACGGCAAGTCGCTGCTGGCGCAATTGCCGCCTCTGCTGAACGGCGACGGCGAACTGACGCTGGCGATCATGCCGACGGTCGCGCTCGCCATAGATCAGGGCCGTCGCATGGCGAAGTGGCTGCGGCAGAAGCACCCGGACTGGGACGAGCATCCGCTGGCCTTTCATGGCGGGCTCACGGCCGACGAGCGGTCCGCGGTATTTCGGTCGGTCGCAAACGGTTCGCAGCGCATATTGTTCACCTCGCCCGAGGCCGCAACCGGTTCGCTCCGCGCGTTGCTGGAAAGCTGCGCCGAGGCGGGCGGCCTCAGCCATGTCGTCGTCGATGAGGCGCATCTCGTCGCTACCTGGGGCAGCGGTTTTCGGCCCTCATTCCAGCTAATCCCCGCGCTGATCGCGCGGCTACGCGCGTTGACGCCCCGTCCCATCCGCGTGGTGCAGGCATCGGCGACACTCACGACGCATACCGTGCAGATGCTCCAGCGGCAGTTCGGCCCGGTCGAAAAAACCCGGCTCATCTGCGGCTTGTATCTGCGCCCCGAACCGCGCTATGCGGCTGCCCTGTGCTCGTCGCTCGCGGACAAACGGGCACGCGTCATTGAAGCGCTGAGGGCCGCGCCACGGCCGTTCATCCTCTATGTCACGCGGCCATCCGAAGCGGATGAATGGCTCCAGTTGCTGCGGGCGGACGGCTTCCAGCGGATCGCGAACTTCACTGGTGAGACCCGCGCGGACGCCCGCAAGATGTTGCTCGGCCAGTGGGAACGCGACGAACTCGATGGCATGATCGCGACATCGGCATTCGGTCTCGGCGTGGACAAGAGCGACGTGCGCACCATCGTGCACGCGACGTTCCCGGAATCGCTCGATCGTTTCTATCAGGAGGTGGGCCGCAGCGGGCGGGATGGTATTGCATCTGCGAGTCTTCTCCTCTACACGAACGACGACGCGAAGCAGGCCCTGCAACTCGCGAACACGCGGCACATCGGCAACGAACTCGGCTTCCAGCGCTGGACGGCCATGATCGATCACGCAATCCCCAGTCGCGCCGACGACGGTGAAATCTGGGTGGACCTGAACCGGTTGCGGCCTAGCCTCAATACACGGGGACGCTCGAATCTAGCGTGGAATCTTCGCACGCTCAATCTCATGGCATCCGCGGGTCTGGTCGAAATCTGCGCCTTGAGCGCCAGCCTGCCGGCCCCTTCGAACCAGACGAAACGCGACCTAGATGAGTCCGATACCGCCATCGCGTACGCCGCCGTGCGTCTTCCGGATGGCGATCATCGGACTCGTTCGGTCTTCGAGGTCAGGATGCAACGCGCCCGCGCCGAATCGCGTCGCGCGGCGCGCGTCGGTTTCGAGTTGATGCTTTCGATCGCGCGCAGCGAGCGCCCCGTGGAGGACGCGCTCCGGGAGCTCTACCGATTGACCATGCCCATCGCGTGGGGACCGGTCAAGGCGTATTGTGGCGGCTGTCGGCATCACTGGCAGGACCGTGTGAAGGACCCGGTCACGCCCCGGCCTTTCGTGGCGCGTCTGGATCAATTCGCCTCGCGTCCTGGCTTCGAGGAGGCGATGCCCGCCTTCCCGCGCGAACTGCCGAATCTGGCGTTCGTCGTGGTCGATGATATCGAGCGCGTGTTACATGAGAGCGCTCCGGGTCTGATAGACGCACTGATCAGCCGCCTGTGTCCTCACACCATCGCGATGATGCGTGGCACGCCGGCCGGCCTTCTGACCATGATGCGCGCGCGCCTGAAGCGCCTGCACTCAGACGCATTCATCGACATGTTCGATGCCAGCGCATCCGATCTGCCGCCCGGTGGCGTGAACGAAGTGCGGTTGCTCATCTGGCCGTCAGAAGCCATGCCGACCGCACTGAATCTGCTGCTGGCAGGCTCGGCCGCCGCCATGACCGTTGTGATTATGTCCAGCACCATCCGGGACCCCGATCGTCCGGACCGCGCGTGGCCGAGCGTGCTATCCCATATCGACGAAGAATCCGCAATTCAGGCACTAACCTCATGAGCCTACTCAACATTACCAACGACGGACTGCCCAACATCCTGGCGCAACTGCATGCGACGGTGCTGCGCGCCAGCAAGCCCATCCCGAGGGACGAGTTGCTGGAGACGGTCGCGCCGTCTGCTGTCGTCGGCGACGGCGGCAAGATGGCGCGCCAGACCCTCAACCGCTGGACCCAACTCGGCCTCTTCAACGAAGTGAACGGCGAGATCGACGTAACCAAGCGACCCGAAGGCCGCCTGTCGAATCCGCATCAGATGATGGCGTTCACCCGCCGTACTGCGTGCGCGCACGTCGTCGCGCGAGAGAACAATCCCGAGTTCTGGGCGTCCGAAGGTGCGCTCGCCGCCGATCTCACGCGCGGTCTCGCCTGGATGCTGGCGCAAGACATTTACCGTACGGCCTTCGGCAAGTTCGAAGAGCAGGAATCCCGGCAGATCCGGGATCAGGACCGGCGGCTGTTCGTTAACTCCACGCGGCGCAGCGGACTGCAGTTCTGGGCACGCTTCCTTGGTTTCAGCAAGGAAGCGTACGCGGATATCGACCCGACCGTCGCCGTACGCGATGTGTTGCCCGAGATTCTCGACGAAGGCGAAGAAATGGACGCGCCGCAGTTCGTCGAGCGACTCGCCGGCCTCCTTCCGGTATTGGACGGTGGCGAATGGAGACAAGAGGTGCTGGATGTCGTCGATTCGAACGAACTCGGCCGTCTCCGGCATGACCAGCTTTCGACTGCACTGTCGCGCGCCATTCTGAATTTGAGGCAATCGGGCGAGTTGCTATTGCACGTCAGGTCTGACCTTGGAGCCGCCATAACGCCAACAGGCGTGAACGGTGCCCGAAACGACCTCACCTTCCACTGGATCGCCCGCCCCAAGGCTGGAGCCGCACGATGAGCGACACGATGAACCCCTTGTCCGAATACTGGCCCTCCTCCGAGCGGATCGCGGCGTGTCTGCGAACCGAGGCGGAAACCGTCGATCAGGCGCTGCTGCTTGCGGTCCACCAGACAGTCACGCTCAGGCAGCGCTCCGCGCAATCGGGTACTGAGGAGCCGGCCACTGAGAACGATCTGCTCGATGCACTCATGCGCCCCGTCAACGACGGCAGCGCGGTGATCGTCGCGATCACGGGTGCGTCGGGCGTCGGCAAATCGCACATGGTGCGGTGGCTCGGCGCGCAACTCGACCGTCATCCGCGCCGTGAAGATCTCATCGTCGTGTCAATTCCCAAGACCGCAAGCCTCCGGCGCGTCGTTCAGTTGATTCTCAAGCCGCTGCACGGCGAGCAGTACGTCGCGATGCGCGAGGAACTGGACCGAGCGGCCGAGTCGCTCGACATGGCGAGCGCCTCCGAGATGTTGGGCACGGCGCTCGCGCAGGAACTAGAGATTCTGGCGCTCCAGTTGAAGGAACAGAGCAAGGCAACGAAGAACTTCGCGGAAGGCGCGCGCATTGTCGTCGCCGACCATCTGCGCAATCTCATTCGCGATCCGGACATTCTGGACCGCTGGTTCAAGCACGTGCTTCAGCGCATCGTCAGGTCGAGTCTCGAGGGAACGGGGGAGCCCGAACTGCGACAGTTCCAGCCATCTGATTTCATCGCGCCTGATGAGGTGAGCGCGGGCGGAGACTTGCGCGATGTCGTCAATCGCGCGCTCGCGCACCTGTCGAGCGCGAACGGCATCCACCGCGAGACGGCAGCGAAAGTGCTGCAGGAAGTGCTAGACCCCGCGCTACGCAAAATATTTCGTTTCACCGAGGCGCTCAAGCAGCGCACTATCGGCGAAGTCGTTAGTGAAATCCGCACGCAATTGCTCGCGGACGGCAAGGAACTCGTCCTGCTGATCGAGGACTTGGCCGCGCTTTCCGGCATCCAGCAACCACTGCTCGACATCATGATCGCCGAGTGCGACGAGAAGGGTCTGCGGGTGCGCGCCCCGATCCGCACCGCGGTGGCGGTCACGGACGGTTTTCTGATCGGCCGGCAGACAGTGCTCACACGCGCGAAGGTGCAATGGGTCGTGCCTAGCGAGGGTATCGACGAGGCGACTGTGGTGCGTCTGCTCGTCGAGTTGACTGGCCGCTATCTGAACGCCGCGCGCTGGGGTATCGAACGCCTGAAGGACGACTTCGAGACCGCGGAGCGCAATGCCGCGGATCTCTACTCGTGGGTGCCGACATTCGAACCCGTGATCGATGCGCAAGCCTCAACGCAACTTCGCGAATTTGGACGCAGTGCGGCGGGCTACAGTCTGTTCCCTTTCAACAAGGCGTCGATACGTTCGCTCGGGGCGTCCGTGCTCAAGGTCGACAACGCATGGCGGTTCAATCCGCGCGCCTTCATCAACGAGGTGTTGACCAAGACGCTCAGTCTGCGTGACAGCTTCGAAAAAGCCGCCTTCCCGCCCGCCCGGTTCCGCAACACCAAACTCCGTGCGGAGATGAGCGTAGCGCTGGAGCATCTGCATTTGGGCACGGAGGTGCAAGGACGGATGGAATCGCTGCTGTTTCACTGGGCGGGCGACCCCAAGACATTGTCCGAGGCTGCATCGCTCTCTCCCGAGGTGTTCAAGGCGTTCTCGTTGCCCTTGCCTTACAAGACCAACGTACAGGAAGCAGCCGAGGAGGATCAGCACAGGAAAGAGAAACAGGATCGCGTCGAACCCGATACGGACAACAAACAGGATGAGCAGGCCCCCAAACCGATCGATACTGCGCCCGGGGAGAGACCCAGCGACTACGCGCTGGCGATGGAAGCCTGGGACATCGAACACCGCCTGACCAACGACGCCTCGCGCAGAACGCGCAACCTTCTCGCGGAGGCGCTGAATCGGCGTCTCGATCCCGACGACTGGTGTCTACACGGCCAGAAAGTGGAAGCTGGCTGGTTCTGGCTGCCACCTGCGCACAACATCAACAACCCGTCCAAGGCTCCGATGATTCGCCTGTCACCGCCGGACGTTCCGATTCCGCCTCGCCTCATCGCGGGTCTGAAGGCGTTGGATCGCTGGGAGGTCAAGGGAAAGACGTGGGACTATCCCGGCGGGGACGACGACTATGCATCCGCCGATGCGGTGCTCGACGAACTCGAGCGCAAAGTCCTCGATCTGATGTTCGACGAATCGATCCGCGATGCGAGCATCGCCATGCACGCACTGCATCGGCAGAACCTGCTTCTGGGCATCACGTCCCGTCCGGACAATCCGGGCCTGAAGGACCTCTTCACCACCATGCCTTCAGAAGCGAAGTTCGACGCGAAATCGCTAGACTCGGTGACGACAAAGGCTCTCGATCGCCGTGAGCGCGCCATGGGTGGCCGCGCACAGTTGCAGGACCGCCTCAAAAAGTACTTGGCGTGCTATCAGGGCAATCTAGGCGACAAGGTGCTGGCCATCGACACCGAGCGCTTGCGCCTCGCGAGCAAGCGTGAACTGGAACAGAAGTGGTCGTTCGCGCTAAAGGGCCGAGCCGCCAAGGACAGCGACGATGTGCTCGACACGCTGGAACGCCTGTCGCCGCAATCTATCGACATGTTGTTGCGCGAACTCGCGGCCGCCGTAAACTGCCGTCTGCCCGAGACGGCGGACGCATTTGACGCTGAACATGGCCGCGTGGCTTGGCGCGAAGAGATGAAAGGCGTCGTTGATCAAGCGGTGCTTCTGTCCTTCTGGCCGCCCGGCGATTTCGGTCAGGCCGCCGTGCGCGCGGCGATTGACCGCCTTTCGGTGGATGGCGTCGACTCGGTCGTTGCGCGTCTGCGCAAGATGCAAGCGACTGGGGAATCGACGGATACGCACCGGCAGCTTGCGGCGCTATCGGCGGTGCCGCTGCCGCGTCTCGTCGCGATTCATCAGGATGTCATGCTCCTGCGAAACTTCCTGAGTGCGCTCGGCAAAAGCGTCGATCAGCAGACGACATCGATCGACGATCAGGCCGCGATCCACGCGCATGAAGACTTAATGACCAACCTCGCGTGGGAGAAGTGATGACAAGCCTGCTCGAACAGGCGCGGCAGGTCCGCGCCGGACTGAAAAAAGTGCAGGTTGCGAATCAGTTGCGGCACCAGTTGCAAGCCATCCAGATTCGTTCCGGAGAATGGGACAACATCAGGCGCAAGCGCCTCCAGTTGCTCGAAAGGACGGGATACCTCGCGACCGCCGACGCTCAAAGCGCGGATATGTTGAGAGCCAACGAGGCTGCCCGCGCCCTTTGCGACCGGGCGCGCGACCTCCTGCAGCAAGCGCAGGACGTTTCCGTCCTATCCGAGGACGCACTCTGGACGCGGCTCCTACAGGCGGCCGAAAAAGCCAATTCGATTTGCGAAGAGGCGATCCGCAGCACTTGGCGCGCCTATGTATCGGGACTTGGTAGTCCAGACAGTCCCAACGCCCTCGCCGCGCGCGTGCCGGCTACGCCCGCCAACGAACCAGTATTGAACAACTACCGTCTTATCCACAACAAGTACGCGGCGCTTGCACGCGCGGAGGCGCCCGCCAACGCCCAGTCGGCCGCAGACCTCCGCGACTACGTCGCGCAGTTGCGAGACATTATCTCCACGCTCGTGTCCGCGCCAGAAGCAGTGCAGAAGTTCTTCAAGGCAGTCGAGGGAAGCGGAGCATCGCTGGAACTGCTAACCGCCGAAGTGCTGGAGTGGCTGAAGCAATATGACGATGCAACGCGCTTCGTCATCAAGACACGGACGGATCAGCCATGGCGTTGACGCCCGATCTCGCGCTGGCCGAACGCGCACTGGACAAACTGGAGCAGATCGAGGCGCGCGCCCTCGTCTGGGGTCTAGTCGACAACGCCCTCAGCAACGAAGAAGTCCACGAGGCGCTTAACAGCGTCCTCCACGATAAACGTAACGCCGCGCTGCGCAACGACGTAGCCTGCAACATCGCGACCGCCCGCGACTTGCGTGAGCAACTCGCCACACTCGGCATGCTATTTGAAGTACCCGCCTTGAACGTCGGCTGTTCGAATGACGGCCCGCGCTGGCGTACGCGCATGGCCGAAGGCGTGCGTCTGATCGCGCGACTGCGTCAACTGTTTCCGAAGCACGCTGGCAGCGCGCAGTGGGCGTCGGCGCCCACGCTCGTCGCGGACTATCGCTTTCTGCGTCGCGCGCGGCGCTACCCTCGACGCGATCAGCAACGTGAAGCGGTGATGGATGTCATCGACAAAGTGGTGAACGATCCCACGCTGCTCGCAGCCGTCGGACACTGGCTCGGCCAACTACCGCCGAACGCTGGCCTGTCCCGTTTTCAGGTCGATGCCGCTGCGCGCATTCTCGGCGGACTGACAAGCCATACCCGCACGGGCACGCTTGTTTCCGCCGGAACTGGCAGCGGCAAAACGCTCGCCTTCTATCTGCCCGCGCTCGCGTGGCTCGCCCAGCAGCGCGTCGAGTCGAAGAAAGGCCCTTCGGTTCGCGTGCTCGCGCTCTATCCGCGCAACGAACTGCTTAAGGATCAGCTAGCGGAGGTTTATGACCAATGCCGCAAGTTCGATGACTGGATCGCAAGCCACGGAGGTTCCCCGCTGCGCGTCGGCGTACTCTATGGCGAAACGCCCGAGTCGTTCAACGGCGCGTTGAAACAGCACGGCTGGCGCTTCAACGCGAGGGAATCCGTCTGCCCTTTCTTCACTTGTCCCGAGCCAGGCTGCGGCGGCGAGATGGCCGCGCTCGGCGAAGACCGGACGCGTGCTGTCGAACGCCTCGTCTGTAAGTCGTGCGGACACATTGTCCAGTCCGACCGGCTCGCGTTCACGCGCGCAGCAATGGCCGAGGAACCACCCGACGTTCTTTTCACGTCGGTGGAGATGCTCAACCGCCATCTGTCCAATCCGAAGCTGCGTCATCTCTTCGGCGTCGGCCCGAATGCGACGGAGGCGCCCGGCCTCGTGCTCATGGACGAAGTGCATCTGTACTCCGGCACCTACGGTGCACAGGTCGCCTATTTGATGCGCCGATGGTGGAGCGCTAGCGGCAGACGCTCGAGTTTCGTCGGCCTGTCTGCGACGATCTCCGAAGGACGGCGCTTCTTCGCAAGTTTGACCGGCCTCGATGAGTCGGTCGTGCAAGAAATCAAGCCGCAGGAGAAGGACATCGACGACGAGGGCGCGGAGTATCTGCTCGCCTTGCGCGGCGACCCCGTTTCACAGGCAGCGCTGCTGTCGACGACCATCCAGACGCTGATGCTGGCGGCGCGCCTGCTCGACCTGCGCGAGCGCTTCGACAAGAACCGCAATCCGTTCTTCGGCTGGCGCGCCTTCGCCTTTACCGACCAACTGGACTCCGCCAACCGCCTGTTCCGCAATCTTCAGGACGCGGAAGGCCGCAACTTTTACGGTCGCGCGAACATTGTGCGCCACCCCGAGGGCGGTCTTGCACGCTTGCGTCAGCGCGCAGATCCGCCCGGACGCCGCCATGAGGCCGGACAGGACTGGCGCGTGCCGCAGGACATCGGCCACAATCTGACGGCGCGGCTCGAAGTCGCCCGTACAACTGCTCATGACTCGGGGGTGAGTTCACGGAGTGAAGTCGTCGTGGCAACCGCAGCGCTGGAAGTCGGCTTCGACGATCCTGCCGTCGGCGTGGTGATACAACACAAGGCGCCGCGCGACATCGCCTCGTTCCTGCAGCGCAAGGGGCGCGCGGGACGCACGCGCCATATGCGGCCTTGGACGATGGTCGTCCTCACCGACTATGGCCGCGATCGCCTCGCCTACCAGGCCTACGATCAACTCTTTGATCCCGAGTTGCCGGCGCGTCAGTTGCCGCTGTCGAATCGCTATGTCCAGCGAATGCAATTGGTCTACGCGCTGCTCGACGAACTCGGCGACATGACCCACGCGGATCCACTCAAGATACAGGTTTGGCGCGACATGAAGGGCCCGGCCGACGACTCGCAGATCAAGCAATGGGACGAACCCAGCCGACGTGCACTCGAGCGACTGGTTCGAAAGGTGTCGGTCGAAGAGCTTGCGTCAGCCGCGCAAGGGCTGCTCAGTGAAGCGCGGGCGCTTGCGCCGCAAGACCGGGGGAGGGAAATGCAGTGGTCGGGCTATAACTGGCTGAAGACACGGCTGGCTCACCGGCGCCTTCATGCCGTGCTCAAACGCTTTCTGAGCAGTGAGGACGCCGGCTACCGACTCGCCACCTCGCTACAGAAGCGCCTAGCGATTTCCCGCGAAGAAATGGACGTCCTGCTGTGGAATCAGCCGCGGCCGCTGCTGCTCGGCGCCGTGCCCACCGCCATGCGACGCCTCGCGCTCGACTGGCGTGGCAAAGATGGCGAGCACTCGGATTATCGTGCGGGGCATCCGCTGCCGGACTATGTACCGGCCAATCTATTCGACGACCTGAGCCTGCCGGAAATGCATCTCGCGCTGCCCGGAAGCGAGGGCGAGGGGCACTATCTGCCGGTACAGCAGGGTCTGGGCGAGTTCGCGCCCGGCAAGGTCTCGCGCCGCTTCGATGACGCGCTCTGGCTCGGCGTTTCATCTCAGACGCTCAACACCTATCTCGGCATGGGGCACGCCATTCTGGAACAGGATGCGGACATCGGAGAGTGGTACGAGACGCAGAGCGAGCGGCCCTTTCACCGGCTCGAAGACGGTCAGGTCGTCACGTACCGTGCGTATCGCCCGACCACCGCCCGTCTACAGGCCGCGCCCGGACGCCAGCCCGGATTGCCCGAACTGAGCGACACCTCCAACGCGCAACTCAAGTGGAGTTCGCATCTGGAAGCGCCGCGCGACGGCACCGAGTTCCTCCCCCCCGTAAGTGTCGGCGTAGGCCGCCTCATTCGGTCAATCGTTGCGCATACGCATGCGGGTCAATCCACCGCCGTGGTGCGCCGGTACGCGATCGCATCGCGCGCGGACATGCGCATGCGTATTGGCAATGAATCGCATCGGCTCACAGTCGACTGGAGCTTCATGCATGAGGATCAACCCTGCGGTGTGGGCTTCGAGATTGATGCGGACGCGCTGCTGATCGTGCTGAATCTTCCGCCCGCACTACACGCGAGCATTGACTGGTCGGACTTGTCCCGCGGACGCGCCGCGCGTGCCGCCCGTTACAACTGGGAGGCGCAGCATTGCCCGAGCTTCATCGCGGCAGTCGCCAACCCGTTCCTACGCGGCTGGATTGCACAGATTTTTCAGATCGCGGCGATCCTCGTAGCCCGGAATGAGCAGTTGTCGCTGACCGCCGCGCTCGACGAAGTGGCCAACGGCGCGCGCATGGATGTTCTGCTCGGCGTGCTCTCCACTGTCTTCCAGTTGCCCGAAGCCGAGGCCGGCGAGGACGGCCCGGACCGACTGCGGCGCGCGCTCGACGAAGCGCTGCAGTCCGAGACCGTCCGTGCTGCTGCGCGCGAAGCCGCCCGTGTACTCGTCACCCCTATCGACGCGGAATGGGAAGACTGGCTCTCCCGCACGGTGCGCGCGACACTCGGCGCCGCCTGCCTCGAAGCCATTCAGCAGGCCTGCCCGCAGGTGGACCCGGAAGGGCTGATCGTGGATATCGATCCGGGCATCCGTCTAAATGGTGTCGCACCGGAGCGAGCAGAGGTCTGGATTTCCGAAACCAGCCCAGGTGGCAACGGCATGATCGAACAGGTCACTGAATTGCTCGCATCGCGGCCCGATAGCTTCTACAAGCACGTGGAAGCCGCGCTCAGCGCCAGCGATCTGGAAAGCACGAGCATGCAACTGAAGCAACTGCTCGGTTGGATCGGTGGCGAAGCGCGTGACGTCGCGCTCGTTGAAGCGGTCATGCGGGTGCGCGACGCGGGTAGCCCGATCACCGCGCAGTTAGAGTTCGCCAAGCTGCGCGCGGAACTCGTCCGGCGGGGGCAAGCAGTGTTTCACGGCTACGCCGTGGCGCTTAGCCTGCGCATGCTGCGGCCCGGCAGCCCCGAAGAACTGGACAGGCTGATCGCAGAGATCCACGGTCACTGGGAGTCGCTTGAAGGCGCTCACGGTGTCGAGATCGATGTCCGCGTGATGTGCGCCGTCTTCAGCGGCGACACGCGTCTTGACGCCGCCTTCGCATCCTCGGGCCTGATTCTGCCGACGAGCGACCGCGAGAGCTGGCGCTTTGGCGTACTGATGGGTCTGTTGTGGCCGCAAGGCCACGCACTGCGCGCCGTCAACTTGCCGCTATCGAACCGCTTCGGTCCGGCCGTCGCGACCGAGCGCCTCTTGCTCGGACAGTGGTTGACCCAGCGCGCGACGCCGATCGATCCAACCCAGCCGGGCTGGCAGGAACTCGCGCGCGAGCAACTCGCCACGCGGTGCGAGACGGTGTTCGCTGTGGCTGCTTCGCAAGCGCGCGAAATCATCCCAATCTTGGTCCGCACGTTGACCGTCGAGCCGATCCACTTCGATTATCTGAACGTCTTCGCCACGCTGTCGTCGGTGAAGCGTCGTGACGACTTCATCGAGCTCCACTTCTCAATTCCGGAATCCGCATGAGCCTGTCCCGAAGCATCTTTAAATCGGCCACCTCCGCGCCCGAAGCGGCGCGCGACGCGCTTGCTGCCGTCTTTGCCGAGGAGCTGCTGGCGCCGAGCAAGACCGTCCATCTGCTGACACCTTGGATCAGCAACATCGTCATTTTCGACAACAGCGTGGGCAACTTCAGCGGCCTGAACCCGGAGTGGGATAGGCGTGAAATTCGCTTGATCGACACCCTTGTGGCTATTGCTTCTAACGACACCCAGCTCGTCATCCGAGTGCGCCCGGACAATCACAATAAGCCCTTCGAGAAGCGCCTATTCAGCACGCTCGCGGATTCCGGCCTGCAGGACAAATGCGACTGGAAAGAGAACAGTACCTTGCATACAAAGAGCCTGTTGACCGACCACGTGCTGATCGCTGGGTCGATGAACTTCACGGAGCGCGGCATCGCGCTCAACGAAGAAGTTGTGACGCTGGATTTCGATCCGCAGCATATCGCTCAAGCCAAGATGGAGTTCTACGATCATGGCATCTGAAGCCCAGTCGGAACATGCTCAAGCGGCGGCTGCGTGTCTGAAGGATTTCTTCGAGGCCCCCAACGCGTTCAGCGGCTCTCTCATAGCGCAGCAGCGCGATTCCGGCAGATCGAACGCCGAGCCGCTACCCGAACCACTTCTCGACGCGATTCGTCGTTCTCTGAACGGAGGTGCCGACCTCCCTATGCTTCTGCCGTTCAGAAGCTCTCGCGATGATGTGACCACCTGGTACGCTTGCTCGCGCGACAAACAGGGAGCGCGCGCAGTGCGTGCCGATCTGCATGCCTTCATCGGCCCCAGCTATGCGGATTTCGATTCATCGATCGTCGCACGGACGCACGCGGACGAGATATTCGAACGACACCCGTTTTACGTTGTGCGGTTCCGGGCCACCCGGCCAAGCTTTGACAAAAATATCGTCGAGCAATGGGGAATCTACTGGTCATTACTGCAACGCCGGCCGCTGCGCCGAACGCTTGTACACCGTACCTTCACACAACTGCGCGCGGCCCTCGATTGGGCGCTTCTTGCGAAGAATGAGAGTGAAGCTCGCGCGACAGTCGCGGCGCTCCGCGAGCAGCACGGGCTGAGCGCCGAGAATCGGGCATTTCTCGACATCCGTATCGCCGCAGCCTTCGGACGCTGGGACGAGGTGCTCGGGCACGCCAACTTTACGTACCTACTTAAACTACGTCTGCCACCAGAGACTTTCGGCGACATCTGGGAGGCGCTCTATGAAACGTGGGTGCGTCCGATCGAGCAGGCAGGCGATGCCGCGCGGTTGATCGCTGCATTCGAGACGAACGTTCGACCCGCCGCCGGAAATCTGCTGCGCTCTCTCGGCAGATCACGTCGGCCCTCCGCACTCAAGGCGTTCGTGCTCCACGAGTTATCGCAAGCACGGCCGTCCGCGGACCTGTGCGCGCAGCGACTCGCCGAACTCGGAGACGGCGCGTTCGGGCCCGCTACCGCCGCTGTCGTCGAGATGATTCAGGCGCTTACCCCCAAGCGTGACTTCGAGGCCGCGCGGGAAGACATGGAGTTCGAGCGCTACGAACAGGCCTACGATCTGCTGTGGGCTCTCGAAGATAGCGTGGAAATGCTTACTGCCTTACTGCGCTGCGCGAAAGAAATCGACGATCCGATGCGCGCTTTTCAAACCGTGACTCGAGTGCGCTCAAGTGCCGACGCCGTATTGAGCAGCGTGCAAACAAAGCGCGCTCGCCTTTTTGAAGATGTCATACGTCTGGCCGCCGCGAAACCACCTGAGAGCCTAGAGGCACAACTTCGAGTTCAGCCTGAAGGCGATCACGCCGCCGAAAATGTCGTCGAACATTGGCGCGAACTGGCGAACGCAGACGCACTCAGTCAAATCGACGACGTGATGGCACAACGCCTCGTGCAGAGCATGGAAGACGAGGCACTGAGCAATTCGAGCACATTCGACGCGCTCCTGCCTATATGGTTCGACTGGATCGTCGAGCGAACGAAGCCACACTCGCCATTCATCCCCTTGTACAGCAGCCTGATCGAGACGATGTCGGTGCGTGACCGCTATGGCGAAAGTGAACTAGATCTAATTAAGCAGGCCGCCCTTCACCTCGTCATGGCTGGGCCTACGCCCGACCAGTACGCACAGTTAATGCAACGGCTCCTCGAGATTTTCACGCTGGTTCGTTCTCCATACGTCATGCGTTGGGCGCTCGATCTTGCCGATGCACTGATGATCGCGCCGACGCGCAACGAGCAGGCACGCAACCAGTTGATTGTGGCCATTCTCAGCGCTGGAAGCGAATACTTGGCCCGACTCGCCAATGCGCAGAAGGCGTTGTTGCTGCTTCTAGCGAACGAAGCATCGCTTCCGTTCGAGTTCGACAAGCAGGCGGTCGCGAAATTCGATGAACCGCATGACGTCTCCGCACAAGCCAAGATAATGCTCTACAGCCTCGACAGCCAATCAACGCAAAGAGCGATTGACGTACTGCGGACACTGAGTCCGGGGCTGAAGGTTACGGCGAATAGTGACACGGAATGTACGCCTCGCTTGCGTCAACATACGCGCCACGCAGACTATGTATTTTTTGTGTCTAGCGTCGCCACACACCAAGCGTTCTATTGCATCAAGAATTCGCTGCGCGACCCAGACGCGCTCTGTCAGGTGCAGGGCACCGGCACGACGAGAATCGTGGAAAGCGTGATCAGCCAGTTCAACGCTGCGCGATAGACGACGCACGATCGGATCGGTCAAGGCCATTCGATCGTGCTTTTCAGACGATCGGTTTGCGTGACGAAAACAGCAGATTGAAAGCCAGTGCGATAGCGGGATTGGAATCCGTCGTGCGAATGAATGCTGTGAGACTACGCGCTGTCCGAGAATTCCGCGCGATCCGCCCAGTCGAAGCATCCTCCGTGCTTTAGCGACTCGCGAGGCAAAAGGGACCAACCATTGTTCGCATAAGACTTTACTGCGTTTGCTCAGAAGCACGCGACTTTTCTGGATCAGTGAATTACGCTACATTCCCGCCGCATGCGTCACGCACCCCGGAATGATCGCATTATTTTTTTACGATTGGCTATATTTAACCCCTTAAAAATGTAACGAGCATGATTCGCGACCAATCCAACAACGACGACAAAAATTTGCGCATGTTGACCGCAATTTTCCACGCACTCATTCCAGTCAGGAGAGTTGACCCACAATCCAAGAAGGCTACCTTTGAATCCAGGAGGATTGATCATTATCCGCGCCAAAACGATGAAACGGTCGCACCCGATGTCTACTTGCCCAAGATGTCGGAGGAACTTAAAAAATTGGATACCTTGGAAGAAATTGACGAAAGATATCTAGACCGTGCAAAAGAGTCTCTGAAGGAGGTCAAGGATCTCACCGAATACCAAGATCAAAAGGCCGCCCGTCTTTTGACCATCGTTGCCTTTCTGACGGCCGCGGCCGGCGCTCTTTTTGCCAAGATATTGGACGTATACCCCATCCATCAGATATTTGCAGAATCAACAGGAAAAGGAGTTTTCCTTTCCGTAGTATATGGTCTGTTTGGACTTTTTTTGATTTTCGTGGCATGCGGCGCACTAGTTATCTTTCATGCGACCCAGACTCGGTTCGTGTGGCCCGAAGAAAGATCTGATGAGGCACGGTACGACAAGGCGAACTCATTTTTATTTTTTCAAAGCATATTTCGCAC
This sequence comes from Burkholderia sp. lig30, assembly GCF_000687455.2. GTDB lineage: Bacteria > Pseudomonadota > Gammaproteobacteria > Burkholderiales > Burkholderiaceae > Burkholderia. The sequence goes on from NZ_JGVW01000079.1 coordinate 50,267, forward strand.
CGACCCGGTGGGATGGTCGCGTTCGTTTGTGGACAATACGACTACCGAAGACGCCGCGGACAAACTCACTCTGATCTATTACAAGAACTACATCTCCGAAGCCTATTTAGTCGCGGCCAAACTCGGGGATAAGTTGCGGTACTTGCAACCTGGGCAGCAACTTCTGCAGTGTGCAATCCGCATCCTGTTGATCTGGTTGCTACTGCTTTTTGTCGTTGTGGTCTGGATTCAAAAGCCGTCCGACAAACAGGCAACGTCGTCGGTCATCACGCCAATCTGCTACCCGTACCAAGCTCTATTGTCCGGCACTGAGTTCGTATCGCCCCCCGTTGCTGCTGCCCCTAACGAGGTGGTTTCAAAGGGACCGGCTAGCCCACCTCAGAATATCCACGCATCGAGTGCCGGGCCGGTCGGAGCCGCCAGTGCCGCTAGTGATACAGTGAGGTTACTTAAGCATTAACGAAAGGAACACGGCCATGACCAAACCGGTTGTACTGTGCGACGCGGACAACACGCTATGGGACACGGACTCGGTCTTTGCAACGGCGCAGCGAACACTACTCGACGTCCTTGAGACACGCCTTGATAGGCTAAGTGACCTGTCCGATCGGATTGAGTACGTCAGACGTTATGATCAAGCTCTGGCGTCGAGGCATCACCTCCATTTGCGGTATCCCCCCGTGATGCTTGTCATAGCCCTCGCCGAGGGTCTGACCGGACGAGCCCCCGATGAGGCTGCAACGCTGGTCATTGCCGGGCATCGATCCGCTCATATTTCATTGTCGGAAGCGCAGAAACTCGCGGCCGACTTTCTTGGCTTGCTGAGTACCTTGCCCGAGTTGCTTCCGACGGTCAAAGACGGATTAAAACTCGCCCGCGAGGAGGGCATTCCGCTCTATGTCGTTACGGAGGGACGCATCGATAAGCAGAAGCAGATCATCACGCATCACAAACTTACGCATTACATCGAGGCAATCTTTGAAATAACGAAAACGCATTCCCAGTTCGAGCGCCTTCGTCAGCGATTTCATCCCGCGCAAACCGTAATGGTGGGCGACCAACCGGACAGAGATATAGAACCCGCAAAGAGGGCGGGATGCGAGACCATCTTAGTGCCCAGCCGTTTCCTTCCATCGTGGAATCGCGTTGGAGGCGCGCGAGAGGCCTCGTACAAAGCCCGCGACTTTGGCGATGCGATCAGATGGGTCGCACAGCACGGCGAGCGTGGGCATGACGCTCCGTGAGTCGATGGGGCATGGAGAACAGGCATGCGTGAAACTCCGGCCCAAAGTTTGGCGCCGCCGACAAGGGAGTAAGCCGACGGGATACCCGAGCCAACGATCAATTCAGTGGCAGAGCCGGATCTAGATCGCAACAGTCTCCGCTCGCGGGCCGCTCGACCCGCACCTTAGAGATATTCGGCAGAACGCACGACAGCTTCCGATAAATGTACGCGCACAAGCCTTCTAGCGTCGCCGCGCCCAACTCAGGAACCTCGTCTAGGAAGCGGTGATCGAGTTGGTCGCGGACACGCTCAATCTCCCTGCGCAGCAGCCCCAAATCGACCACCATCTTCGTCGTCGGATCAGGACAACCGCGCACGAAAACCTGCGCATGATACGTATGCCCATGAACGCGACGGCTGCCTTCAGCATCGATCTCCCGGTGAAGCGTGTGCGCAGCCTCGAAATAGAATTTCTGACTGAGTTCGTAGTTCATTAGTTCTAGTGCCACTTCGAATCCCCCTACATTCATCCGCGGCCACGGGCCGCGGCGCCGTGCCCTCTAGGCCGCGAACTGGCGAAACGAATCATATCCCTTCCTGCGCAATTCGCAGGCAGGACATTGGCTGCATCCGAAGCCCCAATCGTGCTGAGTCGCGCGATCGCCGACGTAACAGGTGTGAGTCTCTGTGCGTATCAGGTCAACGAGTGCCGGGCCGCCCAGGTGCTGCGCCATTCTCCAAGTGTCGGCCTTGTCTATCCACATTAACGGGGTCTCGATAACCAGCGGTTGATCCATGCCAAGCGCAATCGCGACCTGGAGTGCCTTTAGTGTGCTATCCCGACAGTCCGGATAGCCGGAGTAATCTGTCTCACACATCCCTCCGACCAATACTTGGAGACTGCGCCGATAAGCGACAGCGGCTGCAAGCGTGAAGAACAGCAGATTTCTTCCTGGCACAAAGGTGTTCGGCAAACCACTTTTTTCCATCTCAATGGCCTTGCCTTGGGTGAGCGCCGTGTCACTGATCTGCCCAAGAATTGAAAGATCAAGCATGTGGTCGTCGCCGAGCTTCCTTGCCCAGTCTGGGAACCGTTCGCGAAATCTGGAAAGCACCTTCGGTCTGCATTCAAGCTCGACGGAGTGGCGTTGACCATAGTCGAATCCGACTGTCTCCACATGCTCGTAGCGATCAAGCGCCCATGCAAGGCAGGTCGTAGAATCCTGCCCCCCGGAAAAGAGAACCATCGCGCGAGTTTTCATGACACCTCGTATGGCTAGGAGTTAGCTACTTGTCGTGGTTGACGGAGCGCTCGCTTCATTGACCGAACCAAATAGTTGGTCAACAAATCGATATCGCTCGGCGTGTTTTGAATGCCGTTCCACGGCCGTTCGTCATCCGGCGCAAGACGCCACTGTCCACTTGTCCATGCCGTGTATTTCTTCAACAATTCAAGGCTGCGCTCAAATTCGGGACGAGTTGTGGCGCCTTCGCTGGAATACAAAAACTCCATAACGAACCCCATTGCCACAATGCCTGCCCCGTGCCGCAAGCGCGAGGTCTTCGGACTCATCCCAATCCATTCACTCCCAAAAACTGATTCCACGGCTCCGAAGAAAGCGTTGACGAAATCATAGGCGCGATTTTCGAAATCACCGTCCTTGATGAACTCACGAATGGCACCATCAGAGGCGGAGTTCATCACCAATTTTTGCATGGCCGTATCGCTTAGCACACCCTTAGGATTCGTGTGTTGACGAATCTCTCCACGCAACGAAGAGCCACGAGTGAAGTTCAAGCGATCAACAATCCGTGCAGCAAACTTACGCGCGGTGAACCGCTCCGGCAGGCCTTCGACCGTCGGAAGCAATTCGTAGATAAGCGTCTTCGGCAATGGCCGAGTGTTGTTAACCAACACAAATTGCTGACGCAACTCGTTGTAGTCCTTGCAAACTAGTGCGGACACAAACACCTGAAAACCAGGCTTTGCGACCCCTGACAGCGCGCTGAGTCGCTGCTGCCCATCGACAACAAAGCCAGGTTTTACGTCGCTTGCCTTGATCTCAACGTCAACTACACCATCCCCCCTATCCTTCACCTTCACCCCACCGATGAAGGCGACAATCAACGCATTGGGAAGCAGCGCGTCGTCACGTCGCAAATAGTCGCGAATTTCCTTGATATGCGACGCGATCTGGTGGCGCTGAAAACCACGCAAGTTGCCATTGTCTTCCCGCCCTACACGCTCGATCTCCGCAAAACCCCAGATCTGCTCAGGTGTGGCAGCGAAAGTAAATACGTCGTGCTCGGGAGCTTGCGCAGCCCGAATCGCCTTAAATCGGTAAACGCTCACCGCTTTTTCTCCAGAGTTCGTTGTACGTGTTTGTGATAGACGCCCAAGTTGTGAAATCCACGGCGCTTGTTTCGGTTACTGGATCGGAAGATTATGACCTCGACACCGGCTTTGCTGCACACCGAGCAATTGCAACGCTTCCACGGCGCATCTTCCAAGGTGCGCTCTACTAACGAGCGCATCTTCTTGAGATCCTTTTCGTACTTCTCCATAGGGTGTCCATCACCCAGTGTCAGGAATCGCTGGTAATCCATGACGGCTTCGAGCGCATCTTTCATCTTTCCATTACCATCATCGAAGTTGCGCAGTGCCGTAAGTGCTTTCCCTTCGCGACGTTGCAAATCTTCGGCGCTAAAAATCCCTCGCTTGATACCCTGCATCAAACGGGGATTTTCGATTGCCTGAGGTATGCGGATTGCCGCGTAATAGTCAAGTCCGCCTTCGGGCGATTCCATGTAGTAGTTCGCCTTCGCATCCTTAAAAGCGCGAATAAGCGGGGACGTAGAGTCGAAACTGGTGATACCGAAGTTCGTGAATTGATGGATCGAATCGGCTTTAGCGAACCCGAGGAGGTGAATCTTCGTTTCAGGCTTGATGGCGCTACGCAGCGCATGTAGAACCTGCTTAATGACATCAACCTTCAGCGGAACGAGGCCCCCGATAGCCAAATAGCGATATCCCATTTTCTCCAATTGAACCGCGGCATCTGCCATACTCTTCGGCGACCAACCCTGCACTGCTCCGAGCGGTTCAAATGGGTAGCCCTCCGCACTTGTAAGACGCAGAAACTCTTCGGCATTGGAAAGTGTGATATTGAAACGTTCAATAACACCGGGCGCAACGTGACGCGCAGGGGGATTGTCGGTTAGGCAATCGAAGATAATGTGGTCGGGCGATACCCCATGGCTGAAGCCACCGTCCAGATAAAAATCCACCACTTCTTGAGGCGGGTACGCAGGTGTCTTGCTGTCCGCATAGGCAAATGCCCCGCAATCTCCCAACACCATGGCGCTCTTGAACTTGGGACCTCCATACCTCAGGAACTTACGAACACCGTCCCGCAACATCCGTTGTTCTTCGGCCGTTGAATATCGTACTTTTGATTTTGCGACGCCGGCAGCCTGTCGCACAGCACTCATCGATACTAGCAAACCGTCATATGGCGCCGGCATCATGAGTTCGTGCGCATAGACGTCGTCCCAGTAACGACGGCGGCCGGGAGCATTGCGGTCGTTAATAAAATCGTACTCGGGATCGACATAATCCTGAGTATCCGAATAGAGAAATTTCATTTCTTTATCGTACTGGTATAGGCTCGAACCAGTGCGTCCTGAAGTTTTCTGATGTCTCGAGGTGTGCTCTGAATCTCGTTCCAAGCAACGCCCAGCGTTTCCCATGTACCTTTCGTCCAGCGGCAAGCAGGCGCGACCTTCTCGAGCTCCTTTCGAACTGTCTTGTAGTCTTCCCCTTGCCCGGAGAGGCGGGCGTAAATCCTATCCATCAGGACGCCCATGGCTTCGATGCCTGCCGAATGCATTAGACGACTACGCTTCGGATCGGCCCCCCAAGCGTCCGGGAATACGTCCCGGACAGCGGACCAGTAGGTTCGCAAAAGCTGATACATCCCTTCGACATCGACACCATCGCGACCAGATAACTTAAAAGGGGCAAGTGCACCCAGTGGATTGTTCATGCTGTTACGGATCATGGCAATCACCGCGGTATCCGTAATGACACTCGTGTTGCTACCTTTTTCAGAGATACGTTTGATCAGCCTGTGAAATGGCGATTCAGAGTCACGGTTAAGCAAATTGCAGATCTCAGACGGAACCTTGCGTGCGCTTAATTCGCGAGGCAGCAAAATACTCCGAGTCTCAGGAAGAAGTTCGTTGATTAGCCGGGTCGGGAGCGGCCGCGCCTTATTAACCAGAATAAACTGCTCACGCTGGACTTCCAGGTTGTCCGAGACAAAGGCGACGACTGGTACTGGAATCCCCTTCCTCGCCGCCTGCGCCAAAGCTAGCGAACGCTGCTGACCGTCTACGATCCATGCGACCCGCTGCCCCTCGTCATAGACAGGAATGGTCAGGGTGCCCGCCCGCGCAATTCCCTGATCGCCGGCGGGCCTAGTGCCGCGGGCGGCTGCGAAGTGTACCGCAGGTGACATTGCAAGAATGATCGCGTTGGGGAACAGCACGTTACCCTGGTTTAGGTAGTCGACGATCCCTTTAACGTGGGTCCGGATCTCGGGACGCTGAAAGCCCTTGAGCACATCCAAGTCGTCTCGTTCTACCCTAGATATGTCGGCCACCTTCACTATGTCAGACCCGTGAATAAAAAAGGCATACACTTCCAGCCCTTCGCCCTGAGTCGTGCGTAGCGCGCGCACGACAATTTCTTTTTTACCCATATCAGTGGCTCCCCTTCGTGCCGAGATCGCGCTGAAGAACGCACCACAGGCCACGGAATCGCCCCTGCTCGCAAGCAACCATCGCCTCGTCGCGCAGATAACGCAGCAATCGCGTTGAACTGCCGTCGAAACGATGCCAGTTCTTTCTCAGAAGCGCCATGATCTCGACATCGGTTTTCCTTTCCCGAATTGGAACAACTGGCTTTCGCAGCGAACGCATTGCTTTTTCTACTGCCACCCGTCCCTCTGCGGCGGAGAGTCGATGGCCGCCCAGTACTTCGATAAAGTGCCGCAGCGCTCGTTGTGCAAAATCGGTTCGAGTCCCCGCGTATGAGGAACCCTCCAAGCGGTCGTCATAAGGCAGCACGACGTCCCGGACGACATCTGGCACCAATTCTTGCCCACGGTCAGAGGTGACGACGCGGATCCTGCCGATTTGGGACTTAGTCAAGGAAGCCAGATCTTGCGCGATCAACTCGACGTAACTTCCTGGAAGCGCGAAGAACGCCATTGAATCCGCATGCCGATCGAGCAACGCACGAACGGAACTTTGCTCCCCCAACTCTGCTGTCAACGCCGACCACCAGTCGGCAGGTTCTTTACTCAAGCGGGCGAGCAGGGGTTTCAACGAACCAGTCCCACCTGCAACCGTTAGGTCATACGACGGAATCGAATCCGAGGCATCTACCACACCAAGTCCGGCAGATATGACGTGAAGCGTGCCGTTCAATACCTCTGCTACATGCCGCGCCTCGGCAAATGATCGTCCCGCGTACACATCCTGGGCCTGCCTCGACGGACTCACCTTGCCGATGGCCTTCGCCCAGCGTCCAGCAACAGATGCTAGCGGACCGCTGATCTCGATCTCCGAGAGAGAGAGTCCGCTGTTGACCCGCTTTCGGTTCGTGCAGTTCGTTACAACGATTGCCTTGTGTCCCATAACTGCGCCTTTACTCGAAAAATCGGCTCGAAAAACTACACATCGAATTATTTCACAGTGTCGCAGTTATCGGAAGGAAGTTGACCGCCTCGGAGCAGATATGGGCCTTAGCAATGGAAGATATGTAGCTCCAGAACAACAACGGAGGCGTATGGAGGGCCAGACGTGACGCGGAACGATCGGGGACTCACGCCATGTGGAAAGAGCCTCGACGATGCTTTGCTGGGTTTCCTCTTTCATCAACGCTTGAAGCGCGAACTCTAAGCGAAGCCTCCCGAATCGGCGACGTCAATAAGCAAGAGGGGAGGCGAATCGTCCGATGCAACTCCGGCGTCGACATTAGCGACAATCGACCACCGAACCCCGAGAGCGACGCTTGCACGGGCAATCGCGCAAGCCACACAGACAACAGAGTTCAGGAAACCTATAGCCCCCTTGGTCATCCGACCTTACGACCGTGCGAGATCGCCACTTTCAAAGTGCATGTGACATGTAATTAGCATCCCTTATCTAATGAAACGACGCCGATAGTTGTGCACTGTAAAAGAGCGTTCTCATCAGGCATCTCGCCGATGACCATATTTCGAAGAGCGATTCGGAAGATGTGCTTACGCTGGCCCTGGGCGCCCGTCGTCGCCTCGATGCCGCGAAAATTCCGTCAAGGGTTTTCATTGAAGAGATTCGGTTGATGGCTTGACATTGGGTGCGATGGCAAAAAAAGAGGAACCTGAGTTGCCAAGGGTTCCACTGTGCCTACAGGCCAAGGTTTACCGCTGGCCGTACTGTTAGATGTTGCGGTAGATCTCACCATCACGGTTGTAGTCGAGGTCAGCACCGTCGGTGAACGAAGTGTTATGCGTCAACGGCGCCGACGTATTGCCCGTACTCGCCCCCCCCATAAGACAGTTCGTTTGCTGTGAGATCTTCGGTGCCAAGATGGCCCCAGTCCCCGTGAATATGCCGAGCGAGCAGCAGCACTCCTTCGATGCCGGCTGCATTAAGCGCAGTCTGAGCGCTTGGTGTGATGAGGGGCCGCCCCATCAGGAAGCGCGGGCCGCTCGCGTAGTTGCTCATGCATACCCATCCCGCACGTAGTTAACGAAGGGCCAGCCCGGATGGTCCTAGCGTCGGGCGGGGGCGGTCTTTCTACTGGTGATCACGACTTCATCAAGCCGTTCGATGGTGGTGTGCGAGCGATCCCATTCCGTGATGACCAGGATGCGAGTCTGGTCCGGCAGGTGATAGTTCGACAGCAGGCGCAGTCCAGCCTCAATCGACAGTTCGTTTTGCTGGCGGTCGGACTCGGACAGCTCGCCCCAGTCGCCGCGAACGTGGCGAATCAGCAGGTCGATGATCGAGACCTGCGCCTTAGCGATGACTTCCAGCGCGTCCGGCGTGGCGAAGATCCGGCCGAGCTTGAAGCGCGGGCCGGCGTGGTGAGTCGAAGGCAGATTTATGAGGGACTTCTCCTGAAAATGAGCGAGCACGCTCCTCCGGAAATGGCCGGATGCGCGCGATGAAAGGAAAGGAAGCCGGCGCGAGGCGCCGGGTATGAGGTGGCTGGTCGGCTTACGAGCCGTCGGTGTCGGATGTCGGCGCGACTCCAACTCCGAATTGGGCGAGCAGCCTCTCCGAGTGGGTCCGAAGCGCGGGCAGGATGTCGGGTGCCCCGGGCATCGACGCGAGTTTGCGTATTAGCTCGCGTTTTTTATATTGCTCGTAGCACAGGGCTGCAGCGATGCTGATGGCCGTGACGCCTGCCACGATGCCCAGCCCTCTCACGAGCGGGCCAGGGCGTGGCGGGAGATGAATGAAACGGATTTCGGGCACGGAGCCTCCAGATAAAGGACGAGCGCGGACCTCCGACAGAGTCGGATGCACGGTTGTTGAAACAAGGGAGTGGATCAGGAAGGGGGACGGAGGACACGTCCGGGAACTACTGCACTTACTACCGCACTTCCGAGGCGAGCGCGTTCGGGTACCAGCGCAATCAGGATGACGATTGTTCACTCTCGACCTGATTGCTGTGTCACGATTTCCTGAGATTTCGTCGGCCCTCCAGTCGACAATGCTCGCGCTATCTGAACTGCAGGAAATAGGCGAGGAAGGTCGAACTGGATTGCCAGTGATAGCAGGATCGGCGAGTGTTGCACACTTCGTTACTCGCCGATCCTGCCGCCATTGAGGAGTTGCTTCACCGCATCGACTGGCCAGATCACACGGCGATTTGGAAGCTTGGTCGGCCGTACCCCGTGATAACTGCCCGTTTCCGAGTAGCGCTTCCTGACCGACTGAGGCTCGACCGCCAGCACCGCAGCGAACTCTTCCGTTGACAGGTGTTCCCTGTTCTCAGGCAAGGGCATTGGCGATCGAGCCAACGACTTCCCGCTGCCTTTCTGGGCGGCGGCTCCCGCATCCTGAGCAGCGAGTCTGGCGGTGAGTGCATCAATTACCCTTGCGGATTGCGCCGCATGCTCGACGATCTCCGCAGGAATGAAATCGACCTGACCGGGATTCGTCTTGTCGCCGTACAAGGCGCGACAAAGCCGGATCCAGTCGGTCTCGATATCCATGTCATCGCACCAGATCAGGAATTTGTGCGGCTTCAGTTCGACCGGCGTGACTTCGCCGTTTTCCTGATCGTCTTCGCAGCGCCATGTCCACTTACGCCAGATTCGACGGGCGTCGGAAAAGCGCTCATTGCCGCCGCCCGTGAAGACTTGACCATCAAGTCCTACGCCGCCATTAGGAATCTCGGCGCAGTCGGGCGGTGGATGAATCCCTGACACGATCAACGTCCCATCGATGGGCGTCCAGGTCGGCCGGTCGAGGTACTCCTTCAATACGGCATAAAGCTGCCTGGCGGCAGCGATGCGTTCTTGTGGTGTTCGGTCTTCTGTCATATCCCCGGCTTCGTAAGTCGATTCGCAGCGGCGATTGCCTCGAGCCGTGAATTTTATCGCGCCGCGGGTCGATGATGGAAACCTGAGCGGTATCCCTTTCTCGTAGATCACGCGGCGTTGGCCTGAAACGGAATCCCGGCCTGCTCCGGAATCCACGCTTCGATGCTGTCATGGCACTTACGCGACAGGTGAATCGGATGGCGCTGATAGTGCTTCTCGGCAATGGCGGACGATTTGTGCCTCTGGGTCTGAACGACAACGCCGACCGACACTCTGACTCACTCGAACAACGTGCCCAAACGACCGTCGAAGCCGTGCAACGTAACGTGGGGAAGCTCAGTCACAGCAAGCGCCTTGTTGTACGCTCTACGATACGCGGATCGGCAATCTTGAAGTCCTCCGACGTCTGCTGGCAAACCCGATTCAGACGATGCCCTTGCCGCGCGCTTGTGCTCTCCACTCTCATCGCCATGCTGATGATGATCGTGGTGGTAATGTCGATCGCTCCAGGGCAGCTTGCGGCCGGCGAAGAGCTCATCCCGAGCCTCGTCGAACTTGACGTCGCGTCGCCGTATCTACCATCGAGACATCCACGTAGCTCGGAAAATGCTCGCAAGCCCTCGCGCAGCATAGGGCTACAGGGCTCCTCATCCGTGAATTTCGTTGACAGCCGGGGCTCGCTGATCCAGCTTTAAAGGCATCGGCCGGTTTTCTCGCATCGCCGAAAATCCGTGCCCCCTACGCCGGGTGAGGTGCACATGCCGCTTACCGATCTGGAAGTTCGCCGGGCTGCGCCACGAGCTGAGACGTATCGGATCTCGGACAGTCGCGGAATGTATCTCGAGGTCGCACCCTCCGGCGGAAAGTACTGGCGACTCAAATACCGTTTTCTCGACCGCGAGAAACGGCTGGCGCTAGGCGTCTACCCTGATGTCACACTCGCCCATGCTCGTCGCGAGCGCGACGAGGCGCGTGCAATGTTGGCGGACGGCGTTGACCCAGGACAGGCTAAGAAAGAAAAGAAGCGCTTGGCCCGACTCAACGCGGCGGCGACTTTCGAAGCGGTTGCGCTGGAGTGGTTTGAGAGACAGGCTCCAGGTTGGGCGGCCAGCCATTCCGAGAAGATCATGGGGCGCCTGAAGAAGGACCTGTTCCCGTGGCTTGGCTCGCGGCCCATCGCGGACATCACTCCGCCGGAAGTATTCGAAGTGCTGCGTCGGGCCGAGTCGCGAGGGGCTCACGATACCGCGCATCGGCTCCATCAGAACTGCGGGCAGGTTTTCCGCTATGCGGTTGCGACCGGGCGCGCCGCCCGCGATGTCAGTGCCGACTTACGCGGTGCGCTGCGACCGAATCGGCATACTCATTTCGCGTCGATCACGGATCCCGTAAAGGTCGGCGAGATGCTCCGCGCCTTTGATGGCTTTTCGGGTACGCTTGTCGTACGCGCTGCACTGCGGTTAGCGCCGTTGCTGTTCGTGAGGCCTGGCGAGCTGAGGCAGGCCGAATGGGCGGAGATTGACCTCGAGCGCGGTCACTGGCGCTACACCGTTTCCAAGACGAAGACCGAGCATCTGGTGCCGCTTGCTACGCAGGCAGTCCAGATGTTGAGAGAATTGCAAGCGCTCACGGGCCAGTGGCGCTACGTTTTCCCGGGCCGCGATCGCAGAAAGCCAATGAGCGATGCGGCGATCAATGCCGCGCTTCAACGACTCGGTTACGACACGAAAACGGAAATTACCGGCCACGGTTTTCGCGCAATGGCGCGCACAATCCTGCACGAGCGCCTCCGCTTCCCAGCCGATGTCATCGAGCACCAACTGGCCCACCGCGTAGCCGGTGCGCTTGGTAACGCCTACAACCGCACCCGCTTTATAGAGGATCGGGTCTCGATGATGCAGGCTTGGGCAGACTACCTGGATCAGCTTAAAGCGGGTACGACACAGGGCCGAAGTGGGCGAGAAACGTTCGAGGCGGACGCATTTTTGCGGCACCATATGACGACAATTGGCGGAGGCGACACCATGTGCACGCTAACTGTCACCGCGCTGGGCCGAGTGACGTTTACGAAAGAGATATTGCAGCACCTGGGCATTGAGCCTGGCGGGAAGGTAGAGCTGCGCCTGCTGGCGAATGACCGCGCCGAGTTGAGGGCCGCACGCACGAAGAGCCCCTCCGGGATCTGCGAGGCGTCCTGAAGAGCAGGAAAAACGGCGCGCGATTGAGCATTCAAGCAAGTCACCGAAGCGATAGCCGAAGCCGGCCTTGCATTGCCGGACAGCGATAACTAGCGTGACGACAGGGACCTTATCCGCGCAGACCGTGGGTGACCCCACATCTTGCTCGGCAGGATCTACATGGATTGGCGTGGATCAAATCTGGTTACATGGCGGTTACACGGACCGCAGAAACAGAAAAGGGTTACAGGTAAATCGCCTGTAACCCTTTGATTTTATTGGTGGAGCGGATGAGGATCGAACTCACGACCTTCGCATTGCGAACGCGACGCTCTCCCAGCTGAGCTACCGCCCCAACACTCAACGATCATACACAAGACTTTACGCGCTTGGCAATAGCCGTTGTTACTTCGATGGCGCGCCAGCCAGCACCCACTGCACGACCGAGCGGACATCGGCGTCGCTCATGCGCGGATGGGCGGGCATCGGGATCGCGCCCCATGCGCCGGAGCCGCCCTCCTTCACCTTCTTCGACAGCTTCGCCAGCGCCTGCGGATCGGCCTTGTAACGCACCGCGACTTCCTTGAACGACGGCCCGACCAGCTTGCGGTCGACCGCGTGGCAGCCCATGCACGCATTGCTGCGCGCGACCGCGAGCCCGTCGCCGACGTCCGCGTGGGCGGTCGCACCGAATGTTCCCATCAGCGCGGCCGCCGCCGCGCCTGCCATCCACTTCTTCACTTTCATTGCGTTCCTGCCTTCGGATTGCCCGGATGCACACTGGTCGAGTTCGAGATCGGCGCGGGCGACTGCAACGGCGCCGCCGTCACCGACGCGTCGGGCACGGCGCCGACCGTCGCGCCGTCCGCCGGCGCAGCCGATGCGCCGTTCGCGGGCGCGGCGGTCTGCAGCGCCGGCGCATCCTGCGGACGGATGTACTGGAACACCTTCACGACCTTCTCGACGCCCGGCACCTGGCTCGCGACTTCTGCGCCGCGATTGCCTTCCTCGACCGTCACGAGCCCCATCAGATAGACGTTGCTGCGCTCGGTCACCACCTTGTAGTTGTTCGCTGAAATGCCCTTCTCGGCAATCATCGCCGTCTTCACGCGGCCATCCAGGTACGAATCGTTCGCACGCGACGACAACGAGCTCGCCCCTTCGATGGACAGCTCGTTGATGATCCCGTTCACATTGTTGATGCCGCGCACGATCGCCTCGGCGCGTTGCTTCGATGCGTCATCGGGCACCTCGCCCGTCAGCAGCACACGGCGGTTGAACACGGTCACGTTCACGTGCGCCTGGTCCGGCAGCGTGTTGCTGATCTGCGTCAGCGTCTTGACCTGGATTTCGCGGTCTTCCGTTTGCGCGCCCAGCGTGCGGCGATCGGTCGCAACCAGCGCGCTGCCACCCGCCACGCCTGCCACCGCAAGCACGCAGCCTTGCAGGGAAACCGCTAGGCCCGCGACGGCGGCGGCCCATAGCGTGGTTCGAACCAGCGTCTGTTTGATTCGGCTACTCTTCATCGACGGCACTCCTTCGTTCAATCCTCACCGAGCAGCATCGCGTCGATGCCGTCGCACAGGCAATGGATGGTCAGCAGATGGACTTCATGAATGCGCGCCGCGCGGTCGGCCGGCACGCTGATCGAAATGTCGGTGTCGGACAGCGCGGCCGCCAGTGCGTTGCCGCTGCCGCCCGTGAGCGCGACCACCGTCATTTCGCGCTCGTGCGCCTCGTCGACCGCGGCCAGCACGCGTGGCGACGCGCCGGTCGGGTCCAGCACCAGCAGGACGTCGCCCGTGTGCCCGAGCACCCGCACCTGCTGCGCGAAGATCTGCTCGGCCGCGCCGGCGGCGGCCAGGCCGGCATGGCACGCATCGGTGGCCAGCGCGATCGCGGGCAGGCCCGGCCGCTCGCGCTCGAAGCCGCCGATCAGCGCCGCGGCG